>BQJU01000066.1 GCA_021604865.1 Saprospiraceae bacterium | reverse complement strand
CCATACTCAGTACAACCAGACGGAACAATTGGTGGACCTAACTACGACTACTGTGAAACTTATGTACTAGTACAAGATAACTCTGGTGCTTGTGACGGTGACGAGTGTGGTAGCATCGGTTCTAGAATTGCTGGTGTAATTCTAACTGAAGAGTCTGAAACTGTACAGGATGTACAAGTTGGCCTGAGCGGTGGTACGATCATGAACATGACTACTGCAGCTGACGGAGCTTACGAGTTCAACAACCTGGAAAATGGTTATGACTACACTGTTACGCCACAGCGTGACAATGACTACCTCAACGGAGTATCTACATTTGACTTGGTATTGATCAGCAAGCACATCCTGGGTGTGTCTCCACTTGGAAGCCCATACAAGATGATCGCAGCTGACGTGAATAACTCACACACCATCTCTACTGTTGATATCATCAAGATCCGTAAACTGATCCTGAGCGTTGACACTGAGTTTGAGAACAACACTAGCTGGCGTTTTGTAGATGCTTCTTACAGCTTCCCAGATCCATCTAACCCATGGGCTGAGAACTTCAGAGAGGTATTCAACGTAAACAACCTTGCTGGAAATATTGAAGATGCTGATTTCGTAGCTGTTAAGATTGGTGATGTTAATGGTAGTGTAACTGCTAACAACTTCGCTGATGTTGACGATCGCAACATGGAAGGTGTATTTGCCTTCAGTGTAGCTGATGCGGCTATGAAAGCAGGTAACGAATACACTGTAACCTTTACGGCCGCCGACATCGCTAAGATCCAAGGCTACCAGTTCACCCTGACCTTCGACAACGAAGCTCTGGAATTGGTTGACTTGATCAGCGGAGTAGTAACTGAAGAAAACTTCGGAATGCGCTACGTAAGCGAAGGTATGATCACCACCAGCTGGAATGGTAAAGCTAAAGCTGATGACGTATTGTTTAGCTTGGTATTCAGTGCTAGCGCTGATGCTCAGTTGAGCGACGTGATCGGTGTAAGCTCTCGCTACACTGTTGCTGAGGCATACAACATGAACGACGGTACTGAGGATGTAACTATTAACTTCAACACTGGTTCTGTAGCCGCTGCCGGCTTCGAGGTATACCAAAACACGCCTAACCCATTCAAGGGTGAGACGCAGATTGGCTTCAACCTGCCAGAAAGTGCTGATGTTACTGTTACTATCAACGACGTAACGGGTAAAGTACTGAAAGTAGTTAACGGTGATTTTGCTAAAGGTTACAACACTGTAACTGTTCATAGCACTGATCTGCCTGCAACTGGCGTTCTGTACTACACAGTATCTACACAAGATTTTACTGCTACGAAGAAAATGATCATCGTAGACTAAGAATCATAAATAAAGATACTTGCACTTGGAGTGGCTCCCTTTGGGGGCCACTCCTTTTTTTGTCTAAAAATTTATTACATACCTGTTTATTATCTAATTTTTTCGTACCTTGGGCGCAAATTTTAGTACAATTTCTCGCATAATCCCATGATATGAAACGTACTACTGGAAAGCTTTTCCTAGTATCCTTCCTTTGGTTGTTATCCAATTTACCAGCAAAGGCTCAGATTTCACTTTTCTTCAATGATCAGGAGGCCTACCCTTCCACGATTGTATACGCAGATTTAAAAGTTAACGACTTCACCAACATCCTTGGTGCCCAGTTTTCTGTGCATTGGGACCCGACCATTCTATTGTTTAAAACAGTGGAACATCTAGGTATTGAAGACATGAACCTGGAGGGCAACTTCGGCACCACTGCCGTAAATGAAGGCCGGATGGGTTTTCTTTGGTATGATGAGAGCCTGCAAGGTGTTTCCCTGGAAGACAGCAGTATTCTGTTCTCCATTAAATTTGAAGTGATTGGTAGTCCATTCTCTGCCACAGAGATTGTTTTTGCCAACCAACCTTCTTCCATTGAAATATCGGATGTTGATGATGTGCTCAATGCAGATTTGGTTGCTGGCAATGTGAGTGTACAAAGCCCCACCTCCACCGTTTTTAATACTGCTCCTGATAAGATTAAGGTGGAAGATAGTTTCCCAAATCCTTTTAACACTTCTACCCAAATCTCATTTTCGTTAAGAAATGCTACAACGATTCAATTTACCGTAACCGATATTAGTGGAAAAGTAATTTTTGAAGAAACACAGCCGTATTCTAACGGAACGCATGCGATTGATTTACCGGAATCCATATTCCCGGAATCCGGAGCATATTATTATCGAATGCGGTCCAAAGATTTTACTGTTTCTCAGAAGCTGATCCATATTAAAAACCGATAAAAAAACTTATTTCCTTAATCATCCCAAATTCCGGACAGTATGAATATATCCCTTACACGCCTTTTAGGTGGGCTACTTGTGTTGTGCATCAGCATTTTCACGCAACCCACACCTGCTTTGTCATTCGGAAGCAGAAGCCTTGTCCCGGATGGGGCAAAGAAAGAGAATGTTCGGTTTGATAAAGCTGAAAATACTTTCTCAAATTCCATTAAAAATGTTGAAAATCCAAGCATTGAGTCTTCTACAGTAGAAGGGGTCACCCTTACGGTTGAGGACATTACTGCTCAAAATGGATCCCAGGTTTGTATAGGTATTTCCGTGGGTGGTTTCAACAGTATCATCGGCATGCAATTCAGTATTAACTACGACCCAGCCGTATTGCAGTTTGCTTCATTGGGTAATTTTAACCTGGATGGCCTTAATGCCACTGCTTTTGGAACGCCTGCAGGGGGAACAGCACCCGGCGTCATTACAATGTCGTGGCTGGATCCGCAACTGGCTGGCGAAACCCTTTCGGATGGGACAGAAATATTTGAAGTTTGTTTCAATGTTATCGGGTCAACCAATACAACAGTGATGATTACGGGCACACCAGCAGCCATTGAAGTTACCAATTCAGATGAAGATGGTGAAATGGTAACCACAGAAAGTGGAACGGTAGATCTAGGTGATCCCGGAACTGGCGGTGGCCCGACAAACTTTAGACTTACGCTAGAAGACTTCTCCAATGTGCAATCAGGTACCCAAATCTGCATGGGCGTATCGGTGAATGACTTTACGGAGATTTTTGACATGCAGTATAGCATCAATTATAATTCCAATGCCTTGCAGTTTGTATCCGTAGGAGGGTTCAATCTGGCTGGTTTATCGGAAGCACAATTTAGCTTGCCACCAGCTACCTCTCCCGGAGTAATCACATTAGACTGGGAAGCCCTGACGCAAGCCGGAGTAACCTTGAGTAATGGTACTGAAATCTTTGAAATCTGTTTCAATGTGATCGGCACCAGCAATACAACGGTTAGTTTTTCAGGCAACCCAACTAGCATTCTGGTAACAGATGCAGATGATAATACAGTCAATCCGGTCAATACGGAAAGTGGCACAGTGGGGATCACGACTGGAGGAGGCCCCGGCGATTTTACGCTGACCCTGGAAGATTTTAACAATGTAACCTCCGGCTCCCAGATTTGTATGGGACTCACTGTAAGCGAATTTACCGAGATCATCGGCATGCAATTCAGCATCAATTATGATCCGAACGTATTACAGTTTGTATCCGTAGGTGGTTTTAACCTGTCTGGATTATCAGAGGCTCAATTTGGTACACCAACCGGAACCAACATGACCGTACCTGGTGTCATTACGCTTGCCTGGGTAGATAATACCCTGGCCGGTGTGACCGTACCAGATGGTGGAGAGATATTTGAAGTTTGTTTTAACGTTATCGGAACAGGTAATACAACCGTTAACATTACCGGTAGTCCTACCTCCATTGAGGTGACGGATTCGGATGAACAAAATGTGACACCGATCATTACCGAAAGTGGCTCAGTGTCAATCACAGGTGGTAGTAATCCCGAAGGTTTTACCTTAACGCTTGAGGATTTTAATAATGCACAAACAGGCGATCAAATCTGCATGGGCGTAACTGTAAACGACTTTGATGAGATCATTGGCATGCAATTCAGTATCAACTACGATCCGAACGTATTACAGTTTGTATCCGTAGGTGGTTTTAACCTGTCTGGATTATCAGAGGCTCAATTTGGTACACCAACCGGAACCAATATGACCGTACCTGGTGTCATTACGCTTGCCTGGGTGGACAATACCCTGGCCGGTGTTACTGTACCGGATGGTGGAGAGATTTTTGAAATTTGTTTTAATATAATAGGAAGCACCACAACGACAGTAAACATAACGGGCAGCCCTACCTCTATTGAGGTGACGGATTCGGATGAACAAAATGTAACACCTGTAAATACTGAAAGTGGAACGGTCAACCTCGGTGGCGATCCTCCAGTAGGCGATCTGACGATAACGATGGAAAGTGCAACCGTAGAGGCTGGTGAAGAATTCTGCCTGGACGTTACAGTCAGTAATTTTATTGACATTATTGGCGCACAATTCACCGTTAATTATGACCCGGCTATTTTATCTTTTGAATCTATTAGTAATGTCAACTTTAGTGGAGTCGGTCAGCCGGAATTTGGCACTCCTCCACAAACCTCACCGGGCGTAATTACAGTTAGATGGGAGGATCCAAGTCTTTCTGGTTTGACGTTGCCCAATGGTAGGGTCATTTTCCAGATATGTTTTACTGGTATAGCCAATGGCACCAGTGCCGTAACATTTGGAAATACGCCCACCGCAATTGAATTTACAGACTCGGATGAAGAGAACGTTGTGCCAGACATCAATAATGGTTCGGTAACCGTAGAAGGTGATATAATAGGCTTTGACGGCTTTGGTTTGATTATCGAAGATGCCAATGCCCAAATGGGGGATCAAATATGTCTGGGTGTAACGACGCAGGAATTTATAGATTTAATTGGCTTACAATTTACGATAAACTACGACCCTACCATTTTAGAATTCGTTTCGATAACGAACCTGAATTTGGTCGATTTGGTACAGACTTCATTTGGAACACCGCTTACAGTGCCGCCAACAGCGCCAGGAACGATTACGATGGCCTGGGTTGATAATACCTTGGCAGGCGTCACGGTACCAGATGGACCTCCTGGTATCTTTGAGATTTGTTTCAATGTCATTGGTGAAGAAAGCACAACAATCACCTTTGGTAATTCTCCAACGGTGATAGAAGTAACCGATTCTGATGAAAATGATGTTGAATTTCATGGAGATAACGGAATTATTACAATCGGAGATAATCCACCAGTAGTGGTCAGCGATAATGTGATTGATGTAACTTGTTTTGGCGATACAGATGGTGGTATCCTGATTTCTGAAGTACAATCAGAAGGACCGGTAACTTACGCCTGGAGTACTGCAAATGGTTTTGGCAATAGCGCAACCAACTTGGCGGCAGGTATGTATATGGTCACGATTACGGATACTTCAAATGATTTATTTACCGTAGTCACTTATACTGTGGGATCGCCTGCAGAGCTCGTGTTAATGGTAAGTAGTATTACCAATATTGCCTGTGCAGGTTCCAACACAGGCTCCATCACTGTTTCTGCAACAGGAGGAACGGGAGCCTTGACCTACACCTGGGATGGACCGGCTGGTTTTAATCCGGTTCCAAACCAAAGTACCCAATCCAACCTGCGACCAGGCTTATATTCAGTAACTGTTGAAGACAACCGCGGTTGTACAGCTGTAGTGACCAATATTTCGGTGAGCAACCTCAACCCGCCATTGGCATTACAACCTTTACAGGTAGATAATATTACCAACGGCAATGATGGAGCCATCAACTTGACGGTTACCGGTGGTACAGGCACAGGCACTTATACTTATTCCTGGACTGGCCCATCTAGCTTCACCGCATCGACTCAGGATTTGACGAACCTCAATAACCCTGGACAATACTGTGTAACCGTAACAGATGGTGCAGGTTGTACCACCAGTAATTGTGTAGAATTAGGCAGAGATATTGTTATTGATTTGACTACAGTAACAAATGCCTGTTTCGGCCAATCTACCGGAGATATCCTGGTAGCGATTAGTGGCGGTGCCGGTGCCCTTCAATTTGAGTGGAGAAATAATGCTGGCTCGGTTGTTAGCAGTGGTACAGTTGGTGTGGACAATGAAAATTTGATCGATCAACCTGCCGGAGATTATACCATAAGAGTAACCGATCAGAATGCTCAGCAAGTAACTGGCTCCTTTGCTATCGGTTCCTTCCTGGAAATCAATATTACAGGAACAGTGACCAATGCCTTAAATGGTAATGATGGTGCTGTTGATATCAATGTGACGAATGGTGTTATGCCTTATACTTATGTATGGGATAATGGTATTGGTCAGGTTGTTGGAGGTGACATTAGTGGCTTGACAGCCGCTACTTATTGTGTAACGGTTACCGGTAATAATGGTTGTTCTGCCAGCCGCTGTTTTATGGTTCCGTCTTCACCATTAGTCGTCACTTCGGATGCTACAACAGTAAGCTGTAATGGCGACGCCAATGGAACGATAAGTTTGTCAGCAGATGGTGGCGTTGGACCTTATACTGCTGAAATTGCGGGCTTTCCGCCCATGACAGGTAATAGTAGTGGCGATTTCTTATTCACCAATATGCCGCCTGATGTCTATTCCTGGACCATTACGGATTCCAATGGAGGTGTCTTTACGGGAATGGAAACAGTGGAAGAGCCTGATGAATTGGTGGCAGTTGTGGACAACCTGGTTAATGATACGGATGCTATAGGTGGTGATGGCTTAATTGTGTTGGGAATCACTGGAGGTACAGCGCCTTTTAGTGTAACCATAAATAACATGCCTGCCAGCAATCCCATTACTGCTTTGTTGGAAGGTACCTATACTATAGTGGTGACGGATGCAAATGGATGTACCATGCAAATGTCTCCTGTTGTCATTCAAACCTTTATGCCAACAGCTTTAGAAAAGATTGACGTTAGCTGTTTGGGAGATGAAAATGGTTCAATTGACCTGACCCTTAATGGCAGTGAGCCAATCACCGTTACCTGGACCAATCAAACAGGAACCGTTGTTGGTAATTCAGAAGACCTAGACGGTGTTCCTGCCGGTACTTATACTTATACTGCGGTAGATGCAACAGGAGCTATTGTTTCTCATTCTGTTACGATTGAAACACAATCAGCACTTGAGCTGACGAGCCTGACGGTACCGAGTAATTTCAATAATTATGATGTAAGTTGTAGCGATGCTACAGATGGACGGATTGTAGCGACTGCGGCTAATGGACAGGGCACGTATACTTACGAATGGGAAAAAGGGGGAACTTTGGTGCAAACCGGCCCTAGTGCACAGTTGCTAAGTGCAAGTGCAGGTACTTATTCCCTGGTTGTGGTTGATGAAGCAGGATGTACGGTGGAAGAAGAAGTAGAAGTAACCGCTCCACCGGTTATTACACTCATTTCTGATGTTGACAACATTAGTTGTTTTGATGAAGTAGATGGCTCAATCGAAGTGGCTGCCTCTGGTGGTGCTGGAGAGTTTATCTATTTTTGGAGCAATGATGAGTTAGGACCAGATAATAGCTTCCTTGGTACGGGAACTTATGTATTGACTGTAACCGATAGAAATAGTTGTGAACTGGTACAGACCTTCGAATTGCCTAATCCTGAACCATTAGAGGTAGAAATCGTTACCGAGCCTGCCACTGAGGATAATCCATGTAACGGATCGGTGAGAGCCAATGTTTCCGGAGGAAGTGGAAATTATCTATACCGCTGGCTCAATATTGAAGGCGTATCCATCACCGAGAATATTGTTACCAATCTTTGTCCTGGAGAGTATTTGCTAAAAGTGGAAGATTCCAATGGCTGTCAGACTCCGGCAACTGAGTATGCAGGTCTGGTAGAAGACAAACGTTACCCTTGTTTGTCGGAACGAGTGGTGATTACCCCTGATGGAGATGGTTTGAATGATGAATTTATTATCTTCTGTATCGGAGAATTGCCTGAAAACCACCTGGAGATTTACAATCGCTGGGGCCAATTGGTATTTGAGGTGGATAATTATGATAATAGTTGGGCGGGGACTGCTCAAAATGGACAAGTTCTTCCGGAAGGCCCATACTACTTTATTCTCGAATACAGTACGCCTGATGGAACGGTCCAGGAGCGTGGCTCACTGACCATTCTTACTGAATAACATAGTGAACTATTTAATGCCCGCTACACTGGTAGCGGGCGTCTAAAACAATTCCCAAAGCATATTAACCGATTTCCGATGAAAAAAATACTTTTACTCCTAGTTGTTCTGTTTTGTGCCAAATGGATGGTTGCTCAGGATGAAGCCATTTTCATGCACTATACTGTAAATCCTATCTTGATTAATCCAGCTGCTGCCGGATTTAATGAATCTTACAACCTACAGCTGAATGCGCGGGCGCAATGGTCGGGATTTAAAGACTCTCCGAAAACCTATGCTGCTTATTACAACGGCCCAATTGGGAAGACCTTTGGCCTGGGATTAGGGGTGCTTTCTGAATCCGCAGCCCAATTAACCCGTCTAAAGGTTCAAATGGATGTTGCCTTTCGTTTCCAGTTTATGGATCGGGATCGGGAAGTTGCCAAAATTTCAGCCGGCTTCTTTTCTGAATTCCAGGAAATGACCGTCGATAATGAAGTCGTAGGCAGTAACTTCTTTATGGCAGGAGATAATCTGTTGGAAGATTTCCTCAACGGGCAGGCAGTCTTTGATGCTGCTATTGGCTTTTATGGAACGCTGTATGAAAATACTTTCTTTGGTTTAACATTTAATAACCTGGTGAGCAGCCGATTGGATGATATTGCAGGGACGACAGGTAGAGAGTCATTTTTCCAGTTTTATTCATTCAATTTGGGACACAAATTTGATATACCCGAAAAGAATTTGAATATCGAGCCATCTATCCTTATCCGGCAAATCAGAAACTCCCCTTTTCAAGTGGATTTTAACCTCAAGGCGGGCTTTTTGGACGACCAGTTGATCGCTGGCCTGTCTTACCGTTCTCTAGGGGCTCTGGGGATTCTTTTGGGAACCAAACTCAATGCCTTTAAGCTGTATTATTCCTACGATGTTTCTTTCCAACGATTCCAGCAGTTTAATATGGGATCACATGAGGTAACCCTAGCTTTTAAATTTGAAAAGAAAGAAAAAGAGATTAATAAAGGGTATAAGAATTAGACCTTCTTTGACAAATCGAGAGGTTTGTCTAAGAACCAGGTCAAACTTGGCACAGTTATTGGCTTATGTCAAGGTGTATCTAATTTAAAATTTGGTGTAGTTTATATAAAGGCCTGCACCATTCTCCGGGAACAATTTCCCGGAGGATGTCCACTCTCGGAATTCTCCGAGAGTGGGTAGGTTTTAAACAACTGTTTGGCGACTGAAAAGCGCTAATGGTTTTTTTAAAATACCCTTTTTGGGGTATGCTATATGCAAAAAAATAATGTATATTTGCATAGTATTAAAGGCAGGTAATAATTTGAGATTATTAAACTGTTCCCCCCATCAGCTTTTCAAAAGCTGATTTCAGTTTACCTTTAATTTTTGATGTTATCGCCTAAAGAGCTAATCGAGTTATCTACAACAACATTGAATTTCGGTACTATCTGCGTGATAGTTAAGTCAAACTTATGGTTTGGCAGCTGTAGATTTTTCGATTGGTGAAACCTTTCCTTCTGCATTTCACTTCAGATAAGATGTACCTAATAATAATACCGTTTGGAATAATCCAATAGTGGGTAGCCAGTAATTTTGGTCCCCTGGGAGATTTCTGATATTAATTCGAATTAAGATTATGGGCAATTATAATTAAGGCGATTGGATTGTATGTGATTCACTTAAGAACCGTTTTCAAGTGTATACTTAAATCGGTTTTTGGGATGGCCTCTCTCCGTAGCAGACAGGAGGGGGGCTTTTTTTATTATAAAAACCGTCAGTTCTTTGTTGTTATTATTAGGATTTTCTATATTGGGTTTAGAAGCCATCTAAATTTTACCTCTTGGTGGCTTCAGGGCATAGCCAAGCCTTCGCAAAGCACAAATATATTTTGTTAATTGGACTAATTAATAAACTATGTCCTGGCGCGAAATTCCAATACTTCGCCTGCTACTCCCATTGGTGATAGGAATGGCTATATCTCCATTTTGGTACTTCCCGGATCGAATTTGGATAGTTGGTACGTTGCTTCTCTTAAATTTAGTTTTACTGATTTGGGTAGCTCGAAAGCGTATTGTATATGCTCATCGAACCCGTTTTGGTGCTTGGAGCTTTCTGTTTTTTGTATGGATGGGGACGTCGCTATCCGACTTGAATCAAGACGTTAATCGCCCAGGTCATTGTGCTATGTTTGGCGCACAAAGTATTTGGTATCAGGGAGTTATCTATAAAAAGGATGTAGGCGCCCAGCGCTTGAGATTGTTAGTCAAAGTGGATTCGATTAGCGCCGATCAAATAAAATGGAAAGCAGCAAGTGGAAATCTCCAGCTTTCGCTAGCCGTTGACTCAAGAACTTTTCTACTGGACTATGGACAAGCGATTCGTTTTAAAAGTCAACTGAGAGAAGTGCCTCCATCTTTAAATCCCAAGGCTTTTGACTATCGGAATTACCTGCGCCAACAAAATGTTTACTACCAGACATTTGTTGATGAAGAGGACTGGGAAATTATTAACCACCATGCCGGTAATCCCATTTTGATGCTGGCAGATAAATGGCGAAAAAGAAGTATTAAGGTATTGCGCAAACATCTTCCGTCCAGCAATGAATTGGGCGTAGGCCTGGCGCTTATCTTAGGCAATAAATCGGAAATTGATGATTCCTTACGTGCTGCTTATGCGAATACAGGTGCCATGCACGTATTGGCTGTATCGGGTTTACATATTGGTATGGTCTATCTTGGGATCAGTTTTTTATTGGGCCTGATTTCCTGGCGACACCCTTATTGGAAATGGACTAAAGTTGTATTTACCATCCTTGGCGTATGGAGTTTTGCACTAATTACAGGAGCTTCGCCTTCTGTTTTGCGGGCCGCTACTATGTTTACCTTTTTGATTATTGGCATAGCTTTCAGCAGGTATACCAATATTTATAATACCCTGGCAGCATCGGCATTTATTTTGTTGAGTTTTAATCCGTTGTTATTACAGCAGGTCGGTTTTCAATTATCCTATCTTGCAGTGTTTGGAATTATCTATTTTCAGCCCCGAATTTATCGTTTGTGGTACATTAAAAATCGCTATGGTAATTATTTGTGGAAACTGGTTTCGGTATCACTAGCTGCTCAAATCACCACTTTCCCACTGAGCTTGTTTTATTTTCATCAATTCCCACTTTATTTCTGGTTATCTGGTCTGGTGGTGGTACCGGCTGCTGTATTGATCCTGACCGGTGGATTGGGATTGCTTTTTTTGAGCAATATTCCCGGAATTGGCTGGTTGCTGGGAAAAACATTATATGCCGTAATCTGGTTAACCAATGCCCTGATCTTTGTGATTCAGCAGCTCCCGGCTGGTCTATTGAAAGGTATCTGGATTAGTGGCGTTTCCCTCTTTTTATTGTATTTATTAATTGTTTTAGCAATCGGTTTTCTGGAAAAACGTACAGCCCGTTGGGCACAGGCTGTTTTATTATGTCTTTGCGGTGTATTGGTGATCCATAACCTTAAATCCTGGCAAAACACTACACAGCAGGAGTTAACGGTTTATCAGGTATACAAACACACGCTTATCGACTTAATTCATGGGAGGCAAATATACAGCCTGGCTGATGCGGGCCTCCAACCAGAAGCGCAAATATTTCCGGCAGGCAACTATCGCATGTATAAAGGCATGAAAGAGCAGACTAATTTTTCTTTAGAGGATGCTGCTTTTAAACATAAAAATTGGCAATTGCATCGCCATTTTCTTCAATTTGAATCCCTACGGCTGGTCTTGATCAATGGCGCCTTAGTATTACCCAAAAATCCATTAACCGTCGATTATGTATTGTTGCGCGATAATCCTGACCATACAATTGAAGAATTAACACAATCATTTAGATTTAAGGCACTGATTTTTGATGGTTCTAATTACAGGGATAGAGTAAATGAATGGACTACTGAATGTGAAATGCTGGGACTAAAATATTACAGTTTGCCGGAAACCGGAGCGCTAACGATAGAATTACCTCATTCCCCAACAATTGAATAAATGAAATCCTTTTGGCCGGAGTTTTTTTATTATACCAGTACTGAAAGACGCGGGATTGTTGTATTGGCGATACTGGTCATTTTATGTATTGTCCTACCCTTATTTTATCCTTTTTGGGTTGCAGACCAGGATACCGATTTTTCCACTTTTATGGCAGAAATTGAGGCTGCTGAGCAGGAAGCAACAGCGTCTTTGCCTGCATCAGCATCACCTGCCTTGTTTCCTTTTGATCCGAATGAAGCAAGCAAAGAAGATTTTATTGAATTAGGGCTTTCTCCAAAATTGAGTCAAACGATTATCAATTATCGCAACAAAGGCGGGCTTTTTAAGAAAAAGCAAGATTTTGGTAAAATTTATAACCTGTCTGATGCCGATTACCAACGATTACTTCCATATATCCGAATTTCTTCCAATGACGAAAAAGAGGCAACAAAAGCCGTCCAAACGGAGAAAGCTACTCTGATAGCACCCTTTCCTTTTGATCCCAATACCGCTATTGAGACAGAATTGAGACAATTGGGATTTTCAGATAAGGTCGTTAAAACCATGTTGAACTACCGAAAAAAAGGAGGGAAATTCAGAAAAAAGGAAGACTTGAAAAAGATTTATAACCTAAACCCAGAGGTGTACAATCGATTGGAAGCTTACATCAAAATCGAAGAACAAACACCGATAGATTCAGCTGCTCCAATAGCCGGACTGGTCAACGAACGCGAGGTAAAAGTTTATGATGCTCCTGTGCTGAAAATTGATATTAATCAGGCAACACCAGAAGAGTGGCAGCAACTGCAGGGTATCGGCCCGGCTTATTCCAAAAGGATTACCAACTTTCGGGAGAAGCTGGGTGGTTTTTATTCCATTGATCAAATAGCAGAAACCTATGGTCTGCCAGATAGCACCTTCCAGAAAATAAAACCCCAACTGCTGCTTTCAAGAATTTTAAAAACTATCGGCATCAATAAAGTCACCGCAGAAGAATTGAAAAGCCATCCCTACCTTACATGGAAACAGGCCCAAGTGATCATCAGTTATCGGGAGCAACATGGTCCTTACAAATCTGCTGATGACCTGCGGAAGGTGAGAATATTATCTGAAGATTTGATTGAGAAATTAGCTCCCTACCTATCTTTTGAGTAGTAATGTACACTATAAACATGAACTCACTTTTTATTACCTTCATGTTTTTATAAAAACCAATACCAATTAACACAATGAAAAAAATTATCTCAATCCTAGCCTTCACCTTTATTTTCACAAACCTTTCTTTTGCACAAGTCGATACGGCCTACCAGGAAGTCTTAACAAAAATGTTTGAAGTATCGGGAACAGAAGGTGCCTATAAGGGGGCAATCACGCAAATGTTTATCATGTACAAGGATCTATACCCCACTGTAAGTGCAGAAATCTGGACCGAGTTTGAAAAAGAATTTTTAAATACATCCCTCACAGATTTGGTAGAAATGTTGGTGCCCGTTTATATCAAATATATGACTAAGGAAGACTTGGAGGAGGTGATCGCTTTCTACCAAACGCCGGTAGGTAAAAAGTTTGCAAAAAGTACCCCGATGATTACCCAGGAGTCTATGCAGGTTGGACAACAATGGGGGACAAAAATCGGCCAGGAATTTCAACAAAAAATGAAAGAAAAGGGATATTAAGCCAACTTACACCCCTGCAGGCGGTGAAGCCTTAACATAGTCGACTTCACCTTCTCCTCTAAACCTAGAGTGTACAATATGTCGTATAAATCAGGCGGCTATTTTTTTCTTTCGTTTTAATAGGGCAAGCTTAGAAGCACTAGCTTTTGGGAAACAATTTTTATCAAAAATGGACGCAACTTCCTTTCGGTAGATTGTACACCCTACCTCTAAACCCCCAAAGTTTCCCGCGTAGCATCCAAAATAGAACGCACCTCCGTGGAATCCGGTGCCTGAGCATAAACCCGCAATACCGGTTCGGTGCCTGAAGGCCGGATCATCACCCATTTGTCCTCATCGAGGTAGAATTTAAAACCATCAATAGTTTCCAATGATTGAACGGTGTATTTTCCAAAGGATTTGTATGGATTAGTCTTACAGGTTTTGATGACCTGGTTTTTTAGTTCATTAGTAATATGCAAATCATCGCGGTCAGTAGCGAAAGGGCCCACCAGACTGTATACTTCCTCAATCAATGTTTTTATGGTTTTACCGGTTTTGGCCATGAATTCCAATATCATTAAACCAATCCATAGTCCGTCGCGTTCGGGGATGTGTCCTTTTACGGCTAGTCCGCCTGATTCTTCACCGGCGACAATGACGTCTTCTTTCGCCATAATTTCGGCGATATATTTAAAGCCAATGGGGGTGATTTCCACGTCTAGTCCAAAATGTTTGGCCAGTTTTTTCATTTTATCCGTCACGGAAAAGGTGACGACTACTTTACCACTTTCTTTGCGATATTTGCCCATATAGAGCAAAAGTAGCAGCAGGATATGATGGGAATCTACAAAGTTGCCATCCTGGTCATACATGCCAATCCGGTCCGCGTCACCATCATTGGCAATGCCCAACGTTATTTTCGGGTCATTGGCGATCAGGTGAGATAATTCCGAGAGGTTGCGGTGAATAGGCTCAGGAGCCTGACCCATAAAGGAAGGGTTGACTTCGCAATGAAGTAAAACGGCATTGGGGAATAACCGCTTTGCGGCATTCTGTCCGGCTCCATACATCCCATCATAGGCAATGCGGATGTCTGAATTGCGAATGGCCTCCAGGTCATATTTAGCAGCTACATGATCGAGGTAGATTTGTTCAAAATCACGATACTCCAACAAACCTTTGGCTTTCATCTCCTCCAGACTAGGCAGATCGAGATCGCTGGCAACATCGGGAATCAATGCCTCCACTTCGGAAATACCCGATTGAATCATAGGACCTCCAAGCTCGGATTTTAATTTAAACCCATTATAGGAGGGAGGATTGTGGCTTGCCGTAATCACAACACCTAAATCAGCATTCATCTTAACAACACCCAAAGAAACCATTGGGGTAGAAATAAAATTGGGGGCTAAAAAAACTTTTATCCCATGTGCGCCCAAAACCTGAGTAGTAACTTCGGTAAAAAGCAGGCCACCAAAACGACAATCATAACCAATAACTACCTTGTTTCCACCTCTCTCTATGAGCCATTTAGCCGTTGCTTCAGCTACTCTTTTTACATTGTCTACAGTGTACTCTTGTGCAATAATTGCTCGCCAACCATCCGTACCGAACTTAATTTCACTCATATTATCTTATTTTTGGGTGTTATAGGGGAGTAGCAGTAAAAATATAAAGAAAAACGTAAAACAAAACAGTGAAGGATACCTATCGTCATAAAGGATTAAGAAAAAAGCTAGTGGATACCTTGCGGAAAAAAGGAATCAGCAATGAACATGTGTTGACAGCCATTGGGCAATTGCCCCGGCACTTTTTTCTAGACAAGGCATTTGAAGAATGGGCTTATACGGATAAGGCTTTTCCTATTGGCAATGAACAAACGATCTCTCAGCCTTTTACAGTGGCTTATCAAACAGAATTGTTAGATCCGCAGCCTCGGGAAAAAATATTGGAAGTGGGTACCGGATCTGGGTACCAGGCGGCCATTCTGGCGCTGTTGGGCGCTCGGGTGTACACCATAGAACGACAGGAATTGCTGTTTAAACAGGCAAGTAAAATGTTGACTCAGCTTTCTCTGGGGAATGTCCGCTGTTATTATAGAGATGGATATAAAGGCTTGCCGGAGTTTATGCCTTTTGATAAGATTATTGTGACTGCCGGCGCTAAAAAGGTGCCGGAAGCTTTATTGGAACAATTACGGATTGGTGGCATTCTGGTGATTCCAGTAGGAAAGGAAGTGCAATCTATGCTTAAAATAACCAGGACAGGAGAAAAAGAATATCGGCAGGAAATCAAGGGCGACTTTAAGTTTGTCCCTTTTGTAAAAGGCTTGAATAAAGAGGAGTAAACAAGGGGGTGTGTAAAAAGCCGGACGGCAATATTCTACTCCGAATAAACTTTTATTTTTCCGCCGCGGAACCCCCCTGGCCCCTCTTTGCAAGAGGGGAAGATAGGCGGCAAAAAAATAAAATTTTGCATCCAGTTCGGAATGGCGACTTTTTACACAACCCCATAACCTATGTTTAGCCAACCTTACGTCCCGAAGCTACTTTAGTTTTCCGGGATACTTTGTTGACTTTTTTCAAATCAACCATTAAATTGGACCAGGCACTATCCGTACTGGTACGCCATTTTTTGTCGGCATAGGTGACGGTCCCGGTATTATTGCTCCAGTCGGAAGCTCGTAACACATAACGATTATTAGCCTTTGGGCTAGGGCCAAAGATCAGGAAGTTATTATCATTTTCTTCAAATCCAACAGCAAAGCGATTTGCTTTGGGGCTGAACAGAAAAACACCTGGTGTGCCTTTTCTGATTATCACTTCTTCAATTTCTTTCCCGCGTACAATTTTAATTTCTCCAGAAACAATATCTGATTTGCCTCCGGTCAATTCCCGTTGTAAAATAATATCTCTGGATAGATAAAACTGAATACGTTGTAATTCCGAATCAGTCCAGCGCTGTTCTTCGTAAAGGCTTTGAGTGAAGGGACTCAAAGTAGGGCCACAGGCAGAAAAGAGCACGACCATCAAGCCCGACATGGCTAGGTATTTTATTTTTTTCATTGTGAGATTGGTTATTATTTCTTTCAAAGTAACACCATTACCACCAGTAAATCCAGGGCATTAAGAGTTTTTAACCAGGTCATTAACAGTATTTAACTGGCCCGCTAGCGTTTGCTCTTGAAAAAGGTAGTCAGCAATTCTCGACATGGAACCTCAAGAAACCCAAATTCTACCCTGGTTTTGGGATGTAGCAGCCGTTTACCAAAACGCATAAAACCGCGTTTGTCATCGGCAGCACCATAAACCAGGCGATCTAATTGAGCCCAGGCTAGGGCCCCGGCACACATCACACAAGGTTCGAGGGTAACATAAAGGGTACAATCGGTAAGGTATTTGCTATCCAGGAAGTGAGAAGCAGCCGTAAGTGCAACCATCTCGGCATGAGCGGTAATGTCTTTAAATTGTTCGGTTTGATTGTGGCCCCGGGCAATAATCTGGTTTTGGCTAACCACAACGGCGCCCACAGGAACCTCCCCCTTATCAAAGGCCAGTTGCGCCTCCTTGAGGGCTTGCTGCATAAAATATTCATCACTGTGTACGGATAGCATAGGCTACAAAAATGAGGATAGGAATCCGTATTTGCAAACAACGCTATTATTGACAGCCCAAATCTTGTTGTGATTCCGGATCATTATTGGGGAAGCAGTTTCCTGAAAGTACAGCTTCCGGAGCAAAACGTTGCAAATCAGGATCTCGCAGACCGTCACCCAGAAAGGCAACTAATTGCTGGATTTCCACAATACTCATATTCAAAGGATGAAAAAATGGCGAAATTTGACTGACAGGTACCCGTGGGTTCTCTGGCTCGGCTCTATTGAAATAATCCACTACTCCCCACAAGGTGTTTTTACTACTACCATGGAAATAAAAAGGAGAGTCTTTCAAATTGTACAACTGAGGTACTTTGAATTTGAATAGATCTTCACTTTCACCGGTAAATCCACCACGGCCAAAATTGCGAATATCAGTAGTGCCTGTATTCAAAGCATCTACATCACAAAGATCTCCTACACCTAATGCATGAAACTCAACGGAACTGAGTGCCGCACCTTTGTGGCAACGGTAACAGCCTGCCTTGCCAAAAAATAACAAGCCACCTTCTTTTTGAATGTCGGTCATTGCGTCATAATTCCCTTTCACCCATTGCTGGAAGGGAGCTTTGGTCGGCAGCAAATTGCGGATATAGGCCGAAAGAGCAAAACTTGTGGTTACCACTCCATATCGTTCTTCTTCGGGAAAATCGGGGAAAGCTTCGTCAAACATAGGCCGGTAGCCCAGTGTATCCAACACATATTCATCAATCCGCATGCGGTGTAGGGACAAACCTTCAATATTCTGGCTTTCAAGCCCCTGGTATCCTAAATGGTTGATTTCTGTAAGCTCATCTTCAGGAGTACCCCAAAGGGCTTCGGTACCAACATTGACATGCGTAGCTCCAAATTTTCCACTCCAGGTAGAATTCGTAACATAGGCTGTATTCAGCATACTCAGTGGGCGAGCACCCTGTACATCGAGTTCATCTTCAGCATAATTCGAACTTTGGCTGCGAAATTCTCCATTTTCACCAAAGCCGGTACCACCATCAGCAATACCTTGCTTCCGGCCAGGCATAAAACCAGCCGAAGGCACATGGCAAGAGGAACAGGAATAAGTGCCTTTACCACTATCATATTTGGAATCGCGGGCCAGACCCGTTTCAAAAAATAACATTTTGCCCAGCGCCACCTTTTCAGGAGTCAATGGATTGTTAACAAAGTCCTGTGGAATAGCTGCTAAATCTTCACTTTCGGGGAGTTCAAAATAATCACGTGTGCCGGTTGGTGCAATCCTTTTTAAAGCTTTGTCGAGCGCGATGTCCAGGGGGTCGACCAAGCGGTCTTTTGTACAGGCAAAAACAATGCCCCCCATCAATAACAGTAGTACAAATTTTTTCATGAGAAATATTTATGTTCCGGGATTTCTAAATTTTTATTCACGAATTAACATACCTCCACTACTCTAAACAATGCCATAACCCTGTTAAGGGGGGCAAAAGAGGGATGAAAATTAGACGTAATCTCGTGAAGTAACTGCTGATAAACAGCTAGTTGTTGTAGATAAACAGCTCTGTGGACTCTATTACGGACAAAAATACGGCTTAACGCGCAAATATTCAAACTCTTGACGATGATTAATTTCACCATATTCCTGTTTTGTGCTTACGTATTATTTCTTAAAAGGTTCCGCCTATGCTGATTTGATCAAAAAAAAATGCAGATCCGAAGACCTGCATGTACGGGATAACCCGTTATGTAGATTGATTGTAGAAAGTTTAGGGGGTAGGTGTTAGGTTTCAGGTTTCAGGAGTCAGGTGTCAGGTGTCAGGGGACAGGGGGAGAGCACTATTTTTCAACATCATAAGTAGCCTCATTATAAAGCGCAAAAACACCCAGACCCTGGTCGAAATTGCTAAACAAGCCAACTGGTTCTGCAAAAGGATCATCGGAAGCATAAACATGGGCAGTGACCGATTTAAGGTATAGGTACCGTTCCTTAGTGATATTGCGCCACATCAGAATGTATTTTTCTGTATCGTTGTGGTAGTAGCTATTAAATTTGGCGCTTATTGTATAGGATTGACCATCAAAAAGCTGGTCATTGGCAATCAATAAATCGCTGTATATAACGCTTACACCCAGACTGTTGTTCTCTGCCGGATAAAGGTAATTAATGGCGTCTGGGAAATTCGGATCCTGCTGGATAAAAAGGCCAAATTCATAATAATTTTCTTCACCGGCAGGATCATCAATAGAGATTTGCAATACATCAACCTGGTCGCCAAAATCATCCACACCGCTATTCATTTTATAGACTGCTTTTTTTACTGGAACCTGATTGGGCATGACTTGGGTCGCTTCCATAGCTTCAAAATCGGGGTGTGTAACCTTTAGCGTATATTTTTGACCATTAGTCAACGCCTGATCCATCGGCATTGCTGTATTGCCAGAGAGCGACAGGATTAACTGATCATTTTCATACAATTCTACATTGGCATCCTCCAGCAACTCAGGGTTTTTATTTTCTAACAAACCCACCGTGGTGGATACCGTAGTAGAAAAGGTCTCCTGACTTGGATAACAATGTACGACCATTTGTTTTTCGTAGTCGGGTAAATCGGTCTCAACCGTTAATTCACAAGCGGAAAAGGATACGGCTACAAGAGATAAGAAAAGTATATTTTTCATGATTGATTGTTTTAAAAATTGCTTTAAAATTCGAATTTATAGGCGATTGCAGGAATGACCGGGAACAGACTCACCTGCTTGAGTTTGCGATCGATTGTAGACCCAACCCCATCAGGATTGGGTGCATACTCGTTGTCGACATATAGAAAGAAAGGATTCTGACGAGAGTAGGCATTGTATAGGCCAAATGACCAGGTGCGGGTGCCCCAACGTTTTTCCTTGATAAAATCTATATTCACATCCAGGCGATGATAGGCCCTCATGCGATAGTTGTTGCGGTTTTCATAATGTTGAACCTGGTAATTTTGAGTATTGCCAAACGGGCTGGGCAATTGGGCATCAAATCTGGAATGACCGAGGGTAAATGCATTGCCAGTTCCGTACACCCAGGTACCTGAAAGCTGAACACGGTCGCTTAATTCATAGGTAGCTACCACACTTAAATCGTGTCTGCGATCATATTTATAGGGGAATTTTTTTCCAAAATTGACCTCGTCAAACTGGCGCCAGGTCCATGATAGGGTATAACCGATCCAGCCGGTTAGGCGTCCTTTCTTTTTCTGTACAAAAAACTCCATGCCATAAGATTCGCCATTCCCTTGAGTGATATCATTTTCCCAATCACTGAATGTCAACAAGCTGGAACCTTCCTTGTAGGAAACCACTCGTTTCATTTGTTTGTAATAACCTTCCAGACTAACTTCATATTTGCCTCCAAAAGTCTTGGCTAGTCCCGCAGCTACCTGCCAACTATCCTGGGGCTTCACATTGTTAGTAGTGGGTACCCACAAGTCGGTAGGCAAACCAATACCTTCATTACTCAACAGGTGGATATATTGACGCATCTGTGCGTAGGAAGCTTTGAGGGCGATATTGTTTGGCAATAAATACCGCGCACTGAAACGTGGTTGCAGAGAGGTGTACCAGCTATCCTTCACATTGAAGGCAGAAAGGTGCAGCCCTGCATTGACCTTCAGACGGTCGCCCAGGCTGAATTCGTCTTCGGCATAAGCCGCAAACTCCCAGCCAAATACTTTCGGATTGCCAAAAGTCGTATCAATGTGGATATTTTCACTCTCGATAATGTTCTTGTTGTCGAATTTACCTGGATTAAAGGTGTGGTAAGTACCCCCCAGCCCAAATCGGATAAAGTGATTAGGTGTTGGCACGTAGTCAAAATCAATTTTTGCGCCCAGGTCATTGATGCCGGCAAAATAATTGACGCCAAAGACCTCTTTTTCTGACTGCCCATTTTCAGTATAGGTACTTTCGTCTTCTGCCTGGGTATTAAACTTGTAGCGACTGTAGGTAATGGTAGTATTGCTAAACATTTTTTTACCAAAGAGGTGATTCCAGCGCAAAGCGGTAGTAAGATTTCCCCAACCCAATCCGGCTTTTATGGTGTTGTTGTAATCAAAATCTTTATCTTTTTCACGGAAATAGAACTTATCCTTGCCAGTATAAGCACTCAGGTAAAGGCGATCCTTGTTGCTGAATTTGTAATTTACCTTTGCATTGAAATCGTGAAAATAATACCCCGCATCACCCTTGGTACCATTGGCGTTAAAGGAACCCTTGATAAAAGGCTTAGCCAAAACATCAATATAGGTGCGGCGACCTGAAAGCAAAATAGAGGCTTTGTCTTTGATCAGCGGCCCCTCTACAGTAAGGCGGGAAGCTACCGTACTGATCGATCCGGCACCATGCCATTCCTTCATGTTGCCTTCCTTCATATTGATTTCCAGGACAGACGACAGGCGGCCACCATAGCGGGCGGGAAAACCTCCTTTCACCAGGTTTACATCCTTGAGCGCATCGGAATTGAAGACAGAAAAGAAACCAAAAAGGTGGGAGGCATTATACACCGGCACTCCATCCAACAAAATCAGGTTTTGATCCGGGCTGCCACCACGTACATAGAGACCACTTTGTCCTTCACCACCAGATTGTACACCAGGAAGCAATTGAAGGGTTTTTAACACATCGTTTTCGCCCAAAAAAGCGGGTAACTTCTTGATTTGATCAACAGGCACACTAATGCGACTCATCTGTACTTGTTCTTCTACCTGTTCAACGGCATCTGCCGTGACTTCCACTGCCTCCAGGGTTACATCCGAGGCCAGTTCGATGTTGAATTCCATATCCTTATTCAGGTAGAGCGCGTGCTCCCAGGTTTGAAAACCTACATAGGAAGCAGATAATTGGACGGAATCCATGGGTAAAGTCAGACTGAAAAAACCATAGGTATTGGTAGAACTTCCCTTCATACTCTTCAGGTCATACACGTGTACGCCGATGAGCTTTTCTCCTGTTTGAGCATCTTGTACATAACCAGAGATCGAAAACTTTTTTTGTTCCTGGCCATTGGCCGCCGGTAGAAGTATTCCTAGATTGAGCAGTAATAAGAGAGCAAGAATATTACGGTACATGGTAAAGAGTTTAGGTTGATCAATTTTGCGTTCACTGCTTAATACCACATTCTGAAAAGGTACCCCCAAAGAGAAGGTGAAAAAAATAAAAGAAATAAGCATTACCCGTCGGAACTGGCGAAATAGATTTACCTCCAAACATGGATTTTCTAGTTGATTTTAGGGGCCTACCCTGCGGGTCGCTACGTTACAGGGCTCGCTATTCGCTCGGTGCTGTGCACTTCAGGCCAAAGGCCTTCACCCTTCCACATCGCTAGTCCACAACTCTCACCCGACAAAACCTTCTGCCGTTCGACCCACACCTATGGGGTACTTTTTTGCAAACTTTCTGATAACCTTTTGCGAAAAGCGACCAATTGCCTAATTTCAGGCGCTTAAGTAATTGAGGTTTCAGGCATCAGGTTCCAGAGGCCAGGGTTTTCCCTCCTGACTCCTGACTCCTGAAACCTGACTCCTGAAACCTGATTCCTGGAATAAAACCAAAACTTTATGTACAATCCATTGACCAAACTTTTAGGACTATGCCTGGTCCTGCTTATTGCCCTGCCGATACCCTCACAGGCTCAGAAAAAGAAAAACAAAGAAAAAGAGACCGAAGCCATTAAATGGCCATTAGACAATATGTCGCTGTCGGGATTGAAGTTCCGTTCCATTGGCCCGGCTATTACTTCGGGGAGGATTTCTGATGTAGCAGTCCAAGCCAATAACCCCTATATTTATTATGTGGCCACTTCCTCTGGTGGCGTTTGGAAAACGGTGAATGCAGGCACCACCTTTTCGCCGATTTTTGATGGCGAAGGTTCTTATTCCATCGGTTGTGTGACCATCGATCCCAACAACCCCAATGTGGTTTGGGTAGGAACAGGAGAAAATAACAACCAGCGTAGTGTGGCCTATGGTGACGGTATTTATAAATCTACTAATGGTGGTAGCAGCTGGGAGCATGTAGGGTTGAAAACCTCCGAGCATATCGGTAAAATTATCGTTGACCCAACCAATTCTGACATCGTATATGTAGCCGCCATTGGGCCGGTATGGAGTTCAGGCGGCGAGCGCGGGGTGTATAAAACTACAGATGGAGGCAAAACCTGGGAAGCCGTATTAACCATTGATGAACACACTGGAGTCACTGACCTGGTGATGGACCCCAGAAATCCGGAAGTATTGTATGCTGCTGCTTATCAACGCCGTCGGCATGTTTTTACTTATTTGGGCGGAGGCCCAGGTTCGGGATTGTATAAATCTACCGATAGTGGTAAAAATTGGGAAAAGATCAACAAAGGGTTGCCCACCGTAGATTTGGGCCGTATTGGATTGGCCATTTCTCCTGCTGATCCTGAGAGAATCTATGCCATTGTAGAAGCTGCTCAGGGAAAAAGTGGTTTTTACCGCTCCACCAACCGGGGTGCCAGTTGGGAAAAACAGGGCGGTTATTCAACTAGTGGAAATTATTATCAGGAGATCATCGCCGACCCCATCAATCCGGAGATAATCTACGCGATGGATACCTGGATGCAGGTGAGTAAAGATGGCGGTAAATCCTTTAACAATGTTGGTGAAGACTACAAACACGTCGATAATCACAGCATGTGGATTGACCCCAACAACAATAATCACTGGTTGGTGGGTTGTGATGGTGGCCTTTACGAGACTTGGGATGCAGCAGCAACCTGGGGTTTTAAGGCGAATTTGCCGGTGACACAATTCTATAAAGTGGCCTTGGATAATGACCTTCCATTCTACAATATATACGGAGGCACACAGGATAACTTCAGCCTGGGCGGCCCTTCCCGGACGGTGACCAACCATGGCATTACCAATCGGGACTGGTTTATCACCCACGGTGGTGACGGTTTTGAATCCCAGGTAGATCCTGAAAATCCGGATATCGTATATGCTCAGTCTCAATATGGCGTATTGGTGCGTTACGATCGGAAAAGTGGAGAAGAAACGGGCATTCAGCCCAAAGAAAGAAAGGGCGAAGATGGCTATCGCTGGAATTGGGATGCCCCATTGGCGGTAAGCCCTCATCAATCTGGGCGATTATATTTTGCTGCCAATAAACTATTTCGCTCAAATGATTATGGCAATAGCTGGGACGTAATCAGCGAAGACCTCACCCGTCAGATTAATCGAAATGAGTTGAAAGTGATGGATCGGGTTTGGGGAATTGATGCGGTGGCCAAAAACGGATCGACCTCTCCTTATGGAACCATTGTCTCCTTTTCGGAATCGCCACTTAACGCCAATTTGCTGGTGGTGGGTACCGATGATGGCCTAATACAAATCACGGAAGATGGTGGTCAAAACTGGCGGAAAGTAGAAAATATTGCCGGCGTGCCGGAACGGACCTACGTCAACGCAGTATACGCATCACAACATGACGAAAATGTGATCTATGCAGCCTTTAATCACCACAAATATGGAGATTTTAAACCCTATTTATTTAAGAGTACCAACAAGGGAAATACCTGGACTAAAATCAGCAATAACTTGCCAGAACGAGGTAGTGTTTATGCAATTGAAGAGGACCATGTAGCTAAAAACCTGATCTTTTGTGGTACAGAATTTGGTGTATTTTTCTCACCTAATAGTGGCGGACGTTGGAAACAATTGAAAGCTGGCGTACCTACTATTGCCGTACGTGATTTGGCGATACAGCGCCGCGAAAATGACCTGGTATTGGGTACTTTTGGCCGCGGGTTTTATGTGATGGACGATTATTCGGTTTTGAGAAGTATAAGTATGGATAGCATCACCGAGCCACAGTTGTATGCGGTTCGCGAGGCTTTGATGTTTGAAAAAAGTGTACCCTTGGGGTTACCCGGCAAGGCATTTCAGGGCGATGGATTTTATACCGGAGATAATCTGGGACCAGTGGCCATGATCACCTATTATATGCCGGAGGATATTGATAGTCGGGAAGACAAACGAAGAGAAGAAGAAGCCAAAGCTGCCAAAGCGGGAAAAGACAATGCTTACCCAACCTACGAAGCATTAAAGGCAGAGCGAGAGGCTTTTGCTTCGGCATTGATTTTCACCATCCGGGATAGTGATGGTACCGTGGTAAGGAAAATAAACAACCCCATTAAAAAAGGCCTGCAACGGCTGGAATGGGACCTGCGTTACGCTTCCAAGGAGGCCATTAGTTTGCGACAGCCTAGTTTTTATAATCCTTTTGCAGGCGTTTCGGAAGGTACACTGGTTAAACCCGGCAACTATACCGTGACTATGGCAACTTATATTGATGGGATCATAAAAGAGGTGGCACAACCAGTCACTTTTACCGTCAAACCACTAAATAATACCGTTCTTCCGGCTGATGATCGATTGGCAAAAGTGGCCTTTCAACGGGAAGTAGAGGAACTGAGCCGTTCTATTGAAGGAGCTCAACACATGATTCGCGAAGTAGATAATAAATTGCGCTACATTCGGGAAGCTATCAAACTGGTAGAAAAGCCAATGAATGAGCTGGCTACTGCGGCCAACAATATTGAACTAAAGCTGAATGATATCAAGCGGCGACTAAACGGTGACCCGGTTAAGGCAACACTCGATATCGGCGAACCGCCAACTCCCGGAACCCGGATCGGCTGGATCGGTTATGAGCAAAAATATTCTACCTCAACAGCTACCAAAACCCATCGGGATAGTTATGCTGTAGCCAAGGAAGAATTTGAACCTATCTTGAAAGATCTACAGAAGTTAGTAGAGCAGGACCTGAACCGTCTAGAGCAACAATTGGAGGATGCGGATGCACCTTATACGCCTGGGCGGGCTATTAAAATGCTGAATCGGCATTAGGAAGGGGCAACTTATTTGGTCTTCAAGTTTCAATATAAAATGAGGGCGCAACTCTTAATTGCGCCCTTATTTTATTGTGGTAAACAACCGCACTCTTTCTGATGCTGACAAAAAAATGGAGAGATACATAGAACACAGATTTAAAGAATGAAAACGGCTACTCAATCGCTCCATTTTTTCCAATCATTTTGAACCCCAGCTTAGCTATGTGAAGACAGAAAAACCGGCCTCACTCTTCCACATCATAAACCGCGCTAGTAAACAATGAAAACACCCCAAATCCACGATCAAAATTGGTATAAACAAGGGTGGGTTCAATAAAGGGCTCCAGGTCGACATTGGTAGGAGCATACAAGGATTGCAAGTGGCGGTACTCAGGAACATCCAGAAACCGGACTTCAATATAAGCCTTGTCAGTTGGGGCGGTGCCATCTCCTTTTCTGATCTCAAAACGCAATGTCACACTTTGACCATTAAAGTCACCATCATGCAGTGCGTAGCTGGTTTTATAATTTATGCCATCGATTTTTGAGGTCGCTGGGGTGAGAATATCTACGAGATTAACATCAATCAAAACTGGGACACTGCTATTAACGTCGATATCAAAAAAGGAGAAGCTATAAAAGTTGTCCATTGCTCCGGGGTCATCAAAAGTGATTTCGAGACCGTGTTTTACATTTTCTTCATTTTCCCCAATAAAATCCTGAATGGCCTCTACTTTTTGTATAACGACCTTTTCGGGAATAATTGAGGTGGCTTCAATAGTACCCAATGTCGGATGTTCTGCTCTGAGCAGATAGGATTGGCCAGGTAGGCCAAACGGGCTGTACGCTCCTGCATATATTGTTGAACTATCCATCTGAGAAAAATTGGCCAATACATCCATACCATCCATCAGGTTAACGGTGGCAGGGCTGGGCAGGTTGTTTGTTCCCAAACTGATGTATTCACCATAACCCGCTGTTCTATTGATGAAAATGCTGGAGGAAGTATCTTCGGGATTGATAAAGGCATAAACCGTTAATTCCTGTTTGACAGACGGCACTTCGATGTTCAGTTCGGTATTACAAGAACTTATAAGAAGAAGAAAGCCCAATAGGTGAAAAAGCGGTGTTTTCATGATTAAAACTTTATCTGATAATTGACCGAAGGGATCACGGTGAAAATGGTAATGCCTTCTACTGATTGCCCCTGGTTAATGAAATTATATTCGTTGTATATGGTAGGATTTTTTTGGTTATAGGCATTAAATAGTCCCAACGACCATTTTCGTTCGTATGTCTCTCTTTTTTTGGTAAAATTGAAATTAATATCCAATCGGTGATAGTCAGGCGTTTGTACATTATTGACAGTGCTGTAATCTCTGACCACATTGTAATCCCATGTACCATGGTCGTTGTGTGCTACAGCAATTTGTTGGTTTGAAACGGTGATAAAGTTTCCAGAAGCATAATGCCAGCCCAGGGAAAGTTTGACTTTTGGCCCTAGTTTGATATTGGCCATTACGGCAAATTCGTGGCGGTGACTATTTCGGTGAGGGAACCATCGCCCCTGGTTGTAAACCGGAAATTGACGTTCCGACCAGGAAAGGTGGTAGGATAATAATCCGGTGATCGTTCCTTTGTCCTTGCGAAGCAAACATTCCCAACCATGACTTTTTCCGCGGCCCTGTACCAGATTTTGTTCCCAGTTTGTACTTTCAAAAGAAGAAAAATAAGGCGAATAGGTCACCAGGTTTCTAAATCTATGATAATAACCTTCAATGCTAAATTGGTATTTTTTTTCTCCCCATTTTTGTTCCCAACCCAGGGCCATTTGCCAGGATGACTCCGGACGCACCACATCACTGGCCGGAACCCACAAATCGGTGGGTAAATTGAAGTTATTATTGGTCAATAAATGTGCATATTGCTGATTGTATATAACCGAACCATAGACTCTTTGGCTATTTGCAAGTTGAAAACTAGTACGCAGGCGTGGCTGAAGGGAGGAAAACCAATCATCCTGGCTATTAAAGACAGCAAGGTGAAGTCCGGCATGTATCTGCCATTTGTTGTTGACATCCCAACTTGCTTCACTGTACAAGCCATTTTCGAAAGCATGCAAGCTCAATGGGGTTAGATCCAATTCCAATCCACCGGGAATAGCCGTACCTATTCGGCTATCCGTAAGGACGAACAATCCATTACCACTGGATTGGGGCTCATAATGATGCCAGATTAATTTGCCGCCATAACGCAAACGAAGATTGTGGCGCCAGTTCCAGTCAAAATCCAGACGCATACTGACATCTGTCACTCCTGAATAATAAACGGCCTTGGAAAAGTTATCCTTATATCCTGTTTCAGTTATTCCTTTTTGTACGCTTTCCACAAATAGATCAAAACGATAGGAACTAAAGGCGATACTGGCATTAGAGAACAATCGATCATTCCATACATGATTCCAATTGAGTGCGGCCAGTTGATTGCGCCAGCCCAGGTTTACATTTAATTGTTCCGCATTTTCGTACACTGCAAAACTATCTGGAGTAATAAAAACCGTGTCATAAGGCTGATCGGTAAAATCTTCAAAATATTTAAAACGATCCTGCCCTAGATATACACTAAGGCTCCAATCATCGCGGTTTGAAACCTTGTGTTTGTATTTTAAATTGATATCCCCGAAATGATAACCTACTTCCAGAGGGTAACTGGAAGCGGCTTTGATAATGGGCGAAGCAATCAGATCCCAAATAGACCGTCTACCTGCCAGCAGGAAGGAAGATTTACCCTTTTTGATGGGCCCTTCAACCATGAGTTTGACAGCAATCAAGCCCAGAGAACCTTCCGCCTTGAACTGATTGAAATTCCCCTCTCTGCCATTGACTGCGATGACAGAAGAAAGCCGACCTCCATATTGGGCCGGAATGGCTCCTTTGATAAGCTCCACGTCTTTAACCGCGGAGCCGTTAAAAACAGAATAAACCCCTAACAAATGGTTGGGATTGTACACCTGCGCTCCATCCAGCAAAATGAGGTTGTGCCCATTGTCTCCACCGCGAACATTGACGCTTCCCAGGCTGGCAGTACCGGCCTGAACTCCTGGCAATAAATCTAGCGCCTGCAGGGCATCTGGCTCACCCAACAAACCCGGCATTTCTTCAATTAAGGCAGCTGTAAATCGGGGTTGCTGATTTGGCCCCTCTATTTGTGGCAGTGCTGCAACAGAAGGACTGGCCTTAACTTCTACTGTTGACAGCATACCGGAAGGTTGCAAGGCAATCTTTATTTGACTATTGCCAAATAAACCAAGCTGCTCCAGGTGTTGGCTATAGCCAACATAGGAAAATATTAAATTTACAGAATCGGCGGCCAGTGAAAGGCTAAAAAAGCCATTTTCATTTGTTGTCGTTCCCCTGCCTGTTCCCGGTTGATAGATATTGACCCCAATCAGACGTTCTCCGCTTTGACCGTCTTCTACAAAACCACTAATCGTAAACCGTAGTGGAGGGGGCAATTCTCCGGGCGTTGGCCGAATCACAATGTAATCACCGGCTTCGGCATAGGTCAATTCCGTTTTTCGCAACAGGATATGGAGGACAGTATTTAATGCAATGGAATCAAATTGGTAAGTGAAGTATTGATCTGCTGGTATCCATTCGTTGCTATAGCTTAGCTGAATACCCGGCATTTTACTGAGTAATTCCAGGCATTGTTCCAGAGATTGTTGTTGGAAATGAATGTTTATAGCTTTCTCTAATGGGGCGGTTTGAGAGAAAGCGAAGGCGGTATAAAACAGAAGAAAGCAACAGGTGATCCACTTCATGCCTCAAAGATAAACAATCGTATGGGACGCTGATTGATCCTTTTCTAATAAATCAGTTTAGTTGAATCTCCCGGCCGGCTTTTGTATAATTTAAGTCAAAAGTGGATTTTAAAACTTCCAGTACCTGGTCAATAGTTTTTTGCTCAAATTTACTGGAATAGGGCTGGTTTTTTATGGAAGAGTTGTTGATAATGTGTACATCGTAGTGGCGTTCCAGGCGCTGCAATACAAGGGAAAAAGGCATATTGTTAAAGATCAGTGTTCCGTTTTTCCAGGCAAATGATTCTGGCTGATAATTGGCTGCTGCAATATTTCCCGATTTGCGGTCCAATTCTGCGGCCTCCCCGGCTGCGTAGATGCCTTCTTTTTCTGTTTGGAGGCTATTTAGCGCTACTTTACCCTCCGCAACATCAAGTGCAATTACGGCTTCTTCGGCATAAGCACTCAGATTAAAGGCGGTACCTAATACTTTGACTTCTGCCAGCTTTTGCATTGTAATCACAAAAGGGCGAAGGCTATCGCTGTGTACTTGAAAATAAGCCTCGCCATTCAGTTTGACTCGGCGATCTTTTTTGTTGAAACCCTGATAAATGGCTAATTGTGATCCGGCATTGAGGGTCACTGTGGTACCATCTGGAAGTTGAATGTCTTTTTGCTCGCCATAAGGAACCTCCCATTGTTGGGCCAGTTTTTCGGAAGTAGGGTTGATGAAAAACCACAAACTACCGAATCCCAGAAGCAGGACTGCTGCTGCAGCGTATCGCCACCATTGTGGACGGGATTGGCGGGCTACAATTTTTAATGGACTTTTTTGCTCATTCTGCTGAATCTGCCCCATCAGTTTTGACCACTCCGAATCCGTTTGAGTGTCGAGTCCAAAATCAATATCGGCTGCGGCCTGCCAGATTGTTTCTACCTGAGTATAGTGTTGACGGTTGTGTTCATTGGCCTCCAGCCAGTCCTGTAAATATCGGGTTTCTTCCTCCGATATTTGGCCGCTGAGTTGCTTCTGAATGAGTATGTCAATCTGGTCAGTTTGCATGATTTATATTGAGTCTATTATAAGTTACCCAATTTTGCAGGGCTACCCCCAAAGGATTTTAAAAAAAGTTAAAAAAATCATAAAAAGAGCCACTTTCCCCGAACCACTTGCTTTCTGATCCGATCCATAAACCCGTATTCTCAATCGTTTCAGTGCAATGGTCATTTGATTTTCTACTGTTTTAACTGAGATATTGAGCTTTTCAGCAATGGCCTTATTGGTCAGGTCTTCCTCCCTGCTTAGTAAAAATATATTTCTACAACGTTCAGGTAATGTGTTGATTTCATCATAGATCAGGGCTTTTAATTCATCTGTATGCAATTTGCCCTCTACCTCCTGATCCTGATAAGCTTCCGGAACCGATTCGTTCATTTCTACCGTATCAAGGCGACGCTTTCTAAGGTGGTTGTAGCATTTATTACGGGTAGCCGTAAATAGATAAGCTTTCAGGGATTCGTCCAATTTCAGGTTTTCGCGATTGTTCCACACTGCCAAAAAAACATCTTGCACCACTTCCCGGGCATCTTCTGCAGAGTGCACAAGCTGACGAGCGTACCCCACCAGCACCGGCTGGAAGCGGTGGAAAATAACTTCCAAGGCTTTGACTTGATTGGAATCAGACAATTTATTCACCAATTTAGGCTGTAAATATAAGGAAGTATTGGGATTTGTTGGTTCACTTGTCGGCTGACGACTTTCGGCGTCCATCGACTTTTCACTACGCCAGTTTTCTTGCACCCGATCTTTGTGTCAGTCAAGTGGTCAAATCACGGGAAGTAATCCGATCATAATGAAACTAGTTTATTCCTATGGAATTGCCTAATTTTGCCAACTTATTAAGAAAAAGGGCTGTTATACACTAAACCATACCAACAACACAAACTGATAGGGATTATGACAAAAAATATTTCCGACGCCTTAGGTAAACGAATTCTTGTATTGGATGGTGCTATGGGTACCATGATTCAGCGGTACAAATTGGACGAGGCAGCCTATCGGGGCGAGCGTTTTGCAGATTTTCACCGTGATCTAAAAGGCAACAATGACCTTTTGTCCATTACCCAACCTCAGGTTGTTGAAGATATCCACACAGCCTATCTGGAGGCGGGTGCTGATATCCTCGAAACAAATAGCTTTACCGCAACCCGTATTGCGCAAGCAGACTACGAGCTGGAGGAGTATACCTACGAGATCAATTTGGAATCGGCCAAAATTGCCCGGCGTGCTGTGGATAAATTTATGCAAAAACATCCGGATCAGACCAGATGGGTGGCCGGGGCCATTGGTCCTACCAACCGGACAGCCTCTATGTCGCCCGATGTCAATAATCCCGGCTTTCGGGCGGTTACCTTTGACGAATTGAAAGATGCTTTTTATGAGCAAGCTTGTGGGTTGGTAGATGGAGGCGTGGATGTGTTGCTGTTGGAAACCATTATTGACACCCTAAATGTCAAAGCTGCACTTTTTGCCATTGATGTGCTGCGCGAAGAACGCAACCTGGAAATTCCAGTGATCATTTCCGGGACCATTGTAGACGGTAGTGGTCGTATCTTAAGTGGCCAAACCATTGAAGCATTCTGGATATCAATCATGCATGCGCGCCCGCTATGTGTAGGCCTCAACTGTGCCCTTGGTGCTAAGGAGATGCGTCCCCACCTTGAAGCGTTATCGAAAATAGCGGATTGTTATGTGCACGCTTATCCCAATGCGGGTTTACCCAATGAGTTTGGAGAATACGACCAGGGAGCAGAAGAGATGAGAAACTATATCCGGGACTTTGCCCAGAGTGGTTTTGTCAACCTGATTGGCGGCTGCTGTGGTACCACACCAGAACACATTAAGGCAATGGCCGATGCAGTGCAGACCATTACCCCACGAGTTATTCCAAAATCAATTCCCTATACGATGCTCAGCGGTCTCGAACCGTTGATCATTCGCCCCAATACCAACTTTGTTAATGTTGGAGAACGCACCAATATCACTGGTTCCGCTAAATTCGCCAGGTTAATTAGAGAGGGCAATCTGTCTGAAGCCTTGAGTGTAGCCCAGCATCAGGTAGAAGGTGGTGCGCAGATCATTGACGTGAATATGGACGAAGGTTTGCTGGATTCCGAAAAGGCGATGGTCGAATTTTTGCACCTGGTGATGTCGGAACCGGATATCGCGAAACTGCCCATTATGATTGACTCCTCCAAGTGGAGCGTCATTGAGGCGGGCCTTAAGTGTGTGCAGGGCAAATCGGTTGTCAATTCTATTTCCCTCAAAGAAGGGGAAGAGGTTTTTATCCACCAGGCGAAATTGGTCCGGCGATACGGAGCGGCGGCTGTAGTCATGGCTTTTGATGAAAAAGGACAAGCAGATACCACAGAACGCAAAGTAAGCATTTGTCAACGGGCCTACCGCATTCTGACAGAACAGGTGGGTTTTCGGCCGGAAGATATCATCTTTGACCCCAATATTTTTGCTATTGCTACCGGCATCGAAGAACACAATGAATATGCTTTAAACTATATTGAAGCTACCCGTCAGATCAAAAAACTTTGTCCGGGAGCCAAGATCAGTGGAGGCGTCAGTAATATTTCTTTTTCTTTTCGAGGCAATAATGCCGTGCGGGAAGCGATGCACGCCGCCTTCCTCTATCACGCCATTCAGGCCGGAATGGATATGGGTATTGTGAATGCCGGCATGATTGAAGTTTATGAAGAAATCCCTAAGGAATTGCTGGAGCGGGTGGAGGATGTCATTTTCAACCGCCGACCAGATGCAACTGAGCGGTTAACCGATTTTGCAGAAGGCCTAAAAGGCAGCGGTGGAAGGACCGTGCAAAAAGACCTGACCTGGCGAGAGCTTAGTGTGGAGGAACGGTTGAGCCATGCATTGGTGCGAGGCATCACGGACTATGTAGAAGAAGATACGGAAGAAGCCCGCCAGAAATACCCAACGCCACTGGCCGTTATCGAAGGACCATTAATGGATGGAATGAATGTGGTTGGTGATCTCTTTGGCTCCGGGAAGATGTTCCTGCCACAAGTAGTCAAGAGTGCCCGGGTAATGAAACGATCCGTGGCCTACCTGACACCCTATATTGAGGCCCAAAAGGCAGCTGACGGTGATTTTAGTACGAGGGGAAAAATTTTGATGGCTACAGTCAAAGGAGATGTTCACGATATTGGAAAAAATATCGTTGGGGTAGTGCTGGCCTGCAATAATTACGAGATTGTAGATTTGGGCGTGATGGTGCCTGCTGAAAAAATATTGGCTGCAGCCCTCGAAAACGAAGTACAGGTAATTGGCCTCAGTGGCTTGATTACCCCTTCCTTGGATGAAATGGTTCATGTGGCCAGTGAGATGGAACGTCAGGGCTTTAAATTGCCCTTATTGATTGGTGGTGCGACTACTTCCAAAACCCACACAGCAGTGAAGGTAGAACCGGAATATTCTGGTGCCGTAGTACACGTACTTGATGCTTCAAGAGCCGTTGCCGTTGTCAGTTCACTGATCGGTGGCGATGAAAGTACGCGCAGCAATTTTATCCTGGATACTCGTGAAGATTACGAACGGGTTCGGGTGCAAAGAGCGAATCGGACTTCCAGAAAAAAATACTTAAGTCTGGAACAAGCCCGTGCGAATAAACTACAACTCGATTGGGATGCATTTGAAGCCGTCAAACCACAATGGCTGGGAAGCAAGGCTTTTGTCGATTATTCTATCGAAGAACTTTCGGATTATATTGATTGGACTCCTTTTTTCTCTAGCTGGCAACTTGCTGGTAAATTTCCTGAAATCCTCAAGGATGAAGTAGTGGGCCATGAAGCTCAAAAATTGTACAATGATGCCCGTAGCATGTTGCGCCGCATTATTGATGAAAATTGGTTGGAAGCCCGGGCCATAATTGGCCTTTTTCCGGCAAATAGTGTTGGCGATGATGATATAGAGGTCTATAGCGATGACAGTCGTACAGAAGTATTGTATACGCTGCATCATTTGCGTCAACAACATCAAAAAGCATCGGGCTTACCCAATTATTGTCTGACCGATTTTATTGCCCCAAAAAGCAGTGGCAAAGCCGACTATATTGGTGCTTTCGCGGTCACAGCAGGCCTGGGTATTGAATATTGGGTTCAACATTTTCAAGAACAACACGACGATTATCAAGCCATCTTATTAAAAGCCATTGCTGATCGATTGGCAGAAGCACTTGCCGAACGTATGCATCAACGGGTACGCAAGGAATTCTGGGCCTATGCCTGTGATGAACAGCTTGATAGTGAAGCTTTAGTTAAGGAGCAGTATAAAGGTATTCGTCCGGCACCAGGCTACCCAGCCTGCCCTGAGCATAGCGAGAAAGCCACCATCTGGAAAATGATGGACGTGGAAGCTGCTGTTGGTATTGAATTGACCGACAGTTTTGCCATGTATCCAACCGCAGCAGTAAGTGGTTGGTATTTTGGACATCCCGAGGCGAAATATTTTGGATTGGGAAAAATTAAAGAAGATCAGGTAGAAGATTATGCCGGTAGAAAAGGGTTTTCCAACGATGAAGCCAAACGTTGGTTAGGGCCTTCATTGGATTCCTAACATTGCGATTTCAAATATTATTATTTATATTTGAGAGGATGTTGACAATTTAAAACATCCTCTCAATCGCCATAAAACGAACCCAATGACTGAACCCAAACCCAAAACGTCCATCAATTATTTATCCGTTTTTTTGGCAGCATTAGCTTTCCTTTGGCTCTTTTCGGTTATTAAGGCCTGTACCCAGCAGTCTGAACCAAATGAACCAACAGCCACTGTTACACCTCCCGATACAACAGCGACAACGACTGAGACACAGGAACCTCCCGTATTGCCGCCAGCCATACCTGGTTATTTGCCATTACAGGTAACTCCCTGTTCATTAAAGGCCGAAGATGATTTGTTGATTCCTCAATTGTTGATGCAATTTTTTCGGTCAGATGTTCTGACTGCCAATGGCAAGATGACCTGGACACCCAGCCCCAAAATTGACCGTACACTATACAATATTCACTCCGATTCCTGGACGAGCGAAGTAATTTGTCTTCAGAATATTAGGAAAGTGGGTGAGGCGATGGAACGGCTTGCTATAATTGCTAGTAATTATCCGGGCAATGATTGTGAAACCTGTACCTGGTATATCGGTTGGATCAAATTTACGATTGAAGATGAAGATCCTGTTACGATGGTTATCCGTTCTTCTGATCGAAATGCATATCAATATAAGCCCGCCGGGAATAGTGGTGGACAGATTGGCCTGGCCGAAGTTGGCCCTTATGAATGGGCTATGGTTTTTATCGGACAAAACAGCAACACCTCAAAGGCGACAAGAACCATGGATTTATTAGATCTTAAAGATTTTCATCGACTGCTAACAATTGAAGAGACTTCTATTGCATCCAACTCAACTGACGTTCAGTCATTTGATTACCTTTATTTCAAACCTTCAGAAGAAAAATATTATCCTCTGGTATTTACTACTCAACACTATTGGTCCAACAAGGATTCTTTGGTTAAAGCACCCAATCAATATTTTACTCATAGTATCAAAACCAGGTCATACAAGAAAGTAAAATAAAAGGGAGCCTTCGTTGTTCATCGACAAAATACTTACACTCATCTATCACTTAACTGAAATACGTTTCAAAACTGGCAATTCAACGCCTATTTTAATAACTTAACATGAAAGTTGTTTAGTACTTCTATTTACCCGATATATTATGAATTATTTAAACCCTTTAAAAGAAGATTATGAAACGTTTGGTCTTTACCCTTCTGTTGTTTGGTTGTTTAACACAAGCTCGTACTCAACCAGGGCAATTTGCCCCCGATTTTACACTTACCGATATTACCGGTACTGATTGGAAATTATACGACTACCTGGCTCAGGGAATTCCGGTCATCATTGATTTTACAGCTACTTGGTGTGCCCCGTGTTGGGATGCTCACACCTCTAATGTTCTGGAAGAAATTTATGAAACGTATGGCCCCGATGGTACAGGAGAAGTTATGGTCTTTTTTGTGGAATCTGACATTAGTACAGGTTTGCCCCAATTATACGGCCAATTAGGGCCATCTCAGGGTAATTGGGTGGAAGGCACCTCCTATCCGATTATTGATGTGGCTACTAGTGCTATCCCCAGGGCTTATGCAATAGATGCCTATCCTTCTATCTTTTTGCTTTCTCCGGATTTGAAAGTAAACCAAAACTTGTGGGTGCCTGAATGGTCAACCGCTTATGTTTACAGCCAAATCCAGGCCGCCTCAGCTCTAACACCACCATCTCAGGATGCTGCCGTACATTTTTATCAGGAATATCTGGTAGAATGTTACGAAGCGAATATTACGGTAGACCTCTATAATACCGGCACTTTACCCCTCACTGAGGCCACGATCAAGCTATCTCTGGATGAAAACGAAGTAACTACTTACAACTGGAGCGGTAACCTGGCCTTTGGGGAATCAGAGGAAATAGCTATTGGGACCATTCCACTACCTACTGGCGAGAGTATTTATCAGGCAGAATTAACTACTGCAGATGATGAACCGATGAACGATACCACGGCAATTCGTTGGGTAAAAGCGACAGAAGCCAATAACCAGCTTGTGATATACCTGGAGTCGGATGAAAATTCGGAAGCAGATAATACCCGGTGGTTTATTTATGACGAACAAGGTAATGTAGTGCTCGAAAGCGGCCCTATTGCCAACAATACTTCTGCTGAAATCAATTTGAGCATTCCGGAACTTGGTTGTTACCAATTCGTGTTTGAAGATGATGGCGAAAATGGCCTGGGACAAGGCTATCTCATCGTAGGCGATACTGAAGGTGCCGTCATTTTTAGCAGCACACCTACCGATGCATCTGTCAATACCTTATTTAGTGTCAATGACCTCGTTGGCTTGCCTGCTGAACCATCTGCCCTGAAGCAGGTTACGCTTTATCCAAATCCGACTCAGCATAAGGCAACGCTGCAATTTGAACTAGAAGAGGCCCTGGATTTACAATTGGAAATCAGAGACCTAACTGGCCGATCCGTTTGGCAGGAAAGTAGAACCAAGTTGGCCACTGGTCAGCAAAACTGGGAAATCAATACTTCTCTGTTGCCTACAGGTATCTATACAGTTAGCCTTCGGGCAAATGATGGCGTAAGGACGGTTAAATTGGTGAAGGAGTAGCCTTTTTTTCCTGTCGGGATCAGAATTCTCAGGATGATAGAATTTTGAGAATTTTTGGATTGAGCGTGTCGATGACTATGGGCTTTCAATTGAAGATAACGTTTCCTTCCACCATTCTGTTAATTTACAAATTTTGAGAATCCTGATCCCGATAGTGTGATAATTAATATATAATACGTTTCCTTCCACTTGCCAGGGTCAGAAATCTCAGGATGATGGAATTTTGAGAATTTTTGGATTGAGCGTGTCGATGACTATGGGTTTTCAATAGAAGATAACGTTTCCTTCCATCATTCTGGTAATTTTCAAATTTTGAGAATCCTGACCCCGATAGTGTGATAATTAATATATAATACGTTTCCTTCCACTTGCCAGGGTCAGAAATCTCAGGATGATGGAATTTTGAGAATTTTTGGATTGAGCGTGTCGATAACTATGTGCTTTCAATTGAAGATAACGTTTCCTTCCACTTGCCAGGATCAGAATTCTCAGGATGATAGAATTTTGAGAATTTTTGGATTGAGCGTGTCGATGACTATGGGCTTTCAATAGAAGATAACGTTTCCTTCCACCATTCTGTTAATTTACAAATTTTGAGAATCCTGATCCCGATAGTGTGATAATTAATATATAATACGTTTACTTCCACTTGCCAGGGTCAGAATTCTCAGGATGATGGAATTTTGAGAATTTTTGGATTGAGCGTGTCGATGACTATGGGCTTTCAATTGAAGATAACGCTTCCTTCCACCATTCTGGTAATTTTCAAATTTTGAGAATTCTGATCCCGATAGTGTGATAATTAATATATAATACGTTTACTTCCACTTGCCAGGGTCAGAATTTATAGGATGATGGAATTTTCAGAATTGTACTTTGGGTTGAACAAAAGTTTATATTCAAGACTCTTTCCGCCAAAATTGATCAGCAATCCAAGTGGGAAATCATAGGCTACCGTATAGTTTTTAGCCTGAGCTAAATGAACATCCTCTAAATGAACTACAGCTTTAAGTTCAACTATTAGTCTATTATCGACTGTGAAATCAGCTCTTCGAATACCGACCTCTATTTTTTCATAATATAGTACTTGTTCCTTTTCCCTTGCAAAGTTTAAGCTGGCTCTTTGAAACTCTATTGCCAAACACCGTTGATAAATTTTTTCTTGAAAACCCGGCCCCATTGTATTATGGACTTTCATTGCACAGCCAATTACTTTATAAGTTAGTTCATCTTTCACCATTCTGGTAATTTTCAAATTTTGAGAACTCTGACCCGATACCTTTGAACTTTCATTGCACAGCCAATTACTTTATAAGTTAGTTCATCTTTCACCATTCTGGTAATTTTCAAATTTTGAGAATTCTGACCCGATACCTGTGGACTTTCATTGCACAGCCAATTACTTTATAAGTTAGTTCATCTTCCACCATTCTGGTAATTTTCAAATTTTGAGAATTCTGATCCCGATAGTGATACATGCACCCTCACCTTTTTACAAACCGTATCGACTCAAATATTCCCCCACTTTCAACCACTAAGAAGTAGACGCCAGCCAAAAGTTTGGAAATATCCAACTGCTTAAAACCAGAACCCCTCGAATAAACAAATTCCCGTACCAACTGCCCGCGGCTATCCATCAGGCGCAACGACATAGGCCGTCCTTCTGATTCAAACATTTCCACAAATAGAAAATCGTTGACAGGGTTAGGATAGGTATGAATCCTAGCATTTAATTTGTTTTCCCAGAAAATGGATTTGACTTCGGAATAGGTAGCTGCTCCGTCATAATCAACCTGTTTTAAGCGGTAATATAATTGGCCTATCTTCGGATTTTTATCAACAAACTGATAAGCTTGTAACTCATTGGTTGTGCCTGCACCGGAGACTTGTGCTAATGGTTCAAAAGCATGACTGTTGGCGCTTCGCTCTATCTCAAAATAGGCATTTTGGACTTCTGTAGCTGTGGCCCATAATATAGAGACACCCGCTTCTGTTTTTTCTGCCCGGAATTGAATTAATTCAACCGGTAAAGCGCCACTACTGGCGACAACAAAAGGAGACAAATTGGTGATGC
>BQJU01000065.1 GCA_021604865.1 Saprospiraceae bacterium | reverse complement strand
GTCTGTTTCAGGCGAGCTATATTGCCACTAGCCTAGGCGCGAAAACCGCGCATAGCCGCTACTACGCAAGGATTTGAGTAACGACGGCTGGTGGCAAAAGAGCCGCATCAAATGGGTAAGTTATTCTTCGCTGCCCCCTTAATGTGATTCTGTTTTAGGGGAAGCTGACACATTGAAGAAATTTTATTAATTCGGAAATACATCCAAGAAGGAAATAAAAAAACAATGAAGACAACTCTAATCTTATTATCGTTTTTCCTTTGTCAAGGATTGTATTCACAAGACCAACCTACAAAAAGAGCTAGAGACTTAGGAATCCCCTTTGAAGGTACCCCTGGAAAATACAATAATATCACAGATGTACCTGGTGTGGAAGTAGGATATAAAACATTAATAGAAGGAGAAGGAGCATTAGAAGTTGGTAAAGGGCCGATTAGAACGGGAGTTACTGTAATCCTTCCATTGGGGAAGAAAAATGGGCGTATTCCTGCTGGGATGTTTTCTTTAAATGGAGACGGTGAATTTACTGGATCGCACTACATAAATGACTATGGAAAACTTCCAGGAGCCGCTATAGGAATCACAAATACGAACAGTGTAGGAATAGTACATGATGCAATTGGTGAATGGCAGTACAATAAATTCTCAGATAAGAGGATGGAAGATTTCACTTTTGGGCTTCCAGTTGTTGGAGAAACTTGGGACGGAGGGTTTAATGATGTTTATGGTTTCCACGTTAAGAAAGAACATGTATTTGAAGCTTTAGATAGCGCAAAAAGCGGTGTAATCGAAGAAGGAAATGTTGGTGGAGGGACAGGTATGTGGCTTTATGGTTTCAAAGGGGGAACAGGTACCTCTTCCAGAGTGATCACAATAGATTCGATTTCCTATACGGTGGGAGTGCTGGCACAGACGAATTTCGGAGACCGCGATGAACTTCTTGTTGCAGGTGTACCTGTTGGAAAAGAGATCCAGGACCTTCAGCCAATTTTCAAAGACCCAAGATCAGATGGTTCCTTAATTGTAGTTGTTGCTACAGATGCGCCTTTATTACCCAACTACCTTAAGCAAGTAGCTAAAATGGTTTCATTGGGCATGGCGAGGACAGGTAGCGCAAGTGGAAATGGATCAGGCGACATCTTCCTTGCATTCTCAACAATCTCTCCTACTTATAATGATAATTATACGGAAATAAATTGGAAGGTAATTCCTAAATGGAAACTGGATCCTATTTACAGAGCTACAGTATATGCCACAGAAGAAGCGATAATCAACGCTTTGGTCGCAGCTGAAACAATGAAAGGAGCTAATGATAATATGATGTATGAATGTCCTGAAGAAAGGCTAATAGAAATCCTAAAAAAATATAATAGAATAAGTGATTAACTTCTGCTAATGGCTATTCGTCCATGCCAGCGATCCAGTCCACGGCAAATTCGCTGCAAGCCAACGTGTCCACTTTTGATAATGGCAAAAGAGCCGTATCAAATGGGTAATTTATTCTTCGCCGATCCCCTTAGTACAGTCCTTACAAATTCCAGTAAGAACACAGTTAACCTCCTCCACTTGATAATCATTTGATAATGAAAAATGTACTGGAATAGGCAAGCACTCTATAGTCTCACATTTTTTACACCGAAAATGAAAATGATGTAGTGGTTTTTGGTCCTCATCACACTTCATACATAGAGCAAAGTACTGCCTCCCATCGTCTGCTACAATCCTATGCAAAACGCCATCTTCGCAATATCGATTTAACACTCGGTAAATGGTCGCTCTATTAATATCAACATCTATTTTTTTTTCAATAGCTACCTGACTCATTGCTTTACCTGAGGTATTCAAAACAGAAAGCACTGCCTCTTTTGTAGCTGTATTCCTTCTTTTCATAATAGATAAATTATTTTATTGCGACAATGTCGCAATAATACAAAATATTTCTATATTTGCCAAACACATTAATGTGACAATATTGCGACTATGGATATGCCATGAATCGAAGAGAAGCAATAAATCAAAGAAGCATGGCTGCTTTAACGCATGTTTGGAGGTCAAACTTACGCTTGCGCTGAAGCTTCAGCGTAGGAGCATGAGTTACAAAACATAATGATATGAATCCTAAAAAAAAGTTCGATGCAATAATAATTGGCGGAAGCTATTCTGGTTTATCCGCAGCTATGACGCTTGGTCGTTCATTGCGTAATGTCTTAATTATTGATAGTGGCTTACCTTGTAATCGACAAACACCATATTCACATAATTTTATAACTCAAGATGGTGCAACACCGAGTGAAATTTCACAAAAGGCAAAATCACAAGTTTTAAAATATGATACCGTCCGCTTTATTGAAGACAAGGCGGTTAAAGGAATAAAAAATGGCCATAGTTTTCATATCCATACGGAGTCTGGAAAAGAATTTAAAGCAAAAAAATTGATTTTCGCAACTGGAATTAAAGATATAATGCCTCAGATTAAAGGGTTCTCTGATTGTTGGGGCATTTCAGTGGTTCATTGTCCGTATTGTCATGGTTATGAAATTCGCCATAAAAAAACGGGAATAATGGCAAATGGCGAAAAGGCTATGCACTTAGCATCATTAGTTAATAATCTCACGGAAGACCTTACTATTTTAACTTCAGGAAAAGCAAATTTTAATGCAGAACAAATTTTAAAGTTAACTAAGAACAATATAAAAGTTATTGAAAAGGAGATATCGGAAATAGAACACGAAAATGGGTATATTAAAAATGTAATTTTCAAAGACAATAGCAAGGAATATTTTAATGCAACATATACAGCTCTTCCGTTTACGCAGCATTCAGACATACCTGTTATATTAGGCTGCAAACTGAACGAACAGGGTTTTATACAAGTAGATATGATGCAAAAAACAACTATTGATGGATTATTTGCTTGCGGAGACAATAGTTTAGGCGTGCGTTCAATAGCCAATGCAGTTTCAACAGGAAATATGGCTGGAGCTGTAGCAAATATGGAGCTAACACAAGAACGATTCTAAAACAAACCTAAAAAATAATGGTATGGTAGAAGTTTTAATTACAAATATTCAAAAAAGCTTAGTGCTTGTTTGGAGGTCGGATTTGCATCGCCGTTCCCCGGGTGTCTGCGCCAAAGGCTTCAGCGCAAGCGTAAGTTTGACCTCCAAACATCCACTTAAGTACGATATAGGCAGATAGGTTAATAAAGGGACAAAATTTACATTTTTAATATCCTGAAAATTCAAAAAAATGAATGTAATAAAAGGTATAAAATTTGCCCACACAATCTTCCCAATTTCCTTGTATGCTTTTTTCCTTTTTCTATCTGCATGTGGCACGGAGGAGCAACAAGTATATATTAATGATGATGCCATTTCAAATGAAGAACAAGTAGCGAATTGGCTAGCTTATGGGCGAACGCATAATGAAAGGAGATTTGCTCCACTAGACGATATAAATGTAAGTAATGTAAAAAACCTGAGTGTAGACTGGTATATGGATTTACCTGGCGATGTAGGATTAGTATCGACACCTCTAGTGGTTGATGGTACTTTGTATTTTACAGGTACTATGAATATCGTACGAGCAGTGGATGCCGTAACAGGGGAGCTCATTTGGACCTTTGACCCAGAAGTAGGAAAACATATTCGAGAAAAGAAACAAACTGGATTTATCCATAACCGAGGACTTTCTTTCTATAAAGGGAAAATTTTTGGCACTACCTGGGATGGACGATTATTTGCACTCGATGCCCATTCAGGGGAAAGGTTATGGATGGTTCAGACCTTTGATCCCGAGCGTGCGCTCTATATCACTGGAGCCCCCAAGGCGTTTAAAGACAAAGTTTTAATAGGCAATGGAGGTACGGAGAATGGTCCCTCAAGAGGTTTCGTAACCGCTTATGATGCCGAAACAGGAGAAGAAGCTTGGAAGTTTTATATTGTTCCAGGAAACCCTGCAGAAGGTTTTGAGAATGAGGCGATGAAAATGGCGGCAGCAACCTGGAAAGGCGAATGGTGGAAACATGGCGGTGGAGGCAATGCATGGCATGGCTTCACCTATGATCCAGATTTTGATGTGTTGTATATAGGAACAGGAAATGGCTCTCCATGGAACCAAAAGATTAGAAGCCCTGGTGGTGGAGACAATCTATTCCTTTGTTCAATTGTTGCCCTAGACCCTGATACCGGAGAATATTTATGGCACTATCAAACCACGCCAGGAGAAAGTTGGGATTACAACTCTACTATGGATATTGTTTTAGCAGATTTGACGATCAACAATGAAGAAGTAAAGGCCATACTGCACGCTCCAAAGAATGGATTCTTTTACGTGATCAATCGAGCTGATGGGAAATTAATCTCCGCACAACCCTTTGTTGAAACATCATGGGCAACACAAATCGATTTGGAGAGTGGCAGGCCCGTTGAAGTAGATAACATTCGATATGAAAATGGTCCGGCTTATATCACTCCAGGAGCAAATGGCGCTCATGTTTGGCAAGCAATGTCGTATAATCCCAATACAGGTCTAGCCTATATTCCTGCACTGCACGAAGGTTTTATCTATTCGGATGAAAGTATTGACCTTGAAAAGTGGAAGTCGATCGAATTTGTGGGAGGTACTGGGGTTAGGCTATTTCCGCCTGAAAAACAACCCAGGGATTATCCAGCTTCACTGATTGCTTGGGATCCGATAAACCAGAAAGAAGCCTGGTCTGTACCTCAAGATAATTTCTGGAATGGCGGGACGTTAACGACAGCAGGCAACTTGGTTTTCCAAGGCAGGTCTGATGGTGTTTTGTTAGCTTATAATGCTGAAACAGGGGAGGTTGTTTGGGAGTTCAATGCAGGGTTGGGAATTTCAGCCCCTCCAATTACCTATAAGCTAAACGGAAGACAATACATTTCAGTGCTTGTAGGATGGGGAGGCATATATGCTGGTGTAGGTGGAAAAGATGCTTATGATATGGGCTGGGCGTATGGGATACATACACGGAGATTGATAACTTTTTCGCTTGACGGCAAGGCAAATATGCCATCACTCCCGCCGCCTTTTTTTCCTCAACCACTTGCGGTAAATGAGTTTGAGGTGGATCAGGATATGGTTGAAAAAGGGGGTAACCAGTACTACTCAAAAGGTTGTAACAGATGTCATGGAAGTAGTGGAATATCCGGTGGCATGGCACCTGACCTTCGGGCATCACCTATCTGTATTAACAAAGATGTTTTTACCTCAATCGTTAAAGGAGGGGCTAGAGTAAACCGAGGAATGCCTCAATATGATGACCTTAATAAGGAAGATTTAATAGCATTAATGCATTTTATAAGGGATTGCGCTAATTCCAGTTTAACAGAAGATTAGTGCTTTTTTACCATGATCATGTTGATTTATTATGCTGAAAAGGTAGGAGTATGCTATCTTGGCTTTGATTAGTGATGGATTCCCCGCTTTACGAGCGTTGTGTGCAATTCAAAAAAATCAAACTGAATAATTAAGTGCTTGTTTGGAAGCAAATGTTTGGCCTCCAAGCATAAAAAAGAAACCCGTTTACGCCACAAGCTACAACGATAATAACAAATGAACCAGTGTAAGAAATGTAAAAGTGAATTGAATGGCGCATTTTGCTCAAATTGTGGGCAAGCAGCAAAACTAAAAAGAATTGATAGTCAATATATTATAAGTGAGATTGGCAGCATTTTAAATTTCGAAAAAGGCATTTTGTTTACAGTAAAAGAATTATTAATTAACCCAGGTCAGCGTATTAAAGAATTTATTACTGAAGATAGAAATAGACTTGTAAAACCAATCATATTTGTAATTATATGTTCATTAGTTTATACACTGGTAATTCAACTCTTTCATATTGAAGACGGTTACATTAAATTTGAAGGTGAAAAACAGTCAACTACCACTTTAATGTTTAGTTGGGTTCAAGGAAATTACGGATATGCAAATATTTTAATGGGCGTATTTATTGCGTTTTGGATAAAGGTCTTTTTCAAAAAGTATGATTATAATTTTTTTGAGATCATCATTATCCTATGTTTTGTTATGGGTATAGGTATGTTGATATTTTCTGTTTTTGCCATTTTTGAAGGATTGACAGAATCAAAAATAATGCAAATTGCGGGAATAACGGGAATCGCATATTGTACATGGGCAATCGGGCAATTTTTTGGAAAGGAAAAAAAGGTAAACTATTTGAAAGCATTTCTCGCCTATTTTTTAGGGATGTTTTCTTTTAATTTATTAATCGTAATAGTAGGGACCTTAATCGATTTAATGTAAGAACTTCGGAGAAAGAGCAGTCCTTTTCAGGGCTACAAAGGGGCTACACCACAAACAATTGCCTTAGAGCATGTTTGGAGGCCAACCATTTGGCTGCAAAGGATCACTTTTTCGATGATACTTCGTTACTTTTCTTGTCCGTACCTCGGGGTATGCACTTCAAAAAAAGCCTTGTTTCATCAAAAAATTGACGCTTTTCGCTACAAAAGCCGACCTCCAAACATGCTCTTATGTGCCATTTGAAAAAAGAACTCAACGTATAATTTTAAGTAAACGGAAATAAAAATTTAATACCAACATTATGAAATTAGGTGCATTTTCAATTAGCCTTAACGTCAAGGATATTCAAGCTTCAAAAAAATTTTACGAAACGCTTGGTTTCACTGTATTTGGTGGTGATATAAAAATGAATTATCTCATCATGAAAAATGAGAATTCGCTGATCGGACTTTTTCAAGGAATGTTTGAAAACAACATCATTACCTTCAATCCCGGATGGGATCAGAATGCTAATAACTTAGAAGCATTTGATGACATTAGAGAGATTCAACAACAACTCAAAGACAACAATATTAAATTGGAGAATGAAGTGCCCCCCAAAACTAATGGACCGGCAAGTTTAACCGTAATTGACCCCGATGGAAATATCATTCTAATTGACCAGCACAGATAGGGTTGGCAAAAACTGAACAGTTGAATCATTTAATTATTTGGAAAGAACTATCTCTTTTTATTGGTGTCTCCAAACATGAAGCTCTAAAATCAGAACCATGAAAATCTGTTATGTATTGTGCAGCGCATTTCTACTGATCTTTTCAAGTACTTTTGGACAAGAAACAACAAGTCGGGTGACTAAGATAACGAACATAGAAACGCCTTATCCCTATTGGTCACCTGATGGCAAAAAAATAATCTGCACACGAACAAAGGATGGAAATGTTGAGCTATTTTTAATAACGCTTGAATAATCGTAACATTTTATGGGCAAGCGAAAAAAACCATACCATACGATTAATTTAAAAGACTAGATAATGAAACATAAAAAGCTTCTATTGATAATTATAATTGGACTTTTTATGACCTCCTTTGTTTTTGGACAAAGCGATAATCCAGCTAATCGATACATTGATGCGTATAAACAATATTTGGATGCAACTTGCCCTTTGGAAAAGGATCGTATAAAACATTTTATTTATTTCGCCCGAGAAAGAGAACTAATTCATAATCACCCATTTCTTAATGTTCAAAGAATTGTGGGTGCCCAGATAATGTATTCATGGAGACAGTTGGAACCAGAAAGAGGAGTATATGATTTTTCTATCATTTATGAAGATTACAATTATCTTTTATCGCACGGCAAAAAGTTATTTATTCAGTTTCAAGACATAACTTTTGATACTAAATACAAGGCTATTCCTAATTATATGATGACTGAGGAATTTGAAGGAGGTTGCACCCTGTCATATAATGACGAAGGTGTTGCAGATGGGTGGGTAGCCAAAAAATGGAACCCACAAGTTCAACATCGATTTGCTTTATTAATGAAGGCATTGGGAAAAGAATTCGATGGCAAAATTGAAGGCATAAATTTACAGGAAAGTGCTATTGGCGTTAATAGTGAAATGGACAATTCCTTTACACCAGAGCACTATAAAGAAAGTTTAAAAATTAATATGCTCGCACTTAAAAAGGGATTTCCTAATTCAACGACAATGCAGTATGCTAATTTTATGCCCGCAGAATGGCTGCCATGGGAAGACAAAGGGTATCTACGTTCGATTTATCAATACGGACAAGAAATTGGAGTAGGATTAGGAGGTCCTGATTTAATGTTGCAAAGAAAAGGACAACTTAACCATACCATTGCAATGATGCACGAATATGAATATACCGTCCCACTAGGAATTGCCATCCAGGATGGAAATTATATTGGACAGACAGGTGCTGACCAAGATTATAACGAACATATAGATAATGGACAACGTGGACGTAAAAACATTGTACCTCTATTACATGCTTTTGCAAAGGAGTTCCTTCATGTCAATTATATGTTTTGGGTTCATCAAGAGCCCTATTTCAGCGAGGATGTAATTCCTTGTTTGAGCCGCTAGCCCTACTCCGCTGCGGCCGTTGGGTGGTTTTGGCATTGGCAACAAGGCAAAAAAACACAATAAAATAATGAATGCAATCGAAATAATATTATTGAACTTTGCCGAAATTAGAAGGCGAAGTATAAAACTATGGAGTGGTATTCCTAACGAGCATCTGAATTGGAAACCCGATGACAATGCGTTTACGATTATCGAGATGATCAGACACGTTTTAGAAGGAGAACATCTATTTCATAAAATAATTGAAAATCGTGGAAATTTAGGTAATTATCAATCGCCTTGGAATGGATTAAAATATTCGCACGTAGAAAATGAATTAGAATTTGCCGAAAGGTATCGAACTGATTTTTTGAAAATGATCAACGGACTTGACGATTCAGATTTGCAAAATATAAGCATTGAAAGAAAAGAAGTTGGCCAAAGCAAGACCCTTGGCGATTATTTAAATCGAATCGCTTATCACGAATCGGTACACACTGGACAAATGTTGGATTATTTAAGAACCGCAGGAATTCAAAGACCAAAAATATGGGACTGATTAAAAGCCTACTGCTAACAATCAATATTCTTTTTTGCCAATCAATTTTTAGTCAAAAAAAGAAATAGAACAATGCGAATAGTTTTAGCAATATTGATTGGAATACACGGGATTATCCATTTATTTGGATTTCTTAAAGCATTTGGCATCTCCGAATTTAATGCGATTTCGCAACCGATTTCCAAAACATCCGGAATAGTCTGGTTATTGACCTCTGTTTTATTTGTAATTATAACGATTCTACTCATAGCACAAGCCAATCACTGGTGGATAATCGGAATTGTTGGAATCATTCTTTCCCAGTTTTTAATCATAAACAATTGGAGTGATGCCAAATTCGGAACAATCCTAAATTTGGTTATTCTCGTTTCAGCAATAATAGCATATTCCTCCTTCAGCTTTCAGAAAAAAATGAGTGATGAAAGAGCTAGAATGTTTGAAAATTCAAACATCATAAATAAAAAAATGCTTTCGGAGCAAATGACTTCGGACTTGCCGGCAATAGTCCAAAAATGGCTATCAAATAGCGGTATGATTGATAATGAAGCGATTTTCAATGTTTATTTGGAGCAAGACTTGCAAATGCTGATGAAACCAGAGCAAAAAGATTGGAGCAATGCCAAAGCCAAACAGTATTTCACCATTGATCCTCCTGCCTTTAATTGGTCGGTAAGTCTAAAAATGAATCCAGTGGTGAGTGTAGTTGGGAGAGACAAATTTGAAAATGGACAAGGAGAAATGACAATTAAGCTGTTTTCAGTCTTTTCAATTGCCAATGCAAAAAATGATGAAAAGGTAAATCAGGCAACATTACAAAGATATTTGGCTGAAATAGCTTGGTTTCCTTCTGCCGCGCTAAGCGATTATATCACTTGGGAGGCAATGGAGGGCCCTTCTGCAAAAGCAACAATGGAATTTAACGGAACTAAAGGTTCGGGTGTGTTCCACTTTGACGAGCAAGGAAATTTCAAAAAATTTGTAGCAATGCGTTACAAAGATATTAAAGATGTAGAACCTACCGAATGGACTGTGACTGCCACCAAAACGGAACTACGGAACGGCATAAAAATACCTGTTGAACTGAAAGCAGATTGGAAATTGGATAATGCTGATTGGACTTGGTTAAAACTGAAAATAGTGGACATTAAATATAATATAGATAAACTGCCAGTGGCTAACCGATAGACTATGAAAAATCTTTTGACCCTAATCGCGTTGTTTCGCATGGCCCATGACGCGGTTAAAACAGATGGCTTCCCATCGTTGGCGCGTTCCTTCACTCGAATGTCCCAAAAGATATCCGCCTTGCGGGATCGTTCAGTCATCCCACTTTTCGCCTTGCTTTCGTTGCTTGGCACTGCTATGCGCCTCAATTGGATCAAAAACCGCTCATTTTCCCCACGGCCCTGCTTCTACGCAGCAACGCTAATATTGACAAGCAGCTTATTTACCCAATGTTCAATAGACAGAACAATCTTACCTCTCAATAAAGTTGAACTTGAAACATTAGAAGAATTCAAAAGTTTTGCCCCCAAAAACACCGCTCAAATAAGTAGTAAAAATGAGCCCGGACAGAAATTGTGGTTGTGCCTTACATTCGTCTCAAAAGAAAGCCATAGACCTTTAATCAACCAAAAAGTAAGTTTATACCACACCTCAGTCAATGGTGAATACCAGCCTTCAGACCCCAACGATGAATCAACTGCCCGCTTAAAAGGCGCTGCGTTTACTGATGAGAAAGGGCGAATATTTGTTCAGACTATCCTGCCAGGGGATTATGGCAGTTCAGCAGACAACAGGCATATCCATACTAATGTTGACAATGCGAAACCTGAAGCTTACGACATCCATTTCAAGCAATATTCCGGGCAGATGAGTAAAAACTTCATTTCAGGAAGTGATCAGCATTTTCTTGCGGATTTGAAACAAACGGATGACAGCATTCTTGTGACAATGTTGACGATAGAAGTAAAAAATGCTCAACCCAATGATAGCGTCATTAATGCATCCATCCCAGATTGCCAATGGTGCGGAGCAAGGGAGGCTCCTGAAAACATCGATTGGGAGGCCACTATTGCTCATGAAGATGTAAAAGGGGAACGACTGATTTTAGAAGGAACGATTTATGAAAATGATGGTAAAACGCCCGCTGAAAATGTGATCGTCTATGCTTATCATACCAATGACAAAGGGCTATATGAAAAAAAGGGGAACGAAACAGGAAACGGAGTTCGTCATGGGTATTTACGTGCATGGGCTAAAACCAATAGTCATGGGAAATATAGGTTTCACACCATAAAGCCAGCACCGTACCCCAATCACGCTGAACCGGCGCACATTCACATGACCTTGATGGGAGAAAACTTTGATGAGTATTGGATAAACGCCACCTGGTTTAAAGGTGATAAAATCATTACCGATGAAATGGTGGAAAAACTAACCCGAACAGGAGGTTTTTCAAATATCATAACCTTAACAAAGAATGATAATGGAATTTGGATTGGAAACAGGGACATCATAATCAACCCACCGAAAAAATAATGTGCTTTAAACAGCTCCAGTAAAAAATCATACTGCCCTATTTGTGTTTTACATCAATTCTTGCGATCATTGTGCCGAGAATCTATTTGATACTCATTGGCCGTAGATTTAGGTGTTGTCACCTAACTCTACGGCCTTTTTAGTTCTGAAAGCACATTTTGAAACAAAGCAAAACACCAAACCATTAGCATTGATAATCAACAAGTTACAAGCACTGTTCAGCATTACAAAAAAACGACCATGAATAAGGAATTTATTCCAAAATTATTTTCAATACTCAAAGAAGGTGTAAGCAGAAAGCAGCTGCAAAAGGATTTAATATCAGGTATAATCGTTGGAATCGTAGCCCTGCCATTGGCCATCGCCTTTGCGATTGCTTCTGGTGTTTCTCCTGAAAAAGGATTGGTTACAGCAATTATCGCAGGGATAATAATATCCGTCTTTGGAGGAAGTCGCGTACAAATAGGAGGTCCAACTGGAGCCTTTATCGTTATTGTTTATGGAATCGTTCAGCAATATGGCATGGACGGATTAACCATAGCCACCTTCATGGCCGGGTTTATAATTATAGGTTTTGGTATCGCTCGCTTGGGGAATCTACTAAAATTTATTCCTTATTCCCTTATCGTAGGTTTCACAAGTGGCATCGCTTTAATCATTTTTTCATCGCAGGTCAATGACTTTTTGGGGCTTCATTTAACCAAAGTACCCGCTGATTTTATTAAAAAATGGGAATTGTACTTTCATTCAATTGCCAACCTCAATCCCTATGCCATCGTTATCAGTTTATTGACCATAATTACAATCATTTACCTTCCAAAAATCACGAATAAGGTTCCAGGGTCAATTGTTGCAATTCTAATCTCCACCATTGCCGTAGCAGTTTATGGTATTCCAGTAGATACCATAGAGAGTAACTTTGGCAAAATACCCAATCATTTAAGTTTGCCAACAATACCCCATGTTGATTATGAAACGATTAAATCACTCATACAGCCTGCTTTTGCAATCGCATTATTGGGGTCAATCGAATCTTTGCTATCGGCAGTAGTCTCTGATGGTATGATTGGAGGTAAACATCGTTCTAATATGGAACTAATTGCACAAGGTGGTGCTAATATCGCATCTTCCATCTTTGGCGGGCTTCCTGCGACAGGTGCTATTGCGAGAACAGCCACCAATGTAAAAAATGGAGGAAGAACCCCGATTGCCGGAATTGTTCATGCCGTGGTTCTATTATCAATAATGCTGCTTTTTGCTCCGTATGCCAAATTGATCCCCATGCCCTGTCTTGCCGGAATATTGATGGTGGTTGCCTACAACATGAGTGAATGGCGACAGTTCAAATCACTGCTAAGCGGCAATAGAATCGATATTATCATATTACTGACCACCTTTTTTCTGACCGTAATTTTTGATTTAGTCATTGCGATAGAAGTTGGAATCGTGCTTTCCAGTTTTATGTTTATGAAGCGCATGAGCGAATCCGTAAATATCCAAAACATTACTTCTGAAGGTATAAATGGTGAGGATTTATTTGATAATGAGCTGAAGGATTTATCTAAAAATGTTTTATTATATGAAATCAACGGCCCCTTGTTCTTTGGGGCAGCAAGGCAATTTCAGGAAACGATCATAAATACCAATATTAAGCCGAAAGCAATTATCATTAGAATGCGCTATGTCCCCTTGATTGATGCCACAGGTTTTCAGAGCTTAAAAGAAATAATCAAATCGTATAACTCCAGAAATATAAATGTTATTCTATCGGGCGTTAGCGAGGATCTATTATTGGAATTAGAAAAAAATGGCTTATTCCCAATTTTAGGAAAAGAGTTCATTTTTGACGACATTAACCTGGCCATAAAAAAATCAAATGAGGGCAGTTTTTAGAAAACACAAGCACTAAGGCTTTTTGTGCCCAATAAAAATATTGAAGATGGTGAGACTATTTATGATTTTAATTTTCAACTTAACAATGCTGCCATTAAATGCTCAAATATTTAATGTTTCCGTAAATGCGGATGCTACAATTGGAGTAATTGCTCCTTTATGGAATGATTTCTGGGAACTTAATGTACAACATGGGTATGGCCTTAATGCATGGATATTTACAAATTCTCCTCACACACCCTTCATTGAGGATTCCGGTTTTTTGGATGCGATGAATTTGTTAAAGCCAAGGAGTTTTAAAATTTCGATTGGCTCTTTTGTATATCTACCCCATATTGATTACGCCTCTAATGATACAACAGTTTTAAAATCCTTGCCGACTGAATTCTACAGAGGGGGCAATTCATTGACGGAAGCAGATGATCCTGATAATTATTATTTTGAATACCTTGATAATCAACTGAATGTACTGGACTCGATTGGAGTCGAACCATTTCTTAATATTGATTACATGCCATTTACCCTGGCGTCCAATCAAATTCCTAATTATCATCTTGGTTTTCCATTTCCTATTGCCCAATTGGATAATGAAATCCGAACAGTCCCTCCCCAAAGTAATGATGTTTACGCACGGGTCGTGAGAAACCTGATTAGACACACAAAAGGTTTATTTAAAGGCACCAAAGACTATGGAATTACTTATTATGAAATCTGGAATGAACCAGATCATCCGATTACTAACTTCCCTACTTTTTGGCGTGGAACGGAATATCAATTGTATGATATGTATGAAGCAATTGTAAAGGAAGTCAATGATGACACGGAAATTAATGATGAAATAAAAATCGGCTGTTGTAGTTTTGCCATGCTAGATGCCACTCAGGAAACGTTTGTTGAAAATTTTCTTACAGAAATAGATAACAATAACACGCGCTTGGATTTTCTTTCCGTCCATCCATATTCATCAGACCCTTTCCGGTCACTGGATACAGCGAAATTAACAACGGCACAGCTTGGAATAGATTTTTATGCGCCGAATGCTGAATTGATCAACGCGGAATGGGGTATATTGAATAGTAGTTCACTTTCGTTCGTGAATACGCTAGAACATGATTTGATCAATTTTAAAGATGTTTCCCTCATGTTGGATAGGAATGTAAAATATGCTCATTATGTTGGCTTGGTGGAGTATGCAACATCAAATGGCGACCCGAATATAGGGGTCTGTAGTAACAATCCTATCCAGGCAAAAATAACGGCAATAGCTCGTGCCAATATGAATAAATTATTAGAAACTCCTAATCGATTAAAAGTTGAAGGTGACTTGAATGAATATTTGATCGCAGGTACAAATGATAATCAGTCGAAAATCACGCTAACCCTAGCTGGAATTAAACCCGAAAATAATCAAACAAACACTATCAATTTAGAAGTCAAAAACATCCCATTTCCCAATGATTACCAGGTGACAATTTATGAACTTTCAGAAACAGATTATGATAATGGAGCGTATTTTAAAATCAAGGATGAATTCACGGATAGTATTGAAAATTTGGTCATTAGCTTAATCTATGATGAAGATCAAAATAGCGGTAGGCTCTTTACAATTGTTATAGCAGACACCCATATTTTAAGTAATTCGGAAAAGATCAAAGACAAGGAAAAGATAAAACTGTACCCAAACCCAGCAACCGAACAGATTATCTTAGAATCTGTATCCTCCAAGGAAATCACTTTTGAAGAAATAGTAATAACTAATATTACCGGAAATGAAATAAATCGCTTTATGCTTCGAAGTACTGAAAGAATAGACTTAGATATTTCCTACCTATCAAGTGGGTTGTACTTTATTAGGGTCAGCACTAATTACGGCGATATTCATTTGCGATTTATTAAAAAATGAAAGAAGGCTGGACACAACAAATAAGCGTCAAAGTAACCTCGATCACAGACGAAGGAGCGTCCTTTCACGATTTTCCTTAACGTGGAACTCCAGTGCTCAATAACATAATTTCTGTCGGCCACCTTTCCAATCTGGCAAGCAGATGGTTTTTCATCGAATAAATCCTGATATTGATAGAAATTTTTAGAGAAAACACGGAGAATCCTAAATCTTTGTTTATTCGTAATTTACTTGCTCTCACTAATTGTAAAGTACATCCGCTGGGAAAGGTGTGCTTTATACATCATCAATAATCAACATTGCCACATTCGTCATTTCACGATTAAAACTTCCAGGCTATGACTATGCTTTTGCCAGGTAGTAGTGGAGTGATCCGCTTTACCGATAATTTGAAACAGTTCAATTTGAACTTTGAGAATGTAATTATTCATTCCAGACTTCGGGAATTTGAAAAAGAGGTACCCGACTCTGGCCTGTCTATTAAGGTGGGTTGGAAAGGAGAAGAAAATTATTATTTCCGCGATGGTGTGCGCACCGTTTCCAACGGCAAATACCTGGTGGTCAACCGCCATCAGGAGTTTTCCTGCCACCTAAAATCTCGAGAGCCAGTAGAAGCCTTTTGTCTTTATCTCGGCCAAGAGGTCATGGAGGCCGCCTGGAACAAACTAACCAAAACAGAGGAGGCATTGTTGGACAATCCTGAAAAGGGATATTTCGTGGAGCCGCAATTTTTAGAAAAAATATATACCCTGGAAGAAAATGAATTGGGGCAGTATCTTGCCCAGTTAATTCCCAGACTCCAGACAAATTTTTATCAGAAAGAAATTGATTACAACCAGATTTACCTTACGATGGCCGAAAAGCTAATCCTAAGCCAGGAAAAGATCAACGAACAGATCAACCGTATTTCTGCTACCCGCCAGTCTACCCGAGAAGAATTATACCGTCGGCTAAGTTTGGCTCATCGTTATATTCTGAACCACTTTACCAGCGACATCCAGCTGGATCAGTTGGCGCGGGAAGCCATGTTGTCAAAATACCATTTACTGCGTGCCTACAAAGAGGTGTATGGACTGACGCCTTACCGGCATGTGCTCCACCTACGACTCGAAAAGGCGAAATCCATGCTCAAAAAGAATTATAGCATGGAAGAGATCGCCTGCGCACTTGGGTTTTGTGACCGGCGATCTTTTACCAAAACTTTCAGAAAGATGTTTGCAGTGGCACCTTCTGCCTATCGGGAGGAGGTATTATAATAGGCTTATCTCAAACCGCCAATCATATCTTCCGGGCGCACCCATTTGTCGAATTCCGCTTCGGTCAGGTAACCCAGTTCTACGGCAGCCTGCTTGAGGGTTTTATCCTCTTTATAAGCCTTTTTGGCAATATTGGCGGCCTTGTCATAGCCGATTTTTGTATTGAGGGCCGTGACCAGCATCAGGGAATTATTGAGGTGTTCTTTGATGCGTTTGTTATTGGGTTCAATGCCTACAGCACAATGCTCATTGAAGCTTTGGCAAGCATCACCAATCAGTCGCGCAGAGGTCAGGAAATTGAAAATCATCATTGGCTTAAATACATTGAGTTCAAAATGGCCCGTCATACCACCAATATTGATGGCTACGTCATTACCCACCACTTGCGCCATAGCCATAGTCAGTGCTTCGGATTGAGTAGGGTTGACTTTGCCGGGCATAATGGAGGAGCCAGGTTCATTCTCAGGAATTTTCAACTCGCCAATACCCGAACGCGGACCGGACGCCAGCATACGAATGTCATTGCCAATTTTCATGAGCGAGCAGGCCACCGTTTTTAATGCTCCATGGGCCTCCACGATAGCGTCATGGGCGGCCAGGGCTTCAAATTTATTTTCAGCAGTAACAAAGGGTAAGCCGGTTAGATCAGCAATGTGTTTGGCTACATTTTCCGAATATTGGGGTGGGGTATTCAGGCCCGTGCCCACAGCCGTACCGCCAAGGGCCAGTTCGGCAAGATGGTCCAGGGTATTGTGTATAGCCTTTAGTCCGTGATTCAGTTGGGACACATAACCCGAAAGCTCCTGCCCTACCGTCACCGGGGTGGCATCCATAAAGTGAGTACGGCCGATTTTTACTACATTCATAAATGCTTTGGACTTGGCATTTAGGGTATCGCGAAGGGCTTCAATACCGGGAATGGTTGTTTCCACCAACATTTTATAAGCCGCAATGTGCATGGCCGTTGGAAAAGTATCGTTGGAAGACTGCGATTTATTGACATCATCATTGGGATGCAATACTTTTTGTTCATCAGTCAGCTTGCCACCTTGCAAAACATGAGCCCGATTTGCCACCACCTCATTAACATTCATATTGGATTGCGTACCCGAACCGGTTTGCCAAACAACTAAAGGAAAATGGTCGTCGAGCTTTCCCTCCAGAATTTCCTCACATACTTTTGCAATCATCTCCGCCTTTTCAGCCGATAAAACACCTGCCTCCCGATTGGTCAGTGCCGCAGCTTTCTTGAGATATGCAAATGCCTGGATGATTTCAATCGGCATCCGGTGACCGCCAATTTTAAAATTTTCCATGGATCGTTGGGTCTGGGCAGCCCAGTATCTATCAACAGCTACATCAATATATCCCATGCTGTCTTTTTCCTTTCTAAATTCCATGTTTCGTATTTTTTGTGGAAATTAATTGACACTATTTAAGCTTTTCTGCTCTATGCGAGGAAATCCTAAACAACTTTATTATTTGACTGGTTACAAAGTTAGGAATTTAAGTATTTTTCTGGTAGAAGAAATGTACAAATGGGAAGGAAGTAGGTTTAGAAAGGTTTTGGGAAGTAGGTTTTGGGAAGTTTAGAAGGTTTAGGAGGTTTAGGGCGGAGTGGCTCTTTTCGATTCTTTCATTTTTTTCTGGGATCCAGGTTTAGGTGGGTTTAGAAGGTTTAGAAGGTTTAGGTGGTTTAGAAGGTTTAGGTGGGTTTAGGTAGGTTTAGGAGGTTTAGGGCGGAAACGGTGGGAGTGTCCAGCAAAGTGTGTCTATCTCTCGATTTTCAGTTCCCAGCTAAATGTATAAGGGATTGGACTTCAAAAAACTACGCCGCGAAACTCCGCGTCCCCTGCGCCTCTGCGGTGAAAAAAAACACTTTCTTGTAGATTCCCGAAACGGTGGTTTACACCAGAGTAAATCTTTCCAATCCTTCCTTTGGGCGGCGAAGCTTTGCGTAGTCAGCCATTTCTTCTACTTCTCCATTAACAACTTCCTGCAAAGCATTGTATATTTGGCCGTTCAAAACAAACAAAAGGTGATAACCTGCTGTTGTTTTTGTAGTTCAAGTTGTTAAACAACTTCATTAATCAAAATAATTAATTCATCTTAAAAAATCCATATTTATGGCTTTCCAACTTCCCGATTTACCATACGCTTACGATGCATTGGAACCACACATTGATGCGCGTACGATGGAAATCCACCATAGCAAACACCATGCAGGGTATACCAGTAAATTAAACGATGCCATTAAGGGTACCGACCTGGAGAAAAAAAGCATCAAAGAAATCCTGGCAGGAGTATCTAAACACTCAGGAGCAGTCAGGAATAACGGAGGAGGATTTTATAACCACAGCCTATTTTGGTCGGTCATGTCACCTGATGGTGGTGGAGAGCCTTCTGAACGCATGAATATCCACAAGGCCATTATGCGCGATTTCGGGTCTTTTGACGATTTTAAAAAGCAATTCTCCGATGCTGCTGGTACTCGTTTTGGTTCAGGATGGGCATGGCTATGTGCTGATAAAAATGACAAACTGTTTATTACTTCTACGCCAAATCAAGATAATCCACTGATGGATGTAGCGGATAAACAAGGAACCCCTATTCTGGGATTAGACGTTTGGGAACATGCTTACTACCTGAATTACCAGAACCGTCGCCCCGATTACATTGGTGCTTTTTTTAATGTGATCAACTGGGCAGAAGTTTCCGAGCGGTATAACAATGCCAATGATGGAGCTTCTAAGTTCTAAATCAAGGAGAAACATATATTTTTAAATAACCGGTGGCTTAGGCTACCGGTTATTTTTTATACCAATACGCCTCCCCTTCAAGCTCCCCCTCTTGACAAGTCCTGCTTTTAAGGTTAACTTGCATCAAATTTAAAGTCTCATTGACATACAGTCTACGGTTTTTTTGACCCCCCGATTACCTTGCGAATAAATGGCAATTTTACACGGCAATTATCGAATTTTCTAAACCCTTTTGTGGGCGGATTATACAATCCCACGCTGAAAAACTGTACACCCCATGATTATCCTCAGCATCCTATTATTAATCCTATTGCTCTTTAATGTTGAGCTTTTAAACAACGAAACATCCTAAAAAAAGGGCTTTCACAGCAATGTGGAAGCCCTTTTTTCTTGTCCCTTAGTGAGTTCGATTGTTCTTATTTTTGCTTTACAGCCTCATACATTCTTTCCGTCTGCTCCTGTGTAAAAGTACCGATTAGCCCGGTTTGGAAAATATATTCCATATCTCCCTGCAGATAAATGTACCTGAATCCATAATTAATATTAGAAGAGTCAATGGATGTTTCGTAAATGAAACCATCGGTTTCCTCTTTAACAATTTTAGAGAAAAAGCGATTGCTTTTGACTTCGCTGAGTTGATCTGCTTTGATCTTCGCAATGTCGTTAGTGGAAGCAGAGGAAGCATAAAGCTGAACATAATAATCCTTACCTTCCTGTATGGTTATGTCTTTCATTAATCCAAGATCAGTAGTTTTGACTTTTGCACTATCGGGTGCCGCAATGTTCAGCGGTATACCGTAAGACATCAAATCCAGTTGGGTCCATTGGGGACCAGTATCTTGCTGACAGGCTCCTATAAGGAGGGCAACAAATAGAAAAAAAGGCATTCTCTTCATGAGGTCAATATATTTTATGGATAAAACCATAGATCTAAATTTGACCTATGGATCGGCAAAAATAATGGTTTTATCCTCAAAACGATTAAATTTGCGGCATTATAACCTGTGGATCAGATTTTAAAGTATGTTTGGAGGCCAACATTAACCCCAAGCCCCTAAAGAATCGATTTATAACCATATATGATCAATAGTCTACAAATACAGAATTATGCTATCATTGAGTCTTTGGAAATTAAATTTTCTAAAGGTTTAACCATCATTACAGGGGAAACGGGTGCCGGAAAGTCCATTCTCCTTGGTGCATTGGGATTGATAATGGGAGAAAGGGCCGATACCAAGACCCTATACGATCCCTCAAAAAAAATGGTGGTGGAAGCATTTTTTGATATCCAGAAATATGCACTTCAGGCCTTTTTCGATGAAAATGACATAGATTACGATTCTGAATTGGTCATTCGACGAGAAATTACGCCTTCAGGCAAATCCAGAGCCTTTATCAACGACACTCCCGTCAACTTAAAAGTATTGCAGGAATTAAGTGGTGCACTCATCGATTTGCACCAGCAATTTGAAACCCTGGATATCCATCAGGTTTCTTACCAGCTGAGGATGATTGATGCCCTTGCCGGCAATAAAGAACATTTGCTGGCCTATCAGCAACAATACCATCAATTTAAAAAAGTGGATCGTAAGCTGGCTCTTTTGCGCGAGCAGGATGCACAATCACAACGGGAACTGGAATTTGTTAATTTTCAACTTGAAGAATTCCATACGGCAGCCTTGAGTGAAAGCGAGCAGACAGAACTGGAAGAGGAGCTTTCCCGCCTCACCCATGCAGAAGATATCAAACGCACCTTAAGTGCTACTTTTCAGGGGCTTGGTGAAAGCGAATTGTCAGTTATTGATCAGCTCACCGAGATGGGGCATTCTCTGGCCCAGGTGGGCAAACACGATGCTCGTATCCGGCAGCTGTATGAGCGTTTCAATGGCCTGATTGTAGAATTGGAAGACCTCTCGGGAGAATTTGAACGAATTGCCGACGCTACGGAATACGACGAAGCCCGCATTGTGGAAGTTCAGGAACGGCTGGACATGATTTATCGCCTCGAAAAGAAACATGCGGTTAGTACCATCGCGGAATTATTGGCCATCCAGGAACAGCTGGAAATCCAATTACGCGCTATTGGGGACATGGGTGAAGAAATTGAACGGCTGAATAAGGAACGTATTACCCTGGAAAAACAATTGAGGGAAAAAGCCCTGGAGTTACGCCGCAGAAGACAGGACGTAGCCCCTCAATTTGAGCAACAGGTCATGAAAATGCTCCAGCAATTGGCCATGCCAAACGCTCAATTGAAAGTAAACTTTGAAGCCCTGGAACAATTAAGCATAATGGGATTGGATGAAGTCTATTTCCTTTTTGGGGCCAACAAGGGTAGTCGCCTGCAAATGATCAAAAACGTGGCTTCAGGTGGAGAATTATCAAGGCTTACCTTGGTCACCAAATCACTGGTCGCCAGTGCCATTCCTTTGCCTACGCTGATTTTTGACGAAATTGACACCGGTATTTCCGGAGACGTGGCCCTAAAAATGGGTAATATCCTGCGTAGTCTATCCAATCAGCATCAGGTGACGGTGATTACGCATTCTCCACAGGTAGCTTCCAAAGCGGATGCCCACTATTTTGTCTATAAAAAAGAAAAAACAGATAGAACCGTAACCAATGTACGCCTGCTCTCGGAAGACGAGCGGGTGCGCGCAATTGCGACGATGTTGAGCCAAAGTCCACCTAGTGAATCTGCGCTGGAAAATGCGCGAGAACTGTTGAGTCTGGCCTAAAATGTAAGGGCAACCCTCGTGGTTGCCCCACAAGCAAAGCAACCCCATGGAGTTGCCCCCATAATCTCTAAAAGACCGCTAAAAAACAACCAATGGCAAATAACTTATTAGCAGGAAAAAAAGGCGTCATTTTTGGCGCATTAGATGACAAGTCTATCGCCTGGAAAGTGGCGGAGCGTTGTGTAGAAGAAGGTGCACAAATTACGCTGACTAATGCCCCTGTAGCCTTACGCTTCGGGCAGATCAATGAATTAGGGGAACGGTTGAATGCCGAGATTATTCCCGCTGATGCCACCAGCATGGAGGATCTGGAGGCTCTTTTCACCAAATCCATGGAAGTCATGGGTGGAAAACTCGATTTTGTGTTACACTCTATCGGGATGTCCATCAATGTACGCAAGGGACGTCCCTATACGGACCTGAAGTACGACTGGATGCAAAAGACTTTTGACATTTCCGCAATTTCCTTTCACCGCGTTATGCAAACCCTCTGGCACATGGACGCGATGAAGGAATGGGGTTCCATCCTTGCCCTTACCTACATTGCTGCTCAACGTACTTTCCCGGATTATAATGAAATGGCGGAATCCAAAGCACTGCTAGAATCTTTTGCTCGTAGCTTTGGCTATCATTTTGGTACGGCAAAAAAGGTACGTGTGAACACCATTTCACAGTCGCCGACATGGACTACAGCGGGTAGTGGCGTCAAAGGTTTTGACGAATTTTTCGGTTATGCCGATAAGATGTCACCGCTGGGTAATGCTCCGGCAGAAGCCTGTGCTGATTATTGTGTATCGATGTTTTCTGATTTAACCCGTATGGTAAACATGCAAAATCTATATCATGATGGCGGGTTTTCAAATATGGGTATGAATCCGGCAGTACTTGGTCTTTAATTTTCCGATCAGCGCTTGTCTAAGAGTTTCTTTAGAGGCCGGCTCTTTGGAAAACAAGTACACACCAAAAAAAAAAGTTACATGAAAAAGTTATTGACCGTACTAATTTATAGCATGCCTTTTCTCCTTTTTGGGCAGGCGCAGGAAGCAACCTTGTTAGGTACCTGGAGCAGGGACGACCTGGTCGGGTCTTCATTTTACAACAATACTTACAATGAAATCTGGGGCTTGTCGAATGGCAATCAGGAATATGCTGTGATTGGATCAACAGCAGGGACGCATTTTATTGATGTGACAGACCCCAGCCAACCCGAAGAGGTTTATTTTGTGGCGGGTGCTGCTCAGGGCGGCCAGGTGGTGCATCGGGATTACCACAATTATGGTTGTTACCTTTATGCCGTTTGTGACGAAGGTAATAGCACGATGCAGATTATGGACATTTCCTCCCTGCCTGATTCCGTTTCAGTCGTTTACGATTCAGATGAACTGATTAAACGATCACACAATATTTTTATTGATACCGTACGGGCACGACTCTATACCTTTGCTTTATTTGGTGGACCACAATTCAACTCAGCAATGCGGGTGTATGATATTACTGATCCGGTGGACCCCAAATTTGAAGGAGAATTCAACAACTTCGGAGGTTTGGATGCGGGCCATGTACACGATGGCTATGTGCATGACGGTATCGGCTTTATGAATTGCGGTAATGACGGAATGGCCATGGTAGATTTTAGAAACCCGACAAATCCAGTGACCCTGGGCATTATGCAAAATTATCCTTTTGCGGGTTACAATCATTCGGGTTGGCCTACTACCGATATGCAATATTATTACCTTGGTGATGAAAACTGGGGCTATGATATCAAGGTTGTAGATATTACAGAGCCGGAAAACCTGATAACGGTTAATACATTTAATGCGGAGGCTAATGACAACCTCAATCTGAGTATTCCACACAACCAAATCGTAGCCTGCAACTATTTGTATTCCTCTTATTATTATGATGGCTTACAAATTTACGACATCTCTGATCCGGTAAATCCACAGCGGGTACTATATTATGATACTTCTCTGCTCCCACACGATAATAATTATGAAGGTGCCTGGGGCGTTTATCCCTTTCTGCCTTCAGGCAATATTCTGATTTCAGACATGCAAGAAGGGCTCTTTGTGATTCAAGGTCCTGGTGATGTTTGCAGTGATCGTGAAGAAAGCATTGTCAGTTGTTTGAGCTCTACTACGGCCGTTAATGATCCATCTATTGTGAGCGAATTGCATATCTATCCCAATCCGACCAATGGCGTGCTGAATATCAATATAAACTTAATAGAAAGCCAAAGTAACGTTAAAGTAGAGTTGGTAGACCTTACCGGACGGTCTTTGACCCGTTTAAGCACTGATAACTCTTATATTGCTGCGGGTGGAACGCAACTGACTTTTGATATTCCTGATGCGATACAAGCGGGTTTTTACTTATTGCGCATTAGTGGTGACAATTGGCAGCGGACGGAGAAGGTCGTGATTGAGGAGTGAGGTGGTGAAAAATGAGGAATGAGGAATGACGGGGAGCCAGGAGTTTGTTTGGAGGTAGGTTTTGATTTGAAAGGTTTGGAAATGTAGGATTATCACAGCAAATCATCCCTTCCAATCCTTCTTTCAGGCGACGGACCTTTGCCGCCATGTTTCGCCGAAGCGCTGCGAAGACTGAGCAGTCGACCAGACTTTCCACTCCCTTCCATTTTTCCAGGCAACAGTGAATTTTAATACCGAAGATGAACAAGTTTTTGCTACAAGGAATGGGATTGATGTGTTGTCTGCTGGGCTGGCAGATGAGCATGGCACAACGTCCTCCAGGCGGGAGTGATCCCTTTTCTAGAGGGAGCGGAAGTCAGAGTAGTAGTGAGATTCCTTTAGAGCAAGGAGACGCCAGTGAATTTATCGATACGTTTGGGGTATTTTATTTTTATGCGGACAATCCCAGTCAGGAGTTTGCCTTTTCTGATTCTTTACTCACCAATGAATACCATCAATATGATCTGGTACGGCGGCGAGATTTGGAGTATATGCACCTGGGCACCCTAGGCTCAGCCACAACCCGCCAAATTTATGAACCCGAAGAGCATCGTGGACTCGACATTGGTTTGCATCAGTATGATTTATATTTTAAAAAAGCGGTTGACCTCCCCTACTACCGCTTGGAGAAACCCTATACCAATCTGAACTATGTTCAAGGCTCCGAGCAGGCCGACGGTGATCTGGGTATCCAATTCAGTCGTAATTTTGCCAATGGGCTCAACTTTAGCATTGACTACAACCGGCTGAGCCAAATTGGTCGTACCGATCAATATCCAAACCAAAATCGACGCAATACCAACGTGGCTACCGGCATGTGGTACCACGGAAAAAAGGGCAAATACGATGCTTTTTTTAGTTATGCCGCCAATACGTTTCAACAGGAAGACAATGGAGGAGTCAGGGTGGAACCTTCAGAACAAGGTGATTTGGGTACTAGCCCTGCATCATCCATTGTATTTTTAGATGATGGTGAAACCCGCCATGCTCACCGCGAAATCAGCTTTACCCATTATTATAAATTTGGGGGCAAAACCGATACCCTGGGACAAACTTCCAGAGCTTTTACCCTCAATCACCAATTTATCCGGTCCAATAGCACCTATAAATTTCACGATCTATATAGCGAGCTCGATTCAAATTTTTACCAATGGTTCCCCGACTTTTTAATCGATCAGCGTGGGTTGCGCTTCTATTTGCGTCATCAGGTGTTGACCAACAGCTTCAGGATTAGTACCTATAAACTGGATCGGACAAAATCAGAAAATGAAGCCCGTCGGCAACGCGACCTTTTTGAGGTAGGCCTTACGCACCAATACCATCAGCTTACCCAGGAAATACAAGACTCTATTATCAATGACTTGATGCTTACCGGGAAGTGGCATTTCTCGCCCGGAAAACGATTGCAGTTGCAGACCTCTGGCCACCTCAACTTATGGAATAACGCCGGTGATTATCGGGTAAAAGGCAAATTATTTCTTGATTTTAAGAAAGGGGGTAGCTTCAATGCCACTTTTATCAATCAGCTTTATAGCCCGGATGTATTGCAAGCGACTTATTTTCTGTCGCAGCGAAAAATTTGGGATAACAATTTTGATCGGACTCTCGAAACCAGTATTACAGCCTCCTACCGGCTGCCTCTGCTCGACATGGAGGTCGGCGGCAGCTATCACCTGCTTAATAATTACATTTATTTTGATGCCCTCGGTCTGGCCCAGCAAACAGGCGTACCCATCAGCATTACACAATTAATCATCCGTAAGGATTTCCGCGTAGGTGCCTTCCATTTGGATAATACTTTTGTTTTGCAAAAAGCCTCCGAATCAACCATCAGAATTCCCGGCATCTATGGCAAACATAGCTTGTATTATACCGGCTATTGGTTTAAAGTGCTGCAAGTTCGCCTTGGCCTTGACCTGCGCTATAACGATGCTTACTTCGCCAATTATTACAACCCTGTCACTGGTCGCTTTCAATTGCAGGACAGCCAAAAAATTGACTTTTATCCACAATTGGACGCTTATTTCAGCATGCGCATTGGCAAATTCCGGGCTTTCGCCAAATATGACAACCTGACGTCCACTTTCAAAGGAAGTAACCTGTTTTACCAGACAGCTTATTATCCCTATCCTGATGGCTCCCTTCGTATTGGCATCAACTGGCGATTGGTCAATTAAATAATCTTTATTACTTTCATTACAAATTGATCCTTTGTAATGATGCACCTTTTCTGTAAACTAATCCCCTGCTGGCTTATTATCTGTCTATTTTGTGTAGACCAGGCTGTTGCCCAGGAAGCTTTTTCTATAAAAACCGATACTATTCCCGGATCGACCATTGCCTATTCCATGGTTTACTTACCTGGCGGGACTTTTATGATGGGTGATCCGGCCGTACAGATCCAGTTGGATGCCTTTTGGATGGCTACCCACGAGCTTACCCACGATGAATACCGCCTTTTTCAGGTCAGAGAAAATGATTCCGATGTTAGTCGTGAAGGGGTAGAAAAATTTTCTGCCGACGCCATTACCCGGCCTTCTCCGCCCTATCTCGACTTCACCTATGGTATGGGTACCCGCGGAGGATTCCCGGCGGTAAGTATGACTCAGCAAGCCGCGCTGCGATATTGTCAATGGCTCTACCAGAAAACCGGTGAATTCTATCGACTGCCCACCGAAGCCGAATGGGAATATGCCTGTAAAGCTGGAGCCAAGACCAACCTACCCGCAGGTACGGATGCAAACCAATGGGAAACATACGGTTGGTTTTATGAAAATAGCTATGAAAAATTCCATCCCGTCAAGGAAAAAATGCCCAATGCATGGGGTATTTATGATATGCTTGGCAATGTATCAGAATGGACACTTGACAATTTTGTAGAAAATTATTCAGCCGAGATAGAAAAAGCACCCGATGATCCCTGGATGGTCCCCCTAAAGAAACACTCCAGAACAGTACGTGGTGGTTCCTACGAGCACCCGCAGGAGCAGTGCACTTGCACCTTTCGTGAAAAATCCCAGGCACGCTGGCAGGCCCGCGATCCGCAAATACCTAAGAGCCGCTGGTGGAACCCCGATTCTCAATTTCTGGGTTTTCGGCTGGTAAAACCAGCAAAGGAACCAACCCCGGAGGAGGTCGAGGCATTTTTTGCGAAAGCCGTCGTCGACTAGGGGCAACCCTCGTGGTTGCCCAAAAATCACCATAACGTGATTGCCCAAAAAACACCAAAAAGCAAAAATATTGTTCATTGAATAATCACACATACATCATGAAAAAAACAGAACAGATACAACCCATGGACCGGCGAACATTTGTTAAAGCTACCGGCCTGACAGCAGGTGGTTTAATGCTTGCCCCAAATTTATTGGCTGCCAAGGCACATATTGACGGTGATGACGCGATCCGTATTGCTTTGATTGGCTGTGGTGGACGCGGTACAGGAGCTGCTTTTCAAGCCTTGTCTACCAAACAAAATGTAAAACTGGTTGCCATGGCTGATGCCTTCCAAAATCGGCTGGACCAGAGTTATCATAATATCAAGGAGGAGCTGAGCAACAACGACCTGGCGCCCGAACGCCTTGCAGTCCCCAAAGAACATCAATTTGTGGGTTTTGATGCCTACCAAAAAGTCTTGCCCCTTTGTGATGTGGTCATCCTGGCAACGCCTCCCGGGTTCCGCCCTATGCACTTTGAAGCCGCTGTAAAAGCAGGCAAGCAGATTTTTATGGAAAAACCCGTAGCTGTAGATGCTCCAGGCGTCCGTCGGGTATTGGAAGCTGCCAAACTGGCCAAAGAGAAAAAGCTCAATGTGGTGGTAGGATTGCAGCGCCATTACCAGCAGGAATATATACGTTGGGTAGAACTGATGCAAGAAGGCGCCATTGGGGAAATCACTACCTCACACGTATACTGGAATAGCGGTGGCGTGTGGGTACGCGACCGGGAAAGCAATATGACAGAAATGGCTTATCAGATGACCAATTGGTACTATTTCAACTGGCTTTGCGGGGATCACATCACGGAGCAACACATTCACAATATCGACGTCAGCAACTGGGTCAAAAGGGCTTATCCGGTATCAGCCCGTGGCATGGGCGGCCGACGGATGCGTACCGGCAAAGAACATGGAGAAATCTTTGACCACCATTTCCTGGAATTTGAATATGCCGATGGCAGCACCATGATGAGCCAATGCCGCCACTGGCAAGGTTGTGAAAATATGGTTACAGAACGCTTTCAAGGCACTAATGGCCATGCCCCCAAACCGGGTGTTTTGCTGACTCGTAGCGGGCACGTCCTGCTCGAGCATGACAGCAAGAAAGATGCAAATCCCTATCAGGTGGAGCACGACGTCTTGTTTGAAGCCATTGCCAATGGGGATTATAAATTTTCCGATGCTGAAAATGCGGCAAAAAGTACCATGACTTCCATCCTGGGGCGAATGGCTACTTACTCCGGCCAGTTAGTAAAATGGGATGAAGCCATTGCTTCAACGTTAAGCCTGTCTCCGGAAAAATATGACTGGGATGCCAATCCACCGATTTTGCCAGGCGAGGACGGTTATTATCCAGTGGCAATGCCTGGAGTGACAAAAGTGATGTAGTGTCTGGCAAAAAAATACTGCTTTGCATGCTGGCTTCTTTTTCCACTATTGTGCTCTGTGGGCAGCAGCGTTTTGAGTTTTCGCACCCGCAAATGGGTACCCTTTTTCGGCTGGTCATCTATGGTGTCGATAGTAGCCAGGTGGCTCATGCTGCTGGTTTGGCTTTCGCCAGAATTGACAGCCTGAATGCACACCTGAGTGATTATCTGAGAAATAGTGAATTGAACTTACTAAGTGCCCAGGCAGGTAATGGTAAAAAGATAGTAGTAAGCGAAGACCTTTGGACCGTTCTTGTCCTGGCAAAAAAAGTAGCTCGTAAAACCAAAGGCGCCTTCGATGTAAGCATCGGCCCTTTGACCAAGCTGTGGCGCAGTGCTTTCCGGCGTAGGGAATTCCCAGAGCAGAAACGCATTGATGCCGCCAAAACCAGTGTCAATTATCGGTGGATCCGTTTGTATAGCAGACATCGGGCCGTACGGCTCCGCAAAACCGGTATGCAACTCGATTTGGGGGGCATCGCCAAGGGGTATGCATTAGATGAAGCCATGAAAATCCTACTTGCACAGGGATTCCATCAGGTTTTGCTCGATGGAGGTGGCGATCTATTGCTGGGGGCTCCCCCACCCGATCAGGCAGGCTGGGTAGTTCAGTACGGCGCCAATGAAAAAAGGGTATATTTAAGGCACCAGGCGATGGCCACATCGGGAGCGGAATATCGCCACCTGGATTGGGAAGGAAAACGGTATGCTCACATCATAGATCCACGGACAGGCCTTGGCATTACTGAAGTGAGTTGGACCACCGTTCGAGCCAATAATGCTGCACTAGCGGATGCATTGGCCTCAGCTGCCATCCTTTTGGGGAAGGAGAAAATCGGACTTCTGAGTAGGAAGTTCCCAGCTGTTGAAATTGATTTTTTTGAAAATAAATAAACAAATCCAATATGCAACGAAGAACCTTTTTACATAAAGGATTATTAGCCTCTACAGCCCTGGCTAGCGGTGTGACTGCAACGGCTAGTTCGATTCCGGCAGGTGAAACTGAGCCGTTCAAAATGAAATTTGCCCCCCATCTGGGCATGTTCAAACATCACGCTGGAGATGACCCACTGGACCAACTGCAATTTATGGCAGACCAGGGTTTTAGCGCTTTTGAGGACAATGGGATGAAAAACCGAGATCTGGCGCTACAAAAAAAGATGGGTGAAAAGATGGCCAATCTAGGTATGCAGATGGGCGTTTTTGTGGCGCATAAAATTTATTGGAAAGAACCCAATCTGGCTAGTGGCAAGGAAGACTTCCGGACCGAATTTTTGCAACAGATCAAAGAATCGGTAGAGGTAGCCAAACGGGTAAATGCCACCTGGATGACTGTTGTACCCGGACACCTGGATTTACGACAGGCCATGGGTTATCAAACTGCCCACGTTATCGAGTCGCTCAAACAGGCTTCTAGCATCTTAGAACCTCATGGATTGGTCATGGTACTGGAACCCCTGAATTTTTACAACCACCCTGGACTTTTTCTGACGGAGATACCTCAGGCTTATGAAATCTGTCGAGCAGTAGATAGTCCGGCTTGCAAAATTTTGTTTGACATTTATCATCAGCAAATTCAGGAGGGCAATATCATTCCCAATATGAAACAAGCCTGGTCTGAGGTTGCTTATTTCCAAATTGGCGACAATCCGGGCAGAAACGAACCAACTACGGGGGAGATCAATTACAAAAACATATTCCGCTTTATTAACGAGCAGAAGTTTGCCGGCGTTTTAGGCATGGAACATGGCAATTCAAAAGAAGGAAAAGCTGGTGAACAAGCCGTGATTGATGCGTATCGGGAAGTGGATCTGGATTAGTGCTGAGAGCATGTTTGGAGACATCCCCCATACATACTGAAAATTTTGCCCCCGGACGCGAAAAAACTCTCACTGATTAACCTTAAATATCTCGCAGCGTCTCCAGTAATTAATAGATTCCTTTTATTGCCCGGAGACGCTGCGAGGAGAGCAACCCGGGGGCATATTCGTTTCAGTCGGATGATTTGTGTTCCCGATGTTTTGAATCGAGAAACAACATTGGTTGCAAGATAAGTGCTCCGCGCCTTCTTTGCAGGAAAAATCATCCGATTGCTTTTTGTTTGCAGTGAATAGCCCATATTGTGCAGCGAATGGTTTATTGGGATCGTTACAAGAATGTACATTTATCATTGGAAAACAGGAATCAGGAGATATTGTGACTCGGATATCAAAGGTCCTACCCTCCCTACCCTCCTTGTTCCTGCCCATTGAAATCCGTCGAGCTAAAGCAATATGTCATCAGTAAAAAAAAAATTAGCAAAAATTTCCGATTGGGGTCTGATCCTGGCCATAGGTGCGCTGTATGCCATGTTGCAGTTTTTCACCTTTCTGCGCATTTACAGTCAACACAAATTAGACGGTTATGAAATTGATCTTTGGATGATGCTTCAAGACCGGGTAATCGCCTTATTGATTGGTATCTTATTTGTCTCTATCATCGTTAAAACGACCCGAAGGTTTTTGTTAAAAAACCAATCCTGGCCAAAAATCATTAGCATCCATCTGGTATTCGCCATTCTGACTTCGCTGGTCTGGTATACCTGTTTCATCGGAATAGCCATGTTGTTTTGCAAAGGAGAAGACTGTAAACAGGAAGGCACGCAATTCATCTACTGGTATTTGATGAATCTGGACAAACTGGTGTTGCTCTATCTGTTTACGGTAAGCCTGACCTATACTTATTTTTATGTCCAGCTCGATAGTATCAATAAGATTCATCAGTCTCAGATAAAAAATCAGTTGCTGCAAACCAGGCTGATGATGCTGAAATCTCAACTGCATCCACATTTTTTGTTCAATACACTCAATAGCATTACTTCGTTGATCGACCTTGATGGAAAACGGGCTAAAACCATGATTGCGGATTTGGGTGATCTGTTGCGTTATGTTTTAGATCACAAAGACCGGCAAATTGTTTCACTTGATGAAGAACTGCAATTATTGGCCAAATACGTCGATATTGAAAAAACCCGTTATGCAGAGGATCTCGAAATTGCCTGGCAGGTTGATCCCGATCTTTCAGAGGCACAAATCCCGAGTATGTTATTACAGCCATTGGTAGAAAATGCGATCCAGCATGGATTTTCAAGCAATCATTCCCAGCTGAAAATTAACATTGCCTTGCTGAAAAACGGGAACGATATCATGACTATTGAAATAAAAGATAATGGTAAAGGTTTTGAAAAAGAAAAAGCAGATCATATTTTTGAACTTGGGACCGGCTTGAAGAACACTTATGAGCGGCTTAAGTCAATTTACGGCAATCGCTTTCAATTTTTTGTAGAAAACCTGAATCCCGGGGTTATCAACCGCATTGAAATACCTTTGCGGAGTAATTAATAATTCCGAAACATGACAACCCGACTGTTGTATGTTAAAATGTTTGATCATAGATGATGAGCCATTGGCCCGGCGTCGGGTTAAGATGCTTTTGGACAGTTGGCCGGAGATTAATATCCTGGGCGAATGTGGGAAAGGTATTGAAGCGATCAAACGTATAAAGGACGAACAGCCCGACCTTATCTTTCTGGATATTCAAATGAAAGACATGACTGGTTTTGACGTATTACGTGCCTTGCCGGCCGACCAGTTACCACTTACCATTTTCATCACGGCCTACGATCAATATGCTATCCGGGCTTTTGATGTATTTGCTTTCGACTACTTGCTCAAACCCTTTAAAGAAGAACGATTCCACCTTTCTGTAGAAAAAGCGATGAACCAATTGAATGATAAAAAGCAAGTGCATTCCGTGGATCAGTTGCAGTCTTTGTTGCAATTCCTCCAGGAAAAAGAATCCCCCTCTTCCTCTCTTACCAATAATTCCCTACCCATTAAGATGTCCGGCCGCATCCTCTTTGTTGAATTTGAGCAAATTCAATACATTGAAGCATCGGGTTATTACATTGAAATATTTTCATTGGATAAAAAACACTTACTCCGTGAATCGCTGGTCAACATGCTGGAAAAATTGCCGGATACCTGTTTCATCCGCATCCACCGTTCTACCATAATTAATATTGACTATCTGGCTGAAATCATCCACCTCGGCCTCGGTGAGGTAGAAGTACTGATGAAAGACAACAAACGTTTTCGGGTGAGTAGAAGTTATAAGGAGGATTTTTTTGAAAAATTGGGCGTTTAGTGAGAAAGTGAGGTAGTTGTCCAATTCTTTTCCTTTCAAATTGCTTTATTTATTACCCATTGCTCATTGCTTTTAATCTTCTTATTTTGTGCGGTATGAAAATATCTGTTCCAACCATATTTGGCTTAGGCAGTTTGTTGTTTTTGGTCTTGGCCACTTTGTTCAGCACCCAGTTGGTTATCACGACTCAGGCTTATAAAAATGCTCGTGAGATTTACGCCCAACAATTGAATTATGAAAAAAGGCTTTTGGATTTTGAAGAATGGCTGGAAGCAGATACAGGGCGAAACAAGCAAAAAATAGCTCAGGAAAACTTCAATCAGGCTATAGAAAATAGTGGTCATGCAAATTTTGCACTATGGGGTTTTATTGTTTTATCTGCGTGCTACCTATTTTTCGTTTTTAGTCTGGCTCGGCGCAAGCATTATGCCCTCGCCATACCTGGTGGGTTGATCATATTAGGCCTGGCGTGCCTGGAAGTGGGGCTCTTCGCGCCTATGCTTGAAATTGGAGCCTTCCAACGAGACATGAGCATCCCCATCAAAATCAAGACCGGGTTGTTTTCCCTCAGCATTGACCGTACAGCTACCTTTCATGGGGATTTATACTTTTATTATCAAAGCAAATCCGTCATGGAGTTGATCGGGCTGCTTTTCCGGCAGCATAATTTTGTGGTGGGCGCCAGCATTTTGATCTTTAGCGTGTTATTTCCACTAAGCAAAATAAGTCTGACCTTACTACACTTGTTTCAACCCCATTGGATACAAAATAAATGGGCAAATTTCATGATTCAAAAATCAGGAAAATGGTCAATGGCAGATGTCTTTGTAGTCGCATTATTTTTGGGCTTCCTAGCTTTTAATAATATGCAGACCGGTATCCAAACTGAAAGCAGTGTGCTAATTGGATTGTATTTCTTTTTGGCTTATGTGGTGTTGTCGATTTTATCGAGTTTTTGGGTGGAACCAGGAATGAGGAAGGAGAGTTGAGCCCATCGTACCAACCAAATTCATTTGGTTGCCCTAAAAGCGCTGAAAGCCAGCTTTTTTTATAGGTGAATGGACAACTTGAAAGCTAGACAAAAGCCGACTCTAGGGTCGGGTGATAGCCAAAAAATTTGGCTAGTACGACTGCTTCGTACCCACCAAATTCATTTGGTTGACCTAAAAGCGCTGAAAGCCAGCTTTTTTTATAGGTGAATGGACAACTTGAAAGCTAGACAAAAGCCGACTCTAGGGTCGGGTGGTAGCCAAAAAATTTTGGCTAGTACGAGTGCTTCGTACCCACCAAATTCATCTAGGCGGTCCCAACATTTCTATATTCTTTAAAGATAAATTTTTCAAAAATTGACACTCCATTCCTCATTCCTAAAATAATCCCTATTTTCCCTAAAAAATCAAATGTTCGAATACGCTTATCTCTTTTTTATTCCAGCAGTGATAACTGGGAGTTTATTATTCTATTTTCTCTTGACGCGCAAATTGTTGTTGAAAGGAGTTTTTCTGCTATTGTTAGAGCTAGTGGTATTGGTATTGTACCCAATCATCTTTTTATTGTACGGTGATGCACCAGTGGTCGATTGCTGTGATTCCATGCATAATGCATTTATTGCTCCTGGCAGCAAGCTGAGTATTTATGTGCTGATGGGGGCCTGTGTTTTGGCCTATTTTTATGCAAAATATGTGCGTAAGCCAGCGGGGCCCTTATTTGAATTGGTCATTTACTGTCTTCTTTTACTGGGTATATTGGCCAATATACCCTTGATCCTACACCTCAATGACAGCCTGCTAGCGCTGATGGGAATTGCTCCGGTCATGGGGTTATTTGCCTTGCGGCTAATCTTAAACCACTACAAGATCAGCAAACAAGTGGAGGAAGGCAATTTCCGGACAGATAGTGGCTTTTATCGATGGATGTATGATGTATTGGTGGCTCCAATGTGGAAAAAGATTCCACTATTAACCATCCTATGCATTCCATTGTTACTGATATTGATGGCCATTTTGTTGTTGTTTGGTCAAAAACCGGATGCTTTTATTACCGCCTTTACGGAGACTTATGGACATGGATTATCACAATTGGCATGTGAGGTGAATTGTGCTGATGAACATTACCTGTGTACCATTGCGGCCAAGGGGCATAAACAGGTGGTTAAACCACTTCGTTATGGCGTGCGCCATGGCCGGATCATTCAGGTCAACCGGCAGTTGCTGGTAGCCAATGCCTTTGAAGATTTGCTGGAGCAAAAAATGCCAAAAAGCCACCACTTCATTCGCCACCATTACAATCAATTTGGCGAAAGGGCAAAACGCTTATTTTTGATTTTGGGTAACCCTTGGATTGCCGATATCGTTTACCTCATAATGAAGCCCCTGGATTGGTTTTTTCGACTGGTTCTTTATTTTTTTGAATCCAAACCGGAAAATAGCATTGCCATACAGTACCTTTATCCGGAACACCGACAGCAATTGGAAAAAACTAGGCACTCCTAACGGGTAGCTGTCCTTTGGAGAATCAAATTTAGGAATGGGAAGTCCATTTCATATCCTACAGAATAATTCTAAAAGCTTTAAAAGTACGCCTTATGCTGAGGCCACTGATAAACGGGAAGATTTATACCATCCCTTCTACTTTTTTGAGCCTGCGAGCTGCATTACTAATGGTATTGGCCGAAATGGTCGTGGGTACCATCGGGTATATGTTGATTGAAAAGTATAGCTTCATCGATGGCTTATACATGACCGTTATTACCATCACGACGGTCGGTTTTTCGGAGGTTAGCCCACTGAGTCAGTCGGGGCGTTTATTTACTATCTTGCTAATATTGGTAAATGTGGGTATTTTTGCCTACCTCCTGGCTACATTATCTAATTATGTAATTCAGGGTGAAATTTTTAAAAATATGCACCTCAATCTCATCAAAAGTCAAATTGACAAGCTCGAAAATCACGTCATCATTTGCGGTTACGGCAGATATGGGAAAGAGATAAGCGCCCACTTTATGGACCACCAATTGCCCTTTGTTATCATTGATTCTAATCAGGAGCTAATTGAAACCATTCAAAAGTCGGAAGACAAGCTGCTCTATCTGGAAGGAGATGCAACCCAGGACGAAATTTTGCTGGAAGCCGGTATCGAACGGGCACAGGCGGTGGTAAGTGCCCTACCTGCTGATTCCGATAACCTGTTCATTGTGCTCAGTGCCCGCCAACTCAACCGAAAGATCAACATCATCAGCCGGGCCAATGATGCCCGATCCCAAAAGAAGTTGCTGAAGGGTGGGGCTAGTCATGTAGTGATGCCTGAACAAATCGGCGGATTCTATATGGCTACGCTAGTTAGCAAGCCTGGAACTGTTGAGTTTTTCTCCTATATTACCAATCAATATCAGTCGGATATTGGCTTTGAAGAAGTCACCTTTGAAGAATTGCCTGCCGCCTGCAAGCATCTATCTATTCGGGATCTAAATCTACGCAAAGTCACTGGAGCCAACATTATTGGCTACAAAAAATCTTCCGGCCAATATGTGGTCAATCCCGCCCCTGAGGTTTCACTAACTCCCGGATCAAGTTTTATCATTTTAGGTAATAATGACCAGCTCACGGCACTGCATCAGTTTTTGGATAATTATGAGCAGGCGGAACCCACTGATTAATGCAGTGGACTGTCTAATACATCAACAGTTGGGATAATCTAAACAGAAAGAGAATCAATCCTTCACAATCTTCACGCTTTTTAAACAGAGGTCATGCTGCCAAACTTGCAAAAGATACATACCTCTGGGCAAGTGCTGGATATATGTCGTTGGCTCATCCCCAGTGTTCCATTGTTGCATCAGTGTCCCCTTCAAGTCAAATAAAGCGGCACATGGCATAACAATGGGCAGTTTGACCATTGGTTTGCCGATAGGTTTGTGTTTGAGCTTCCTGATTGGGAAAATAGCCAATCGACTCACCCACGGGATTACCCGTTTTGGCAGATAAAAGAGCATCAAAATCCGACCATATCCAAATGGGAAACCGGTATCGAAGCAGTTTGATACCGGTTTTTTTGTAGATTACCGCCTTTTCGTCACCCAAACTCGTAGAGGGTAATCAAAATCGCGTATTGATATAATGTGGCAGCATCGCCCGCCAGGTTGGCCAGTCGTGGTCCATATCATAGCCCCAGATGTCTAATTCATGGGCAATACTTTTACTATTTAGGATGCCGGACAGGCGGCGGGAAGCATCGGGATTTTCATAAGGGCCCGAACCGCTCAAAATGTGAATATGATTGCTGCTGCGCATACTGTTGAGCAGCCGATCATCGTTGAGATTAGAAAGGTATTGCTCAGGAGAATTAAAATATACATCCTGATCGTGATAGCCTTTGGTATAACTACTTAAGTTATAGTCTCCACTCATCGCAATTACTCCGGAAAAGAGGTCCGGACGGCGGAAAAAGAGGTTGGCGGCATGTAAAGCACCAAGGGAGGCACCACAGCTAATGATATCGGTTTCATCACTGGTTTGTGTTTTAATAAAAGGAATGACTTCCTCAAAAACGTATTCATTAAACTGCTGATGTCTGATCGATTTGTCTCGTGGATGCATACGCGAATTCATCCAGCTTTCAGAGTTGATGCTATTGATAGAAAATACCTTAACTTTACCTGCATTGATGGGTTCTTTGATCGAATTAAGGAGATGAAACCGTTCATACTCCAAAAAATCTGCAGCAGCAGTTGGGATCAGCAGAAGAGCAAATCCATAATGGCCATATACGGCAATCTCCATATTTTTGTTGAGGCGTGGGCTATGCCAGGAGTGAATTTCTCGTTTCATTTTGTGAAATTTGTCAAAGAAGGTGAAATTTTCGGAAAAATACAGTTTTCTTATTCAAAACCCAGAACATGCAGGATATTTTCGATACAATACAAAATTGGATGCAAGTTAACCAGCCATTTGCGACGGCTACTGTTATCAAAACCTGGGGGTCTTCTCCCCGACCGATTGGCTCTACTTTATTGATCAACCAGGATATGGAAATGGCCGGTAGTGTCAGTGGGGGCTGCGTAGAAGGGGCAGTGGTTAAGGCTGCCATGGATATATTGGAAACCGGAGCGCCGCAAATACTTAAATTTGGGGTTAGTGATGAAGAGGCATGGGCGGTAGGACTGAGTTGTGGTGGCGCCATTCAAGTTTTTGTGGAACCCTTTCCGGCTTTCGCCAAAATGGAAGCGGAACGCCAAATCTGGCCGGCATTGCAACAAGCGTTCAACAATAATGAAGCTTGTATCCTGGTCAGTCAGCTGGATGCTGGTACCGGAAAACACCTCTTGGTTTATCCAGATGGCCGCACCCTCGGCAGCTTACCGGCTACCTGGAGTAAAGCCGCACTGGTGGCCTATAATGAACGAAAAAATCAGTTACTGGATACCGATGAAGGGCAGTATTTTGTCCAGGTATTTCCGCGAAAAAGCCAACTGCTCATTATCGGTGCAGCCCACATCACTACTGATCTGGTGCGCCTGGGCAATTGGTATGATTTTGAGACTATCGTGATTGATCCAAGAGGGATTTTTGCCAATAAAACACATTTTCCAGATCCACCCCATCAATTGTTTGTGGATTGGCCGGTCGAAGTTTTACCCAATTTTACGCTGGATGCTTATACCTACGCTGTATTGCTCAGCCACGATCCGAAAATTGATGATCAGGCGCTGCATTTGTTGCTCCACTCAGAAGTTGCCTACATTGGGGCTTTAGGTAGCCGCCGTACTCAACAAAAACGGGTAAAAAGACTGACCGATGCGGGGTTCTCAGAAGAACAGATTGCCCGTATTCATGGTCCGGTTGGTGTCGATATCAATGCCCAGCGGCCCAAAGAGATTGCCTTGAGCATCATGGGGGAAATCATTAAGGTACAGCATGCTTATTCTTAGAGCATCATGTTTGGAGGTCGACTTTATTATAAGACTTCCTCGCCCGGAATGATGTATGAGCTTGAGTGGTAACAAACCTCTATCGCTTACACCGCTGGTCTCCAAATAAACGCTAAAAATAATTGCAGTTGTTGCTATGTGACTAAATCAAGAAATCTGCGTATACTATAAAGGAGTATTCAGCATTGTAAAAAAACATTGGAACATAGGCGGAACCTTTTACGTTTGACAAAATATAATCATATTATTGCTTCATTTTTAAAATCGATTAAATTTTCTATTATGAATTCAACTGCAAAACTGCTCATTTTTTTGTGCATTGGCCTTGCCTTTTCTTCCTGTGTAAGTAAGAAGGTGTACGAGAGCTTACAAATGGAGCTGGAGGTTGCCAATAAAGACCTGGGGAAATGTGGTGAAAGCCTGAACGATTACATGAACCGGCTTTCTGCCTGCGACCGGGATAAGTCAAACTTAAACACCACCCTCAAACTAAGAGAAGAACAAATGGCTGATTTGAGAGCCCAGATTGAGGATTACAGAAAACAGCGCGACAGGCAAGTAGAACAAGTGGGCGACTTGACCGTATTGTCACAATCTGCCAATGCCAACATCAAGGAAACGTTGTCTCAACTGGAGGGTAAAGACAAATACATCCGCCTGTTAATGGCCGCCAAAACCAAAGCCGACTCCATCAACCTGGCACTGGCCGTCAACCTGAAAGGCGTTCTTTCTAAAGGTATCGACGATGATGACGTGGAAGTAAAAGTGGATAAAACGGTGGTATTTATCAACCTTTCCGACAAGATGCTTTACGAAAGCGGTAGTTCCAAGATTACTTCCAGAGCCAACGAAGTATTGGGCAAAATAGCACAAATCATCAAATCCAGACCTGAGCTGGAAGTGATGGTAGAAGGCTATACCGACAATGTGCCGATCAAAAACAATTGTATTGATGACAACTGGGATTTGAGTGTAAAAAGATCTACCTCAGTGGTCAGAACACTACAGAAAAACTTCAACATCGACCCCAATCGTTTGATTGCAGCCGGTCGTGGTGAATACAATGCCCTGGCTAGCAATGATACTGCTGAAGGCCGTTCTACCAACCGCCGTACCCGCATCATCATTATGCCTAAGCTTGACCAGTTTTATGACCTGTTGAATCCGGATATGGCTCCTAAGTAGAGGGAGTGAGTGGGAGAAGGAGAGTGGAAGTGCTTTAGGTAACTTCCCTTCTCCTTGTCTCCTTATTGTTCTTTTGGAAATACGGAACTTAGGGGTCAGCGAAGTTATAGCCAAATTCTGGATGACGCCTGTTTTTATGTCTAATACTCCGCTTCATGAGTAAAGACCACGATATACTTGATCACGAAGCTCCACCAGTCCGTTCGGATTCTTCCGGAGGAGTGTATTCATTATTGGCTACCGGCATATTATTGATGTTCTTCCTCCTGATCATAGTAGATAAAGACACCCAATCCTTAAAAGATATTTTCAACGTCCGCATCTTACCTGCCTTGCTGTTGTATTTCACACCGGCGTTTGTCGTGAGTTCTGTATTGTATGAATTGTTCCACAAGCGATTCAGCATGCGCCGAAGTTTGTTATTGGCACTGCTCATTGGGGTGGTGGTCAGTTTTGGGGGGATTATTTTGGTGTTTTATTTGATATGATCTAGCCAAGGATGATTGTCCTGTTTTTTCTGATATTATCGAAACCGCATTTCCATTCCAATTGGTCATGTGCACCGCACAAGGATCATCCCGCATGAAGCCCTGTGGGCTGAATCGGGAGGGGTACAATTAAGACACCGTTTTAACAAGCATATTGATTGAGGGTATCGAGTTTCCATTCCAATTGATCATCTGTACCGCACAAGGAGCATCCCGCATGAAGCCCTGTGGGCTGAATCGGGAGGGGTACAATTAAGACACCGTTTTAACAAGCATATTGATTGACGGTATCGAGTTTCAATTCCAATTGATC
>BQJU01000064.1 GCA_021604865.1 Saprospiraceae bacterium | reverse complement strand
CTTTTTCTAAAACTCGATATTGTCGAACACTTATTGGAATTGCGGCAGCAGCTGGTTTACCTCTACTCATTTTTAGTGCTTTTATTGTCAAAGAACACAATATACGTAATTATCTACTATTTAGTGCCTATGGCACTAGGCCGGAACCCCACCTTCGCCTTCGTGTAGCCGCTATGGCAGAGCGAGGCCGCGCAGTGTGCATCTGTAGTCGTTTATCGTAAAAAGAGACTAGTAAAGTATTCGGATACCATCTTAAAACGACCTTGATATGAAGGGATCGGATACCAAATCAAAGCAACCTCAAAACCCAAATTTCACAAACAAGAAATTATGCAAGTGGTATTCGATCCCTTCATTCAATAAATCGGTGTTACGAAGTAAACTGCTCCCGCTCACACCCTCGCTTCAAATAATAATAGGTCTCAAGCTGCGAGCGGATAGCCAGATCGGAATCATTGCGGAAGTAAGTGTTGGAGAGCTCCTCATCCAATATGCGGGCTTTGACATTATCAGCCAGCTGGATCTGTAGGAAATCTTTGATCTGCTCACGGATTTCCTCATGGTAAATGGGGAAAGCGGTTTCTACGCGGTAATTCAGATTGCGGACCATCCAGTCAGCAGAAGAGAGGTAGATTTGCTCTTTGCCGCCATGGTGGAAGAAGAAGATCCGGCTGTGTTCCAGAAATCGGTCAACGATGCTGATGGCGTGAATATTTTCACTTAGGCCTTTGACACCGGGTACCAAACAGCAGATGCCTCGTATGATCAATTTTATTTCTACACCCGCCCGACTGGCCTTATAAAGCAACTCGATCATCTGCCGGTCTTGCAGGCTGTTCATTTTTAAAATAATCAGGGCCTTTTTGCCCTGGCGCGCCTGTTCAATTTCAAATTCGATCAATTTTTCGAAACCAGTACGCAAATTGAATTGCCCTACCAGCAAATGGCGGAATTCCTGATCGGGAATTTTGATGGTTTCCAGATAAGAGAATACCCTGGCAACCTCATTGACTATCCGCTTATCGGCTGTGAATAAACCAATATCGCTATATACTTTGGCCGTATCCTCATGGAAATTGCCGGTAGATAGATAGGCATACATTCGGGAGCCCCGCGTTTCCAGACGGCGGACGAGGGCCAGTTTGGAGTGGACTTTTACGCCAGGAAAACTATAGTGAACCGTCACACCGGCCTTTTCAAGCCGTTCACCCCAAGCCAGATTGGCTTCTTCGTCAAAACGAGCTTTGACTTCGATAAATACCGTCACCTGTTTACCGGCTTTGACGGCCTCAATCAATGCCTGCATAATCCGCGATCTTTTGGCTACCCGGTACTGCACAATCTTAATATGGGTAATTTTAGGATCACGGGCTGCTTCTTCGAAAAAACGGACGACAGACTGATATGAATGAAAGGGCACATGGATCATGTGGTCCCGCTTACGGATGGCAGCATAGAAGTCACGGGCATTTTCCAACGGCGCGTAGGGTAGGGGAACCAGCTCCGGATTTTTCAAGTGGTTCAACCCAAAATCTGGAAATTGGAAGAAGTCGAAGTTGTTATGGTAACGCCCCTCCCGGAGAGTATCAAATCGCTCCAGGTCAAAAGCTTCCATTAGAAATTCGAGCAATTCATCCGGCACCTCACTGTCATATACGAAACGAGAGGCAGGACCAACATGCCGTTTGGATAGGCTATTTTTTATCTTTTGAATCAGGTCTCCCGAAAATTCATCATCGATGTAAAGTTCTGCATCACGGGTCAACTTGATTGAATAGGTATCAAGAATATCATAACCCGGAAACATCCACGAAACACTATGACGAACAATATCATCCAACATGATAATGTGTTTTTCGTCAGTAGGCGAAGGCAGATGGATGAACCTAGGCAAATGATCTGAAGGGATTTTTACGATGGCATATTCTTCAGGAGCATCGGACTTTCCTTTGGGTTTTAACAAGATGGTCAGATAAAGCGCCGCATTGTTAAGGAAGGGACGGATTTTGTTTTTCACCAATAGTACCGGCTGCACAAATGGCAACAGGTGATCCTTGAAATAGTCTTCCACAAAAACCTTTTGATCCTGATTCAAATCCAGGCGGCGCAATAAAAAGATGCGGTGTTTTTTTAATTGTGGAATTATTTCTTTTTCAAAAATACGTCCAAATTCCTCTTGCTGCTTATTGACAATATCTTGAATTTCCTTCACCATTAGCTTGGGCGAAAACTCCAGCTCCTTTTTGGTTTTTTTACTGACACGAAGCAGATTGCGGTGGTTAGCCATCCTCACTCTAAAAAATTCATCCAGGTTTGATGAATAGATTGCTAAGAACTTGATTCTTTCAAATAGTGGCACAGAAGGATCCTTAGCCTCCTGCAAGACCCGATAATTGAAAGAAAGCCAACTAATATCTCTGGCGATAAATGGATAGCCGTTTTCGGTCATTCCCTGTGTTTTGTTGTGTATCTGGGTAAAATAGAGTTTGTTGGTGAAATATCAAAACAAACTCATCTGTTGTCCTGCAGTATCGTCTAAAAATTTTGGTCCCCGGACATTTATTTCCGGATACGTTTTCATTTTGTCCACCAAATAGGCTGCCAACTCCGGAGCGAGAACATTGTCGGGCTCATGGGTAAAAAAGTAGAGTTCGTGTAGGCCCTGTTGAAACCATTGTGAAACCCGGTCGGCCCATTCATCAATCCGGCTATAGTCACTAGAATCAAGCGCATTGCCAACAAAACGTACCATAGCGACAGGCATCGTCAATCGCATGTGTAATACATCCCTTCGACCAGCTACATCAGTAATTACCGTTGCCGTTTTATGTTTTTCCAATAACGTCCACAAACGCTCTGTATGTTCTGTTTGATTAAACCAGCTTTCGTGTCTAAATTCCACCGCTAGCGGGATATGATTGGGAAATCCTTTTAAAAAACGATCCAATAGCCCCAGTCGGTCAAAACCAAAATAGGGGGGCAACTGCATGAAACAACATCCCAACTTTTCTTCCAAACCCTGTATTGCATTGCAAAACATCATGATTTGTGCTTCACCTAATCCCAGATTGCGGCTATGGCTAATGCTTTGTGGAATTTTAGGGCAAAATTTGAAATCATCACTGGATTCCCTGCGCCATTTTTCAATGGTGGTGACATCGGGAATGCGGTAATGAGTGGTGTTGAATTCTATAGTATTGAACTGGCGGGAATAATGGTGCAAATAATCTTTTGATTTGGTGCCTTTGGGGTATACTTTGCCGACCCATTGCGGCATACTCCAACCGGTGCAACCAATGTAAGCCTGGCCTTTGCCTTCCCGAGCTGAACCTTTAGACAATACTGCTGTTGTTCCCGACAAGGGAGTAGGAAGCTTAAAATCTACCTGGCTGATATCTGCAAGTTTTCCGAATTTCATATCCCTGAGACCATTTATAACAAGTAAATGCTCAACCAATATACTTAAAACAAGCAAAAAAGCCATCCGTATCCTCAAATATTGTTTCAGGAGATTTTTTTTACCCTGAGTTTATGTTTGGAGGCGAAAAGCGTCATTTTTTTGATGAAACGAGGCTTTTTTGAAGTTCATACCCTGAGGTACGGACAAAAAAAGTAACAAAGTATCATCGAAAAAGTGATCCTTTGCAGCCAAATGGTTGGCCACTAAACTTGCCCTAAGCTTGGGGTATGCATACCAATCGATTAGAGAAGCACTGTTTTTTTCTCGGAACCAACTACCAAAAAGTGAAAAATTGGTGATACATTGGAGCGCCTTTTAACTCCTTTTTTTAGGAGAACAAACTCAGAAAATGATCTATCGATTAGTAATTTTATTGACTTGTGTGGTCGTTTTTATCAATAGCTGTAACAGCCTTATTTCGTTACAGTTTGGCACCCACAAACTCCGCACTTTTAGTATGGAGACCGCTTTGTCGGAAGGTATTGGTGACTCCGATTACCTGGAATTATCTGATGCCTGGACCAATGGAGAGTTTTATCATGTTCCAGGAAAACACGCCAAGGATGGTGGCCTGATATTATACCCCATCCTGAGTGAAAGTCAGGTAGAAGCGGTTGATAGTGGTCAAAAAGTCATGCCCTATTTTGTAGCCTGGACACAAACCTTTCCATGGGAATGCCTGGAACAAAATAATTGTGTAAAAAAAGAGAAACTAGTCATTACTGGTGTCATACGCGAACTGAAGGAGGAAGACCAGCAATTGGATCAACTGCCAGACCATTATAATTTTGATCAAAATAAAGTAGTTTATTTGGAAGTTGGCAGAGCCCCAACGGCGTGGTATTGGCATCTATTGTTTTTGGGAGCAGCAGCAGGTATTGCTTTCGCTATTGAATTGGTTAAAAACAAAAAACGCCTAAAGAATGAATAAACGCTGGCTAAAAAACTGGATTCAGTGGTTCGGTGCCGCGAAATCTTTCAACAGAAGCGTTTTACCATTATTTCACAAAAATTTCACAATGAGCGGGCCTTATTCATTGCTAAAAGGAACGACTTGGATGCAATTGCTTACAATGCTTCAGATCCGCTCAATCAAGGCCTTAATAAAACCCATTTTAGAGAATATTTTGCCCGTTGCAAGGCTGTTTTAGACATATATTTACTGAATAAACAACCAAAATATCTGGGTGAAAAAATTGATTTACCAATCTGAACATAATCATGAAAAGACAACTAATCGTAGCAGGCAACTGGAAAATGAACAATAATTATGAAGAGGGTAGGGAACTGATCAAAAAAGTCAGGGAAATGCTCCAGCCTTCTCAGGTTTTAGTTATTCTGGGGACGCCATACATCCACCTGATGAGTGCACAAAGCATGACCACAGATATGTCTAACCTCAAACTGGCTGCACAAAATTGCCACCAGGAAGTGAGTGGCGCTTATACGGGAGAGATTTCTGCTGCCATGATCAAATCGGTGGGTGCAGATTATGTCATCCTCGGGCATAGCGAAAGACGGGAATATTTTGGAGAAGATGATGCACTGATAGCCAAAAAAATCGATACCGCCCTGGCCAATGGTTTACGGCCTATTTATTGCTGCGGCGAAAAACTCGAAGTGCGAGAATCTAAAAAACATGTAGCACTTGTATCCAGTCAATTGGAAGCGGCACTTTTTCACCTCAGCCCTGAACAGTTTAAAGAAATAATCATCGCTTATGAACCGGTTTGGGCAATTGGAACCGGCCTGACAGCCAGCCCGGAACAGGCACAGGAAATGCACCTGGCCATTCGCAAAAAGATAGGAAAAAAATTCGGCGCTGATCTTGCTGATGGAACGACCATTCTTTATGGTGGCAGTTGCAAACCGAACAATGCAAATACACTATTCAGCCAGCCCGATGTAGATGGCGGATTAATCGGTGGTGCTTCCCTTAAAGCTGATGATTTTGTAGCTATTGTGAATAGTTTTTAGGAAAGTATCACTTTTTTGGATAAATTTCATAGGCATTATTACGCATTTTATGAACAAATGACTATTTTTGTTTACTTCGTTCACCTAAATCTCATGCCTCAATGAATAGCATTGTCACCCAAAGGTTTATAAAGTGTCACGATAAGTTGAGGGACGATAACCGCGTTCGATCCAGCCGCCAATTTGCAATGTCTTTGGATTATTTACCACAAAGTTTAAGCGAAATCCTTAAAGGAAGGCGTGATGTAACCATTGAGTTGTTACGCAGGTCAGTGGAAGAATACAAAGTCAATCCGGTATATATCATGACGGGTGAAGGACCGATGTTTATGAGTGAAGAGGACCACAAAAGCTTTCGGGTACTGACTATCGTTACCAATGTCCAGGAAGATGAACGCATTGTTCATGTACCTGTACCTGCTCAGGCCGGATACGCCGGTGAAATAGCTGATCCAACTTTTGTACAGGACCTGCCGACCTATACTTTGCCGGACTACAAATACAAAGTAGGTACCCATAGATCATTCGATGTTTCAGGGGATAGCATGGAACCGACACTTTTTGAAGGAGACAAAGTAGTTTGTAGCTACCTCGAACCTACCTTGTGGGAAACCTCCATAAAAGATAATTATGTGTATGTGATCGTTACCAGAGGAGATGTAGTTGTAAAAAGGGTCTTTAACCGCCTTCGGGATGACAAACAACTGGAACTCATTTCTGACAATAGTTTTTATAAAAAATACAATGTAGGTGTCGGTGATATTCGAGAAATCTGGTATGTACGTGCCAAAATTAGCCCCTTCCTGCCGTCACCTCAAAATATAAGAAATTACCTGCACGATGAAATTCGGGAGTTGAAACAAACAATCAATCAACAAACAGGTTTAATTACTAATATGAATACGATGTTTCAACAATTATTGGAACAAAAGGAACAGGAAAATCATCAGGAATAGCCTCATTATGAAAAAAAGCAAAATAAGAGGGAAAGTAGTTTACCAAAATTTGGGAACCGGATTTTGGGGAATCATTGATGAATCCGGAAAAGAATGGCGCCCGATCAATATGCCGGAACAGCTAAAATATGAAGGCAAAAAGGTTAGTGTTGAAATCCGTGAAATTGAGGAGGATATGTCAATTTTCATGTGGGGCACACCAGTGAAAATCACTTCATTTGAAACTATTATGCCTTAGTGCCTGTCATCTCGAATTTCATTATACCTATATAGAGCCTAGAAAATTTTGCTGAAAGCCACCTAAAATTTAGATGGTAATGGAATTACCGCCTAAAACTTGACTCTGGCGGCGGACAGAAAGGCCAAAAATCACTTACGCCCATTCAGGGCTAAGAAAAATGCTTCAATTAATGCCGGGCGGTGCCCAGCACTAATTTCTGGACACTCCCACCGTTTCCATCCTAAATTCAAGTCATCTACCCCTTATTCTTAAAACTTATAATCTACCCGCGCACTCAAGTTTCTAGGTCCCTCCAGCAAAGCCGGGCGTATTGAATATTTCCGATTAAAGGCATTTCCCAACAAAAGGGATATCCGTAAATCTTCAATCACTTCTACAGCCACCCGGAAATTGTGTAAAGTGTACCCATTGTTGTTTTCTTCCCTGAACTTTCTTAATCCACCTACAAAAACATTGAAGAAGTTGTCAATGGCTTCAATATGGCTGTTGTGAAAGGACTCCACACCAAAAGTAAGGAATTTGTAATTGGCTTCGAGATCTAACTTAAAGGTGTGCCTGGAGCGGTATTTCAGAATATTCTCATCGATACTAGAATTGTTGGCGTTGATCTGCCCTATTGTTTTTTGCTCACCGGCAGGAGGATTAGAAGTGTCAAATTCCACAAACCGCGGATCAATATAAGTGTAACCAGTCAATAGACTTACCGGTAATCCAAGGATATTGCCTCTGGCAGCCAATGAAACCTCAAATCCTTTAATCTCCGTATTGCCAATATTTGTCGACTGGAAACTGCCACCATTTATATTGAACTCCATCATATTCTGGTAATTCATCACAAAACCGGCCAGATCAATAAACCCTTCAAAAGAAGATATTTTAAATCCTTGTTTGATGCCTATTTCAGAAGACCAACCTGTCTCTGACTGTAATTCTGGATTAGGGATAATATCAAATCCGCCTAGATCTGTTACAATAAACTTCTCGGCTACGGTTGGAAAGCGATAACCCTGGCCCAAAGAGGCTCGGATATAGGTAGCTTGATACAATTGATAATTCAACCCAAAACGCACCACAGGTTTGGATTCCTTTTCCCGGGAAGGTTCAACCGTACCGGAGGCCTGGCTGCCCGAAAAGTCAAACCCGGGATTGATCAACAAATTATGTTCATACCTGAAGCCCGCTGAGACATTCAACCGTTTCCAGAACTTTTTTTCTACTTGTACATATCCTGCAAAGTTTCGGGAAGAGAAGGTCGTATCTCCATAAAGTTCTGCATCCACATTGGTGCCCATACCTACAACGCCGGTCGTTATGGCCAGATTAGAGCTGGGAAACTGTTTTTGAAATTGGTATTCCCCATAATAAAGCTGTGACTGGTTAGACTGATTGTTGTCATTGTCATTATCTACAGAGTAGAAACGTCCCATAAACTTGTGGCGGTTATCCCCCTTGTCGTAAAAAGTAGCGTAAGGGTCAATATTAAAACGCAACCGCTTTCTGGATGCCGAAGTATTCGGGGCCGGCAAATAGGCCAATGTATCTGTTTTCCAATAAAAAAAGCTGCCAGAAGCACCTTTATTAAAGTTGGCATTAACGCCAAAAACAAAACGATCACTCAGGTGATAACGGGTATTAAAGTTGATTCGGCCGAATTTATTGTACGTGTCTTTATTATAGCTGTCTTCGTTAAAATAATAAGCCCCGGCGACCAGGTCGAATTTACCAATTTTTCGCTTGTGACTAATGCTGGTTGCTGAAGTGTATGGCGCCCGATCCCACCATTTCAAAGAAGCTTCCTTGGGGTCAAAATAATGGGTATAAGAAGTGGATACCCTGGTTTCAGGTTCTGCTTTTGCAAAAGCCGTTCTGACATTAATGATGCCATTCAGTGCGGAAGATCCATAAAGGGCAGAAGCAGCACCTTTAACCACTTCGATCTGCGCAATATTTTCGATAGGTACATCATCCCAGTTGGGGTAGCCTGCATCTGCCTGCAAAATAGGAATGTCATCAACCAACAATAAAACCCGGCTACCAGCACCTTGTGAAAAGCCTGAACCTCCACGAATATTAGCCTGCCCATCCATAACCGTTACTCCCGGAATCTTTTGCAAAACATCGTCTAGCGCCGTTTTATTGGTATTTGCAATGACTTCAGGTTTTAATACTTCAAGTGACACGGTAACTTCACCAAGAGGTTTTTCAAATTTACCACTCGTCACTGTCGCTGTATTTAGCAAACTTGATTCTACATCTAGTGAAAAGGAGGCCTCAATAGTCTGATCAACTATTACCTTGATCCCTTTACTGGTCCCTTTATAACCTACATAGCTGGCCATTAATTCATAATCGCCAGGCAACAGTTTCAATTCAAAATTTCCGTCGTAATCAGTAATTGTACCGGCACCATTGTTTACATAAACGGTAGCGGCTACGAGGGGTTCATCTGTTTCGATGTCCAACACTTTCCCTTTAACGATTCCTTTCTGTGAATAGGCCGTCGTGATCAGACAAGCCGTTAACAAAAATGAAAACATTTTTCTGCTGAGCATAAATTTGCTTTTGTTTGGTTATCAAAATTCTTGCGGACTGAAATTCAACGCATTATATTCAGAGTGGGACAAAATGGCGGAGCATTGGGGTAGCAGATCGTTTGTTTTTTCAGGGTGAATTACGGAAGAAATTCAAAGCAAAAATAGAACAATAGCTGAGAATAAATAAATTTTTTTCTCTTCCATATACAATTCTGTTAACAAAAAAATCTTAAGATTGAATTTCAGTATATCAACTTAATTGTCATATATTGCCAAAACTTTCGCAAAAAATTGTTTAATTTTCACTTGAATCACTAAAAGTCTCCTTAACTATGAAGAAACTTTTATTCTCAGTATTTTCCATGCTCTGCCTTATAGGATCAACAAGCGCTCAATCCTGCCAGCCTGATCCTAGTATACCAGACTCTATCATTGTAGCACCGCTTCCTTATACAAACGAAAATCCTGAATTAGGGATTCAGGATACTGCTTGTGCCAATGGGTACTTTGAAACTTTAATTTTCATGAATATTCCCAACACGATAGTTGTTTTTGGCAATGAAGTCCCACTAGATTCAGTATCAATGGCTAGTAGTGGTGGCATTTCTGATTTGCCTGCTTCTCTGAGTTATGCCTGTAACCCGCCAAACTGTGTATTCGAAGCGGATAGTAGTGGTTGTATCGTGATTTATGGCACACCATCAGAAGGGGAAATTGGCATGTATGATCTAAAAGTAAATGTAACAATCCACGCTGGTGGATTAATGCTGGATCGGGCCTTACCGGATCAAGTAATAGTAAACGGAAACTACTTCTTTTTTGTCCAAGCTGAGGGTTCGCCTAATTGTACGATTGTAAGCGGAATAGATGAGGAAAACCCCATTGCATTTTCCTTGTACAATCAGCCCAATCCTTTTACAGATTTTACAGAAATCAAATTGGATTCAAGAGTGAACGGTAATTTCCAGTTGATCGTACAGGATTTGGTGGGTAAAACGTATCACAGAGCGCCCATTAACCTCCAGGAAGGACAAAACACGATTACTTTTGACGGTAGCCAACTGGCCAATGGGATGTATATATACACCATTACCGACGGCAAGTCATCCATTTCGGAAAAAATGATTCTAAGCCGTCGATAAAATTGCCGAAAATGCACTACAAAGCACCTCCAGAAAAGCAGGTGCATCTAAAAATTAAATAAATTTCCCCATGAACAGACGCTTGGACAATTTTGCCCAGGCGTCTGTTCTGTTTTTCAGGGATATCCCAACACTAAACCGAGATCAATAAATGAGAAAATTCTATACCACTATATTCGTTCTTTGTTTTTTTTGTGCGCCGATTTGGGGACAAACAGGTTGTCCAGGGTGCGAAATTTTCTTACCACCAGGCCTGACAGCAGACACCGTTTTTATTTCGGATGCACCATCCGGTCAGGTAGGCTTTTATTACGATGGAGACATCAGTTTTAGAATGCCCATGACAACGGACCCAGTACACGATCTCGATCCCAGCATTCCCGAAGGCTTTGATATATCCTCCATTACCATTACTTCTGTTGCAAACTTACCTCCCGGTCTAAGTTGGGAAGCCAGCCAAACGGAATTTGACCCTACCGTTGAAACGGATGGTTGTGTGAAATTTTGTGGCACGCCACTTCAATCCGGCCTTTTTGAGGTGGATGTAATTGTTGAAGCCCAGGTTTTTATTTTTACAGAAACGGCTTCTTTTAGCCTGCCTATCCTGATCGAACCTGGTACAACGAATACAGAAGGTTTTTCCATCATGAACAATAGTGGCTGTGGAACAGTGACGGCTTCATTTGTCAATAATATACCATCCAACGCAGTGGCCGGCTATTCCTATTTCTGGGAATTTGGCAATGGCAATACCTCCACTGATGAAAACCCGGACAACCAGCTATACGACACGCCTGGTGTTTATGAGGTCAACTACCAGGCAGTTATCGATACTTCCGACTACTACCTGACACAAGTAACCGTTACCGCGGCTAGTTGTGATGATGTATTAGGAGGGCGCCCCGATTTAAAAGTTAACCTGTTTTACCCTAATGGCGAGCATCTTTATACGGCTGATATTGTACAAAATGCCTTTTTGCCATTAACTTTTGATTTATTTATTCCCATAGGCCAAGGAATTTATGCACTACAGATTGTTGATGATGACGGAGGCATTGATGGGGCAGATGATGATTGTGGCACCGTAAATTTCACCAATCAAACAACAGGACCACTGAGTGAAGGTGATCTGACGGTTGAATTGGTAATTTTTCATCCGGTCGATACCATCCTTTCTACTGATACCATTTATGTATATCCCATACCCGAAGCACCTACGATCTCTGGAACTCCAGTTGAAGCCCCTTGTGCTGGTGATGTTGTAACTTTAACCGCTTCTTATGATGAGCGTATACAATGGTACCAGGATAGTTTGCCCATTCCCGGTGGCGACCAACCACAATTGGAGGTTTCAGAAAATGGCATTTATTGGGCAGTATATACTTCGGAAGTAGGTTGTACTTCCGTATCTGCTGAAATCAACCTGAGTTTTTCCGCATTGCCGGAAGCACCTGTTTTTTTTAATGAAAACAACTTGCTCACCCTCGAAAACCCAGGGAATCTTCCCGAAGATGTAACCATTCAATGGTTATGGAATGGGGCAGCTATCGAAGGGGCAAATGATCTGGTCTATTGCATAGAAATGGATGGCAATTATTCAGTAATTGTCACAAATAACGAAACAAATTGTACCAATACCTATTTATTAAGTGTTATATATGACTCAGACTTTGTAAATTGTACCAGTAGTACCGGTGATATAGGTATTAATCAACTAACTATATACCCCAACCCAGTTCGTTATCGAAGTCTGCTTAGTTTTGAAACGTACGAACTGATGGATATTTCATTGGTGCTTTTTGATGTGAGCGGAAGAACCATTGAACAACATGATCATCATCAACAGTACGGGCAATTGAGTTATCTGCTTGAAATGGAGTCGTTTGCTGCCGGGATTTATTTTCTACAATTGAAAACGCCCTATGGTAGCAAAACTTTCCGAGTAGTAAAGCAATAAATCCATTAAATGTTGATCTGGCAACTATTTAAAATATGATGACGGCGCAGATTGAAAAAAAGGAAATAGGGAATTTGATTTTGGAGGGCATACCCGAAATTCCAAAAACCGTAAGTGAGAAATTAACCCAGTACCAAAATACCCGGGATGCCAAAGTTGTCGGTTGGCTTGACGGTGGAAAAAGTGTACTATTTTCCACACGTTTTGGAGATTCAGCCCAATTACACCGGGTAGATCACCCCGGTGGAGCCAGGGTACAACTGACCTTTTTTAACGAACCCGTATTTAATGCCTGGATTTGTCCGGATGTATCCAGGAATAGTCTGGTCTTTCTTCGGGATCGGGGTGGCAATGAAAATTACCAACTTTTTTACCTGAAACTAGATTCCGGGGAGTATGAATTACTTTCCGATGGGGAGGCCCGCAACGACCATGCCGTATGGAACAACAAAGGAGACTGTGTGGCCTACTGTTCCACCCGGCGAAACAATACCGACCATGACATCTATTTGTGCTGGCCTCATGAAAGCAAAGTAGATCAATCTTTATTAGAACGAGAGGGTTATTGGTATCCCATTCAATGGTCCCCAGATGATAAATTCATTTTGTTGGGAAATTTTAAATCGGTCACCGAAAGTTACCTATCCATCCTGGAAATTGCTACCGGTAAGGTGACTACCCTCAACCTTTCTGACCATCATGCCTCCTGCAAATGGGGGATATGGTCGGGGACCGGCAAGGGTATCTTTTTTACTTCAGATGAAAACAACCAGTTTAGTCACCTCTTTTATTGGAATTTAGAAACAGGAACGAAACAAAACCTAACCAGTCAAATTCACTGGGATGTTGAGGAAATGTCCCTTTCTCCCAATGGGAGATTGCTGGCATTTGCTGCTAATGAAAACGGGACCTGCAGGCTCTATTTATTAAATACCGAGACCTTTGTGTACCATCCTGTGCCCGATTTGCCCATGGGTAGAATCAATGGCTTGAAATGGCATCCGGATGGAGACCAACTTGCTTTAACCATCAATACGCCTGTTTCTCCATCTGATGTGTTTGTATGGCAGTTATCCAGTAAAAAACTGACACGTTGGACCTTCAGCGAGGTGGGTGGCTTGAATCCGGATCGATTTATTATGCCGGATTTGATCCATTACTCCACCTTCGATAAAGTCAATGGCCAAATTCGGCAAATTCCTGCTTATTATTACAAGCCACAAAATGCCACTAAACCCTATCCAGTACTCATCTATATCCACGGAGGCCCCGAAAGCCAATATCGACCGGATTTTCTACCGGTGTTTCAATATTACTTGATTGAATTGGGGATCGCAATTGTAGCTCCAAATGTGCGTGGGTCTTTGGGGTATGGCAAAGATTTTTTAACCTTGGATAATGGATTCAAACGCGAAGATTCTGTCAAGGATATTGGTAGCCTGATTGACTGGATCGGAACCCGACCAGAATTGGACCACAACCGGATTGCCGTAATGGGAGGATCTTATGGTGGCTATATGGTATTGGCATCAATGACTCACTTTAACCATCGGCTTTGTTGTGGTATTGATATTGTTGGGATCAGTAATTTTGTCACCTTTCTAAAAAACACAAAATCCTATCGTCGCGATCTTAGAAGGGTGGAATATGGGGATGAAAGAGACCCTAAAATGCGCAAACACCTGGAGCAGATTTCCCCAACCGCAAATGCCCACAAAATCACCAAACCTATGCTGATTGTTCAGGGATTGAATGATCCTCGAGTGCCGGCAAGTGAGGCAGAACAAATGTTGGAGGCCATTCGGCGCAATGGGGGAGAAGCCTGGTATTTATTGGCTAAAGATGAAGGCCATGGCTTCCGGAAAAAGAACAACAGGGATTATTTTGCAAAAGCAGTCATCATTTTCCTTCAGCGAAACCTTTTGGGTTACAGCCAAAGTGAATAAGCGCTTATCGGGTTCTTAAATAATTGAGCTGAAAACCTTCTGTATTTTCGATGGTTTTAGCCTCATCCAGGGTAATGCCAAGAATAAGGGCTTTGAGTTGTAAAAAGGACTCCTCTTTTTGCCCCTGCCGAACGACGAATTCCAAACTTGGCGTAAGTCCAAAATCCTGACTGACCATCTCAAGGTTACATTGTTTTAAAGCATTCATCACCTGGCCCATTATGCTGTAATCAAACTCAAGTTGATAAATATCTTCGACCAGTTTTTTTACGATATTGGCATTTCCCAGAGCATCGGCAGTGCTCGTTTTGTAGGCGTTAATCAGGCCAGAGGTGCCCAACTTAGTGCCCCCAAAGTACCTGACAACGATGACTACAACATTCGTCAATTCGAAGCTATCAATTTGCCCCAGGATTGGCCGTCCGGCGGTGCCGGCAGGTTCACCATCATCATTGGCCCGAAAGTTATGCTGATCCATGCCTAGCCGGTAGGCATAACAATGGTGCCTTGCTTTTGGATGCAATTTTTTGACTTCCGTTAGCTTCTCCTGGCTTTCGTCGGCAGAATTTACAGGAAAAGCATAAGCGATAAACTTACTTCCGCGGTCCCTGAATTCGCCAATACTTCCGTCACTGATCGTCTGATAGGCATCTTCTTCCATCGGCGCAATTTAGCCATTAACAACCGATTAACAAAAATTGAAATCTGGTTAAGGACTATCAAAAGAAATAAAAGTAATTTTGCCCTATATTTGTGAAAAAAAATAGTGGAACGTACCCTTCAGCAATACAACCGGATCATGGCTCAATGCCGGGAGTTGTTTATTAAAAAAACGCAAGATTATGGCACCTCATGGCGAATTCTTCGGCCCTCTTCTATAACCGACCAATTATTCATCAAGGCAAAACGCATTAGAAGCATTGAAGAAAAAGGAGAACAAAAGATCAATGATTCTATTGATAGTGAATATATTGCACTAGTTAATTACAGCATTATTGCGTTGATCCAACTTGATTTACCTGATGATGCGCCTCTTGAAATGCAAGAAACTTCGGTAAGCAATCTTTACGACCAGCATTTTGAAGAAACCAGGCAATTGATGCTTCGTAAGAATCACGACTACGGAGAGGTTTGGCGGGAAATGCGGATCAGTTCTATCACAGATCTGATTTTATCAAAACTCTTGCGGATCAAACAAATTGAAGACAATCAAGGACAGACCCTCGTTTCAGAAGGAGTTGAAGGGAATTACCACGATATCATTAACTATGCTATTTTTGCATTAATCCAGATAGAAGAACAAAAAAATAACTGATGACCTTAAGCACGCTTATTCTAGGTATTGCCATTGCAGCACTGATATTGACTGCTTTGATGTATTTTACTACCGATCGGATCAAAAATATATTGCTCAGCTATTTGCAAAATTTTGTTGGTGCCCTCTTTATCTTTTCAGGTTGGGTCAAAGCTATTGATCCATTAGGTACGGCTTATAAAATGGAGCAATATTTTGCAGAATTTGAATCCACCTTCAGTCACACGTGGTTTTCCTTTATCGCGCCTGTATTTCCGTGGCTAACCAATTATGTGACGGCTTTTTCCGTAATCATGATTGTCTTTGAAATCGTATTAGGCGTTATGCTGTTGATCGGCGCCATGCGCAAGCTAACCTCTTGGGCTTTTTTGATTTTGGTGCTCTTTTTCACCTTTTTGACGGGGTTCACCTTTCTTACAGGATATGTTCCGGAAGGAGTAAACTTCTTTCAGTTTGGGCAATGGGGACCTTATGTAGAGACCAATATGAAGGTGACAGATTGTGGCTGTTTTGGTGATTTCCTGAAACTGGAACCCAGGGTCTCTTTCTTGAAAGATGTCTTTCTTTTAATTCCTGGTATTTTATTTGTCATCACCTGGAAACATGAGCATCAGTTGTTTAGCAATACTGGCCGAAATGTAATAACCCTTGCCACAATTGCGCTGACGACACTTTATTGTTTTAGCAATTTTTCCTGGGATCTGCCACACACGGATTTCCGTCCTTTCAGAGAAACTGTAAATATAGCTGAACAAAAGAACCTGGAAGAAGAGGCTGCTGGCAATGTAAAAATTGAGGCTTATGAAATGACCAATAAAGCGAGTGGCGAAGTTGTGAAGCTGCCTTTTGATCAATATATGAAGGAATTCAAAAAGTATCCCAAAGAAGAATGGGAGTTGAAACAAATTAAATCGGAACCCGAAATAGTGGCTACAAAACTTAGCGAATTTGAAGTTAGCGATGTAGCAGGCAATGAAGTGACCGAGGAAATCCTGACCGAACCAGGCTATAGTTTTATGGTGGTTGCCTACCGTTTGTATGGAGAGGAGGGCAAGACTACCCGGGTCGTCAATGACAGTATTTTTGTCAATGATAGTATTCCTTCAGCAGATACGATGATCGTTTTAAAACGCTTTGATCGGATTGAGACTCGTCAGGAATCGATTTCCAGCTATAGTTGGGACACAGGCTACAGTAAAAAATGGACAGATATTATCAATCCAATCCTGAAAGAAGGCGCAGAAAAAGGGATGAAAGTTTATGCAATTACGGCATACTCTGATTCGGAGCGCATCCTTGATTTTCAGAAATCTATTGGTGCAGAATATCCCATTTATCTGGCGGATGATATTCTTCTAAAAACGATTATCCGTTCAAATCCAGGGTTGGTACTGATGAAAGATGGTACAATTATCAAAAAGTGGCATTATAAAAAATTGCCCACCTTTTCGACGATCGAGCAAAAATATATGCAATAATCAAGTTAAAAATGTACAAGCGAGTAAACACTTGTACATTTTTTTCTTTATCATACATCCTTTATGGAATAATTACCCTTTATTTGCAGCAGTAGATGGTTTTTTGTAAAAAGGAGTTAAATGTTAAGTAGAAGGAATGTCCGCATTAAAGTGATGCAGATGCTTTATTCCCAAAGTAGGGATAAATCAATGGACGCTGAGGCTGTTTTGAAAATGTACCGTGGTAACATTCGTACCTCGTTTGAATTGTATATGTTCAACTTATTTATGTTTAGCACGGTCGCTGGTTTTGCTAATGAGGATGCAGAAAGAAAACATGCCAAATTATTGCCATCTGAAGAGGACAAACGTTTTACGCCAAAGCTTTGTGAGAACCCTTTGCTCATTTCTATCACTAAAAATGCGGAATTGCAACGCTTTTTTAGTGCCTACAAGTTCGAATCCAAAATTGATCCGGATATTGTTCGGCGGTTCTATATAGAATTTGCCAAAGGAGACGAGTATAAGGCCTATATGCTTCAGGAACAAAGCACCATTCAGGATCATAAAAAAGTGCTGCTCGACTTGTATAAAAATTGCATCCAAAACGAGGCTTTTAATGAATACCTGGAGGATTTCTATCCGCTTTGGTTTGACGACAAATCACTGGTGGTTGGCGCAATGAAAAAGACCGTTAAGGCCCTGCCTGCTGAAGAAGATTTTTACAAAGAATACGAACCCTCTGACGATACGATTAAAGATTTTGGGGAAACACTACTGCTCAAAGTGATCAATTCCGATGGCGAACTGCTGGAAATGATCGAACCTACACTAAAAAACTGGGACGCAGACCGGGTAGCCGTAATTGATATGATACTGATCAAAATGGCCTTAGGCGAGTTGCTTAGTTTCCCCACCATTCCCACCAAAGTAACCCTCAACGAATTTGTTGAGATTTCCAAAATGTACAGCACTGAAAAAAGCAAGGATTTTATCAATGGCATCCTGGATAGGTTGATGAAGAAGCTCAACAAGGATGGAAAAATAAATAAGGAGGGTAGGGGATTGGTAGAGTAAGAGAATTGTTTCAATATTGTGGGTAGATTTGCATCGAAATTGCCCCAAACCTACCCACATCGACTAATCCTTATTTCTCCCGTTTTGGTGCCTTTAAGCCGATTTTTTTAGCATTATTTTCCAACCATTTTGTTATTTTCTCCACCTGTTTGCCAGCAGTATTACCGATTTCATTGGCTTTTCGATCCGACTTTTCCAGCACTGTCTTACTTTCAGCAATCATTTGTTCTGCCTCTTTTTTAGAAGCACCTTCTAGCCATTGAGCAGCCGTTTCCATTTTATCAATTGCTTTACGTAATGAGCTTTCTGCTCTGGCTGGATCTTTCGCCCCGTAGACCTGAGTGAAAACAAGGTAATTATTGGCAACTAACATTTCTGCATGTACTAAATGATCTTCCAATGTTTTTCTATCTTTAATTTCACCAGCCTTTACCTTATTTGCCAATGCTTGCAAGTCTTTAACCGACTTCTCCAAATTGGCTTTTGTTTCCACGGGCAAATAAATGCTTTCTTCCTGTAAATCTTCAATTGCCCTTTTTATATAATTGGAAGCAACACCATAGCTTCCTGCATCAAAAGTAGAAAGTGCTTCATCGATATCCAAATCAGATTCATTGGGCATTTCTTCTACTTCTTCTACAATTAATTCCGGTTCTTCAACAGTCTCAGTTGCAGGCTTTTTTTCATTGTTGCAGGCTGTAAATACAAAAGTTGCAAATACAAATAGCAATAGGTTTTTCATTGTATAGAAATTAAGAAAGCTTGTTTGATGAAATTTTACCCTCAATTTGTAGGGTATATCGACTAGAAGACACTCTAAGATGTTTAAGTCACTTCTTTTTTAGCCAAAAATTGGTTCTTTCGCTATCCTAATTTATTATTTTGGGGTTTTTGAAGTAAATTTCTACTATGGTATCTTCTTGTCTTATTGTTGATGACAATCCAATGGCACTTGCTGTATTGGAAAACATACTGGAAGACCTTAATTTTATAAAAATAATTGGGGCTTGCAAAAGTGGTGTGGAAGCGCTTAATTTTCTACAAACCCAGGCTGTTGATATCCTTTTACTCGACGTAGAAATGCCGGGTATCGACGGTTTGGATTTGCTTAGAGCTTTAGCACACAGACCTCAGGTCATACTCATTACTTCCAAGTCCGATTATGCAGTCACTGCTTTTGACCTGGAAGTGACCGACTACCTGGTTAAACCAGTAGACCCCACACGGCTAATCAAAGCCCTGCAGCGCGCCCAGGAAAACCTTGCAGAACAATTGCCGGTATCTGAAGATAATAACCTATTTATAAAATCAGATGGTGTATTGGCCCGATTGGATCTGGAAGATATCTTTTATATTGAAGCCATGAATGATTACATTCAGATCGTTACGACTCAAAAAAAGCACCTCATTCACTATACGATGAAAGCCATCCTGGAACGCTTACCCTCCAACCGGTTTTATCGAACCCATCGCTCTTATATAATTGCTTTGAACAAGATTGACAGCATTGCTGACAACATGATTGTGATTGGTGAAAAAGTCATTCCAGTTAGTGAAGGTTTTAAAGCCGGGTTGTTTGAAAAATTGAATCTGCTGGATAAATCGTGATTCCTTTTGCGTCTTACTAGAGACCGAAGATTTCATAGGGCTCACCGATCAAATGTCCCGACTCACCGAATATTCCTGCCTTTATTTTAGCAACAGCCTATTTTTACGGTGTCATTTAAATTAAATTCAATAAAAATGAACACCATCAATTCTTTTTGTGAATTATCAACAACCGATTTGATTGAAACCTACCAGAAAAATACTTATCCTGAAGTATTTAGTGAATTGTACAAACGTTATTATCCAAAAATTCTAACCTATAATTACTCCCTGCTTCATAACAAAAACAATGCAGAGGATGCTACTTCGGAAGTCTTCATTAAGGTTCTTGAAAACATTTCTTCATTGCAACATCCTGTTACTTTCCCTAAATGGATTTTCAGAATTGCCCGAAATCATTGTTTGAACATATTGCATAAATCAGGTACCAATCGCCACCTTGCAATTGGAGAGAATATTGGTTTTGACATAGTTGACAATGGCCAGGAAAACCTGGAAGAAGTCAGGATCAAAGAAGAAAAACTATGCGTCATACAACAGTTACTTGAAACAATGGATTCCAATGACCGGGAAATACTTGAGGCAAAATATATAAAACAGGCACAAATTGTTGATCTACAAGAACGGTATCACCTTTCAGAGCCGGCCATGAAGATGCGGCTTTTGCGAGCACGGAAGCGACTAAGGAATAAATATGATGATCGACAGCATATTTTGGTGCCTTCATTTCAATCTATTGCCTGAAAACATGATTCGAGGTTGAATTCAGGTTTTTCTCATCTGGTCATCGAAAAAAATGTTAATTTTTCGGTGACCTTTTTCTTTTTTCTTACCTTATTATAAACCTATAGTGGGAATTTGATCTGTTAGAAGTTGTTTGAAGTTATAAGATGAAAAATGAAAAGCATAACATATTAAACCGTCTTAAAAAATGGTGGGTAGAGTTCCTGATCGTAGTCCTGGTTATGATAGGTATTTGTTTGACCACCTATCTCCATTGGGAGATGGAGCAAACATTAGATGAAATTGGCCAGTTAGAAAAAGACATAAATGGGAGCTATCTACTTTCAAACAAAACCAGAGAGATCAATGATGCTATCTTCCTTTTAGAAAGCAACACCCGATCCTATTTGCTTGGCACTTCCGGGCTTGTAGATACAATGCTTCGGGATAATATGGCCGAAATTCGGGGCATGGTACTTGAATTTTCCCAATTGGCACAATCATACGATGTAAAAGGTCAACTGACCCAGCTCAATCAATTACTTGAAGAAAAACTGCAACTTATTCAAAAAATCTTACCGAAGAAGGAGCAGAAAGACAACTTAATAGCTTTGAGTATACTCGATCTTGAAGGTGCTACAATTAGGAATAAAATTTTGAAAATAACGGAGGATCTTAAAATTAAGATTAGCCATTATAACACTCAAAAACTCAAAGAAAATCAAATTAAAAATGCAGGTATCCGGCAAAATAGCCGGTATGCTTCCATTTTAAACTATTTGGTGTTATTGCTCATTATTTTCGTTAATATCTATGCCGTTCGGCAACACCGAAATCTGGAGTCTAAACTCAAAACGGCTAAAGACATTGCGGAAAGGGCTTCTACGGTTAAAGAAAATTTTATGGCCAATATGAGTCATGAAATTCGAACGCCACTTAATGCCATTATTGGGTTTACCCATTTTCTGAAAAAGGAAAGCCTTTCGAAAAAGGGAAAATCCCTGGTGGATGGTATCGAAAACGGCGGAGAAAAATTATTGGGTATCGTCAATGACATTCTCGACTTCAGCAGAATAGAAGCGGGCATGTTGCGCTTGGAAAAAATTCCATTTAGCATAAGTGGTCTGGTGCATTCTGTGGAACAAATGTTTCGTTATCGCACAGATGAAAAAGGGCTTGACCTGCAAATTATTTTAGAACAACCAATGCCCGATTTATTGATTGGCGATCCTATTCGTTTAACGCAGATTTTGATAAACCTGCTCAATAATGCCGTGAAATTTACAGAAAAAGGAGCGGTACATCTACAGATTATTGCACTTTCTGAGGCCCACAATCAGGTCGAATTAGAATTTATTATTTCTGATACTGGCGAGGGCATTCCAGCAGATCGACTTCCCTATATATTTGATCGGTTTACTCAAGCTGGTGAAGATACCACCCGGCGTCACGGAGGCTCTGGACTTGGATTGAGTATTGTAAAACAGTTGGTGGAATTGCAACATGGCACTATTGAAGCAGTCAGTGAGCAAAACAAAGGCAGTACTTTCCGTTTTGTTTTATCTTATGGGGTTGATACCACTCAGGAACACCTCAAAAAACCGGCACAAAAAACAATGGCTGATAGCAAATCGCTTTTCTCCGGATGGCGGGTACTCCTGGTAGAAGACAACCCCATGAATACTGAGGTGGCAGGCATGATGCTTGAAAGCTGGGGCATGGACTTTGACCATGCGCAAAACGGCAAGGTTGCTCTGAAAAACTTACAAGCAGGAATGCATTATGACCTCATATTAATGGATATTCAAATGCCCGTATTGGATGGGTATCAGACCTCTAAAGCGATCCGTAACGACCTAAAATTGGATATACCCATCATTGCTATGACAGCCCACGCTTTCGCCGGTGAACGGGAAAAGTGCCTGGGGTATGGCATGAATGACTACTTGTCCAAGCCTATACGAGAAAGTGCTTTCCTGAATATCCTTCGACGTTTTACCTGGAATAAAAATCCGGGAAATTCATTAGAGGAACCTGTCGACCCTCCTGAAAGAAAACAAAATGACTCGCTAATTAACGAGTCCTACTTGCAAGAGATTTCAAGAGGAAAACCTGAAAACATAGATAAAATGTTAGCGCTTTTTCTCCGCCAATTTCCAGAAGAATTGGCGCAACTCAATTTAGCTGTCCAAGAAAAGCAGTTTAAAGAAATTGGTCGGTTGGCCCACACCATGCGGACTACACTGGGTTATATGGGTTTTAGCAACGGTATACTTAATCATCTTCAGACTATGGAGGGATTAGCAAATGCAGAAAATGCAGAAGTTGAACAAATAGAAATGCTTCACCAACGCATCACTCAACTCTCCGAAAATGCACTGTTGGCTGTAATCCAATTTGCCAAAAAAAAACTATAATTGGCATTTTCACAAGGGCTTTTAAAAAAGTAGTTCAACCCTAAAAATCGAATATTTAAAATGGCTTAGCTCTTGTTTGGAGGCCAACCTTCGGGCTGCAAAAATGTTCAAATACAAAACAATAAATTATGAGAGCCCTTGTTATTTCAGGCGGTGGCAGTAAGGGAGCCTTCGCCGGCGGTATTGCCGAGTATCTGATCCGGAATTGTAACCACGATTATCAAATTTTTGTCGGGACTTCAACGGGAAGTTTATTGGCTCCACTATTGGCTTTAGGAGAAATTGACCGGTTGAAAAAGGCATACACCACGGCTAAGCAATCTGATGTTTTTAATGTTAATCCCTTTATCATCCACAAAGAAGAGGGCAAATACCGGACGCAAATCAACCATTTGAATATCGTAAAAATGTTTCTGCGGGGTAAAAAGACATTCGGCGAAAGTTTGAGTCTAAAGGAATTGATTAAAAGGAATTACCGCAAGGAGGATCATTTGAGGTTAAAAGATTCAGGTAAACAGGTGGCTGTAACCGTTTCTAATTTCACCAGGAATATAATAGAGTACAAATTGGCAAATGACTATAGCTACGAAGACTTTTGTGATTGGATGTGGGCGTCTGGCAACCTGGTTCCTTTTATGAGCCTGTTGGAAAAGGAAGGATGCGAATATGGCGATGGGGGTTTTGGAGATTTAATCCCCATCCAACAAGCTATTGACATGGGTGCAAAAGTGATAGACGTTATCATACTCAGACCCAAACAAAAAGAAATCCAAACACCACCCTCCCGTAATGCCTTTAATGTATTGTTGAAAACCCTTGATTTTATGATGAATCAAATTGCCCAAGATGATATTGTGATCGGCAATTTAGCACAAAGGATTCATCATGTAAAAATATTCACCTACTTCACTCCGCGGCCTTTGACCGATAATTCCTTCATTTTTGACCCGGAGCAAATGGCCGCCTGGTGGGAAGAAGGGTACCAAATGGCCAATGCATATTCCCCCAATTGTCATTCTCTGGGAATCTAAGAAGTAGTCTGACAGTGTCAGCAAAACTGGCACGTTCTGACAGTAAAACGATCTTTTAAAAAGTGACTTTTCCAACCCAAATTGTCTTATAATAAAACTTATAGGCAATGAAAAATCAAGAATCTAATGACGAATATTTTTATGGCCAGAAAAACCCTGCACCGATTCCAATTCCTATCTGGACTGCTGTTAAGGTAGGCATGGTAGCAGCATTGATCATGTCGTTGGTGACCGTACTTATCAATGTGACTGGCAATCACATGAGAGAAGGAATCTATTTATTGAGGTACCTCATTTTGGCAGGAACAATAGGTTATGCTTTTTACACCTATAAAAAAAGTCTTCCCTCAAAAAACCGATTGGGTTATGGCATTGGATTTGGCATCTTGATTGCTGTAATAATGGCAATAGGGGAGATCCTACTCAATATTCCGCTTGGATTAATAAATTATCAGTTGATTATCGCTGACATTTTCCCACCAGTAAACTCCATTTATAAATTTGCCATTGTGGAGATTGCGCTTTTATTTAATGGGGCAGTATTTGGTTTTTTTATTTCATTAGTCTTAGGCTATGCTTTTGACTTTAAATAAAATAGGAAAAGATAAGTTTTATCGAAATGGACCATAAAAAGGAGATCATCAAAAAAATAATATACCACCCCCTATCCTGGCTGGTAGTTTCGTTACTCATCTTCTTTTTTGCATTTATTTTCTGTCCAGTTGCTACCGATACGGGAGAAGAATCTGAAGCCGAAGAAGCTCATGAGCTCAAAATTGAAGAATTAAATGCGGTCAAAATACCTGAAGATTCTCTTTTACAGATCGCCCCCGAGCAAATAGATGAAACTGAAATACAGATAGATACTTTTGAGAAAGAAAAGCGAGATCTTTAAGCAGATGTGTTTGCCAATTGGCATGTCTTTGGTTTAATCCTATGCGGTATTTTAATAATCTGGATCATTGCCAATTAATGAGAGGTAAAGCAGGCGAGGAAGAATTTTCCTTCTTGTTGCGGGTTTTGCTTACTGCAACATAATTATTTGTGGGATTTTTTAATCGTAGTGGTTTTAAACGGACAATAACCTTATTCCTCTCGGACAATAAACACCGGAATAGCCACACTATGCCGCACCGAATCCACTGTAGTTCCAAAAATAAGGTCTTTAAAAAAGCGGTGGCCATGAGCGCCTAATACCAAAAGATCGCCGTCAAATTCCTTAACCGCCTGAGGAATACTCAATTTGGGATTTCCAAAACCCAGGTAAGATTCTGCACGATAACCTTTATCTCTTAATACCTGTACGTAGTCGTCGAGTCGTTTGGCATCATCATTTGTTTCTTTATCCCTAATTTCATCACCCAGCAGAATTGCTCCGGCCGATTCTACTACGTGTATTAATAAATAGGCCGTTTCAGCTGTACCCACTGATAGGGCATAGTTTAAACTTTTTACATCAATATCGCTAAAATCAATCGCTACGGCTATCCTTTTAAATTGTTTAGGTACAAAAACTGAAAGGTCCCCTTGATCAGCGTGCAAAGTCGTTTTAGGCTCTTTCAACATAGATCTAATAAAGGGCGCAAAGGTTACATAAAGCAACAAAAACCCTGCTCCCGTTGCTAAAGGAACGACCGTAAGCCAAAGCAATAAAGGAGAGCTGGCATTGATAATCCAGGTAGATAGGGTATCAAAGACCAGTTTTACATTTAAGGCTACAATAATAAGAGCAACCAACCAGGAAAGTACTTTCATTATCGACCCGATTGCCAATATCCCCATGCGCTTGGGGTCACTGACAAAATGAATAAGGGGAATAATTGCAAAACCCAATTGTAAACTCAGAATTACCTGACTCAAGATAAGCATGGTTCCACTCATGGTTTCACCACCGATAATAATGGCCAATACTGCCGGAATAATAGCCAGAGATCGCGTTATGAGCCGCCGTATCCAGGGTTGAATGCGCAGATTGAGGTATCCTTCCATGACTACCTGGCCCGCTAGGGTACCAGTAAGTGTGGAACTTTGGCCCGCAGCAATCAGGGCAATCGCAAAAAATATCGGTGCGAGGTTTGACCCTAATATGGGTTGCAGAAAGCGATGGGCATCTTGTATTTCAGAGACATCGTACATGCCTGATTTGTAAAAAGTGGCAGCAGCCAGAACCAGGATAGCCGCATTGACCAAAAAGGCGAGATTCAGGGCAATTGCGGAATCAAGGAAATTAAATCGGATGGCCCCTTTTATGCCGGCTAATGTATTGTCAAACTTCCGGGATTGAACCAGGGAAGAGTGTAGATACAGATTGTGGGGCATCACTGTAGCTCCAATAATCCCAATGGCTATATATAGAGCCGATTCATCGGGTAAACTGGGGATAAAACCTGTGGCTAATGCGCCGAAATCGGGTTTTGCCAAAAACATTTCTGCCAAAAATGCCAACCCAATAATACTGACCAGCGCTAGAATAAATGCCTCCATCACCCGCATGCCCCGGTGAATAAAAAAAAGCAGGATAAAAGTATCGAGAAAAGTGAGCAAAACACCCCACAAAAGAGGCAATCCAAACAGTAACTGGAGACCAATAGCCATTCCGAGTACTTCCGCTAAATCGGTTGCAGCAATAGCTATTTCAGCCATTAGGTATAAAACAAAATTGACAGGCCGGCTATAAGTTTCCTTGGAGGCCTGCGCCAGGTCACGACCAGATACAAGACCTAACCTGGAACTCAGACTCTGTAGCAACAAAGCCATTAAGTTGGACATGAGCAAAACCCAGATCAATGCATAACCATATCGACTCCCCCCAGCGATATCCGTAGCCCAGTTGCCGGGATCCATATACCCGACACTGATCAGATAAGCCGGCCCCATAAAAGCAAATAACCTCCTAAAGAAACCCTTTTTTTTGGTGTCTACACTTGCATGAACCTCTTCCAAGGATTTAGGTACAATTGGTTTCAATTTTTATTTTTTCTTATAGTTATTTATGGTCATTGTATAGAATTGACCTTCAAAATCGTTATACAATTTCAACATGCTCTACAAAGATTCAAAAAAATAGTTTACGAGCTTGTTTGCAGGTCGACTTTTTAATGTTACCGGGGCTTTTCTACAAATCCAAAGCCAGGTACGAAATGAAAACTGAACCTTAATTTTATCTTGGAATATGCAAAATAAACCGAATCTCTTTATTGTTTGCATCCTTTCATGGAGCACCCTGCTTTCTGCTCAGCAAGATCCTAACCAATTATTTTACATACGACAATACAAAGATATTGCTATCCGGGAAATGATCCGAACAGGTATCCCCGCAAGCATCACCCTGGCCCAGGCAGTTCTAGAATCCAATGCCGGGCAAAGCGAATTAGCCCAAATGGCTACCAATCACTTTGGCATTAAATGTGGCAATAATTGGACAGGGGGCAGCTATTATAAAGAAGATGATGATTACAACATGGATGGCCAACTCATCTCCTCCTGTTTTCGTTCCTATCCCAATGTAGATGCCAGCTTCCAGGATCATTCGGATTTTCTGACTGATCCTAAAAAGGAGTACCGCTATGGACCACTATTCAAATTTGATAATACTGATTATCAAAGCTGGGCGTACGGTTTAAAGGAGGCAGGTTATGCAACCAACCCCACTTATCCAGATTTGCTTATCCAGCTTATCCAGCGCTATAAACTGTACGAATATGATCTGGTATTTCCACTCACACCAGACACAATCTCTGCAGGATTTCCTCCACTAATAACAACAACGAATGATGTGCCACATACTTTTGCTTCCGGATATGAAACGGCCCTGGATATTGCCATTCGAACCAATACCCCTCTGGAGGATTTATTGGCCTTTAATGAAAGACTGGTAGACGGGTATGTACTATCAAGAGGAGAAAAAATTTACCTGGCAACAAAACGCAGAAGATATACCGGTCCCTTACAATACCACGAAGTGGAAACAGGAGAAACAATCTACGATATCGCTCAAAAATATGGCGTCAGAGTAACCAGATTAATTCGGCGTAATAAATTATTGGCAGGTCAAAAGTTAGCTGTAGGCCAATTGATCAAGTTGTATGGATCACGAGTAAAAAACGCACAGATTGTTGATCCCAATGTCGATACCGGCTTTGATGAGGATCTATTCAAAGAAGAAAACCAGCCAGTTAATCCTGACATTTCTCCTCCTGTTAAAGTGGAATCACCCAGTAACTTGTCGCCCGATAAAACCGTTACCCCATCACAATCGGCAGTATACCATACCGTAGAAATTAATGATACACTTTGGAATATTGCCCGTCAGTACAATACCAAGGTTGAAGAACTAATACGATTGAATAACCTGAATGATAATACCATTCAAAGGGGAATGCAATTGCGTATTAGATAAGGGTTGAAAATTTCATGCAAACCCTTTTTGAGCATGATTTAAGGTCGACTTTGGCCTCCAATCATGATGCACAAAGCTTTCTGCTCAAAAAAATCTTGATTATTACCTCGAACAGGCAAATACCCATAATGCTGCTAGTGCTATTGCCTGCCCTGTTGAAAGTTGTAGAGCCAAAAGATTGATTGCCAAATTTATCTTTTCTCAATAATTGTGAAATTATTTTGAGTAAGAGTGTTACCTTTTTTGCGCGCTGGGAACTAATCCCCAATAGTACCTTCGCCAATTTTTTTTGACAATCATTTTTTTCACAAACCAAAACTTATGAAAAAGCAAGAACGCTCAGCACGCTTTTTTCATCTATTATTGATGTGTTTACCCATTAGCATGCTTATTTCTATCCCTTCCAGCGGACAATCTAATCAGTATTGTATCCCGTCGTATTCCCCCCCATCAGGAGGAATACACATCACTCATTTTACCTTTAACACTATCGACAATGTTTCTGGAGAAAACGGTTATACCAATTACCCCATTCATACGACCGTTCTAGCTGGTGAGGTCTATTCTTACAGCATTACTTTTCCTGGAGGCAGTGGATTCAAGTATTTCGGAATATATGCTGATTTTGACGGAGATGGCAACTTCACTAATGCCAATGAAACATTAGTTTACTCCACCACTCAGTCAGATTATGAAAGTGGACAGGTAATGATTCCCGTTAATATTGCGGATATTGATACCCGTATGCGGGTAGTTACAAGTGATTCGCCAATTGGCGATGTTTGTGCTCATATCGAGCATGGGGAGGTAGAAGATTATCAAATCATGGTGGCAAGCAAAGTTGATGAGGATTTTGTCGTCGTTTTGACTAGCCGGGATGAAGAATCTGACAATTATCCCGATTGTGAAATAGTATTTGATTTTGAAATACACCAATTGCAATGTGCTCAATCAACCTGGGCTTCTAAGCCCATTTATCTGGTTTGTTATTTAACGGCTCTGCCTCCCGCAGGAAGTAATAGTTCTCCGTACTTTATAGGCACCGGATTAAGTACGCCACCACAATCCATCATTAACGATATACATGTAACGGTCAATATTAATCAGCTTTTTCCGATGTCCATGCCACTTACAGCCGGCAATGACTATGTATTACAAGTTGTTCACAATCGGATTTCCCTGGACCTTGATTGTAATCCATCTTTGACCGATGGTTATTCCATTACCTTCAAAAAAGAAGATGGTTGCGGGATCACTGTGTTAAATCGAGTTGGAACTGATCATGATCCAACCTGGACTAATAATGAACGAATTATGCACGAAACCACCTTAGATCAGGGATGGAGCCATCCTACTAAAATAAAAGCAATTTCTGAATCCATTGTAGATCTATCCGTGCGGCCTAATCCGTTTTCGAATGCAACACAAATCAGCTACAAACTGGAAAAAGAAGAAAAAATACATTTATACCTTGTAGACCTGCAAGGTAAAAAAGTCGCCGATATTCAAAATTTGGAAAAACAGCCTCAAGGCATGCATACGACCTACTTATCGATTGATGACTTCCCCTCGGGTATGTATTACTTGATTCTAGAAAATTCGAGTGGCCGACAAATTGAAAAAATTGTTAAGGTAGACTAGTTCCCTCTGTAATCACAGGGTTGTTAATAAAGGAGAAATCTCTGGAAGAGCAAATTGTTGTACACAATTTGCTCTTTTTGTTCTATGGAAAACTACTATCTTGCTATCACTCAATCCCAAAGGTTTGCCTCCAATCATCAAACATTTTACCCTATGAACAAATGTCTTGCTCAATTCATTGTCTTGATTCTCTTTCTGCTCTACAACCTCAATTCTTCCTATGCTCAATCTCCTTCTTCCGATAACAAAAATACCGGTACCTATTTTTATCAAAAAGGAAAGGAAGTACTCCGAAATGGAGATACAGATAGCATGACTTACTACTGGAATAAAGCATTGTCAGCATTCCGGAAAAATAATGATATTGAGGGTTTGTACAATTGTTATTTTGGGTATTCCAGTATTTATATGCAGCTAGGGCAACTGGAAAAAGCCATGATTTATAGCGATTCTACCTTTTTAATCGCAGCATTAAGCAAAGAAGACCCGGAATCCTACAAAGACTACCTGACTTATGCCCACTACCGACGTGGTAATCTTTATAACCTTTCCTATGATTATAAACTAGCCATTGATGCCTACCAGAATGCTATCGATTACGAAATGGCAAAGGAGATGCCCGATTCAAACCACCTTTCCAGAACCTGGAATAATCTATCGCTTTTATATCGAAATGCCGGGGACTACCAAAAAGCAATGGTCGGATATGAGCATGCATTAGAATTTGGTGAATCCATCAAATGGAGTGTAAAAGCAGCTATCTTAAATAATATCGGGCAGATATCTTTTGATGAAGAAAAGTATGATCAGGCAGGGCAGTATTTTATAAAAGCTTATCATTTATTTGTTGACGGCATTGAAAAAAACGCAAAAGAACCCACCATTAATGAGGTGGAGAATTACGTGAATGTTTGCAATAATTTAGGGAAGACCTATCTGAAATTAAAGCTCAATAAACAGGCCTCGAAATTTTTAGACCGTTCCTTAAAAATCCAAAAAGAATATCAATTTGACAGAGTTCAGTACCTCAGCAACCGCTATTTGGGTCAACTTAGTCTACTGGAAGGCAAATCTGAAAAAGGAATAAGCTACTTGCATAAAAGCATAACATTGGCAAATGAACAGTTTAAAACACCAAGTCGGGATATCGGTGCCTGTTATTATGTATTGGGCAAGGTTTATATGGGTAAAGGCGATATAGCTGCTGCATTGGATAATTTATCAGCGGCGAGAAAAGCCATGTGTCGGTCTTTACCTTCTGAGCAGCGATTGCCAAATAATCCTGAGGATGTTTTAGGGGAGGTAACCATGCTTAAAGTACTAGCCTTGGAAGGTGAAGCGCTGTGGGAAAGATACAACCAGGATCACCAACCTGGGGATCTGCAACGTGGGATGGACAATTTTGAGTTTATGCATCGCCTGATTGTCCACATGCGCCGTAGTTACCTTTCTCAAGAGTCCAAACAGTTTTTGGCAACTCAGGTACATAGTGCCTATGGAACGGCTATTCGTGTAGCCAGGGCATTGTTTTTGGAAACTGGCAATAATCATTATGCTGATGCAGCGCTAGGTTTTATGGAAAGCAGTAAGTCGATGATTTTACTTGAATCCCTGGCGGCAAATGAAGCCCGGATGTTTACGCGCCTGAGGGCAAATGCAAGAGGGAAAGCTTTATTGGAACAGGAGGCAACCCTTAAAACCAGTATTGCAACTTATAAACGCCTGATCTTTGAAGCAGGCACCGATAAAGCGGCTTCGGAAGAAACTTTGAAAAAATGGAATCAACGCTTATTTGCCGCCAATCAGGATTTTGAGGCCGTGCAATCTGCTCTGGGTAAAGAATTTCCGGAATATTTCGCCTTAAAATACGATACCGAGGTCGCTTCCATTGAAAATGTCCGGCAACAAATTTTACAAAAAGGAGAGTTGTTGCTTGAATTTTATATGGACGACGCTGCCATCATTACCTGTGCAATTGGCTCAGATTTTATAGACATAACAGAAACGCCTCTATTGCCGGAGGAGCTCAAGCAAATCAATATTTTTTTAGAACAAGTGTCCAATTTTTCATTTTATAAAGAGGCTAGTGTTGCCTACTCCAAATTTTGTCAGGCTTCCTTTTCCACTTATCAGCTTCTGCTTAAAAACATGCTGGACAAATACCCCGGAACCATTGAGCAGTTGGTTATCATTCCTGATGGTGTATTAAATTTCATCCCTTTTAGCGCCTTGCTCACCAGTCTGCCAAATGATGCCCAAAGCGCTAATTACAGCCCAGACCATTTGAATTATCTTTTAAAAGACTATACGCTTCGTTATGCTTATTCTGTAAAAAGGCAGCTTTTTTATCAAGCCATTACTACCAGACCTAAAGCCAATGCCTGGTTTGCTGGCTTTGCGCCTTCATTTGCCGAAGCAATTGATAACACGCCAATAAGGTCTTGCGCCACTGATCAACTTTTTGACCTGAAATATACCCGTCAAGAAGTAAGCAGAATCTCCGAAAAACTCAATGGAAAAACCTTCCTTGGGGAGAAAGCTAGCAGCGAAATATTTCAACAAGTTGCTGCTGACTACCGGATATTACACCTGGCAACCCACGCTTGTGTCAACACCACTGATCCTCTTTATGGAAAGATCTATTTTGGTCCATCTGATTATTTATATACGCTTGATCTTTACAACCTCGATCTTCGAGCCGAATTAGTGGTCCTTAGTGCTTGTGAAACCGGCCTTGGTAGTATCATTCAGGGAGAGGGGGTCCTGAGCCTGGCTAGGGGTATTGCCTATGGCGGCTGCCCGAGTACATTAACCAGCTTATGGTCCATTTCCGATCAGACTACCGCAGAAATCATGGTCCAGTATTATGTAGAACTCCTTCAAGAAAAGAATAAAAGCGAAGCTTTGCGACAGGCGCAATTGTCGTTTTTACAAAACCAGAAATCTGCCTACCAACATCCAGTATATTGGGCCGGTTTTGCCCAAATTGGAAAGGATGACCCTATAAGTCTGGCCAATAATTTCTCTTCTTTTAAATGGATACTGATCGTTTCAAGTTTATTGTTAGTCGCAATGCTGTTCTATTTTTTTTGGTTAAAATCCTAGGAGTTAATGTTTTATCTTTCCAAGTTCACGTAGGAGTTGATCGGCTTTTTTTGCAAAAGAGGTAGAACTTTGTTCTTTGATGACTTCAAGGGTATTCACGGCTTCGGATATGGATCCGGTTTTGAGATAAGATAAAGCCTGATACCACAAGGCTTCTTCGCTGAATAATGCATTGGCTTCCGCCATCTTGAAATAATTTCTTGCCTGATCAGTCTGTCCAATGGCACCATAAGCCTGACCCATGGCCAATGCTAGGGGCGGGTCTTTTGAAATATCCAGTTGCAATTGCTCTGTTTGCTGGAGAAAGGCTTCGTAATTTCTACCCTGATAGAGTTGATGAATTTTCATCAGCTGTTCATCCGTGTTCCCTCGTTTACTGATAGTCCAATCATAGGCTTGATGGTATTCAGCATAAAGTTGCTCAGCAGTAGGCGATATTTTTGATTGCCAAGCAACATAAGCAACAAGCAATACTGCCAGGCTCGCGGCAACACCAAAAATCCATTTAGAATTAAGCAGTCGGAAACGACCTTTTTCTTTAGGAGTGATGACCTTTTTATGAATTATATCCAGTTCCGACTTGAGTTTTTTATGACCATATAACCGGATTCCTCCAGTCATGTTTCTGATGAGTTCCACTTCTTCAGCAAGTTGCTGATCCACTTTCATTTGATTTTCAAAAGCTGCCTTTTCTTCTTTTGATAAATCGCCCGTCAAATATTGTTCAATGTGTTCTAAATTATGTTCCATCGTTGTGTTATTTTTTTAACGCCCTGACGTATTTAGGATTCTGCAAAACCATTTCGCGAAGTTTTTTCATACATTTCAACTTCTTATTTTTTGCCACCTGAACACTGGTCAGCCCTAGGGTTTTCTGAATCTGTTTCATGGAAAGTTTATCATAATAAAAAAGAGTCAAGAGCTTTTGGCAGGATAGGCCTAGTTGTTCCACCAGTTGTGCGATCAATTGTTCTTCCTCATTCCCTATGAGCATTTCATCTATCCCCATTTGTTCGTCGGATTGTTCATTCAGGTTTTCCAAGTCTGTTTTTACTTTCTTTTTAGACAATCGTTTCAACCATAGATTTTTACAAATAGCAAATAAATAGGTTTTTATACTGCTTTCTCTCTTGAAATTTCCCCGCAACACTTGATTGTAAAAGACAATCACGGCATCCTGAAAAAGGTCTTTAACTTCTTCCAATGTGCCTTGATTTCGAAGAACATGTCCTTCTACCGATGGATAATATTTTTTGTAGATATGCTCAAATGCTGCATCCCTCCGTTTGTTGTCACCGGAAATTATCCAATCCAATAATATAGCGTCACGTATCTCTTTCATAGGCATTCATTGTTTAGTCCCTTTCCGTCTGAAAAGGTAACAGGAAAATTTTTCTTTACCTAATTTGATCAGTTTCAGAGAAGCGAAATATTCGTTTATTAACTACTGATTAACAACCTATTATAAAGGCTCGGTTCGCCAAATAATCAGCCGAATTAAATTAGCCGGGCAAATAATTTTCACGAAAAGGTATTACCAAATACCAATGCCTCCCACTAATTATTAATCCAGAACGCGCGCTCTTAACAAGTAAATTTTCATCATTACATAAAGCTATTAATAACAAAAATGAAGTTATGAAAACTAGAACCTTTTTACTTTTATTAGCAACTATGATGCTTAGCTGGTCCGTCCGTGGCCAGTTTTGCGAATGTCCAACCAACTTTTTGGATATTAGTACAGGTTTTGACCACAATGTCAATCAATTTTACGCAGCGGGCGTAAGTGATGCCTATTGGCAAGTGGTGACCGATCCTACCGGAGGTATTACGCCCCGACCTGCAAATGTGGTACAGAACTTAGGTTGGGACCCTGTAAATGGGCCTCTTACTGGTTGGGTTTCTCCATTTCCTAATGGAAACAACGGCTTCTTCCAAGGTGCTACTTATGGTTTTGAAACCAGTTTCTGTGTTTGTGAAGCAACAAATCAATTATTCTACAACCTGAATATGCTCGCGGATAATGGTGTCACCATCATTTTGACCGATGATCAGGGCAATACCATACAAACATTGGGCAATGTACCTATCCCAATTGCTCCTCCTTTGACACAAAGCTTTACTACGGTCACCAATGCAAACGGTACCATTAATAACCTGGCGGCAGGCACTTATTTTATCAGAGCTAATTTGATGAATGCCGGTCCTACTGCACTCGGTTTGCATATTGATGGATTTATATCGGGCCAGGGACTTTCACAAAGGGAATGCTGCAACAACACAGGTGCTATTGTTGGTGTTAAATACCAGGATACCAATTGTGATGGTCAAAGAGACCTGGGGGAGCCACTTTTACCCAATTGGAGGATTGAATTATATGACAATAACAATAATTTAGTTCAATGGGTCCTTACAGATGCCAATGGCGCCTATGCTTTTACAAATGTAAACATCGGTACTTATACCGTTCAAGAAGTATGGCAACCCAATTGGACGCCGAGTACTCCAGTTGGTGGCGCACAGAACATTACAGTGAATGCGCCCCAGGTACACACGATAGATTTTGGCAACTGTTTTGAAAATTGTGGTATGATCGTGATGGAAACATTGGAACCCAATTGTGAAGCTCCCTGGAATTACGATTATACTTTTAGTGTCCAAAACAACACCACCTTTACGGTAACGGATGTAGTGTTTGTCAACCCCACTACAGGCTTTTCTTTTAATCCTCAATCCTGGCCTAATAATAATATTCCTCCTTCAGGTGGTATTGGCGGGCCGTTTAATACCACCATCTCGGCTCCAACACCTATTACCCAACCCACACAAGTTTGTTTCACAGCAGTCCTTTTATCCAATGGCCAGCCCTGCTGTGATTTTAACCATTGCATTACACTTTTGCCCCCAGAAGATCCTTGCGATAGGGTAGCCATCACAGCCAACCAGGACGGTTGTTGTTTTGATATAGAGGTCAACAACGATTATTGTGAAGACTATTTTACGGCCATACAAACAACCATCCTTACCAACGGTATTACGTTCAACAACCTCAATGGAGGCTCCACTTGGACAACAAGCGGCAGTGCAACGAGTGTACGCTGGACCCCCACCACGGCTAATAACACCATTGCTTTAGGTTTAAACCAGGACATGCATTTCTGTTTGGATGGTACTGGCAATCCACCTTCCGCTATCCGGCAGGTGCAGTTTGATTGGCTGGCACTCGATCAAAATGGAAACGAAGTCGTCGTCTGTTCAGAGGTGCGCACTTTTGAATGTGAACCCGGATGTCTCGTACTTTTAGACTCATTAATTGAATGCAATGATGATGGTACTTACACTTTTACCTTTACGGTACAGAATAATTCTAATCAACCCGTAATGAATGTGTTTATAGCGCCCACAAGCGCCGTTACCTTTAGCCCAAGTGTATTTGTACCAACCTCAGGTGTTATCCTACCTGGTAATTCAGATACTTTTACAACAACGGTTACAAATGGGAATGGTTTGCCTCCGGGAACAGTCATTTTCTTTAGACTGACTTTATTAAATACAAATAACAATTGGTGTTGCCATGAATCCAATTTATCCTTTATTCTTCCTGATTGCGGTGATTGTGATTGTGGAACAATAGATAAATTTCAGCAGGATATTAATGATGGATTCACAATAGGAGGTGCGAATTGTAGCAATATTACGATCACGCCTAATAGTTTACAGGATTGTGATGAAGTATTTTGGTCGGTAAGTGACCTCAATAGCACCTTCTTTTTAAGCGGCACTACAATAGGTATCAATACCTTTAGTTTGACAATTCCGGGGCCTGGTGTTTACCGGGTATGTATGAGCGTAGTAAGATGGGACGATAATGGAAATTTCTGTTTTGAAGGAATATACTGTGAAGAAGTGAAAATTTTCTGCGATGAATGTATCGACCTATCGCTGATTAACCGAAACGTTCCGTGTCCAGCTCGCAATCCACTCGATTATGTATGTGGTTGTGACAACAGAACTTATATCAATGATTGTATCGCGATGTATTACAATGGAGTAACTCAGTGGACGCCAGGACCTTGCCGTTTCCGCAATCCAGGAGGAAAAATCAACCTACATGGTCAAATCAGTGGCTCAAATGGGATCCTGCTAAATTGGTCACTAACAGGAGAGTATCCCTATACTGAATACGTAATAGAAAGAAGGGTCACCCTCGAAAATGATTGGCAGGAAATCGGTGTAATGGAAGCTAATCCCGATTTGGTCACCTATGAATTCTTGCATGAAGGTCCATCATACGGGTTTAATGAATACCAGATCATTGGAATTGATGAAAATGGCGTCCTTGATTATAGCAACACCGTCATCTTCAATTTCGAAGGCGGGGATTATGGTTACCGCCAGGCACCTACTGGTCAAACTGAAGTAGCAAATCAAATAATGGATAGCAGGGTAGGGCAATCTCCAAATCTAGAAATTCAACAGAGCTCAACCCAAGGTGATCAGCAGGGAACTATACTTGTCTATCCAAACCCAACTACTGATGGACAACTAAATGTGGTTCTTCCCGATGGCGGCTACTTCTCCTGGACGATAATCTCTTCACAAGGCAAAGTGGTTAACCGGGGAACTTTACAGCAGGATCAAATCAATTTTGCACCAAACATCAGTGGACTGCCGGCTGGAGTTTATCTCCTAAAAGTAATGCATGAAGAGCAAACTAAAATGGCTACAGTTCGAATCGTTTTGGCAAAATAATCGATTCCATGAAGTGACGGTTTTATTTTAAACCAATAATTTATGGTTGTTCTTTGGCAAATCCTGTGATTTTAAGTCAAAGAAGGTAATTTATTTGTGCAGGCTTTCTTTTTTCGGCAACTGAGCGAGTCGGGAGAAGAGAGCTGCACTTTTTTGTTTTAGACCTGTTTCTGCCGCTCTTGCATTTGGGCTTTAGCAATTCCATTTAAAAGGGTGAATATACCCACTCCTCAATCATCAATATCTATCACTGTTGTCAAAAGATGTGGGTATCATTAGAACGGGAAATTGCCACTTGAGGCAAGCAAAATAAAATAAATCCTACCTCACGCAACGTTATCACCCCAAATTCCCGTATAAATAAATAACTTTCAAGAACAACACTCCAAATTAATTCCAGAATTTGCATATACTTTTGTAACGGGAAGTTATAATCAATACATTTAATATATAGGAGCGTTCTAAAACAGCAGCAAGATGTATAAAAATTATAAAAACTGGTTTTCCCTACTATGGGGACTATGTCTGAGTATAACCCTATTTGGGCAAGGAAACAGTCCCTATTATCTATCCCTTAAAAGAGAAATCCTCTACGTAGGCGGAGGCATTTCCTCTACACTTTTGGGACGTTATTTAAAAGGAAAAACACCAGAATTAATGTTTTCCGATCTAAGAGAAATGGACATCAATAGTTTTGACCGGATCGCTATTGATTTTAGCTCCGAAGAGGCAGACAAATGGAGTAACAACACTCTTTTTGTCTCTGCGGGGTTACCTTTATTATTCTTAGGAGGTAAAAAAACCCGGCGCGATTTTGGGAAAATTGCCCTCTTATTTGGAGAAACCATGCTGATCAATCAGGGCTTATCAGATATCATCAAATCCACCTCCCTGCGTCCACGCCCCTACGTCTTTGACGAAAACCTCGACCCGGCCACTATCCTCCGCAGCAATGACCGGGCGTCCTTTTTATCCGGCCATACCTCCACTTCCGCTGCTGCGACCTTCTTTTTTGCCCGCGTTTTCTCCGACTATTACCCCGATAGTAAACTAAAACCCTACGTTTGGGGCTTAGCGGCTACACTACCTGCTGTTACCGGTTACCTGAGGGTGAGAGGCGGCAAACATTATCCGACGGATGTGATTGCGGGGTATATTTTAGGTGGCGGTATTGGTTATTTGGTGCCTTTGTTGCATAAGAAGCCTTTGAAAAAGAAAGGCCTGACAGTGGCGCCTGCGGGGAGTGGGATTTATTTGGGGTATAAGTTTTAGAAATTAATCCTGCAATTCGGCAATAGATTTTGAATGATTTCCCTTTCCTCCGTTGGAATAGGGTTGTCCCGCAAATCAAGATCGGTCAAATTTTGCAATAAGCCAATTTCCTTAGGCAAATTATTCAGCTTATTGCCACTCAAATCCAGGTGTGTCAATTGATGCAAACGCCGAACCTCTTTGGGAATTCCGGTCAATTGATTGTCATATAAATCCAGCTGTTTCAACTGCTGCAATTGTGCAACTTGCGCCGGAAATCTTCTGAAAGCATTACGGCTTAAATCCAGGTAGACCAGCTTATTTAATTGCCCGATCTGATGGGGTAAATCATTCAATAGATTGCCACTCAAATCAAGACTGGTCAGTTGTTGTAACTCGCCAATTTGTGGAGGTATATTTTCCAATTGGCAATAGGATAATTGCAGGGATTGTAATACTTTGAGCTGGGTGATGGCTGCGGGAATTGTCCTGAAAATATTTCTTTGGTTAAAATTTCCATTTAAGTTTAACACCCGTAACATTGGAAATGCCATTGCCCTGGCAGGAAATACGTCCAGTGACTTTCCGGATAAATCCAATACTCCGGTGGCCCGGTCCAGGTCTTTAAGATGGTAGGCTACCAGGTAAATATTACCAAAAGTATCCAAAAGGTAATCCAGCAGTTTTTCTTGCTCCTTCTTTTTTACTTTGGCAAACCCAGTGCGGTCATCAAACTGCTCTGCTTTAACCCATTGCCCCAGTTGGGGAACCCGAATCCCTTTTTTGTCAATGAAATAAAACTTATTGGTTTTAAAGGCGAGCGCAAACCGATCTTCATAAAAATAAAACGCATTGATGAGCTGGTTGGCTATGGTTAGTGCATTTTGGGTTTCCAATTTGGCAGCCTCTGCCACCTGCTTTTGCTTCTGGGCCTCCCTGGTTTGTTTTAAAGCTTCATCCCTGGCTAATTCAGCCACCTGCAATAAAGAATCGATCCGTGCAAATACAGTATTCACTTTGACTTTTACGATGTCTTTTTTATTAGGATCAAAAGCCTCCGCCGCAAAATATTTATTGATGGCCGTTTTGTATTGCCCTGCTCTTACAGCACCATCGCCCTGTTGCATGGCTTCTTCATAACTGCTTTGGGCATGAGTCGTTAAAGTCAAAGAAATCAAGATTGTCAAGCAGAAAAATGGTCTCATTTTTTTGGCGTTTTTGCATCGACTAAAAGCTAATACTACAGTTTGGTAACACGTTTTGGATTTTTTCTTTTTCTGGTGTTGGTATTGGGTTGAACCTTAAATCCAAGGACAACAAATTGGTCAACTGGCCAATTTGGGGTGGTAAGCTGTTCAATTGGTTGCCATATAAATTCAGTGTCGACAGATTGATCAGCTGTCCAAATACGGGTGGTAAGCTGTTCAATTTGTTGCCATCTAAATCCAGGTCCGATAAATTGATTAACTGGCCAATTTCGGGCGGTAAGCTGCTCAATTGATTGCCACCTAAAACCAGGGTCGACAAATTGATCAACTGGCCAATTTCGGGCAGTAAGTTGCTCAATTGATTGTAACTTAAATCCAGGGTTGACAACTTGGTCAACTGGCCAATTTGGGGTGGTAAACTGCTCAATTGGTTACCAGTTAAATAAAAGGTCGATAACTTGGTCAACTGGCCAATTTCGGGTGGTAGGCTGCTCAATGGGTTGTAACTTAAAACCAGGGTCGACAAATTGATCAACTTGCCGATTTGGAGAGGTAAGCTGTTCAATTGGTTGGAATGTAAATACAGGGTCGACAACTTACTCAACTGGCCAATTTCGAGTGGTAAGCTGCTCAATGGGTTGTAACTTAAATTCAGGGTCGACAACTTGCTCAACTGGCCAATTTCGGGTGGTAAGCTGCTCAATGGGTTATAACTTAAATCCAGGGTCGACAACTTGCTCAACTGGCCAATTTGAGGAGGTAAGCTGCTCAATTGGTTGGAACTTAAATTCAGGGTTGATAAATTGCTCAACCGGCCAATTTCGGGTGGTAAGCTGCTCAATTGGCCGGCCCCTAAATCCAGGGTCGACAAATTGGTCAACTGGCCAATTTGGGGCGGTAAGCTTTTTATGCCACAATAAACCAGTTGCAAAGACTTTAAATTTACCAATTTTGCTATATCAGCAGGAAGGCTATCAAAAGTATTTTGCTGATTAGCATTTCTATTTAAAATCAATACCTCTAATTGGGTATGTGCCAGGATTTCAGTAGGGAAGGTGTCCCATTGTTCATTCGACAATTCAAGGGCCGTAATTTGAGTATTTAAGTTTTTAAGATCGAAGGCTACCCGATAGCTATTGCCCAATGTGTCAAGCAAGTAATCTAACAACTTTCCATCCTTCTGCTTTTTTACTTTGGCAAAACCAGTCAGCTCAAATTGTTCGGCTTTTTCCCACTGGCCTAACTTTGTTACCTCTTCTCCTTTTTTGTTGATAAAATAGAAAACATTACTCTCAAATTGACCTTTAGAGCCATAGGCCAAAGCAAAACGGTCCTCGTAAAAGTAAAATGCGTTAATGAGTTTGTTCGCTTGATCCAGGGCAGTTTGCGTTTCAGCTTTTGCTTTTTCAGTTTCGGCAAGTGCTTCTTTAGTTTTATTTTGCTCTGTTGCTAATTGATTAAAAGCTACCTGCGCTTGATTTTTTGCTACATCCGCTTCCCGCCGCAAAGCCTCAATTTTATCAAATACCCGATTTACTTTTGCCTTGACAATCTCATCCTTACTAGGATCAAAAGCCTCCGCCGCAAAATATTTATTGATGGCTGTTTTGTATTGCCCCGCTCTGACAGCACCATCGCCCTGTTGCATGGCTTCTTCATAACTGCTTTGGGCCTGAGTCGTTAAGGTCAAAGAAATCAAGATTGTCAAGCAGAAAAATGGTCTCATCTTTTTGGAATTTTCATATCGACTAATAGCGAATTTTACAATTGGGCAGCAGTTTTTGGATTTTTTCTTTTTCTGATGCTAGAATTGGGTTGTCTCTTAAATACAAGGACGACAAATTGGCCAAGTGGACAATTCCGGGAGGTAAATTGCTCAATTGGTTGGAACTTAAATCCAGTGTAGACAAATTGGTCAACTGGTCAATTTGGGGAGGTAAGCTGCTCAATTGATTGTCCCTTAATTCCAGGTATGACAACTTGGTCAACTGGTCAATTTGGGGAGGTAAGCTGCTCAATTGATTGTCCCTTAAATTCAGGTATGACAAATTGGTAAGCTGCTCAATTTGGGGAGGTAAGCTGCTCAATTGGTTGGAACTTAAATACAGGGTCGACAAATTGGTCAACTGGCCAATTTGGGGAGGTAAGCTGCTCAATTGGTTGGAACTTAAATACAGGGTCGACAAATTGGTCAACTGGCCAAATTCGGGTGGTATGCTACTCAATTCGTTGGAACTTAAATACAGAGTCGACAACTTGGTTAACTGGCCAAATTCGGGAGGTAAGCTGCTCAATTGGTTGGAACTTAAATACAGGGTCGACAAATTGGTCAACTGGCCAATTTGGGGAGGTAATCTGCTCAATTGGTTGGAATTTAAACCCAGGGACGACAAATTGGTCAACTGGCCAAATTCGGGAGGTAAGCTGCTCAATTGGTTGGAACTTAAATACAGGGTCGACAAATTGGTCAACTGGCCAATTTGGGGAGGTAAGCTGCTCAATTGGTTGGAACTTAAATACAGGGTCGACAAATTGGT
>BQJU01000063.1 GCA_021604865.1 Saprospiraceae bacterium | reverse complement strand
CCCAAACCCTCACCGTTTCACCACCTCCCCCGCCAGCACTTCCCAAAATTCTGGAGCCTCCGCGCCCAACCTCCACACCGAGATGCCCCGCAGCTTATACTTTTTCAAAATATCCAATTTGGGCTTCAGAGATTCTCCATTTTCAATAAACACATATTCAAACACCCCACCATTATCCCAAAAGACGTAGTGGCAACCGGCTTTTTCGTGCCAGAGCGGTGTGACTTCATTTTTGCCCAGCAAATGCTGTACCTTGTCGTAGCTGATTTGGCGGCCATTGCTGAAACCACCTCTTTCCTCAGTATAATCGGCAAACCAGTGTACGGAATAGCTGGGGATACCCATAGATATCTTGTCGGGGGAGATCCCTTCAGCGAGTAAGTATTTGACAACTGCCTCGACCCATTCCTTGCCGGCCACAGGACCGGGAGGGGTACGGCGGGTGTGCTGATCATAGGTCATGATGGAGATAAAATCTCCAATTTCGGATAGTTCTTTGATAGCGTACCCGGCCCGCCAGTTTTCGTACAAAAACAGCTGATATGCCGAGGGGCCGCCCACATTTTCAAAGATATGCACCAATGCTGCCGACAATTGCAGGCCCACTTTGTGGAAAGCCTCCGCAGTTTCTTTGAAGTAAAGTGTAAAATCATCCCGGTCGGAAATATGCAACCCCTCCAGATCGAACTGCCAGCCGTCCAGACCATAACGCTCGGCATATTCCAGCATCATGTCTATGGAGCGTTTTCGCGATTCTGGATTGGATACGATGTCATGCAACAATTGTTGATCAAAACCCTTGTTTACGATTAAAGGCATCACTTTTACCTGATTGGCTTTGGCTATTTCCAGTACCCGTTTATCCATCATACCAGTCAGGACACCTTCCTTGCTGACCAGGAAGGTCTGAGGACATACTATGGAAATTTGCCCCACATTGGTTTTGAAGCTTTCAAAGGATTCGGGGGTGTCAACCATGTAGAAAAGGTTCTCGGATTTTGTTTGGGTATGGGCGGCAAAAGCTCCACACAATAAAAGGACAAATAGATTTATTTTTTGCTTCATCATTTTTCTATTTTTATGCATCGCAAACAGGCACTTTCAAAAAATTTAATTACAGGAAATTGGATAAAATTATTGGTTTCATTTCGTTTTGGTTAGAAATATCAACAGTTTTATGTCTGAAAAAAATCTAACCTAAGTAATTTAACCCAACAACCACCGCTAACGATAACACAAAAGATGCCCTAAACGATTGATTAGAGCGACTTTGGAGACTTGTCGAGGATCATCATCAGGATGCTGTGGCCTTGCACTGTCGTTGTAGCTCTGGGCCCAGACGCATGGATAATGCCGACCTCCCAACAGCTCTTTTGTAAAAAACTGAAAACACAGAATTGTGAAGAAACAATTATCTAAAACAATCAACTGGATATCGAATATCGGGATAACGGAAGATTTGGACTTTTATGACCAGTTGAAATTTAGAGCTTTTAACCAGAGCCTGGCGGCAATACTGGTAGCTACCCTCATCATGCTTGTCTCAGATATTATTGAAAAAAATGAAACCCTCATTTATACATTGTTCGGGGTTTTATTGACCCTTTTTATCTTTGTATTCATGCATTATGGCTGGTATTTTTTAGCAGCACTGCTTTTTTCGGGTTTATACCCGTCCCTGTTATTTATCCTTTCCATATTTTACGGAGAGGATTTAAACATTAGCTATGCCTATTTTGCCTTTATTGTCATCATATTATTATCCATTGAAGAACTGTGGTTGAAAATTTCACTTTGTGTATACATCTTTATTATACAGGTAAGTGAAATCTACTACAATCGATATTATGGTAGTATTATCGAAAAAGATATTCCATTGATGGATGGCTTGTTGATTTTAATTCTACCGACCATCGGTGTTGGCATTCTGGTTTTAAGTCAGGTAAGTGCCATAAAGAATTTATATGACAAACAAAAAGTCATCAATAGGGAATTGAATGATAAAAATAAGGAATTGACAAAGATGGTCAAACAAAATGAATCTCAAAACAACCTATTGGCTATTATCGCACATGATTTAAAAGGACCTGCCGCCACTTTTAATAATCTGACTAAAAACATCGCCTTCCTTATTAAAAACGAGCAGCCTGAACGACTTGAAAAAATGGCATACGGTTTTGAAATAGCCGGGACTAAACTTTATTATACTATATCAAATCTGCTCAATTGGGTTACCTCTCAACGGGGTGATATTATTTCCGAAAAAAGAATGTTTTTGCTGCCTTCCCTTTTGGAGGAAATCAAGGAGAGTTTGCATGCTCAGATCCAGTTCAAGAAAGTAACCATTCAAATTTCAACTGAAAAGGAGCATGCCTTGGCAACAGATAGAAATATACTTAGAATCATTCTTTTTAATATCCTTAATAATGCCATCAAGTTTTCAAAAACAAATGACAAAATAGAGATTAGAACTTCGCGGGATTCAACCTTCGATACCATTGCAATAGTTGATCATGGCGTTGGCATCGGACCTATAATGATCGAAAAGATACAGAGCGAGGAAATTATTTCAGTCCAGGGTACCCACCATGAAAAAGGACACGGGATCGGCTTAAAGATTTGTTTTGCACTCATCCAACATATCAAAGGAAAGATAACGATTGAAAGTGAGATTGGACAGGGATCCGTTTTTACAGTTTATGTTCCGAGATAGTTGCCCCTCCTCACTTCCAAATTGCTACACCAAAATCCGACTTCCCGTAAACGCATACTGCTCCCACTTCGGCAAGGGATGGAATGCCGCCGCCTGCACATCCCGGAATAACCTTTCCAATTCATTCTTTCGGTAAAAACCCTGTCCACCAATCGCTTCCATAGCGCCCGAGACAGTAGCAATAGTGGCATCGGCTACATTGGTTTTATAACTTAGAATATCCATCGTGGTGCTTTCATTTGGTTGGAAGTCAAGATTGCTGGTCAGGGCATACATGGCCTTCCACTGGGATTTGGCGCTGATTAGGGTATTGTTCAATTGGCCGATGATATAAGGCAAATGGTTTTGCTGACGAGCATATTTGCGACCAATCGTAACCGCTATGTCAAATGCCCGCTCTGCAATACCGACGTAGGCCGACATAATTAACGGCATGGCGACAGTCAGTACGATGTCCCAAACAGGATGGAAGCCATCTCTCGGTCTGGCCAGAGCAACAGCACTATCCGGCACAAATACCTGATCAAACTGTATGGTGGCACTACCGGTCGCACGCATGCCGAGCACATCCCAGTCATTGATCACGGCTACTCCCTTTTCTTTCATTGGAACCGAGAAGTGAAGGACTTGCCATGTTTTGTTTTCATTAAGGTATGGCCCACTGGTCACCGCTACATCACCTGCAACAGACTGACTGGCAAAAGCCTTCTTGGCGGTGAATAAATAGCCACCTTCTGTTTTGGTGAGTTCTCCATTAGAGGCTAGCCAGTCTCTGGCACCGGTACTGATCAAAACCAATTGCTGATCAACGACCTTTCTTAGCATCGCCTCTCCTTCGCCTTTATGTTTGTATTTCCATGCTGTGGCGGCAATCAGGTGTTGGTGCATGGAAAAAGCCAGCGCCGTGGAACCACAATATTGAGCGATCACTTTTATAAAATGACACATTTCAGTATGAGACATTCCACCGCCTCCTAATTCTTCAGGAATCATAGCGGAAAACAGCTGATGTTTTTTTAGCTGTTGATAATTTTTATTTACAAAGGTGCCTTTCAAATCAGATTCGGCGGCCCGTTTGGCAAAATCTTTTCCCAAACGATGGGCTAGTGTTTTCCAATCTGTTTTTGGCTGAATGATTGTGTCCATGTTACATTAGATTTTATGCTACGATAATTTAACCGCAGAACAAATATGTTATGGTAGCGGCCTAAATTGCAGGGGCACTTGAGTATTTGGCAGGCTTTTTTTATTGGCCGGGGATTTTTAAAAAAAACATTGCAAATAACAAGACTTTTACGTATATTCGCATTGTGGCTCGAAAGAAAAAAGATATACTCGTTCAGGGTAAGAAAATAACATTGATTTCTAGTGATAGTGATTATCTATCGTTAACAGATATTGACGCAGCTTTTGAAGACGGTGGTTCTCATATTGAAAATTGGATGCGCAACCGTAATACTGTTGAATTTCTAGGTGTTTAGGAAATCGTACATAACCCTGATTTTAATTCCGTCGAATTCGACGGAATATTTGCACAAACAGGGCTTAATCGCTTTAAACTATCAATAAAAAAATGGACGCAGGCTACCGACGCAATTGGTATAAAGGCTAGAGCAGGAAGATATGGTGGAACCTATGCTCATCCAGATATTGCTTTTAATTTTGCACTTTGGCTATCGCCTACCTTTCAAGTTTATATTGCCAAGGAATTTCAAAGATTAAAAAAGCTGGAATCACAGGAAAGAAATGATGCACTCGATTGGAGCCTGAAACGCCTCTTAACCAAAATCAACTATTCCGTCCACACCGATGCGATTAAAGAAACCCTGATTCCGCCCCGGCTAAGCCAAAACAAAACAAGTGGGGTAATCTATGCCGGTGAAGCTGACATTTTGAACCTGGCTCCATTTGGCCTTACAGCAAAAGAATGGCGGGTACAAAACCCCAATGAAAAAGGGAATATTCGAGATCAGGCTACTACGGAACAATTGCTTGTGCTTGCCAATCTTGAAGCCATCAATGCCGAACTCATCAGGCAGAAACTGGGGCAGGATGAACGGGTCATCAGACTTAACGAAGCCGCTATTACTCAAATGCGTTCCATCCTCGCTTCCCCAAGCACAACCAAACTGCCACCTGCTAATACGTAAGTCATTTCACTAATTTTTCTTCCTCCAAATTTCATATTTGTAGATTTTGGATTATCTTTATTCTACATTTACGAAAATTGGACCGCATGAAAGGCACTAATCTTGGAGAATTTGAAGAGTTGATCCTCCTTATTGTGGGCGTACTATTTCCCAATGCTTATGGGCTAAGTATCCGGCAGGAAATCATAGATCAAACCGGCAGAAAAGTGGCCATTGGGGCAGTTCATTCGGGATTAAACCGTTTGGAGGATAAAGGCTTCCTAGAATCAAAACTGGCCGAAGCCACTCACGAGCGTGGTGGCCGAAGAAAACGTCTTTTCAGCATTACAGCTGCGGGCCAGCGGGCCCTGACGAAAAACCACGAACTCAGAAATTCACTATGGGATCAAATTCCGGATTTGGTATGGAAAACCTAAACTGGATAAGCAAACATGCACTTAGTAGATTAAACTATGAAGGAGCAAAATAAAGATATTACCCCGCCAAAGTACGCAGATCGGTTTTTGAGCTGGTTTTGCCGCGATGAGCTGCTGGAAGAGGTGCAGGGTGATTTGTACGAATATTACCTTATCGCCAGGGAGGAAAATAGTCGCCGAAAGGCAGACCTGCTCTATTGGTATCATGTACTCCACTTTCTGAGGCCTTTTGCGATAAAACGAGGCCGCCAAAACTTAAATGCCGCGATTATGTACAAAAGTTATTTCAAATTTGCCTGGCGCAATGCCCTGAAACACAAAGCAAATACCTTCATGCATTTATTGAGCCTGGGGCTCGGGGTCGCCTGTTTTATTTTCATTTTCGTCTACCTAAAAGGAGAGTTGAGTTACGACAAATTCCACCAGGATGCAGACCGAATCTATCGGGTAGCCATTGATTTTGTAGATTCAGAAAGACGTAGGTTGCCGGATGCGACTACCCCTCCAGCCTTAGCTCCTGCCCTTACAAAGGACTTTCCGGAAGTAGCGGCTTCGGTACGTCTTTTCCCCAATTGGGGTGGTAAATTTTTATTAGGCACTTCCCCAGACAGAAAATTTTACGAAGAAAGGGTCATCCGTACGGATTCTACCTTTTTTGATGTTTTTAGTTTCCCGGTGCTCTATGGCGATACAAAGACTGCCCTGGATAATCCCGATCAAATGGTGATCACCCGATCAGCCGCAATAAAGTATTTTGGAAAAGAAGATGTGGTAGGGGAGACCTTAACGCTTTTTGATGAGGAAAAAACCATATACAAAATATCGGCAGTTTTGGAAGACGTACCGGTTACCTCCCATTTTAAGTTTGACTTTCTGGCCAGAATCCCCTTTCAAAACCTTGAACAAAATTGGGGATGGTACAACTATTATACCTATATGAAGTTGGCCTCTGGAGCTGATATTGCTACCCTGGAACCCAAGCTGCAACCGTTTTTTGAAAGCTATTTAGAGGAACGGGAAATTTACAATATCATCTATTCACAACCATTGACCGATATTCATTTGAAATCAAACCTTAAATGGGAACTCGAGGCCAATGGGGACATGAATAATGTGTACATTTTTTCCATGCTGGCCATTTTTGTCTTGATCGTTTCCTGCCTGAATTATTTGAACCTCAATGTGGCCGAATCCTTTAAAAGATTTAGAGAGGTCGGTGTGCGAAAGGTTTTTGGAGCCAATAAAAGGACACTGGTCGGACAGTTTTTGGTAGGCACTTTTCTCATTACCCTGGCGGCATTATTGCTGGGAAGTGTCTTATCAGAAATCCTTTTCAAAACCTTAGGCGATGTCATAGGCCGCAAAATATCCTTGCTGGACCCAGAAAATCTACAGCTATTTTTTGGCATCAGTCTGGTCGTTCTTCTGGTAGGCATTATTGCAGGATTGTACCCGGCCATCCACCTATCTTCGTTCAAAGCCGCTATGGCCGTTAAGGGCTTATTTAATCCTTCCGGCAAATCAGTATCTGGTTTAAGAAGAAGCCTGCTGGTCATTCAATTTGCGATTTCTACCTTCATGATTTTCTGTTCCATTGCGGTATATCAACAATTGCAGTTTGTAAAAAATGTGGACAAGGGGTTTTCATCGGAACAGGTCATGGTGATTGAAAATGTCGGAGATATTCGAAACCAGCAAACCCTGAAAACAGAATTATTGAAAATTAATGAGGTATCCAGTGCTGGTTTATCAAATGGAATCATTGGAGGCCTCAACTGGACCACTTCACTCGGTTATCCGGATGCCTTTACTATGAATTGGGTGGTCATTGACCCGGAATTTATTGAAACGATGGGCCTGGAGCTAATCGAGGGTCGAAATTTTTCCCGGGAAAGACCGGGGGATACTATTGGAGTAACCATTATTGTCAATGAAACAGCCCTAAAGGAATTGAAGTTGACGCATGAAGATATTGGCAAAAGTTTACCGCTATACGAGCCGGAAGATTCCCTGGATACAGGCCGGGGAACGGTCATTGGTGTCGTCAAAGATTTTCATTTTACCGATTTCAAATCGACCATCAAACCCTTTTGCTTTTTTTATCGGGCAGAGCCTCAGGATTATTTAAGCCTGAAACTTTCGACGGCTAATGTGCCGGAAACACTAAGTGCTATTGAAAACGTCTGGTCTGATTTTTCCAATCAAACACCATTGGAATATTTCTTCCTCGACAAATCCTTTGCAGAACTCTACGCCAAAGAAAGCCAACTTTCCAATGTACTGCTGTTTTTGACCATCCTGGCCCTTTTCATTGCCTTCATAGGCATGTTTGCCATTGCCAATATGACCATCAAAGACCGCACCAAGGAGATCGCCATCCGTAAGGTATTAGGCGCCTCTGTGTCCAACGTCGTGATGTTGATTACCAGAAATTTCCTGTGGCTGGTGGTGATTGCCAATTTGATTGCTGCACCCATTGCCTACCTGACCATGCAACGGTGGCTGGAAGATTTTGCCTATCGTACCTCTTTGGGCGTAGCCCTGTTCCTGGTGACAATTATTTCTACTTTGTTGGTTGCCTGGGCGACGGTGGGTTTTCAATCTTTCAGGGTCGCGATAGGTAATCCGGTGAAGAGTTTGAAGCAGGAGTGAGGCCGAATTTTTACCGAGTGATACTTTTCAAATCATCATAAGCTTTCCTGGATTTGGCTTTTATTTGTTGGGAGATATTTTTTAAACCATCAATAGATGCCAATGCGTACCCATTTTGCATTTGCCAGAGATTTAATTCCTCATTTTTAAGCGCAATACCGATGTCTTTCAAACAATCAATTTGATTATTGGCAGATTGTCCAACCTGGTCATTCACTTGGACAAAATAATTCCTGAATATGGTTCCTGCTCCACAGGCAATCGCACAAGCCGGCCCTTGCGTATGGTCATTTTCATAAATGGCCACCCCTTGTTCAGGCGTCACATTTGGTCCTGCCATTTCCAAAAGATTGAATTGGGAGGCTGCCTGAAAGAGAGCCCCTTTATGGGTAGAATCTTTATGAAAGTCCTGGATATCGCCTACAGCTTCGGAAACTTTTATCTTATTATGATAACTTTCCAAGTGTGGAGTTTGCTTTCGCAATGCTGCCAATGTTGGCACCTCCAGTTTGCCGATATGATAGGCAGCGCCATTGACCAGCGACCTTATAGTACGGCTTCTAATTTCTAAATTTGAGCGGACTTGTTCAGGGTTTTTTTCCTTGAATCCTGTTAGGTTTTCAAACCACATTCCCTTTTTAGTAAGGTACTTCGACAACTTAGGAGGGAGTTGAGTGTCTACTAAAAATTTAAGCATTTATGCTGCATTTGCTGGAATAATGCTTTTTGCATTTACCACCAAAGCAGCATAAGCCAAGCATGCTTGAATATCTTCTTCTTCTATATAAGGATAATCTTCTAGAATTTCAGCAACACTCATACCACCAGCTAGTAATTCCAGCATTTGAGCAACTGTAAACCGCATATTTCGAATGGTAGGACGGCCTTTGCAGACTTTTGGATTTAGTGTTATTCTTTCAGAAATATTCATGTCAGTATCATTTTGATAATCTCACTCTAATATACATAATTCCTGATTAAAATGTTCCAATTTCTTTTTTGAGCGCAATTTATCTATTCGAAATACCCCTGCTCAAAGCACTCACCGTACTATCATCACATCTCCCGCCAATTGGGCTACCTCCCCACTAGCATAACCAATTTCCAACAAATAGGTATAAACACCAACGGGCAGCAACTTCCCATTTTTGCGCCCCCGCCACGCCACTGCCGGGTCCGAAAACGTCAACTCCGCCACGGAATGCACTATTCCGCCCCAGCGGTCAAAAATGAGAAAGCGATGGATCGTAGCGCCCAGGTCATTAATAGCCATAGGTCGAAAAATGTCGTTGATACCATCATCATTTGGAGAAAAAGCGTTGGGCAGATATACTGGGCACAGACCTGAAGGGATGCTAAAGGCCAGGGTATCGGTGCAGGCCAGAGAATCCGTGGCCATGAGCAGGTATTCGCCTGCCGCCAACGCCTCCAATTGATAATTGGGCGGCAAGACTTTTCCATTGAGATTCAGTTGCAAATCGCCACTGCCGCCGGTTAGCGTAAATTGCAATTGTCCGTTGGCTTCGTTACAACTTGCCGGGCTCACTAAGTCAGCACTTAATACCGGGGCTGCCGATCCTTCAATTTCAATATCAGTCGTAGCCATACAGCCGTCCGGATCAGTTACAGCCACCATATACCCGCCAGCAGGAATGTTGTCAAAAAGAGGTGTTGCACTGGGCGCCAATCCACTTAAACTATAGGTCAATGGCTCCGCCCCACCCGAGGCGATGATCTCTACCAGGCCATTGGGTAACCCACAAGAACTATTTTCGAGCATTACGCCCTCGATCAACAGTTCGGAGCTTGCCGCAATATTCAGCGTTTCGGCAACGGTACACCCGCTAGCATCTGACACGTCTAAAGCATAACTTCCAGAGGATAGATTATTGACCGCAGTTGTCGTAACTATCTCGCCATCAATGCGAAATACATAGGGTTGTTGCCCCCCATTTACCGAGAAGCTAATGCTCCCATTATCTTCTCCACAGGAGGTGCCGGTGACGAGTAGATCAGAGATTTCCGGGGTGTTAAAGCTGCCAATATTAACAACAATAGAGGCTGAACAGCCATTTGCGCCAACCACCTCAATGGCATAAGTACCAGGTGCGAGATTTCCAAATTGAGTAGCAGATGTAAATGGCCCTTCGTCAAGCGACACCTGAAAAGGTGGCACGCCTTCAACAATATTAAACGACAGGCTGCCATTCTCTTCGCCACAGCTGGCAAAGGTGGTTTCTATATCAATAATGACGGGCACTTCTAAATTTAGTTCAACGAGTTCATCCACCAGACAACCGACTTCATCCTGCACATAAACCGTATAATCGTCAGTAGGTAGGTTGGTGAAATTTGGCGAAGCTTGGAAGTTAATACCATCGAGTGAGTAGCTAAGTGCACCAATTCCGCCCGATGCTTGCACGGAGAGGGTACCATCGCTGGTATCACAGGAAAAGTCATTAGTGGTTATTTCCAAAATATCCACCGGGTTGGAACCCAAAAACTCAAATGTACTGGCACCACCACTGATCGCTAGCGGAATCTGACAATACAGACTCAGCGAAGCATTTTCAAAATCAATCAGGTAGATATTGGCGGCATTATCGGTTAGTGCAAAGGTCTGCACCTCTTCACAACTGGCTGCATAAGAGACAACCCCAAAGATACGGCCCGGCACATTATCATTGATAACAACCGTACTATTAGCCGGGTTGTTGATATCAACCAGCACAATATTGTCACCCGTCGCAGCCATGTATAACTCACCATCAAAAAAGGTCAGATCCCCTTCTGCTCCGTAGCCTACATTACCCAAAAACTGACCTGTATTGGTAGCCAGGTCATACGACCACAATTCACCCGCAAGGCCACAGGCATAAAAAGTACCATCAGCCGAAATGGTCAATGCCGTATACAGTTGTCCGGCTGATGCTTCAAAGATATGAACCAGACTACTCGTACCCGCCGCTACATCAATCTCATACAAACGCCCGGAGCCGGTCACCGCATACAAATTGCCATTGGGATGAAAACTGATATCCGTAGAACTCACCGGCATGCTACCAATCAATTGGGTAGAGCAATCATCCAGATTTAGAGAATAAAGTTGACCATTGAGAGTGCTGAGGAAAATATCCTGGGCGTGAAGGCTGAGCGTAAGAAATGTTAGGAATACAACAAAGTTAAGTCTTTGGGGCATGTGTTTTCTCGGTTTTGGCTGGCAAAGATAATCAACCTGCTCTAATGCTTTGGTTGGGGAGGGAGAATTAACATATTTTGTAAAATGAAATGGGTTTGATGTTACTCCTTTACAATTTTATTGGTGACCATAAAATCCTCGAAATGGAATTGAATGAAATAGATCCCTTTTGACAATGCTACTCCTGATAGCTGGAAATTAACAGATTACACAAAACGAAACAAGAACCTACTCATACTTCGAAAAAATCCCTGTATCAAATGCCGTCCAAAGACAACTCTTTAGCCCACTATTTTTCAGTCCACCATTAGCCCAGCTATTGCAGGTATGCAACATGCTATAACTGCCCGTCGCTTCGTAAAAAGCATCGGCATTTCCATAGGTGGCATCCGTTGGGATGTGAATAAAGTGGCCATTGGCATCCTGTTGAAAACTGTTGGTGATGTAATCGATTAGCTTTGAGTACTGCTTTGTACTAATCATGATCTTTTTGCAAGTTTCACTTTCAGTTAACGAGGTATAAAAAGTAGTGTGCATAGCCGTTGTGCTCAACCCAAAAGCAGCATTAAAAGCAACGGATGGCTTCAATTCAGCCCAGGTTGGTGTTTCTAAATAAAAGCCTTTATCGCCCCAGCCCATAGCCAGATATTGGTGAGTACTATCGGCTGATTTCGTATTGGTATATTTGATTTTTTTGCTCCAGTCCATGTGCTCATTACGAGTCGGCATCACGATATCGGTATGCACACCGTTGGTCAAAATGTAGATGGCCATTTCACCTTTAGCATTGGGGTCCCTTTCTATGGTTATTTTGGAAAGGAGAAAGGCGGAAAGTAAGTATAGTACGATTAAGCCTATAAAAGTTAGAAGTGTTATTCCGATGATTTTTAGGACTCTTTTCAAGGTTAAACTGTTTTATTGATTCAATTCTGAAAGGTCAATTTGCATAATTTTACCATCCAGCTCATAAAAGAAATACTTTCCGTCAGGAGATAAGGTAGGCGTTAACTCCCATTTGTCAGGCGAATTTATTTTATGCAACTTTCTTGGTGTTTTCCAATCATTTCCTTCTTTATAAGAAATGTACAAATCCATTTCTTTGCTAGCGTCAATATACCGGTTAAAAATTAAAAATTCCTCATTGGGGTCAACTACTAAATCATTTTCCACATCAGGCGAATTAAGCTTTTCAATATTTATTGGTTTTTGGTATTTACCATTGTCATAATGAGAAATATAAATATCCATGCCACCTTTACCGCCCGGTCTGTCAGAATTAAAATATAGGTTATTGCTTTTAGCAACGGTAGGGTATGAATCATAAGTTGGGCTGTTTATTCCTTCTACCATTTTTGGTGCTGACCAACCTTGTGAAGTTTTCTGTGAGCACCATATATTATGTGGTATAGACAGGTTAGTTGAATCAGGATGTGACCTTGAATTGAAATATAAGGTTTTGTTATCTATTGAGAGTACCGGGTGATAAGCATCTATGTCCTGCCCCAATTGAACCATTTCTGGCTTACTCCATTTATTGTCATGATAAGTGGATAGAAAAATTCCCATATATGGTTTACCATTCTCAAATGTTTTTTCAATAGGCCTGGAAGTGTACAAGTCCAAGCCGTTTTTTGAGAAATTAATCCCATTAGTTGTGGTTATCTTCCCACCAGCAAATTCAATGGAGGAAGTTAATGAATGTGAGAAAAAATAAGGGGGTTGATTCCGATCATATTTATTAGCGCTTTTGCAGCCCACAATAAGCACAATTAATAATATGCATTTTAAATATTTCACACTTGATAAACGATGAGACTCAACCCCTTTATTTAATACAAAAAAAATTAAACAAACACCAGTTTCTTCAAATACTCCGCACCAACCTCAGCGCTTTTGACCGGCGTAGAATTATCGTATCGCTCCTGTTCCAAAATAAAATATTTCATGCCATTATCGGCAGCAACTTTTAAAATTTTTGGAAAATCAATCGAACCCGTCCCCAGGTCACATGAAGCCTCCCTTTCGTCTGGAGCAGCAGTTTTTAGGCGGTCTTTGACATGACAAAGACGAAACCGGTTGGGATATTTGGTTAGGTAATCGATTGGATCAGCTCCACCGGTCACAACCCAGTAGATATCCATTTCATGGTCGACCAGTTCCGGGTCCGTATTCTCCATTAAAAAATCGTGGGGGATCATCCCAGAGAATGCTTTGAAGGTATATTCGTGGTTGTGGTAGGCAAAACGAATGCCGTTATCCTTACAGATCTTGCCACATTCATTAAATTTTTCCGTCACCTTTTTCCAGTCTTCGACGCTCTTTTGTGGGCCTACCCATGGGCATATCAAATAGGCCATCCCAATCTCTGCTGCTTGAGCAGCTTTCGTTTCAAAATTTTCAAAAATATTACAATGACTTGAAACCATTTCCAGGCCAAGATCATCCAGGTATGTTTTGAAGTCTGTATGTGGCATATCCCAAAACATGCCTTGTTTTCCTTCGAATCCTTCAATTTGTTGGTAACCAAAAGAAGCGAGTTGTTTTAAAACCCCTTTGGGATCTTTTGGCATATCCTCCCTCAGGGTATATAACTGAATCCCGAATTTATCAAGACTCGGTTGTATAATAGGGGCCGGTTCTTCAGCAACCGATTCCTTGGAAGCATTTGAGGAAGCATCTGTACAAGCCCATTGAGGCAGCATAATACTCCCTGCAGTGAGAACCCCCGCCGTTTGGAGAAAAGTTCGTCTTTCGTATTTGCCTTTTTCTGATTTCATAAACTTTTGTTTTGTATTCCTTAGATATAACTTAAAATCGAGTGGGCCAAGATAATAGCATGTTTTGGCTTGGACCCATGACCGTCCTTTCAAATTCAGGGGTTGTTTGTAACATTGATCCGTTGGGGTAGGAGAGAGGAATGAGTTGAGGTAATTTATTTTTTTTTTGCTACAAGGGACTAAAATAGGGAAAATTGATCACAATTTTGACCGGAGTTTATTGAGGGTATGTTTGGAGACCAGCCATTTGGCTGCAAAGAATCCTTTTCGCTGCCCCCTTAGGGGGCAGCGAAGAATAAGTTGTCTGTTTCAGGCGAGCTATTTTGTTACCAGCCTAGACGCGAAAACCGCGCTTGGCCACTACTCTCCAAACAGGCACTTAAAGCCATTCCTAATAAGATTGATTGGGAGTGTCTAATAAAGTGTGTCTACCTCAGAATCTTCAACTTCTAGTTAATTGTATGAGTCGTTGGAAATCAATGAATTACACCGTGAGTCTCCGCGTCCCCTGCGCCTCTGTGGTGAAAAAAACACACTTTCCCGTACACTCCCATTGATTTTAAACCCGCAATTGTTACACTGAATTTTTGATTATTAACCTTCACCAAAAGCAATGTCAAAGAAAATATCAACCAGCTCTTGTGGTTTACTAAAAAAAGGAGAGTGGCTCGTTGCCAGCTTATAAACCTTTTTACAAGGCGTTTCCGTGTACATCTTTTTTTGTATAAAAGGCGTTACCGCTCTATCCTCTGTACATTCGATGTAGAATCTTGGAATGCTGCCGAAACGCTTCTCGCTAAGATCAAGGACAGCAAGCCCGGATTCTATGGGTTCATGACTGAGAATAACTTTCGCCATTTCTGTGATCTCTTCATCGCAATCATGGTACAAACCCGCTTTGAAAATTTCAGGTTGAAGAGTATGGGATTTGGTATCTTCATGGATGACCACATAGGGCTTTAACCATCCTTCTGTGTCTTGGGCGGAATATTCTTTTTGTGTTTTTCCATTGGGAATGAGGTAAGCCGCCAAATAAATGAGCTTTTCGATTTTCTGTGGGCGATATTCTGCCACCTGGGAAATCATGATGCCATTTTTACTATGACCCACTAAAATGACCTTGCCATCAATGCTATCAATAAATGCACACAATTTGTTGACCGTATTTTCAAAAATAACCTCCTGAATGGGTGTTTTGTCTCTCCCCATACCTGGTAAATCAATAGCATATACTGTATGTCCCTGCTTTTCAAGAAGTGGGGTTACTTTGTGCCAGTTCCATGCACTGTGCCAGGAACCGTGGATCAGGATAAAAGTTTTCTTTTCCATTTGATTTTTGGTTATTTAGAAATGGTTTGAGCTGCCTCCCAGCCGATCATCGCTGTTTTTCGATTGCTTCCCCAATGATATTGCCCAAATTTACCCGAGGATTGGATTACCCTGTGACAAGGAATAAGGAAAGCCACCGGATTGTCACCAATAGCGGAACCTACCGCTCTCGAAGCTTTCGGATTCTGGATTTCTCGGGCTACCTGACCATAAGTCGCAAGTTTTCCCATAGGTATCTTAACCAGGGTTTCCCATACTTTGATTTGAAAATCCGTACCCTTCAGGTGAAGCTTGATTTCATTTAACTTTTTCCAGTCATGGGTGAAAATGAACAGCGCATTTTGCTGAATAAAGTCAGTTTTTTGATGGAAGGAAGCGTTCGGATATTGCTGTTTTAATTGATTAAAAGCCAGTTCTTCATCCTTTATAAAGGCGAGGTGGCATATCCCTTTCGGTGTCGATGCAACCAATATATTCCCAAACGGACTATCGGCAAAACTGTAATTGATCGACATGTTTTTGCCGCCATTTTTATATTCTGCTGGTGTCATACCCTCTATATTAATGAACAGGTCATGCAGCCTGCTGGTGCCGGAAAGTCCGGTTTCATAAGAGGTTTCAAATAGAGTTGCCTGATCTTCCTTTAGCAGTTTTTTGGCATATTCAATACTGATGTACTGTAAAAACTTTTTGGGACTGACCCCTGCCCATTCTTTGAATATACGCTGAAAATGGTATGGACTTAGATGTACCACTTCGGCAACCTCTTCAAGACTGGGCTGTTGCTTGAAATGGGTGTTGATGTAGCCAATTGCTGTTGCAATACGGTCGAAGTTGATATTGTCCTGATCTTTCATCTCTGTTTATTTAAATGAATTGGTACACAGGGGGTGCGATGATGTTAAAACGGATGGCTTCCCATCGCTGGCGCGTTCCTTTACTCGAATATCCACCAGACATGCTCTCAGTCATCACACCACCCTGACCTCTGCATAACAACTCTAATGATTTTGATAAAGCAAAAATAGGGAGATTCATGTCCTGATAACACCCGAAACTTGCTATCTTTTGCCACCAACACTCCACTTTCCAAAACCCACCCACTATCTTTACCCCAAAAACAACCTTTATGAAAATACGCAACTGCTACACCTTTCTATTTCTATGCATCTCTTATACTGTATTCGCTCAGCAGGACATCTTTCCAGACCTCGATGGGCAGGACCTCTTTGAAGCCGTCGTAGAGACCTATAAACCCACCACCGTATTACCTTCCGGCGACTCCAGAGATACCCTTTATTCCCGGATATATGGCCATGATGATAGCCTCACCTGCGTGTATACCGGTTTCACCATTTATCTCGATCCTACTATGGACCCTTCGGTGGCGGCATTTATGGATGGTGGATCGAATGGCCTCAACCTGGAACATACCTACCCGCAAGGGATGGGCGCTGGATCTGGCAATGCCAACTCGGATATGCACCATTTATACCCGACACGTATTGATGTCAATTCGATTCGGGGCAGCCATCCCCTACACGAAATTCCCGATGGGCAAACAGAACGCTGGTATTATCAGAACCAGTATTCAACCAATCCACCAGGCAGTAATCTCGACCTGTATAGCGAATACCGCAATGGTGCTTTTGAACCCCGGGAAGATCACAAAGGTAATGCTGCCCGGGCCATGTTCTATTTTTATACCATGTACCGCGCTCAGGCCGATGCCGAAGATCCCAATTTTTTCAACGATCAACGCGCCGACCTTTGCCAATGGCACCTGATCGACCCCGTGGATGATGCGGAATGGTCGCGTACCATGAAAATTGCCTCCTATCAGGATGACAAACCCAATCCCTTTATCCTGGATTGTACCCTGGCGGCTCGTCTGTATTGTCTGGAAAATCTGAATGAACCCTGTTCCGCCATTTTGGCTGCTGAGGAAGTTCGGCCGCTACCTTATGCTTTTACTTCGCCTCATCCCAATCCTGCCCGCGGCCCCGTGACCATCGAATACCAACTGCAACAAGCTTTTCAGGTAAACCTCATTTTGGTAGATCCCTACGGTCAGCAGGTTCGTCATCTGGTGCACACCCGACAAACACCAGGTGCCTACAAACTGAGCCTTGAAACAAATGACCTACCCTCCGGTATTTGGTATTTGCAGCTACAGCTGAATGATGGAACGACACGTTTTACAGAAGGGCAAAAACTAGTCATTTTACGATAAGAAAAACGGATTGCCTCTTTTCTGTACTGGTGTTAGTCGATAAAATTTGGGATTTCCTAATTGAAAATGTAGTTTAGCCTTGAAATGAGAGGAGGAACAGCAATAATAAGGCTACTATCTCTGCTCCTCCAAACATACACGATAATCTAATTCCTATTTCAACTCTAATAAATCAAAGATTAGTATGAGTTTTTTTGACCGCATTGCCAATGGCTGGAAAATTGGTTGGACCAGTCTCAAAACCATTAAAGAAAATGGAGCCCTGATGTTATTCCCCATTATGTCGGGCATAGCCATGATTGCAGTGCTCATCTCTTTTATGAGTAGTTTTTTTATATTAAGTGGCGTAGAAGGGCTGGAATCCTTTGGCCATTGGATAGAGCAAAGTGAGGGCGGCTCCGACATCGTCGCCTATATTGGGCTGTTTGTTTTTTACCTGATCAATTTTTTTACTATCGTCTTTTTTAATGTTGGCCTGGTATATTGCGCACGGCAAATCTTTGAAGGTAAAGAGCCTTCTGTAAAGGAGGGCATTCAATACAGCATCACCCGCATCAATGCCATCCTCTCATGGGCAATTCTTGCGGCAACGGTTGGTGTTATACTCAAAACCCTGGAAGACCGGCTCGGTTTTGTCGGTAAGCTCATTATTGGCCTCATCGGTATGGTATGGACCATCGCTACCTTTTTTGTAGTACCAGTGATCGCCTACGAAAATGTAGGTCCAATTGAGGCTGTCAAACGCTCCGGTACCATCATGAAAGAAAAATGGGGGGAAGCCATTGGGGCGAATTTCAGCTTTGCTGCCTTTTTTATCTTAGGTTATCTTGCTGCCATTTTGCTGGCTATTGGTTTGTTTGCCATACACCCACTTCTGGCTATCGTAGCCGGGGTATTATCCATACTTTTTGTCCATACTGCAGTTTCTGCTGCCAAAACGGTTTTCCTTGCAGCTGCCTATCAACACCTGCATGAAGAGCCTGCCGGCCATTTCGATCAGGGCGATGTGCTGGATGATCTGTTTATGCCCAAAAAGAAATAACAAGCCCTAACAATTTGCCCTTTCCATATTCCAAACCGGGAATATGGAAAGGGTATACACACCCTATTCCGAAAAAGGATCAGAAAACCGCTCATCGGTAATCAACAATTGATCGGTTAACGTATTCAGGAAGGCCACCAGCGCTCGTTTTTCATATTCAGTGAAATTTCCTTGTTGTACTTCTCCGTTGGGGTACTTTAAAAACTCATGCAGCTGTGGATGCGGTTTGATTTGTGAACTGTAATGCTCCACAACTTCTTCTAGTGTTTGAAAGCGGCCGTCATGCATATAAGGCGCCGTTAGTGCGACATTACGTAGTGAAGGCACTATGAATTCCCCATTGGCATTAGCCTGTAAATTACCTATGCCTTGATCTTCATATTCCATATCCAATCATACACTTAAGCCTTTATATGGACTAGTTGCTGTCTTTTGGCAAGCCCAAGTCAATACGGTCAGCAAAAACAGAAAGAGAATAGCGTGGATTTTCAGTATAACTGGCGTTATTTACAGAGTGATTAGTTTTTCATAATAACGAGTACGGTTTCCAAAAATATAAAAAATTAGATTATTTTAAGCCGCTGTTATGGGCTATAGTAGGGCGTCAAACCTTAATCCCGAATGGACAAAGAAGATAAAAGCCGGTTAAGAACCGATTTATTCCACCACTTGGACGGCAATATTCCACCACTTGGATTTGGCCTCCAAACATGCTAGAAATTTAAAAAAGCAATTTAAAAACCATATTTATGAAAAATCTCTGTCTGTGGATGTCATTATTGATCAGTTCCACATCCTTATTGGCACAAGCCAGTCTGCTGCAATCTGGTCCTATGTTAGGCTATTCCGAAATGCGTGAAGTCCTGCTTTGGGTACAAACCAAGGAGGCCGCTGAAGTACATTTTGAATATTGGGAAGACAGCAAACCTAAAGTAGTACATACCACTGATAAAATACAAACGAATAAACAAGAGGCATTTACGGCCAAGCTGATTGCAGATCAATTGGAGCCGGGTAAAACTTACGAATACCGCCTGCATATCAATGGGAAGCTGGTGGAATTGCCCTATCCAATGGTATTTCATACCCAACCTTTATGGCAATGGCGCACCGATCCACCTCCTTTTAGGATAGCACTAGGCAGCTGTGCATATACCAATGAACCGAAATACGACCGCCCGGGTACGGCCTATGGCGGTAGCAACAAGATTTTTCAAAGCATTCATGCCAAAAAGCCAAATGCCATGATCTGGCTTGGCGACAATATTTATTTACGAGAGGTAGACTGGTTTACCCGTACCGGTATTCTGCACCGGTATACCCAATTCCGGGCTATTCCTGAATTACAACCTTTGATGGCTTCTGCCAATCACTATGCCATTTGGGATGACCATGACTTTGGCCCCAATGATTCCGACCGTAGTTACATACACAAAGACAAAACCCTGGAAGCCTTCAAACTTTTTTGGGGCAACCCCACCTTCGGCGTTAATGGACAGCCAGGCATTACCTCCTTTTTTCAATACCACGATATTGACTTCTTTTTGCTTGATGACCGCTATTACCGCAGCCCCAATCGTCGGCAAACGGGTGAAATTACGCTGATGGGTAAAAATCAGTTGGAGTGGCTGATCGATGCATTAACTACCAGCCAGGCACCGTTTAAAATGGTCGCTATTGGTGGGCAGGTTCTCAATCCTTCGCCAACTTTCGAAAACTATGCCAACCGCCATGCTGCCGAGCGCCAGTATTTGCTACGCCGCATCGAAGAAGAAAATATCAAAGGTGTCGTTTTCCTCACCGGCGACCGCCATGCTACAGAATTGTCGACCTATACCAATAATGCCGGCAATGCCGTGTACGACCTGACGGTTTCACCACTTACCTCCGGTGCCGCCAACAACAGTGCTGAAAATAACCTTATGCGGGTAGAAAAAACCTATGTGTCAGAGCAGAATTTTGGCGTTCTCGAATTTACTGGCCCAAGAAAGGAACGTAAACTGACTATGCATATTTATGATGCAGATGGCAAACAAATTTGGAACAGGACGATTTCGGCGGAGTAGGTGAGAAAATAGTTGGGAAATAATACCAGAGAAAATCGCCTCTGGTAAACTTAAATCCCTTTTAAAACCTTTTCTTACTAAGAGCATGTTTGGAGGCCAATCTTTGGCCTCCAAACATGCTCTAAAAATCATTGAATCTATGCGTCAGAACATATTTCTTCTTTTCATTGCTGTATTTCTTCTTTCATGTGAAAATAATGCTACCAATAACAGCTCAACTGAGGTGGAAGCCCCTTCCGCAGCAACATTAATCCAAAAAGCAATCGATAACCACGGTGGGGAGGTCTATAAAAAAGTAGCCATCGATTTTGATTTCAGAGACCGCCACTTCCATGTTGAAGGTATAGGGGGTGATTTCACTTATATTCGTAGCTTTTCGGATACCACAGGTACTCAATTCCGCGACATGCTGACCAATTCGGCTTTTTCCCGGGAAATAAATGGAGAAAAGCAACAATTGACGCCAAAAGATAGCGCAGCTTACGCGAATTCTGTTAATTCAGTCGTTTATTTTGCCCTTTTACCCTACTTTTTGCAGGATGCCGCAGTTCAGTCTTCCTACTTGGGTGAAGTGACCATTAAAGGAGAACCCTATCACAAAATTAAAGTCACCTTCCAACAAGATGGCGGAGGTAAAGATTTTGATGATGAATACATCTATTGGCTGCATAAGGATAAAAATACAATGGATTATCTGGCCTACAATTACCAGGTTGATGGCGGTGGAGCCCGTTTTCGTGAAGCTTATAACGTTCGGACCATTGAAGGCATTCGTTTTGCCGATTATATTAACTACAAACCCACTACGGGCACCCTGGACGTGGTGACTTTTGATGATTTGTTCGCTCAGGGCAAAATGGAAGAATTGTCACGGATTGATACGGAAAATGTAAAAGTGGAGCTAGAAAAGATGGCGGACAATTGATAGCGGGTATCTCCAAATAACTACATTTGGGCATCATTCAATTTACGTATTTGTGAAAAAAATCCTCATCATCCGCTTTAGTTCCATTGGTGATATTGTATTGACCACTCCAGTAGTGCGGTGCCTAAAGCAACAACTCGGTGCAGAAATACACTTTCTCACCAAACAATCTTTCCAGGCAGTAGTGGCGGCCAATCCTCATATTGACCGCTTGTACACTATTAAAAAGAAAGTGAGTGAGGTGCTTCCCCAGTTGAAGGCTGAAAAATATGATTACATCATAGATTTACACAAAAACCTGCGGACCCTTCTGGTCAAATTGCAAGTGCCCGGAAAAAGTTATGCTTTCAACAAGCTCAATTGGGAAAAGTGGCTAATGGTGCGCCTGAAAATTAATCGGCTCCCCCCAACACACATTGTAGATCGCTACCTAGCCACTGCGGCGCCGCTTGGCATCACCAACGACGGACAGGGGCTTGATTATTTTATTCCCAAGGAAGAGGAAGTTAACCTGGAAGAAAATACAAAGACACAAAACCCAACGTCGATTCTTCAACTTCGAACGGCCTTTAAAAAACATAAAGCCTATATCGCCTTTGTGATAGGCGCCGCTCATAATACAAAACGCCTACCTATCGATAAGATGATTGCCCTTTGCCGGAATATCAACATGCCAATTGTCCTGTTAGGTGGGCCGGACGAAACAGAAGAAGGCACTCAAATTGCGCGTGAATCCGGCCCTCACGTTATCAATAGCTGCGGCCAATTGAAGCTTAATCAATCGGCTTCGTTGGTACGGCAGGCCCATAAAGTGATCTCCCACGATACCGGCCTGATGCACATTGCCGCCGCATTTCGTAAAGAAATCATCACCATCTGGGGCAATACCATTCCCGAGTTTGGCATGTATCCCTATTTGCCACAAGATGAAAAAGGAAGCCTCTTTGAGGTCAAAAACCTGGATTGCCGACCCTGCTCCAAAATTGGATATCAAACCTGCCCGAAGGGACATTTCAGATGTATGCGTGATTTGGAGGATGGGGCTATTGTGGCTGCGGTGACACAGTCTGACAACAAAGTGAGCTAATTTCTAAAACCAAATTTGTCGGTCAACAGAGAAAATTCTCTGAATTTTGATTGGGTAGTTTAGCTTTAACAACTAACTTGGCACGGATTTGGGCAAAAAAGCCTATATTTCGCCTTTAGAATTTGTGATTAATCAGAAAGCCAAATCAAATTTGCGTATATGAAAATACTTAGACCTCTTTTGTTCTCTGCGCTTCTCATTACCGTTGGAACACTATCAGCACAGGACATACACTATTCCTTATTTAATATGTCACCCCTGACACTGAATCCTGCTTTAACCGGGGCTTTCTCTGGTTCGATCCGTGTTGGTGGGATTTACCGGACGCAGGCTTTTGCTACCGACAATGTTAGGGGATACTCCACACCTTCAGTATATATTGATTCTCCGATTCTTCGTGGATTTGGGAAAAGAGACTGGATCGGAGTAGGCGGTGTTTTAGTTAGCGATAATGCCGGGGACCTCAAGCTGACCACTAATATTTTTGCTTTTTCCGGTGCCTATCACCTGGCACTTGACAAAAAGGGAACCACCATGCTGACTTTGGGTATCCAAGGAGGCAATGTGGGCCGGTCACTCAGTTTTAGAAATGCCAGAAGTGGCAATACCTTTAGTACCGATATCGGAGGCAATGAAACCGACATATCTGAAGACCCTGCACTTTCTGGCAATGGCAGTGGCGGTGGACAGCCAGACCCCAACAGCAAAAAAGACAAAGAAAAAAGTTTTATGGATTGGGGCGGTGGTTTGATGTTACGCACTCAGATCGACAAGGGAACCAACCTGGAATTGGGCGTTTCTGTTGGTCATGTCACCACACCGGATTATGCCTTTGGTGCAAGTACGGTTATGGGCGGCACACCACCAAGCACGGAAGGTAACGATCGGCCGTTTCTGACATCAGCTCACGGTCGCCTGGATATGATGATGGATGATAAATGGAGTATTTCACCAACTTTTTTCTGGCAAAACACGGCTCAGGTCAATGAGATCTCGTTGCAGGGCTGGGCAGGTTACCAACTCAATCCCGATCTGAAACTGAACTTTGGTTTGGGCTATCGGATTAGTGATGCTGGTAAATTGTTATTTGGTGTTGACTACAAAGACCTGAAAGTAGCCTTGGCATACGATTTGACTTTATCATCAATGGGTAAATTCAACAATGGACAGGGTGCCCTGGAAATTGCTGCCAATTATATCTTCCGTATTTACAAGAAACCTGATTTGACGCCGACGATTCTGTGTCCTAGATTCTAAAATTAACGAATCATTAAGCAACAATTACCGTTTTTTTCGTTTTTAAATTAGGAAACACTATCCATTACCCACTAATTGTCAACGACATGAGAATCATTCTAATTATTTCAACTATATGTTGTTTCAGTTTGGTCACCTTATCGGCTCAGCCAATCGGGAAGTCCAATTATGAGATACTCCTGCAAGGTGCGCAGGAGGCTTTGACTAAAAAAGATTATTATCTGGCACTCACGAAATATGAGGAGGCCTATGATGAAAAGAAAGATCGCGAGCTAACCCTCACGATTGCAGAACTGCACTATCTGCTGCGGGATTATTCTAAAGCCGAGCGTTGGTACAGCCGATTGCTGGACCGCGACAAGGATAACAAATTTGCCGAAGAGCGGTTTAATTATGGCCGGGTACTCAAGATGATTGGCGAATATAATGAAGCCACCCTTGTCTTGCAGCAGTATATTGATGAAACCCAAGACCCAATCCGCAAAAAACTGGCTCAAAACGAACTCATCGGTGCCGAAATGGCCTTGACTTTGCCGGAAACGGCCAAAGGGGTAACGGTTGATAATTTGGGTAAAAAAGTAAATGGCAAACAATCCGAATATTCTCCAACCCTTGATCGGGATGGAAAAACCCTTTACTTTTCTGCTTTCGAAGCGGACGATGTCATCGTGGTGGATGAAAAGAACACGGATTTTTATGCCCGCCTGTATATGTCTACCAAAGAAGACAACGGCTGGTCGAAGCGTAAAGCACTGGATGATAAAATCAACCGCCCGGGTGTACATACCACCAACGTGGCCCTTTCGGCTGACGGCAAACGTATGTATTTTACCCGTTCTATCCTGGAAGGAAATACCCTGGCAAATAGCAAAATATATATGAGTGAATCCGGCGACGGAGGTTGGCTGGGGCCAAATGAAATACAAGGTGTTAATGGCGAATATATTGCGACACATCCTGCTGTTGGAGAATTGTATGGCAAGGAAGTGCTTTTCTTTTCCTCCAATATGGAAGGTGGAGAAGGCGGCATGGACTTATTTTATGCAACTTATGAGGGTAGTGGAAAATACAGCGATCCGGTAAGCCTCGGAGCAGTAATCAATACCGTGGGTGACGAACTTACACCTTATTATCATGATGGAACCCTCTATTTTAGCTCTACAGGGCATCCAGGCATCGGAGGATTCGATATCTTCTACTCGGTTTGGGATGGTGCCAACTGGAGTGAGCCAAAGAATATGGGCAAGGTCTACAACACGATGGTCGATGACCTTTATTTTCGCATGGATGAAGAAGGATACAAAGGTTTTCTGACTTCTAACCGCGAGGGTGGTCGCTCGGCACATGGCAAGACCTGCTGTGACGATATCTATAGTTTTGAAATCGCTAAACTTTATGCGGATTTGGTGGTCGGTGTTTTTGACGATGCAACCAAGCAACCCCTTTTTGGCGCTACCGTATCTTTAGTTGAAATGACCAATGATACACCGGGTACTCCGGATTCCAAGACCAATAGTACCGCCAACAAGTTTGAATATGGCCTTGGCTTGGAAAAACCTTATAAAGTAGCCGTCAGTCACCCGGATTATTTTCCGGATTCGATGACTTTGAATACGGTGGGACTGACAGATTCTAAAACTTTTCAACACAATTTTATTCTAAAGGCTAAACCGAAGCCACCACCAGAACCAGAATACATCACCATAGTGGAAGAAAAGCCAATTGTATTGGAAAATATCCTCTATGACTTTGACGATGATCGCATCCGCCAGTCTGCTGAGGTCGACTTGGAATTGGTATACGAAATCATGACGGAACACGATTCTATGAAAGTAGAATTGGGCTCACATACGGACAACCGGGGTAAGGATAATTACAATGCCGACCTCTCTCAACGTCGTGCAGAATCTGCTCGCCGGTGGTTGGTACGCAAAGGCATCGACCGGGAACGCGTTGTGGCCAAAGGCTACGGAGAAACAGTGCCTCAAACGGTGACTGCAAAAGTGGCTGCCAAACACGATTTTCTGAATGAAGGTGATGTGTTGACCATTGCTTTTATCGATGCATTGGAGACGGAGGAACAAAAAGAAATTGCGCACGAGCTAAATCGCCGGACAGAATTTAAAATCCTTGAAGGGCCGACCAGCATACAGATCAAAACCACTCGCCTCAAAAAGCAGGAAGAAGGTAAAGAAGATGCTACACCCAAAGATTCAAAATCCCGTCGTTCCAGAGACCGAAATAGCTTACCGCAAGCTCAGGTAGGTAAAGGGGATCCGGTAATCAGCCAATTGTCTACGCTTTATGGTCGCAAAGACCTGAAGGGCCTGCCAATCATGACCTTCAATGAAAGAGTTATCAATTTTGGAAAAGTGAAAAGAGGAGAAAAGCGGACCCATATCTATGAGTTTGTCAACGAAGGAGATACCCCATTGACTATCTCCCTCATTTCTGCCTGCGACTGCACCACCACGGAATATCCTACCGAGACCATCAAACCAGGTGGTAAAGGTAGCATCAAGGTGATTTTCGACAGCACTGAAAAGGAAGAGAGCGAAACCATTGATGTAGATATCATGCTGGAAAACACCCTGCCAGAAACGGGTGCACCTATTATTGAGATGTTGCAGTACACCTATGAATTGGTGAAGTAACTCCCCTGCCTGCCAATTTTAATTGGCAACCCTAATAAAAAAGACCGATTGGCAACACCAACCGGTCTTTTTTATTGAGTGCTTGTTTGGAGGCCAAGCTCGATGCAAGATTGGGGCAAGCTATTTTGGCTGCAATGAATCCCTTTTTCGATGATACTTCGTTGCCTTTCTTGTCTATACCTCAATATCGATGAGCAAATATCGAGGTCCATGATTACCTAAAAAGTCTTTTTCCATAGCAAACGAGCGACCACAAGGGCCCTACTCCCCGGCCAGCTGCATCGTCGGCAACATCGGTACATTTTTATCCCGATAAGGGTCCATGCCTTTCAAAATGGTATCCAGCAGGCGAATGGCCTGAATAATATAAGGGCCTTTATTAAGCATAACACAATCGGCGCGTTGAGCTATTACGGCATCCGTAATTTCTGCCCGGGAGGGTAGACCACGTTTAGCCAGATTTTCCAATACCTGAGTGGCCCAAACATCAGTTAGGTGGGCAGAGTGGCAGAGTGCCAGGATTTCCTGTTGAACCCGCCCAATATTTTCCCAGCCGGTTTCAATGGCCAGATCTCCCCGTGCAATCATCACACCGATCGGATAAACCTGCATGGCTTCCAGGAGAATACTAGTCAAAGTATTAAAGGCGGCCTGAGTTTCTATTTTTAAAATGATGCCCAACTTGTCCTTGGCTTTAAGCTCATCGAGTTCCTGTAAAAGGTCTTTTACATCCTGAGGTGAATTGACAAAAGAAAAGTTGACCACATCGGCATGTTTACAGACAAATTTTAGGTCTTTTCGATCCTTGGTTGTGAGCCCGCTGAGGTGGAGGTCACTTTTGGGCAGGTTGATGCCTTTATCAGCACGCAATTTGGTGCCACCGGGAGGCGTCTGCACAATTTCTATGAGCAACTCTTTTTCACTTACCTTTTGGATGATGCCCTCAATTTTTCCATCATCAAAAAGGATGGGTTCATCTGGCTTTACCCATTTGAATAACTCAGGGGAAGTACAGCTGATATGGGCCGGTTCGGTTTTCGCTCCTTTTCTATTGTATTGCGCCGGTTCTCCTGCTTTGGAGGACTTATGTAAGATTAACTTGTCACCGGCAATTAGCGGGATGGGTTGTTCCACAGCAGGTAGAGGAGCCACGTAAAAGGGGCCCAGTTGAACTTTGCCTGGACGGAACATCGGCAGGCCGGTTTCGAGAAAAGTGGTTTTTGGGCAACTAGCCCGGCAGCCTTCAGGAGTCACCTCCAGAATGGTAATGCGCCGCTTTTTATTGCGAACATCTTTAAACTTTAGGACATCACCTTCGGAGAGTTGCTCCAATAAAGGAGACTCCACCGGAATGTGAGCCAGGTTGGTATCCTTAGGTGGAAAGGGGCCCAGCCAAACAGGAAGTGGGCTGACGATTAATCCACTACGATTTTTTACCGGACGGTATTTTCTGATCTGAGGCCCTGGGACTAAAGCACCTGTTCGGATTTTAGGGCCGGCCAGGTCCATGGCAATAGCACATTCCCGGTCGAGCTTTTTAGCGGCTGTCCTCACATTCTGAACCATCTTTTCCCAGACCCGTGCATCATCGTGAGCGCAATTGATTCGTGCACAATTCATCCCAGCCTCAATCAGTGCATGTACCAGCTCGAAATCCTTGGCCGCTTCGCTGGGTAAGGTGACCATAATGCGGGTTCGACGACCTTCGACGGGTTTTCCAAGTAGACTTTCTGTATTTTCCAAAAGCAAACGCCGCGCCCGCTTCACCGAAATGACTTGCTGTGGCTTTTGCAATTTTTTTTCCTTTTGGAATGCCTGCAAAATTTCTTTGGCAGATAATAAGCTGGTCATTACATGCCCTTCAGCTCTGGCCAACCGGGAAAGACCCATATCTCCCAATTGTTGGTGCAATTCCCGAAGGTCAAGGCTACGCAATGCTCGATAATGCAACAAATTTTTCGCACTTCGCTGATAGTTGGAATGAACCTTTTTAAGTTGTTGTTTGTGTTCTTCCTCTTTATCAATAGCAAGCTGGATCAAATGATTGATCTGGTCAATCAATGGTTGGACCTTATCGATTCCTTTATTATTCTTACTGTCCGGCATATCCTTTTTTAATTGAGACATTAATACCTTTTTCCACGCCGCCGCAACTCACCCAACAGATCCAAGTCCTGCTCATTTTTTAGCAGGGCGTGCAAATGAGGAGGCACCTCCTTGTATAAATCCACTGTATTTAAATCTTCTGCTTGGATTTTTTCCATCAACAATAACTTGAGCCAATCCAATAATTCGCTGGTAGATGGTTTCTTTTTCAGTCCAGTCACCGATCGGAGGTTGAAAAATACCTCCATAGCCTGGCCGACCAATTCCTGCTGGATATTGGGATAGTGAACATCGACAATTTGCTGCATGGTTTCCTTCTCGGGAAAACGGATGTAATGAAATAGACAGCGCCGAAGAAATGCGTCTGGCAACTCCTTTTCATTATTGGAGGTGATGATCACAATTGGACGCTGTTTGGCCTGGATCGTTTCCTGTAATTCATACACATAAAACTCCATGCGGTCTAATTCCAGCAATAAATCGTTTGGAAACTCTATATCGGCTTTGTCAATCTCATCGATGAGCAACACGAGCTGTTCGTCGGCAGTGAAAGCCTCCCATAATTTACCTTTCTTGATATAGTGTGCGATATCTTCAACTTCCGGATTGCCCAACTGAGAATCCCGAAGGCGTGCCACTGCATCGTATTCGTAAAGCCCTTGCTGAGCTTGAGTCGTCGATTTGATGTGCCAGGTAATTAGGCGCTTATTTAGAGCTGCGGCAATTTCATGAGCCAGTAGGGTCTTCCCTGTGCCGGGTTCTCCCTTTACCAAAAGCGGTTTTTGCAAATGAATCGCTGCATTAACCGCAGTTTGTAGTTCCGAAGTGGCTACATAAGAAGAGGTGCCTTTAAATGTAATCATAAAATGTAGAAGTGCTACTTTGTTAAGAATGCATTACAAATTCAAAACTACAATTTTCAAACACCAAATCCAATCAACTGTTTGGTTGGCGCGACTTTTATTATAAGCGATTATCTTTGCTCCCTAAAAAATGGAAACCATAGATTTCTCGACTGAGCTGGCCAGACAATTGCAAAGCATGTCCTGGATGGATTGGGTCGCCACCCTGACGGCCCTGATTTATGTGGTGTTGGCGGCACGGGAAAACAACTGGTGCTGGTTGTTTGGAATTATTAGTTGTTCACTTTGGGCCTATGTCACTTTTGCTTTTTATCAGCTTTATCTGGATGCTATTTTGCAGTTGTTTTATGTAATCATGTCTTTTGTCGGGCTCTATCGCTGGAAATATGGTGGTCAGGCCAATTCAGCCCTACCCATCAGTCGGCTAAGTGGGCAGGCGCACCTCCTTTGGGCCATTACAGGACTTATCCTGTCTCTTGGATTTGGCTATTTTTTTGCGGCTTATACCTCGGCTGCAGCTACTTATCTCGATGCCTTGACTACGGTCTTTTCCGTCATCGCTACCTTCCTTCTAATCCAAAAAAGGCTAGACAATTGGTTGTACTGGGTGCTAATTGATGCGTTGTATGCCTACCTATATTTTAGTCGGGGAGCTTTATTGTTTGGATTGTTGATGGTCATTTATGTGATCATCGCCAGTGTCGCCTTATATAATTGGATTCAGATATATAAGCAGGAAAAACAACTTTTAGACGCTAATTATTTAGAATAAATCTAAATAAAGAAGCTACTCAAACTTTGATAAACCCCTCATGCCTATTAAGGTAAAAGGTTTTTATCTTTGCGGGGATTTAAAAAAATGTTAAGATTATAGCTTCTTTGACATTTGAGATAGTCGAAGAATCAGATTTTATAAGCTATTGTTGTGATTAGGCAGGTCTTAGTGCAACAAAACAAGTCAAAACGATAATGAAAAGCGGAATAACCAAAATGCTTTCGGTTCTGGTACTGATGTTTTCTGCAACCGGGCTATTTGCTCAGGCAGGAGGAGGCTCCAGTTATTTTATCTACGCCCTGGTTGGGGCTGCCGTCTTGATATTTTTCTACCTTATCTTACAGGTTTCAGATAACCTGTTGGCTATTGAAGCCAAACAGAACGGCATAGAAGATATGGAAACCAATTTCAGTATTTTACCTGGAATCAAAGACATCTTTTCAGCTAAGCTACCTGATTACACCAAAGGGGCACCGGTCAAAGTACTTAAGCGCGGTCATGATATCCTGCTGGAAGGTGAAGCGACCAAAACCGTCCAGGAAGTTCAGGTGAGCAACTACGCTGTACAACCCATTAATTTCAGAGGCATTGCCCCCATTCCCAAAATGCTGGTAGAGGAAGGTGCCACAGTAAAAGCAGGTGACCCGCTGTTTTTTGATAAGTCAAACCCTGATATCAAATTTGTGGCTCCGGTGAGTGGTGAGCTTATTGCCATCAACCGCGGTGCCAAAAGGGCTATTACTGAGGTGGTTATTCTGGCGGATAAAACCATCGAATACCGTGAATTGCCAACATTTGATTTGGAGAAAAATGACCGTAAGGCACTGGTAGATTACCTGTTGGGTAGTGGCATCTGGCCATTGATTCGCCAGCGCCCTTATGACTGCATCCCGAATCCGGATGATGTGCCGAGAGATATTTTTATTTCCACCTTTGATAGTGCCCCATTGGCTCCTGATCTGAACTTTATCATCAAGGGCAAAGAGGTTGCTTTTCAGAAGGGATTGGACGTATTGGCAAAACTTACTGACGGTGCCGTACACCTGGGGTTGAACGCTCGCGGAGAGGAAGCTCCGTCAACGGCTTTTACACAAGCTGAAAATGTAAAAAAATACTGGTACCACGGCAAACATCCAGCTGGAAATGTAGGCATACAAATCCACAACAGTAATCCAATTAATGCTGGTGATAAGGTGTGGGTGTTAGGCATTCAGGAAGTTGTTACCCTAGGTAATATCTTTTTGGAAAAGCGCTTTAATGCTCAGCGTACCGTTGCCCTGACTGGCGATGAATTACAGACGCCAACTTATATCAATACCTACTTGGGAGCCAATATCGGTGATTTGTTGAAAGACAATCTTAAAGAAGGCAACAACCGTCTGATTTCCGGTGATGTATTGTCTGGCCAGCAAAAGGCTTCAGAAGGATACCTCAATGCATTTGATGATCAGATTACTGTTGCGGAGGAAGGTGATTATTTTGAAATGTTTGGTTGGTTATTGCCATTGGCACCACGCCCATCCATTTCCAATACTTTTCCCAATTTCCTATTTCCGAAACTCAAATTCCACGCGGATACCAATACCCACGGTGAAAAACGTGCCTTTGTCATTACCGGCCAATACGAGAAGGTACTGCCAATGGATATCTATCCACAAGCCTTGATGAAATCCATTATAATTGGTGATTTCGAAAAAATGGAAGGCCTGGGTATTTATGAACTTAGTGAGGAAGATGTTGCCCTGTGTGAATTTGTTTGTACTTCTAAACAGCCACTGCAGCATATTTTGCGCGAAGGATTGGAAATGATGCAAGCGCAAGGCTAGGGTTTAGGTCCTATGGTTTAGAATAGATAAGAAAATTAAAGAATCGATAACGATCAATATAACATGAAAGAAAGTCTGATCAAATTTTTTCATAGAATAGAACCGGACAAGCAGAAATCGCCTTTTTTGCATACTTTGTATGATGGCTTTTTCACTTTTGCTTTTACGCCAAATCATGTGACTAAAGGCGGCGTACACATCCGGGATGGTATGGATATGAAGCGTACCATGGTAACGGTGGTTATTGCTTTACAACTTTGCTACATCTTTGGTACGTTTAATATTGGACAGCAGCACTTCGACGCACTAGGCATGTACCCCGGTGTATTTGAAGGGTTTCACCTGAAAATTTTTCACGGTCTGATTCAGATCCTGCCTATCTTTATTGTCACCCACGTAGTTGGATTGGGGATAGAATTCCTTTATGCTAGCAGAAAAGGACATCCCATTGAGGAAGGCTTCCTGGTATCAGGAGCGTTAATTCCATTGATTATGCCGCCGGATATTCCGATGTGGATTCTGATTCTTGCCATTACTTTTGCAGTAATTATCGGCAAAGAAGCTTTTGGTGGAACAGGTATGAATGTTTTCAATGTAGCATTACTGGCGCGGGTCTTTGTGTTTTTTGCCTATCCGACCTATATTTCAGGTGATGAGGTTTGGGTTTCCGGGATTGAGAAATCAGGATTGGAGCACCTAAGCATTCAGTATGGCTGGGTACACCACCTTTTGGATGGCATCTTTAACAGTTTTGGCTGGAGTACTTTCGGGCCGGGGGGCATACCCACCATTGATGGGTACACAGGAGCTACACCCTTAGCTTTGGCGGCCAAAGAAGGCTGGGAAGGGGTAACCAAAGTATATACCGAAACGCAAATGTGGTGGGGTAATATCCCGGGTTCTATCGGCGAAACATCAAAGCCGCTCATTATCATTGGTGCCTTAGTATTGATCGGTGCAGGTATTGCCAGTTGGCGCATTATGGTTAGTGGCGTGATTGGTGCAGTGGTTGTTACTTTGTTGATGAATGGATTAGTGCCTGATCAACTTGGCCCTGATACTCCTGGTGTATTCAAATTTATGGCAGTGCCTTGGTACTATCAGTTTTATATGGGTAGTTTCTTTTTTGCCATAGTCTATATGGCTACCGATCCGGTGACTGCCTCGGCAACCAATACTGGAAAGTGGATTTACGGCTTTTTGATTGGTTTTGTTGGTATGATCATTCGGGTACTTAACCCTGCATATCCCGAAGGCTGGATGTTGGCCATTTTGTTTATGAATGTTTTTGCGCCACTTATTGACCACTACGTTTTGGAGGCCAATATCAGTCGTCGCCTCAAGCGGGCCAAGGCCAAAACCGTGACAGCAGGATAATTTATTAATAACAAAATTCTACTATAGTGCATAGTACAAAATATGTTGTCATTTTCGTGCTCATTCTTACTTCAACCGTAGCCGTACTTTTGGCAGGCTTTCGCGAAATAACGAAAGAAGGCGCTGAGCGCAATGAAGACATTTTTAATAAGAGAGCCATTTTGCTGGCAGTTGAAGACTACCTCGGCGATGGGGTTAAGGTAAACAACCTGGCCGATGGTGAAGTACTCAATATTTTTGATACACAGGTAAAGCAGGTCACCCTGAATGCGCAGGGACAACCCATTGAGGACGGAGGTGTAAAGGCAGAGGATATTGACATGGCTAAAGAAAAGAAAAAGCCGGAATCTGAGCGTAAACTGCCTTTGTTTATTTACGAAAGTGGTGGAGAAAAATACTATATTGTATCGGTACGCGGAACAGGCCTTTGGGACGAAATTTGGGGAAATATTGCCCTCAAAAGCGACCTGAATACTGTTGCCGGTGCTGCCTTTGACCACAAGGGAGAAACGCCGGGTCTGGGCGCCGAAATCAAAGACAACCCTACCTTTGCGGAACAATTCAAAGGAAGAACAATCTACGATAATGGTGCTTATGTTTCCGTAAATGTACGCAAAGGAGGCGCTGTGGATAAGGAACACGAAGTAGATGGTATTTCGGGAGCAACGGTGACCGCCAATGGCGTATCTGATATGTTATACAAAGGCATCAAGGCTTATGAGCCCTACTTCAAAACCCTGAAGTAATAGATTAAGGAAAGAAATTTAGACATTGACAATCATAATATAGAATAAAATGGCTGATACATCGGTAAAAGACCCACAAGTAAAAAAGGCCGAACCGTTGTTTGGAAAGGCGGAGCGCAAGCTTCTCGTGGATCCCTTAAACGACAATAACCCGATCACGGTACAAGTATTGGGTATCTGTTCGGCACTGGCGGTTACCTCTCTGGTCTATCCGTCGGTAGTGATGGCGGTTTCAGTAATCTTCGTGACAGCTTTTGCAAACCTCTTCACTTCTATACTTCGTAATTATATACCCAAGCAGGTGCGGATGATTGTACAGCTGGTCATCATTGCCTCTTTGGTGACGATGGTAGAACTGACCTTACGGTATTTGAACTACCCGATTTACAAGCAACTTTCCGTGTATATTGGACTGATCATCACGAACTGTATTGTTATGGGACGTCTGGAAGCTTTCGCAATGGCAAATAAGCCTTGGCGATCGTTTATTGATGGTATCGGTAACGGATTGGGTTATGGTGTGATTCTGATCATGGTGGGTATTGTACGCGAAATCTTTGGGAAAGGTAGCCTCTTTGCAGGTAGCCCGATTGAGCTCAAAATTATCGGCGCAACAGATGCCTATATGATCGATACCACCCAGAGCGTCTTGTTTGGTTGGTACGCTAACAACAACCTGATGGTGTTGCCGGCAGCAGCGATGTTTCTTATCGGCATTTTCATCTGGATACAGCGTAGCTATAACCAAAAGCTGGTAGACGTATCCTAGGGATAGCTTGTTGAATCAAATTTGAGATCGATCTTTTAAACAGATAGACATGGAATTTTTAAATGTATTTATAAAAGCGGCCTTCATTGAAAACCTGGTGTTGGCTTATTTCCTTGGCATGTGTTCTTATCTGGCCGTCTCCAAAACGGTGAAAACCGCCTTTGGCCTTGGTTTGGCAGTTATCTTCGTATTGGGGATTACCATGCCGATCAACTGGCTAATCAGCGAGTATTTGCTATCTGAAAATGGCTTGTTGGGTATTGACCTGACCTTTTTACGGTTTATCCTTTTCATTGCTGTAATTGCCTCTATGGTACAGCTTGTGGAAATGGTGGTAGAAAAATTCTCTCCGGGCCTTTATGCTGCCTTGGGTATCTTCTTGCCGCTGATTACGGTAAACTGTGCCATCCTGGGTGGTTCCCTCTTTATGGTGTCTCGGGAATACAATCTGACCGAATCAGTTGCCTTTGGATTAGGCGGTGGTTTTGGCTGGTTCCTGGCCATTATTGCTATTGCAGCGATCCGGGAAAAAATCCGCTACTCCAATGTACCACCGGCATTGCGTGGACTGGGCATGGCTTTTATCCTGACCGGCCTGATGGGTATCGCTTTTATGAGTTTGATGGGTATCGACCCGGCGGTTTTTACCGCAGCTAAATAAACATTATTCTTTTTTTGCAAATCGGGTGACTTTGATAGATCGCCAGCTTTGTGAAAGAACCAAAAATTATCGCGATGACGACGATTTTATATGCAGTACTGGTCTTCTGTCTGGTCATCCTGGCCCTTTCCTTCATGTTGATTTTTGCCAGGAAGCAACTGGTTCCTCAGGGAAATGTGAAGATTGTAATCAACGGTGATGAAGCCAATCCGTTGCTGGTACAGCCGGGAGCTTCTTTGCTCTCTGCGCTTTCTGAAAAAAGTATCTTCCTGCCATCAGCTTGTGGTGGCGGCGGAACCTGCGCCATGTGCGAATGTCATGTGGATGCCGGTGGAGGTGATGTGTTGCCAACGGAACTCAACCACCTGACACGTAGGGAAGTGGCGGAAAAGAAACGCCTGGCCTGCCAGGTGAAGGTGCGTGAGGATATGGAAATCCGGGTACCGGAAGAAATTTTCGGGATCAAGAAGTGGGAGTGTGAAGTGGTGTCCAACTACAACGTAGCGACCTTTATTAAGGAATTTATCGTGAAATTGCCGGAAGGAGAAACCCTAGATTTTGAAAGTGGTGGATATGTCCAGATTGACGTACCGAAAATCTCAGTTGATTATAAAAATATGGATATTTCGGCCCACCCGGAACACCATGATGATCCTAAAAAATTCCAGGGAGAATGGGATCAATACAAGCTCTGGGACCTGAAAATGGTGAATGATGAGGAGGAGTTTCGTGCTTACTCTATGGCCAACCACCCTGCGGAAGGTAATATCGTGATGCTGAATATCCGGATTGCTACCCCTCCTTTTGACCGTAAAAACGGTGGCTGGATGAATGTAAATCCGGGGGTTTGTTCAAGCTATGTTTTTGATAAAAAACCTGGTGATAAGGTGACGATTTCTGGACCTTACGGTGAATTTTTTATCAAGCCTACCAAAAAAGAGATGTTGTATATCGGTGGTGGTGCGGGTATGGCGCCGTTGCGTTCACACCTGTTTCACTTGTTTCATACGCTTAAAACAACCGATCGGAAAGTTTCTTTCTGGTATGGTGGACGTACGCGCCGCGAGTTATTCTATATCGATCAGTTTCGCGAGATTGAAAAAGAATATCCGAATTTCCGTTTCTATGTAGCGCTTGATAATCCCCTGCCGGAAGACAACTGGCAGATCAAAGAAAATATGGATGCACCGGGTGATGGCTTTAAAGGATACATCATGCCCGTAGTATACGAGCAGTACCTGAAAAACCACCCCGAGCCGGAAGAAATCGAATACTACTTCTGTGGCCCGCCATTGATGAACGACTCGGTCATCAAAACCCTGGACAACCTGGGCGTACCCGAAGAGAATATTGCCTTTGACGACTTTGGTGGTTAATCGTACCCACCAATTTATTGGGTAGTAATCAAAAAACCGGCATCAATCTTTTGGTGCCGGTTTTTTTGTACCGACCAAATTCATTTGGTTGCCGAAAAAGGAGCTGCAAGCGACCTTTTGCCCTGGCGGTAAAGCTGAGTTGAGGTTATAATCAAGTTTTTGAGCTCCTTTAGAAAAACGTTGTCTTGGCAATAGTTTACCATTCAGCCCCTTCCTGAACGAATGGTGCCATATTTTGTGCATGAACAAAACAAGAAGAAAGCACAAGCAGAAAAATGGGAAGTAGGTAGCTGCGATTCATACGTCTTTATATTGAAATTAATTTTGATATTATTGCTTGGTTCCGCGTTTTCCAATTTATACATTAAAAAACAACAAAACAAGGCTAATTTCAATTATTACAGGTGGAAGTTGCTCTATAAAGTTGCTAGGAATCAGTGGTTTGTTAGGGCGGTTTTGAGCCAAAAAATTGACTCGTACGAGGGGCTCGCCCAAAGCCGAACTGCCCGGCTTAGGTGCCTGGAGGGGCGCGACGCAGGAGCGAGTGCACAGCACCGAGGCGAATGCCGAGCCCGGAAGGGACCGGCCCCGCCCGCCGAAGCCCGACCTAAGAAGGGCGAAGGTGGGCGGGGAAAGCCCCAAACGCCTTTTCTATCGAAAAATGAGCAGTTTTTATCGAGAATTATATTTTTCCGGAGGGAATTATCGTTTATTTTGCACACACAAACCAAAAAAACAGAAAATGTTGAAAAGACTATTTTTTTTATTGATTGCTGTTGCTACAACGGTGAGCGTACAGGCACAAACCATTGACGAGATCCTGGCCAATTACTTTGAAAATACCGGAGGATTGGAAAACTGGGAAAACCTGAAAACGACGAAGGTTTCAGGCAAGATGCACATGGGAGGTATGGACTTTCCTGGTACGATCATTGCCGCTAAGCCAAACAAACAATACATGACATTTAGTGTACAGGGCAAGGAGTTGGTACAGGCTTATGATGGAGAAACAGCTTGGACAATCAACCCATTTATGGGAGCTACTGAAGCTCAAAAAATGCCTGAAGCTGAAGCAAAAGAGTTTACAGAAGAGGAATTTGATAGCCCTTTTATAAACTACAAAGATAAAGGACACACGGTAGAATTGGTGGGCACCGCAGAAGTAGAGGGTGCAGAAACCTACGAAGTGAAACTGACCAAGAAGAATGGTAAGGTAGAATATCACTACTTCGAAACGGAAAACGCTGTGCCGATCATGACCAAAAAGGTGATTGAATCGGGCCAGATGAAAGGACAGGAGGCGGAGACGTATTTTAGTGACTACCAGGAAGTGGATGGCATGTATTTTCCATTTTTTATTGAAACGAAAATTGCAGGCCAGTCTTTCAACAAGATTACTGTAGTATCCGTGGAGCTTAACCCGGAAGTGGATGAAGCGATGTTTGTCTACCCGAAAAAAGAAACTGCTCCGGCGGTGGATGATAAGTAGTAGTTAAGAGTGGGAGACATGGTGATGGAGAGAGGGAGCGTAAAGCCCTTTCCCCATCACTCAATGCTCCTTCATTCTCTTCCAGTTCTGTTGTGTAATCAATTTTTGTCTAATCAACCGGATCAGCTTCCGTTCCGGCCTCATCTTTTTCTAACAATGAAAAAAGCCCTACTCTTCCTATTGCCAGTACTGGCATTTATCTCTCCTAATTTATTTGCTCAAACGACGACCAACGCACTTTTTGGAGGCATGCGAGCCCGTCAAATAGGCCCGGCAGTGATGAGCGGACGTATATCCAGCATTGCTGTAGAACCTGGCAAGGCTGAAGTCATCTATGTGGGCTCAGCTAGTGGCGGGTTATGGAAATCAGTGTCAGGAGGTGCTTCCTTCCGGCCTATATTTGATGACTATAGTCAGTCTATAGGAAAGGTGGCCATTGCTCCCAGTGCGCCGGAAACGGTATGGGTAGGCACAGGTGAACCCTGGACGCGCAATAGTATATCGGTAGGGACCGGTGTCTATAAATCAACCAATGGCGGTACCAGCTGGAAACTGATGGGCCTGGAAAATTCAGAACACATCAGCGATATTATTGTGCATCCTGAGCAACCGAATACGGTCTATGTGGCGGCACAGGGGCACTTGTGGAATGCTAATGAAGAACGCGGCGTCTATAAAACCACGGATGGTGGAGAGAACTGGGAAAGGGTATTATACATTGATGAAAATACGGGTGCGGCAGACCTAGATATCGACCCGGATAATCCGGAAATATTGTATGCCGCTATGTGGAGCCACCGCCGTTATCCCTGGTCGTTTGACTCTGGGCTGAATGGCAAAAGTGGATTGTATAAAAGTACGGATGGTGGCAAAAACTGGAAACCTATACAAGAGGGCTTGCCTAAAGAAATGCTGGGACGCATGGCTATAGCCGTAGCTCCATCCAACGGTCAGGTCATTTATGTGGCGGTAGAATGCAAAAGCAAGGATGGAAAAGGCTTGTACCTTTCAACGGATCAGGGAGCCAACTGGAAAAAGGTTAACAACGACTTTAATACCACCGTACGGCCTTTTTATTTTTCCAATATGGTGGTTGACCCACTCAATGACAGTATTGTGATGAAGTGTGGATTGCAGGCGATTATCAGTGAAGATCGCGGAGACCGCTTTCGGCAAATTGATGGCACGGTACACAGTGATATCCACGATATTTGGATTGATCCGGCCAATACCAAACACGTGTTGGTGGCTACTGACGGTGGCATGTACGAGTCCTTCGACCGTGGGTTCTCTTTTAAAATGTGGATGAATCTGCCGGTTTCTCAGTTTTATCATGTCAGTGTGGACAATGACCAGCCTTTTAATGTATACGGTGGTTTGCAGGACAATGGTTCCTGGTTTGCGCCATCGCGTAAGGCAGGTGGCATTGGCAATTCAGACTGGAAAAATACCTTTGGCGGCGATGGATTTTATTCCTTCCGTCATCCGGTGGAAGAAGACGTTGTATTTTGTGAATATCAAGGTGGTAACCTGGTGCGCTACAACAAAAAAACAGGCCAGGCTAAAGATATACAACCCTATCCTGCTGATGGGGAAGAAAAGTTTCGCTACAACTGGAATGCCCCGATTCACCTCAGCCCGACCAATCCTAACCGGATGTATTTTGGTGCGCAATACCTGTTTGTATCCGAAGACATGGGCGATTCCTGGAAGCGCATTTCTTCCGACCTGACCACCGATGATTCAGAAAAACAGAAGCAACACGAATCAGGTGGTTTGAGTGTCGACAACTCTACTGCTGAAAATCACTGTACGGTGTACAGCATTGCAGAATCTTACCAGGACGGTCAAACGATCTGGGTGGGTACTGACGATGGCAATTTGCAGGTGACCATGGATGCCGGAAAGACCTGGACCAATGTAGTAGGCAATGTGCCCGACCTGCCGCTGAATACCTGGGTGACCTTCATTGAGCCGGGACGTTTTGATCGCAATACGGCTTTTGTGACCTTTGACGGTCACCGTACTGGTGATGGAAAGACCTACCTATACAAAACAAGCGATGGGGGTAAAAGCTGGAAAAATCTGGCCACGGCAGCTGTAGAGGGGTATGCGCTATCTGTACGACAAGACCCCGTAAATCCAGATTTATTATTTCTGGGTACGGAGTTTGGCCTCTACATTTCAGTAGATGGCGGTAGTAGCTGGGCTCGTTTTGAAAACAATATCCCCAAGGTGGGCGTACGCGATATGGTGATTCAGGAGCGGGAAGGCTCCCTTGTATTGGGTACCCACGGCCGAGGTGTCATTATACTGGATGACCTGACGCCTTTGCGGCAAATGTCTGAAGAGGTCGCGGAGTCGAAGGTGCACTTTTTTGAGATACAGCCGACAGTCTTACGTGATCCAGGGGCCGGTGGAAGCTGGTTTGGTGGCTCCGGTAATTTTGTGGGCGACAATCCGAGCTCAAATGCGCAGATCGTGTATTATATGGGCAAGCGGCATACCTTTGGCAAAATGTATATTGAAGTATGGAAGGATGGCGAATTGCTGAAGACACTACCGGCGGGAAAAAGTGCCGGTATCAATATAGTGAACATGCCTACAGCCCTGGAAAGACCTAAAGCAGCACCGACCAACAACCGCATGGCGCTCTTTGGCTCCCTCTTTGGTCCCAACCTGCAGGCGGGCAAATACGATGTGAAACTGGTGAAAGGTAAGGATACTTTTGAGACGACTTTTGAGTTGATCAATGATCCTGATGCACCCTACTCAAAAGAGGATCGGGTACTGCAACGGGCCGTTACCTTGCGCCTGTATAATATGACGGAACAACTGGCCTATATCTACGAAGTGTATAGCCTGCTGGAAAATCAGGCTAATGCACTAATTGAAAAGGAACCTCGTGTAAAGAAAGACCTGAAGCAACTGGCTCAAAAGGTAAAGCAGGAAAAAAATACCATCGTATCGCTGGATGGCGACTTCTACGTCGATGAGGGAGAGATGATCCGTGAGCGGGTATCGAACCTCTACCGGCAGGTGAGCTCTTATCCAGGCCGTCCTTCTGATTCCCAGGTAAAACGCACGGATGTGCTGGACCGTGATGTTAAGGCGGTACAACAACGCTTCGATGTCATCCTGGCCAATGACTTAATGGAGATCAATAAAAAACTGACCAAACGCGAGGCTAAAGGGATTGAATATCCGACATTTGAAGCTTTCAAAGCGGATGATGGTGGCGGTAGTGGTACGGGTGGTGGACAGCTGCTGTCTAAGGGCAGTGAGTTGTATCGGGTGTTGCGGTGTGGTGAGAGAATGATGAGGTGAAATAAGTGGACGAATCTGGCACCTTCACCTTCACCTTCTTACACTGAGAGGTGCCGGATTGGTGTTAGTGCATATTTGTATAGAAAAACTTAAATTGGGCAAAAATGGTCCAATTAATTAGAACAGATCCAACAAACAGAGATTTCCTATTGCTCGTTAAACATCTTGATGCTGAATTAGCAGAGGTAGATGGAGATGACTATGCCTTTTATGCTCAATTCAACAAAACTAGTGAGATCAAATATGCGATAGTGGCTTATGAAAATGAAATACCTGTAGGCTGCGGAGCGATGAAGCAATACGAGCTGAATACCCTGGAAATAAAACGAATGTATGTTTACCCAGAGTCCAGAGGAAAGGGGATCGCTACCAGAATACTGGCTGAATTGGAGAAATGGGCTACCGAATTGTCCGTTGCCCGGTGCATTTTAGAAACGGGCATAAGGCAACCGAATGCTATCCGGCTGTATAAGAAAAATGGCTATCAGTTGATCCCGAATTACGGGCAATATGCTGAGGATGAAAATAGTGTTTGTTTTGAGAAGGAAATGTAATAGGTTCGGAACCAGCCAAAAAAGGTTTTAGGGGGTAGGTTTTTAGGCTTTAGGATCGGGGTAGTTGGCTTAACCGGACACTCCCTCACCTCTGCAGCCCTAAACCTATCTAAACCAGTTTCCCTTTGGAGCAACTACGCCGAGGCTTCGTCGCCTGAAAGAAGAATTGAAAAAGATGTACGAACAGGAAAGAGCTACTCTGGTGTAAATCACCGTTTCTATCCTAAACCTTCTAAACCACACCAGTCTCCTACCACCCAACCAGCCACTAAACATGCACAATGTGCGGGTGGGTTCCGGCATAGGAGCATTGGCCGTTAAGAAAAAAGCGGTAACCGTACTGCTCAAGAAGAAATACTGTTAGAGCTTATTTGGAGGCCAACCCCGATGCAAGATCGGGGCAAGCTATTTTGGCTGCAAAGGATCACTTTTTCGATGATACTTCGTTACTTTTCTTGTCCGTACCTCAGGGTATG
>BQJU01000062.1 GCA_021604865.1 Saprospiraceae bacterium | reverse complement strand
GGGGATCACCTCTTACCATTCCGAACAGAGAAGTTAAGCCCCATTGCGCCGATGGTACTGCCCTTGGGTGGGAGAGTAGGTCGCTGCCAACTTTTTTTTTCTTAGCCTTTTGGCTTATTCATTTCACGAAGGCCCATTTGTATAAACAAATGGGCCTTCGTTGTTTTAAATCTACTCTTTACCTTTACGACATGTCAAATACTTCCAATCTGTATATTCGCCTCGAAATGATCTGGTGGTTGATAACGGCAATTGTTGTCATCGTTGTATTATTCCCCATTCAGCAAACCCTTTCTAACTACCCTTTCTATAGGGCAAATATCATTTTCATCGTTGGCTTTATCACCTTTACCCGCTACATTTTTTTGTTGCGTTATACCTTTCTGGGGCCTTTACAAATATTGAAGGTGGCCATAGCTTTTTTGATGATCCCCACTACCTTTTTGCTGGTTCAGGAAATCAACCATTTTCAGCTTTTTCTTGATGAAGAGGGCCTGGATGCATTGGTAGGAGAACTGCCTTTTGGGAAAAGAGAAAATATGGTAGGTTATATCCGTGCGGAAATGCTATTTTTTGGAACAGGTGTTTGTATTGCGGCTGTTGTGATAATCTTTCGGCTGCTCATTTCTGTATGGCTGTTGCGCAACCGGGGAAGGATTTAACGGCGGTTTTGCCGTTCCTTGTCGGCATCATCATCGATATCAAAAATAGTATCTCGTTCTTTGGTTTCGAAACCTCCATCTTCCATCTTTTTCAGCCGATCCATAAAATTGACGGAGTAGGTCCAGAATTCGGAGAAAACAGGTTCCAGCATTTTGGTGCCTTCTCGCATCTCTCCAGGCATTTTTACCAGAAAGTCATAGGTGAGAGACTCTTCCTGAGCTTTCGCATCAAATAGGCGGGCACGATCTGCAAAAAGAATAAGTATACTAAACAATCCCACTAACATAGCAGAAAGTACAAAACCTCCGGCTAATTGATTGACGATGTTAATATTCGCTGATTGTAATACTGTTTCCAGTCCCCGGGCCAGTGTTCGAATGAACATCATTGTAAGTACAAACGTCAATAACATCCCAGCCAAAAACATCATGGAATGGTAGGAGTTAAAGGTTGACTGTAAGAAGTCAGTCATAGTCGGACCAAACTTGGCAGCAGCCATGATACCGAAAAAAATCGAGATCAGGGCGAATACCGTTTTGATGATTCCCTTGGTAAAGCCCAGGTAAAAACCATAGGCAGCTACAATTGCACAGATTAGATCTATTACCATAATACTTTCAAAGATAGGTGGTTTCTAAAGAAAATTCCACAACTCTTATATATTCGACGGGTTTACATCGATAAAGTAACTGTTTTTTCGACAAACCGAGGATATCCGTTGATAATATGGGACAGCAAAGAATAAGTTGTTTGTTTTAGGCGTTTCAGGCAAACTACCTTACGGGTAGACCGTTATACACAAGGATTTGAGCAACTAAGGTTGGTGGTCGCACAAGAGGCCGCTTTAAAAGGGTGTTTATTCTTCGCTAATCGCATAACCAATACTGCTTTTATTTTTGTATTTTTGCCAAAATAAATCGTTCTTTGATAGGCCCCGTGATCAAGCTAAAATGACCATCCGCGTACACCAAAGCTATGGCAGAGGAGCAAGGAAGTGTCGATTTGTTTTTTTGATAGACTTTAATCATGGGATTTGCCAAAGAACCAAATAAATCATGCTTATGAAAATGATCTATTCAGCGCTGTTGGGACTCTTTTTAACCACCAGCCTTTACGCCCAACAATCCGATTTACCAAGAGCATTTGTACTTGGAGAAAAAGAAAAAGTATACGAACAATTGGCTCAGGAATATAGCCAATCTCTCCTGGAGGTTACTGGGAATGACATTACCCAAGCCTTTGAGCATTGGCTGGATATGATGCAAGCCATTGACCAATACGCAGATAAAATCAGGTTTGACATCAAGGGCATTCGTGTTTGGCTACATGTATTTTGGTCACCAGAAGGATCCATTGATCACATTGGCTATTTATTGCGTCCGGATTCACGCAATGTAGATACAGCGGAATTGACAGCATTCTTTTCCAGTTTTGCCAGACAGTATGTGCTTCCATTGAAAAGTTCTAAACCTTTTAGTCATTACACAGGGGCTACTTTCCCAACCCTCAATGTAAAAGCAACTAATTAGGATTAGACATGTTTTATCCCAAAAGGAATGCCGGTACGAAACTTTAGTTTTGTACCGGCATTCCTGATTTTTAGAGCAGGGATACCTATATTTGTAAACGGAATCTTTAATCACTAAATGTTGGAACGATGATCAAAATACTTGCCAATGATGGCATTCATCAGGACGGTCAAACGCTATTGGAAGAAGCTGGATACCAGGTAGATACAGAAAAGATACCCCAGGATGACCTTCCCAGCGTGTTGCCTGACTACGATGTGATAATTGTGCGGAGTGCAACCAAAGTCCGGCGGGATTTGATTGATCAATGCCCCAAATTAAAAATTATCGTTCGCGCCGGCGTAGGTTTGGATAATATTGACTACGACTATGCCAGAGAAAAAGGGATAGAAGTGTTTAATACTCCAGCCGCTTCCTCCCAATCAGTAGCGGAACTAGCCTTTGCCCACATGTTTACTTTGGCAAGATTTTTACACGATGCCAACCGTCAGCTACCAAATCCAGATAGCAATTTTAAAGCCCTAAAGAAAGCTTATTCCAACGGATTACAACTCCGTGGCAAAACATTGGGTATCATTGGGTTTGGCCGGATCGGTCAGGAGGTGGCCCGTATTGGTGTTGCGCTGGGTATGAAAGTGCTGCCTGTAGACCTGAAAGTAGCGGAGGCCGATATTGACATCAACGTTTTTCACAGCGAAAATGTCAGCCTTTCGGTAAAACTGGAAACGGCAGAATGGGAGACGGTAATCAAAAGTAGCGACTTTATTACCTTGCATGTGCCCTACAGTGGTCAGCCGTTGGTTGGCGCCAAGGAAATTGCTATGATGAAGAAGGGAGTTATCCTCATTAACTGTGCTCGTGGAGGTTGTGTCGACGAATCAGCACTGGTGGAAGCACTCAACAGTGGCAAAGTACGGGCAGCTGGTTTGGATGTATTTGAAGGGGAACCTACACCACGACGCGATTTAATGGAACATCCTAATGTTTCGGTCTCTCCACACATTGGCGCTTCCACATTTGAAGCCCAAGGGAATATTGGCTTGGAATTGGCCGATCGGATTCTGGCTTTTTTTGGAGATGATAAATAGATCCTTATTAATACCCTTGGGAAACAACTCAAATAATTGAATAGGTTCTAATGACTAGTAGCCGAACCCTTGGATCGTTCCAGGTGTTTAGTCATAAATAGTTGTTATGAAAAGTCTCTTATTTTCAGTTGCCTTTGGATTATTTGGAGCCCTAATGCTAGGTGGTTGTGGGAAATTTGGTAAAGTACCTGACGCTGTGCATGCTGCATTTGAAGCCAAATATCCTGGAGAGAACAAACCTGATTGGCAGGTGGATCGCAACGGAAATTTTGAAGCCCATTTTAAAGAGGATGGTGAAAAATTTCGGGCGGATTTCTCTCCTTCAGGTGCCTGGATTGAGACCGAACGCAGCATCAAGAGAAAAGAATTGCCAGATGCTGTAAAGGAGGCTATAGAAAAACAATACAAGGATATCAAAATAGTGGAAGTGGAATGGGTCGACCATGCCCAGAGAGGAATTTTCTATGATGTCGAATTTAAAGAGGGAGGCCGGAAATACGATGTGGAATTTAGTACTCAGGGAACAATAGTTGGAGGGGAAGGGGATTAAAGTTAACGGATCATTTTCATAAAAGTACCCACAAACCAGTTAGAGTCAGCTTTAACCAGTGAATCAAGGGTAGAGTCTGCCTTGCTGGAAAATAGTTTTATATCGCGGATCACCTTTACAAATTCTTTGGATTCAGCATCGACTTCTTCCACACTGGATATTTCGTCCAAAACTTTCAACATCGGCTCCAATTCTCTTTTCTTACGTTGGGTGATGATGTTTTTCACTACTTCCCACATATCCTTTTCTCCTACAAAATATTCTTTTCGTTCACCTGGTTTCAGCTCTTTAAAAACCAAACCCCAATCAATCAAAGCACGAATATTCATATTGGCATTACCCCGCGAAATTTTTAATTCTTCCATAATTTCTTCCGCACTCAGTGCTACCGGAGAAATAAGTAACAAAGCATGAATTTGCGCCATGGTCCTGTTGATACCCCAACTAGAACCCAATGCTCCCCAAGACTGAATAAATTTGTCTTTTCCTTCTTGCAAGTCCATACTATTTAAATTTTTCAGGAAGTATTGAAAATTTTGACTGAAAATATACCTTTTTGTCAAATCTCGCAATATTCAAAGAACCAAATTTATTGGTATTTGATTAGAATACCCTAAATTTTCTGGTGACAATATGCCGAATAAAATTAAGATCGGTAGAAAGGAGCCTTGGTGACGGTTGCCGCCAGTTGTTTATTGCCAGCTGTAATAAACAACTTACTGCCTGCCGCAGCAAACTCCACAGGCACATAACCCATCCCAATAGGATATCCCAGCGACGGTGATTGTGTACCAGAAGTAACTCTGCCGATAACATTACCATCCCCATCTGTAATAGGATAATCATGTCGAGGTACCCGTCGGTCGTCTACCGTAAATCCTACCAGTTTTCTGCTTAAGCCTTCGGCCTTTTGTTGTTTAAACTTCTCACAGGAAATGAAATCTCCATTGTTGAGTTTGGTAATCCAGCCAAGACCGGCCTCAAGTGGTGAAGTTGTATCATCAATATCGTTGCCATACAGGCAATATCCCATTTCCAAGCGCAGGGTATCTCGGGCACCCAGTCCTACAGGCTTGATGTCGAAAGCAGCACCGGCCTGGAAAATGGCGTCCCAAAGTGCCTCCGTTTTACTACTATCCACATATAATTCAAAACCACCGGCTCCGGTATATCCCGTGGCAGAGATCAACACATTGTCTATGCCGGCAAAAGTTCCTTTTACGAAAGTATAATATTTCATTGCTCCCAGGTCAACCTTGGTGAGCGACTGTAAGGCCGCAGTTGCCTTAGGCCCCTGGATCGCTAACAATCCCGTCTTTTCAGAAATATTGATCATTTGTGTATCAAAAGAATTGTGTTGTTCAATCCAGTTCCAATCCTTTTCAATATTGGAAGCATTAACTACCAGCATAAAAGCCATTTCTCCTTCAGCACACTGGTCTTCCGGTAGGCGGTAAACCAATAGATCATCAACAATTCCTCCCTGTTCATTGGGCAAACAGGAATACTGGGCATCGCCAATGGCCAATCGGGAAGCATCGTTAGAAGTTACCCGTTGAATCAGATGCAATGCTTCTTTACCTCGTACGATAAATTCGCCCATGTGAGAAACGTCAAAAACGCCTATGCCATTCCGCACACAATGGTGTTCTTCTTTAATTCCAGTATAGGAAATGGGCATGTTATAGCCAGCAAATTCAGCCATCCGGGCACCAAGCCCGATGTGTTTCTGACTGAGTGGTGTATCCTTCATCTCTAATAGTGTCTTTTGGTCAGGAATTTAATTGATTTGAACGGACTGAATTTTATCGCCAATTAACAGTTGGTGTACAACCTCCATGTCCTTTTCAACCCGGGCAAAGATAGTATAATTACCATCAAGGTGAGGGGTAGGAGAGTGGGTAATAAAAAACTGAGTACCTTCGGTATGATTACCTGCAGAAGCCATTCCAACGTATCCTTGCCGATTGTAATGTAACGGGGGCAATTCTGAGCGAATAGAATAATCCAAGCTACCATAACCATCGCCCCTGGGGCATCCACCCTGAACGACGAAATTGGGTACTACCCGATGGAAATTTTTGCCATTAAAAAAGCCTTCCCGAGCCAATTGAATGAAATTGGCTACTGTTCCAGGAGCTTGTTTGGGCAGTAGTTCTAAGCTAATCGTCCCCCGATTAGTGACTATGGTTGCTGAGGGGTGTTCTTTCAGGTCATTGAGCAGAGCCCAGTTGATAGGGTGATTGTATTCAGGTTTTAGTGGCTCGCTTTCCTTTATGCCAGCAAAAAAATCGATGGTTTTTTTCAATTCATTATACGTTTCGATTTCTTTGGGTAAACTAAGCTTTTTCAACGCTTGATCCAGAAACTGGACATCACCCTGATAAACGGTTTTATACTGACGGTCGGGATTCCTTAAAGCACCAGCCACAACAGCTATGACACCCGGGGCACCAGTATCAATCAGGACGCGAAAATAAGCGGCCAATTCCTTGGTAATTCCCCGGCTACTGGAGCGAAAAATGTTTTTAAATTCTGGATTATCGCTAATAAGCGCAAGCGCTTCCGCACTACCGGTTTTAACAGCGGGGTGTTTTGCCGCCAGCCCTTCGCGCTGAATAAAGCGATAGTTCCAGCCAAATACTGCTAGCGCCTTGAGTACTTCGGCTCTTTCGTAGGGAAAGGTTGAGGTTCTGAAAAGTTGCCTTATTTCGGAGTTGATTTTACCCTGAAAGTCTCCATTATATCCAGGCAAATGTCGATTGGCAGCAGCATATAGTGTCGCTCTTACTTGCCATTGTGTTGATTCCTTGGCCAGGCGCCAATAAACGGTGGCGTCCTGAGCACTGCCAAAATCAAGGAAAAATTGAGCAGCCCGGGAAGCAACGTGTACGTTTTTATCTTTAAGGGCATGCTGCACACTTGGTTGTACTTTTTCATAAGGAAAAGTACCATAGGCACGAAGGATATTACATTTCACCCGGTAATCTGATTCTACTTTAAATTGAGCAAGCAATGCATTGAGCGCATCTTCAGACTTTGTTTTACCTAGCGCAATGGCGAGTGCCATACGAATGCGCACATCCTGTTCCTGTCTAAAAACAGGAATGAGCGTTTTGGCAAAAGTATCCAGTTGCACGTTGGCTCGCGCCAGATAATTGGCTGCAATAAAACGAACTTCTGTAGGGTAGTCAAGATCTGAGACCAGTTCCGTCATTCTAGCATTTCCTTCGGGCAAGGTAATGCCACGCAAGCCAAAACGATAGATTCCCCAGGCTTGACCTTCCAGCAGAAAAGTATCCCTGGGCTGATAGGTGCTGATGGTACTCAGAAATTTTAAAAAGTCGATATCGCCACATTTACCAATGGCCTCCAGAATGGCCCGATTGGATAGTTTGAACTGCCCGATAGTATCTAAACTAGCAAAAGCAGCTACTAGTCTGTCCTGCCCGGATTTTTCGCCGATTTGTCCAATAGCATAAGCTGCTCCGGCCCGCACCTGATCAATCGGGTCATCGAGCAGATTGGCCAGGCTATCAATGGCCGACGGTAATTTATAAGAAGCAAATGATAAAGCTGCTGTATAGCGGTACCCAGGATGTTTATGATGGAAATATGGATAAAGACTATCCGCCAGTTGTTGATCCTGAAAATTATAGATTTTTTGGAAAATACTGTCTTGTAGACTCACATCAACATCGGTCAGCACCTCTTCCTGATAGGGTAGGCAGCTTGTTTGCCAGCTAATAATCCATAACAAGCCAAAAAAATATAAAAGTATTCTCATCAAATTTTGGGTTAAAGTCTATCGTTGGTTTTCCTGATTTGTTTCATCCTCACTGCCGTCTGGCTTGGAGGAAACTTCATCTTGAAAAATATCCTCGGAAAATTCATCTTCAAAAATGTCGTCCTCTTCAAGCGGAACAATGCCATTTTCATATTCGGCGCAATCAAGTTCAATACCCAGGTCTCCGGGTGGGCGATAAAATTTGGCAGAAGCATCATAGTCAATATCCGGCGTATTTTCCAGCGCTTTGATAAATTCCCGGAAAAACGGTTTGGCCATATAAGCGCCCTGCCCATATAATAGATTACGGAATCTAACCCATTTGTCTTCGCCACCAACCCAGGTGCCTACGACAAGATTGGGCGTAATCCCCATAAACCATCCATCGACATAGTCATTTGTAGTTCCTGTTTTTCCACCCATTTGACTCTTCAGAATACCCATTCCGCCACTGCCGGCATAACGCAGCAATTCCAGCATCACATAATTGGGCCCTGGATTGAGGGCTACATTTTCTTCCGGAATAGCACTGTACAATTCCCTTCCCGATTTGTCCTCTATTCTGCTGATGAAGATTGGTTTGTTGTAAATGCCATTATTGGCAAAAGTGGTATAGGCTCCAGTCATCTGCATCACGGACAGGTCCGTTGCTCCCAGGCAAATAGAAGGACTATTGGGTACCAGGTATTGCCCATTGGGGTGTTTAGCATCTTTACTAATGCCCATTTGATCTACCAGATTGCGAACAGGTTCGGCACTACCCAATTGTTTCATTAGGTGTACAGAAACCGTATTTTTTGACTTCTTTAAACCCTCCTTTAGCGTTAGCAATTCCCCGGTATATTTACCATCTGAGTTGCGTGGCGACCATTCTTTTTGCAAGAAAAACTTTCCATCCCCTGGCTTAATTGTCACCGGCAGATCATATACCTGATAACAAGGAGAGAAGCTTTGCAGGGCGATAGCGGTAGCGTAAACAAATGGTTTAAATGTTGATCCTACCTGCCGGGCAATGCGAACGTGATCATACTGGAAATATTTGTGATTGATACCGCCTATCCAGGCTTTGACATAGCCCGTGATTGGGTCAACAGCCAGGATGCCTGTTTGCAGAAACATGCGATGGTATTTAATGGAATCAAGTGGAGAGAGTAGGGTGTCTGTTTCCATTTGATCATTATAGGCAAAGACCGTCATTTCAACTTTCTTGGCAAATACCTCATCAACTTTTTCCTGTAGGATATCCCACTGGGTTTTTAACTTTGGAAACAGGTCGTTATTCAACACCTTGCGGTACTGTGCTGCCAGTTTGGAGCTGATCATATTTTGGGAAACCAGCTTACTGAAGGTTCCACTTTTTTTCGATTCTTGAATGATGCGGTCAATCTCCCGATCATCATCGTGAAATTCCAAATTGACTTCCTGCGATAGTTCTTTTAATATTTCACCAAGATATTTTTCCCGAAGATCCTGATAGCGGTCTGAGTTGCGGATCAGGCCGACAAGTCCCTGATGACGTAATTCCACACTAATTTCATGGTCCGAACCACTTTTATAAGTCCAGGGGTCCAGTTTTCTCCAGGTTTGCCAGAAGGTCTTCTGAACTTTCGCCATGTGTTTCACCATTGTCTCTTCGGCAATGCGCTGAACATCCGGATCGATGGTGGTATAAATTTTTAAGCCGTCTTTATAAATGTTATAAGGTTCACCATCCGACTTGTATTTATCCTTTCGGGAAAGAATATCCTTAATATCTTTTGACAACTCCATCCGAAAATAAGGCGCCAATCCATCAATGTGTGTTTGGCGGGTAAAATTGAGGCCCAGCGGCAATTGCCGGATACTATCATAACTTTGTTGAGAGAGCAGGCCGTTTTTTTGCATTTGTTTAAGCACCACCATCCTGCGGTCCAGAACCCGTTCCGGCCTACGTACCGGATTAAATAGTGAAGGATTTTTCAGCATACCTATCAGCACTGCTGACTCCTCAATGGTCAATTCCTTTTGCGATTTTCTAAAATATATTTCTGAGGCCGCTTTAATGCCATAGGCCCCGTTGATGAAGTTGAATTTATTCAGGTATAGCGCAATGATTTCTTCTTTGGTATATTTCCTTTCCAACCTTACCGCAATTATCCACTCCTTCAGTTTTTGCACGGCTCTTTTTCCCAGGTTGGAAGCCTTTTCGCCGGTAAATAGTAGTTTGGCCAATTGCTGGGTAATGGTACTGGCACCGCCAGAGCTTTTCTGGCCCATCAACACGGTTTTTACCGCCACCCTTCCCAGAGCCTCAAAGTCGATACCGCTATGGCTATAATAACGTTCATCCTCAGTAGCAATCAGTGCCTTGACCAGGTTGGGGGATAATTCTTCGAAAGAAACAGGTACCCGGTTTTCAGTATAAAAACGACCGAGCACTTCTCCATTGGCAGCAAAAATCTGCGAAGCTTCTTCACTACGCGGATTTTCCAACTCCGATACGGAAGGCAGATTTGTAAAAGAAAGGCCTATAAATAGGAATATAACGCCAAGGACACCTGCCAGGCTAATGCGCCACATCCATCGGACAATATTGTTGTAGGTTGGATTGCCTCCACTATAGAGAAAATTTTCAATCTGCTTACGCATACCTTAAGGCGGTTTTGTTGAAGGTAAAATTACGAATTTAAACCATACTGTTATAATAATCAAGGCTTTCCCTGATCAGCATTTTATCGGCTGTTTGATTCACCTTTACTTTGCCAATATCGGGGATCAGGCTGAAATTAATTTGATTGTTTTCATTTTTTTTATCCTGAGTCATTAGCTGTAGATAATCAACATACAGGGCTTCAGCGAGTGGATGGTGGCCGTAAATCCGGACTAAAAATCCAGCGATAAAATCCAACGTTTCCAGAGGTAACCCTAGTATGCGATGAGATAGATAGGTCTCGCAAATCATACCTATCGCGATGGCTTCTCCATGTAGCAACGGATGTTCACTTTCCAGAGCCATGCCTTCCACGGCATGACCAATGGTATGTCCGAAATTGAGGGCTTTCCGCAGCCCTTTCTCGAATGGGTCGGCTATGACAATATCTTTTTTGATTTGTAAGGATGGTAGCAGAAAGTCTGACCAGGTAATCGATTCAAGGTTCTGAATGGCTTGGATCCTTTCCCATTCTCCGGGATCTGCAATCAGGCTGTGTTTGATTATTTCAGCAAAACCACTGCGTATTTCCCGAAAGGGTAGCGTTTGCAAAAAAGCCGGATCGATCCAGACACCTTGCGGATTTCGAAATAAACCAATGCTGTTTTTAACCTGCATAAAATCTATGCCCAATTTGCCCCCAATCGAAGCATCAACTTGTGAGAGTAGGGTTGTAGGCATTTGCACAAAGTCCATTCCCCGCTTGAAGGTACTGGCACAAAATCCACCCATATCACCAATTACACCACCACCCAGATTTACTACCAGGGCACCCCGGTTCGCATTATTATCCATCAGTTGCTGCCAGATCGTGTTACATGTTTGAATGTTTTTGTGCTGTTCACCAGGGGGGATGATGATTGGCAGCCAGTTAATATCCGGAGTCTGCTGTTGCAGCCGTGGCATACAATAACGAGCGGTATGCTCATCTACGATCACAAAATGACGAGAATAGGAGGTATTCGACAGGAAATTGCGGAATTCCGACCAAAAATCTCCGACAAAAATGGCATAATCAGGTAGTGAAACGGTTGTCATCATTACAGTATCAGGTTCTGCACCCAAAGGTAGCACCTGTCGCCGGGACTGTCAAACCTTTTGAATATTTGTTGGCAACTGATGATTATTCGTTTGTTTTGGGGCTTTCCCCGGTTGAGCCGGGGCCAGGCTATGCGCTGTTTTAGCCCTGCGGGCCCTCCCTAAGGTCGGCAGCTCCTATCCTTAAGCCAGCAGCATCCCCGCTAGAGCATGTTTGGAGGTCGACCATTGTAGCGCCGAGACGGACAAGAAAAGTAACAGCCTGTCCCGCCGAAGGGAAACCGCTAGGTCGGGAAAGCATCACCGAAAAAGGGATCCTTTGCAGCCAAAATAGCTTGCCCCGATCTTGCATCGGGGTTGGCTTCCAAACAAGCTCAAAAAACCGTTAACCTTCAAAAGCCACCGCCACACTCCAGGCTTCGGGCTTGCCGTCAAAAAGCACTTTGGTTGCCTTCCAGGTCGTTTTAAACAACTCCGAATGCCGGTAGGCTTCAAGGTCTGCTTCAGCATCCCAATAGCTGTAGGTGAAAAAGATGTTGTCAGGCTCCAGGTTTCGCCATAGTTCGAGGTGTTGGCAGCCGGGAAATTGACGGATAGCCTCCTTTTTGGTTTCAAAAATGGCGAGGAAATTATCGATTTCTTCCGGTCGGAAGGTCAGTTTTACAATGCGTTTGATCATGATTCTTTAGTGCGGAAGTCTATTTGTACGGTGTCTTCCAGGTTTAAGCCCAACAAACTGGCTGCATTGCCCATATTGATCGCTATTTCAAGGTAACCCGCAGAATTAAAACGGGTCAAAACCTCGCCTACGGGTACATCATGGTAACTACGGCTAAGGCGTTTGATTGGATCATGCCGCTTGAAATAAAGAGAAAAAGAGCGGCCACCCCCCACCTGTTTAAACAAAGTTTTGGGGATATTGAGGAATACATTTTCAAATTTATCCACATGAATGACGGTGCCTTTGATCTGAGAGGGGCCGATAACGGGCTGGAAAGTAATCCGGCTGACGGTTTCTTCAGCAGGCAAACCGATTTCCTGAAAAGGTCGATCATGAGCGAGGTGACCTACGGCCTTGGCATAAATATCTTTTAGTGGAAAATCACCTTTTTTGTTAAAATCAAGCCGATAAACTTCCTTAGGCATGGTTCCAAAAACAAGCGAGAATACACCATTATCCGGGCCAATAAAATAATGACCTTCATGGCGGATGGCCAAGAAATTGGTTTTCCCCTCATTAAAATCGTTGACACTCAGTACATGAATCGTGGCTTTAGGGAAATTGGACCAGGCATTCCTGAAAATAAAAGCAGCCTGTACGATATCGTAATTGTTGATGTCGTGTGTAATATCAATGATATTCAGATCGCGGTTTTGGCTTAGCATAGCCCCTTTAATTACCGCAACGTAATAATCTTTCCATCCAAAGTCAGTTGTTAGCGTCACAATCGGCATAGACAGGTATCCATTTGGTAGGCCGTAAAAATAGGAAAATTCTGGAAGGATTGGTTTTATCCATGCAGTGTATCATTTAAGCGCCATTTTTTTTGTAATCAGGATGGCATGCGCCAATTAATATAATTAACTTTGGCCTGGATGTTGAAACTATTTTCAGCAGCATTGGGTTTTGATTAAACACCCAGGAATGGTGAAGTTGGATTATAGCTTATCCATTCCTATAAATTAAGGAGGAAGTATTGAGTGAAATTATTTTGAGCATTGAAGGCGTTGATCCGCTCCACTTGTATGGAGAAAAGAACATCAAGCTAAATTTGTTGAAACAGGCTTTTCCAGAAGTCAAAATCACCTCTAGAGGCAGCAACCTAAAGCTATCCGGCGAAAAAAAAGATACACAAAAGGCGAAGTCCAAATTCGAATTGATGGTGCGCTTATTGCGGGAGCATAAGGAGTTGCCCGTACAGATGGTTGAAGATTTGCTTCAGGGAAATAACCCGTTTGAAACGAGAATTAGCAACGGTTCCGCCAAAACAATTGTACACGGCCGAGAGGGTAAACCGATCAAGGCAAAAACCGTCAATCAGAAACGACTGGTAGATGCTGCCGAAGGCAATGATATTGTTTTTGCTATCGGCCCGGCAGGTACAGGAAAAACTTATACTGCCGTTGCACTGGCGGTACAAGCCCTGAAAAACCGCCTGGTGAAGAAGATCATCCTCACCCGTCCGGCGGTAGAAGCAGGCGAAAACCTTGGCTTCTTACCCGGTGACCTAAAAGAAAAAATTGATCCATATCTGCGGCCGCTCTACGATGCCCTTGATGATATGATCCCTGCTGAAAAGCTGGCCCATTTTATGTCTACCCGGGTCATTGAAATTGCACCGCTGGCCTTTATGCGCGGGCGTACCCTGGATAATGCATTTATCATTCTAGACGAGGCACAAAACTGCTCTACCATGCAGATCAAAATGTTCCTCACTCGTTTGGGCCCTAGCGCCAAGTGTATTATTACCGGTGATTTATCGCAAATTGATCTGCCTTATCACCAAAAATCTGGCCTCCGTCGTGCTATCGACTTGTTGGAACACCTGGAGGGCATCAGCACCATCGCATTAACCGCTGATGACGTTGTGCGCCACCGTTTGGTTAAAGAGATCATCCGTGCTTATGAAAAATCGGATGAGCATATGCGTGCACGCCGAGCTAAGGCGCAGCAAGAGGAGGAGTAGGCGTGGTTTTTAGGGCACTTTTGGTCAGACCACTCCGAGTGGTCTGACCAATAATTGCAAATACCAACAGTCCTACACTTAGCTTGCTGTATAGATGATATGCTGCCTTGACCTTTGGAATATGCCATTGTAGTCCTGCCAATACCACCAATCCAACCTTCAAAAAATCACCAATCAACAAAAAGATCTACCATAGCTAAGCATGACCTATACTATACACAAATCCAACCGCAACATCCAGGGAAAAATTATTTTAACTGGCTCTAAAAGTATTAGCAACCGGGCATTGATCATCCGTGCCCTGTCGGGGGAAGACTTTCCCATCCACCGGCTGGCCAGTGCACACGATACGGATTTGATGCAGATGTTGCTGGCCAGTGATGAAGTGGTCAGGGATGCCGGTCCGGCGGGAACAACTTTCCGGTTTTTGACGGCTTATCTTGCCTTGCAGCCGGGTACGCAGGTGCTGACGGGTACGGAGCGGATGAAGCAGCGGCCGATCGGTGTGCTGGTAGAAGCATTGCGTAAGCTGGGAGCCAATATTGAATATGTAGAAAAGGAAGGCTATCCGCCGCTGAAAATCGGAGAAGTAGAAGCAATTGGGACTGCCAATAATCAGCTCAGCATTCCGGCCAATACCAGTAGTCAGTACATTTCTGCCTTGTTGATGATCGCTCCTACGTTGGCCAATGGCTTGGAGTTGAAGCTTGAAGGGGACATCGTCTCTCGTTCCTATATTGAAATGACATTGCGACTGATGCAGCATTTTGGTATCAGCTATCAGTGGGAGGGAGCTGTGATTCACATTCCTGCACAAACGTATCAAGCCAAGCCCTTTACCGTTGAAGCGGATTGGTCGGCAGCCTCTTATTATTATGCTTTGGCGGCCTTTGCAGACGAATTGGATCTCGAGTTGGAAGGGTTGTTTCCCAATAGTGCTCAAGGTGATGCAGTCGTAGCTGAAATGATGAAAAAATTCGGTATACAAACTAAGTTTACCGAAACGGGTATCCATCTCTCCAAAAGTGGTGCCCCGATCCCCCCATTTTTTGAGTGGGACTTTATCCTGTGCCCGGATGTAGCGCAAACGCTGGCAGTAATCTGTGCTGGACTAGGCGTACACGGCTTATTTACCGGATTACAGACGTTGTACATCAAAGAAACGGATCGCATTGCAGCCCTTCAGACGGAATTGGCCAAATTGACGGTATACCTATCCAAATTGCCTGCACGTTTTGCCAAACGTACCCAGCAGGAATATTACTCAATCGAGGGAAAAGCTATCGTTAATGATTGCCCGGTTTTTGGTACATACGAGGATCACCGGATGGCAATGGCCTTTGCACCATTAGCCCTGTTTGGCCCGATTCAGATTGAAGATCCTTTGGTTGTAAATAAGTCTTACCCAGAATTTTGGGAAGATTTAGAGCAATTGGGTTTTGTTGTTAAACGGTAATTTATTTCCAGGCAGTTTCTCAATTGATTGAAAAGAAATTCCATTGCTTTTTAAAGTGTGTTGCAGAAAACTTGCATATATGCAATAATTTGCGGATTTTGTTGCAAGTAAATGCTTAATATAGAAAGAATACTCCATTGTTGGCTTTTTTGAACCTATTTCAAAGCCAATGTCTTTAAGCGCTATAGTTTATTTTCTACCCATTTGACTCAGAACATGTTTGAAGGTCTACGTTTTGGCTGCAAAGGATCCTTTTTCGATAATGCATCGCTATTTTTTTGTCCGTTTCGACCGAGCCGAGATGTATTTCAGAAGCTTTTTGATGCTTTGGCATCAAGCAAACCCAGTCATCAAAAAATTGACCTCGGTTGAACAGAGACTACAAAAACCGACCTCCAAACAAGCTCAATTTCAATAAAGTACATACTCTTTTTGGTATGGGAGTTAACTCCCTTCGAAACAAAACTCATTTGTTCACTAAATTTCATTAGTTTATGAATCCTAAATTTATCCTTACAATCCTTGCCTTTGTAGCCTTACTGGCACAAGGATGGGCACAGGAGAAGACCGTTACAGGTACGGTCACTTCAGCGGATGATGGAGCGCCATTGATTGGTGTATCCATTCTGATAAAAAGTACCGCTGTTGGAACGATAACGGACATTGATGGTCGTTATCAAATCAAAACAACAGATGATGCTACCCTGGTTTTTTCTTACACGGGGTTTCAAAGTCAGGAGATGCCTGTAAATGGGCAGAGTACGATCGATGTAAAAATGACTTCGGGCGTGGTGCTCGATGGAATCGTGGTTACGGCTCTTGGCATTTCAAGAGAGAAAAAAGCCCTGGGGTATTCTGTTCAGGAAGTACAGGGCGAAGAGATTGCAGCCACACAGGAAAATAACCTGATTAATGCACTGCAAGGCAAAGTGGCTGGGGTACAGATCAACTCGTCAAGTGGGGCCCCGGGAGCTGGCGCATCCATCGTTATCAGGGGGCTAAACTCCCTCAACCCTACTGCAAGCAACCAGCCGCTATTTGTGATAGACGGTATTCCAATTAGCAACCAAACCAGCGCAGGTAATCAACTGCCGTCTTCGGGTTCTAATGCCGTGAATAGTCAGGAACAATCCAGTTTCACCAACCGGGCGGCCGACATCAACCCAGCAGATATCGAATCTATCAGCATTTTGAAAGGGCCGTCAGCAACTGCTCTGTATGGCTTGCGGGCAGCTAATGGAGTGGTGTTGATCACCACCAAAAAAGGACAAACTGAAGGTAAGGCCAATGTTAGTTTGAATACTTCATTTGGTTGGGAGGAAGTGAACAAACAACCTGAATTGCAAACCGTTTTTCGGGAAGGAAGACACGGCAGACTGCGTTTCAACTCTGATGGATCTCCATTGCGATTCCAAACTTTCGGCCCCAAGGTATACGAAGGCAAAACCCCTACTTTTGATCCTGTAGACGATTTTTTCCAGACGGGAACTCAGGTACGGAATTCCCTCAGCATTCAAGGCGGTAATGAGCGGGCCACCTATTTTACTTCCTTTTCCCGGCTTGACCATGAAGGCATCATCCCTTTTACAGAATGGGACCGAACGACGGTTAGACTGGGTGGAACCATCAAGGTTGCTGACCCATTGACTGTTTCGGGCTCGGTGGGGTACACCAATTCCGGTGGCAACAAACCACATGAGGGCGACAAGTCGATCATGAGTTCATTGAGTTATTATACCACCAGTTTTGATATCAATGATTATTTGAATCCGGATGGTAGCCAGAGCGATTTTTCTGATGGTATCATTGACAATCCTCGATACCTGGCAGAGTTTTCCCAGTTAAAAGACAATGTACACCGGGTTAATGGATATATCGGGTTTAATTATCAACCGGCCACATGGTTTGAATTGGATTATAAAGTAGGCAACGATTTTTATAATGATTCACGAGTCCGCAGCATTCCGGCAGGTACAGACCTTGGCTCACAGTCCGGTGGATTCATCATTGAAGAACAACTCAACTACCGGGAATTGACGTCCAACCTTTATGCCAGATTTTCCAAGCAATTGGGAGGCGGATTCAACTCTTCTCTTACAGTTGGACACAACATCACAGACATTCAATTTAATAGTACGAATACACGAGGCGAGGGTTTTTCCCTGGAGAATTTTTATGATCTGAGTAATACAACCAACGTTTTTGCCAGCAAAAATGCTTCGCGGCAACGACTGGTTGGCTTGTTTGGCATTTTAAGCCTCAGCTATAACAATTATTTGTATTTGGATATAACGGGAAGAAACGACTGGTCTTCTACTTTACCTAAAGAAAATCGCTCGTTTTTCTATCCTAGTGTGAGTCTTTCCTGGGTATTAAGTGAAATGGCAACGCTACCTGAACCAATCAGTTTCTTAAAGTTGAGAGGATCTTGGGCGCAAGTGGGTAAAGATGCAGAACCTTACCAGATTGGTGTGTTTTATGCCGGCGCTTCCAATTTCCCCTTCAATGGCGTTAATGGATTTTCACTGAGTACCTCTGCCGGTGATTTTAACCTGAAGCCGGAAACGACTACTTCTACCGAGTTTGGTCTTGACCTGCGTATGTTCCACAACCGTTTGGGACTCGACGTTACCTTATACCAACAAAATAGTAAGGATCAGATCATTCCTGTACCAGTAAGTAATGCCACAGGCTTTTCAAGATTCATCACCAATGCCGGTGAAATTGAGAATTCAGGTGTAGAATTACTGCTCAATGCTACGCCAATTAAAACAAAGAATTTCAACTGGGGTTTATCCGTCAATTGGTCTAAGGTTAACAGCGAAGTGAAGTCAATCAAGGATGGCATTGATGCTATTATCTTTAGTGATAACCGCATTACCAATAAACTCATTGAAGGTGGTAAAGTGGGAGATTTGTTTGGATGGGATTTTAATAGGAATGATAATGGCCAACTGTTAATCGATGATAATGGCTTCCCAACTTTGAATTACGATACGATGATTCTGGTAGGAAATGCCTTTCCTGATTGGATTGGCGGTTTGACCAACACCCTAAGTTATAAAGGATTGAGCCTTTCCGTGCTGCTTGAATGGCGTAGTGGTGGCGATGTGTATGATACCGGCTATCGCAACAGCCTTCGAAATGGGATACTAAAAGAGACGGAGAGAGGATATGAACAGGTCGTTTTTAATGGAGTAAGAGAAGATGGTACACCAAATGATATACCTGTAGAAATTAATGGAGAGAGTCTTTATCGCAATGGGTCTCGTTACAACGATTCTTATGAAAACCTATTGCAGGATGCTTCCTGGTTCCGCATTCGGCGGGTAAGCCTGTCTTATGATATTCCAACCAGCCTTTGGGGCGGTAAATATATCAGCGGTGCGAAGGTCACCCTTTCCGGCAATAACCTTTTCCTTAACACGCCATTTAAAGGCTTTGATCCGGAAACAAACTTTTTTGGTTCAGGTAGTAACGTTTACGGTTATACCGGACTTAAAACCCCCGCGACACGTAGCTACTTTGTAAGCCTTGCATTGTCGTTTTAATGTTGACTTTATAAAATAAATAAACAATGAAAATTCATTCTATAAAATATCTGATCATTGCGATGGTGCTGGCGGTTCCGTTCAGTTCTTGTGATGATTTTCTCGATGTAAACACTGACCCAAATCGGGTGACGGCAGTAACGCTTGAAGCACTCCTGCCGACCACCATTGAAGCAACGAGCCTGTCTCATTACCGGGCAGCTAATGATATCAGCGAGATTACTCAACAGGTTGGGTCCTATTTTGCCTATCCAGAATTTTTGACCCTCACTACTACCTGGAGCAACAGCTATTTGAAAGCACTGAGTAACCTCAACGAGCTGGTAAAAAAAGCAGAATCAGAATCAGCCCCTTATTATGCCGGTATAGGCAAAACTTTGCAAGCCATTAATCTTGGTTTGCTAACAGACAGTTGGGAGGCGGTGCCTTTTTCCGAAGCATTCCAAGGTTCTGACAATTTTACACCTGTATACGATTCACAAGAAGCCAATTACAATACCATTAACAGCTTATTGGACGAAGCCATCAGTGACCTGCAAACACCAGAATCCGTATTTATTCCGGGTGATGATGACCTGGCCTATGGTGGAGACATTGAAAAGTGGCTGAAATTGGCGAATACTTTAAAAGCTCGCTACGCTATTCATTTATCCAATAAAAATGGTGCAAAGGCAAATACAGATGCGCTGGCAGCACTGGTAAACGGGATGGAAAGTAATGACGATGACTTCCAGTTGGATTATAATTCTGTCAACAAAAACCCTTGGCATACAAGTGTAGCGCTGGCCAATAATACAGGCAATCTGACGATAGCCCAAGGTTCTTATTTTGTGGATTTGATGAAAAACACTACACCAGATGGTGATCCGCGGATGGCTGTGTTGACTGACGCAGAAGGTATTGCTTTTCCCGATATTATCGGTATCAATTCTTTTGATGAAAATGCACCTGCTAACAACACTGATTTTAGCGAAAGCACCTGGCACAGTACAGAATCAGCGCCCATTCTCTTGGTTACTTTTGCAGAAGCCAAGTTTATCGAAGCTGAAGCGGCACTACTGGATGATGCTGGCCGTGCCTACCAGGCCTACCTTGATGGTATAGCTGCCAGTATGGACAAACTTGGTGTAGATGGCAGCGCTTATCTCGCCGATCCTGCTGTTGCAGTTGGTGCAGGAAACCTGACGCTGGCACACATCATGAAAGAAAAATACATTGCACTTTTTCTCAATCCAGAAACCTGGGTGGATATGCGCAGACATCATTACGATACAGCCGTTTACCCCGGATTTGTGATTCCTGATCCTCTGGGTAATATTGGAGGGCCAATAGAGCGGATACGTTATCCGAATGATGAATTTGATCGGAATGGAGGCGAAGTAGCAAAAAACAATAAGCCTCAGACTGAGAGAATGTGGAGGGATCAGTAAACACGACTTGCATCTACTATTGATGCATTGACCGTTTTTTTAATTCAAAAATCGTAGAAAATGACTCTTAAATATATTAAAACCTGTTTTTTTCTCTTGGTTCTGTCAGGACTTACCTTCAGTTCCTGTTATAAAGAATCGGACTGGTTGGGCGATAATACAACGACGGAAGGCAAACACTTTCCTGTAATTGCCGGTTTCGAACTGGTTACGGAGGGAGGCCCCTTCAGCGAAGGTACTTCTGTGCAACTCGACCTTGATTTTTGGTCACTCGATGCCATCTCATCTATTAAGCTGTACGAACGTGTAGATGGTGGCGATCCTGTGGAAGTAGCTTCTTTTGGATATACCGCCAATTTTCAGGATGATTCACAAACAGATGAGCTCATCATGTCTTATACGATACCTAGCCTGCCTGCTGATACCGTTCAAATTACATTGGATGCAGAGGTGGTTAATGAGAATGGACTGACAAGAAATACAAAAGATGGCGATACGAGCAACCGGCCATCTATTACATTTACTGCTGTTAAATAGTGAAGATTTAGATTTTACTGGGCGTAGATTATATCTACGTCCAGTATTATTTTAACGCTACCGCTCCACATCATAATGATAAGAGCAAGGTCAATATAACCAGGAGGTGAAGGAATAAGCGCAACGGCCACTCCCACATTCTTATACTTCCTAACTAAAACCTACCCGTCAAAACTCAGGATTTTCACTTCTACCCGTTGGTTTTTCTTTCGCCCGGATACGGTGGCATTGCTTTCTATCGGTTTCCTTTTTCCATAGCCTTTATATTGGACCCTTTGTGGATTAATGCCTCTATTGATCAGGTATTCGGCAACAGACTTGGCTCGGGAGGTCGATAATTTATCTGCGTAGGAATGGTCGGGGCGGCCATTGGTATGACCACCGATTTCTACCACCATTTTGGAGTTTTTACTCAAAAAGCGATAGACCTCTTCCAATACGGGAACAGAGACATCAGTAATACGGGAACTATCGGCTTCAAAATATAGCTTGTCGATACTGATGGTTTGTCCTTCTCTCATTTCAGAGAGTTTTACACCGCCCAGTGTGACATCTTCCTCTTCCTTAGGGGTGGTATCCACTGTTGTTGGAGGAGTATTGATGGCAATCGGTGGTTTGGGCGTAGGATCTTTAGGCGGATTGGGCGTTGTGATTGGCCCTTTAGGTTGATCATCAACCTTTGCTACAATCTCTTGCTCAGCCCATTCTTCGGCTTCTTTATCACAAGGCATCAGTACCAGTGGTGAAGCATCGTCGAGCAGGACATTGCCATTATAAGGAAAAAGTACCGGAGTTTGGTAAAATGCTTCAAAAAGCAAATGGCTGTAATTCTTATCCGGTTCAAATTTGAATTGGTATTCTATCCACCGATGATTGATAATGCGTTTGCTTTTGGCCAGGACGAAACTCTTGTCGCAATAATCAAAACCGCCATAAATTTGTAATACGGCAGGTGTGATGTAATTGGCTTCCTTTTGCTCGGGAGATCGTCGGCTGACACTAACGTATAGTTCCGACCGGGCCAGGAAAATACTGAAATAATAACATTTGCCTGCCTCCATAGGACTGCTTAACCTCTGGCCTACAGATTCCCAGGTATCATTGTCGCGAACGACCATGCCAAGATAGGTATTACCCTCCTTGGCCTGTTTGGATACACTGAAGGTCTCATCGGGTTGGGTATCAGGAGGAGATTCTCCTGTAAAACCGCAATCTATCCAGGCACGCGGTGTGCGACTGGCGCGAGGAAAGTCTTCAAATGAGGGATTTTGAAGAAATAGAGTATCAATTTGTCCGCCTAAGTTTGTTGCTGTGAGGACAGTCATCACAAGCGTAAATAGTTTCCACTTCATAGGTGCCTTAAGTTTGCTTTCAAGGTGTTAACGTATTTTACCGCCATATTTGTTTTCCCAAAGTAGAAATTATACGTTAAACCTCAATAAAAATTAAAGGTTTAAGAAGTTCTTAACGATTTCTTAAACCTTTAAACAATTATTCAAACAGGGAGAATTTTCTCCTTACAAGCATGTTTTGGGGGGACAAGCATGCCTTTTTCAGCCTTAGTCCAACCTTTGGGACAGACTAATGCGACAAGCCTTTGAATCATTTAAAAGCATTCAGACCAGTAACATCCATGCCTGTAATCAGCAAATGAATGTCATGGGTGCCTTCATAAGTGAGTACTGTTTCCAGGTTCATCATGTGGCGCATAATCGGATATTCATTGGTGATTCCCATACCGCCGTGAATTTGCCGTGCTTCGCGGGCTATTACCAGTGCCATGTTGACATTATTTCGTTTGGCCATACTGATTTGTGCTGGTGTGGCTTTGCCTTTGTTAGCCAATGTACCCAAGCGCCAGGCCAATAGCTGTGCTTTGGTAATTTCAGTAATCATTTCGGCCAATTTTTTTTGCGTAAGCTGGAATTGTCCGATTGGCTTACCAAATTGTTCCCGTTCCTGTGAATACCTCAATGCCGAATCATAACAATCCATTGCCGCTCCAATAACTCCCCAGGCAATGCCGTAACGGGCTTTGGAAAGACAGGAAAGTGGTCCTTTCAGTCCGGCCACATTAGGTAAAAGATTTTCTTTGGGTACCCTTACATCTTCAAAGACCAGCTCGCCGGTAATGGACGCCCGTAATGACCATTTGCCGTGAATTTCAGGAGCGGAAAACCCTTTCATGCCCTTTTCCACGATCAATCCTCTGATTTTTCCAGATTCGTCTTTGGCCCATACCACTGCTATATCTGCCAAGGGGGAGTTGGTGATCCACATTTTGGCGCCGTTGAGGATATAAGCATCACCATCGTCTTTAATGTTGGTGACCATACCACTTGGATTGGAGCCGTGGTCAGGTTCGGTCAAACCAAAACAGCCGATCAGTTCGCCACTAGCCAATTTTGGTAAATATTTCCGGCGTTGCTCTTCTGAACCAAATTTATAGATTGGATACATCACCAAAGAGCCTTGTACCGAAGCCATTGACCGGATACCGGAATCACCGCGTTCCAATTCCTGCATGATGATACCGTAGGCGATTTCATCCATGCCACCACAGCCATATTCGGCAGGGAGGCTGGGGCCAAAAGCACCAATTTCTGCCAGGCCTTTAAAGAGGTGTGTTGGACATTCTGCCTTTTCCGCGTAAGTTTCAATGATCGGACTTACTTCTTGTTTTACCCAGTCGCGCACGGCCTGACGAGCCAATAAATGATCTTCTTCCAGTAACTCATCAATGTTGTAATAATCATGACCCTGAAAGCGATCTTCTTTGGCACCTTTAGTGACTATTGTTCCATTATTGCTATTGCTCATTATTCCTGATTTTTGGTTGATTAGGACAAATTTCCGCAAAGTTACACAATTCAAAACAATGATTCTATGTCCGGTTTGTAGGGAATTGGTAAAATCCGGGGTATTTGTCAAAGAACCAAAGAATTTATGCCCGATCTAGATGCGATTGTTTATTTTTGAGCCAAATTCAGACCCTATGGCCATTATTGCACTAGAAGGAGTCCACGTTTATGCTTACCATGGTTTTTATGATGAAGAACAAATCATTGGCAACGAATACATTTTGGATGTATTTGTCGACACCCCTATAAAACCAGCGGCAGAGGAAGATAATCTGTTTGACGAGGAAACTAAAGAAAATCTAACAGTCAATTACGAAACCTTATACCAAATCTGTCGCATTGAAATGCGGGAACCCGCCAAACTATTGGAAACGGTCGTCCAACGCATCGTTGATCGCATAGAGGATCAGTTTGAAAATGTGCGGGGAACCCGGGTGAAATTGAGGAAGTCTTATCCGCCTTTAGGGGGGCGAGTGGAAAGTTCGTCAGTAGAAGTTAGTACTGGGGTATTTGGGTTCCCAAGTATAGAAGCATTAAAGGCGCTGAAAGAATTTGCTGATGATCTTAAGGAATTGGAGGAGGAAGATTAACTTATTAATAACTGTTTTGTCGGCTGTTTCTTCGTTATGGCGGGGTAACCTTTTCAAGGGAGTGACGTCCAAAGCATAACTATTATCTTTTTAATTAATTTATGACCATGTATAAATCATTGTTTGCAATCATCCTCGTTTTAACTATTTCAGCTTGTACCACTGCCGAATTACAAAGTGCTTTAGGCACCGTATTAGGAAGTGGTGAATTGACCTCTGCGGAAATTGGTTCCGGCCTAAAACAAGCCCTGGATATCGGAATCAGCAAAGGTTCTGACCGCCTTTCTCAAAAAGATGGCTATTTCAAAAGTGCTTACAAAATTTTACTCCCGGAAGAAGCCAGAAAAGTAACCGAAAAATTGCAAGGCATTCCGGGCTTTTCGGAATTGGAGGATAATATTCTCGAAAAAATAAATCGGGGTGCGGAAGATGCTGCTAAAAAAGCCAAACCTATCTTTGTGAATGCTATCAAACAAATGACTTTCAGCGATGCACTCAATATTCTGATGGGAGATAAGGATGCCGCAACCACTTTTCTGCACCGGACCACATACAATCAATTGTATCAGGAGTTTAACCCGGTAATTATCAATTCACTGGATAAATTTAATGCTCGCCAATATTGGTCGGATGCTGTAAATACCTATAATAAGATTCCCTTTGTGAATCAAGCCAACCCTAATTTGGATGATTATGTAACCAAGCAGGCCTTAGAAGGGCTTTTTGGAATGGTCGCTAAAGAGGAATTGAATATTCGGGAGAATATCGGTGCACGGACTACCGATTTATTGAAAAAGGTGTTTGCAAAGCAGGATCGGTAATTAAAAGTGAAAGGTGGGAGGTGAAAAGTGAAAAGTAAATAGAATGATCAAAATTGGAGTGATAGGAACGGGAGCAATGGGCTCCGGTATTGCGCAAGTGGCAGCCACGGCGGGGCATCAGGTGTATTTGTATGACAATAACCCTGATGCGCTGAAAATGGCAGGTGAAAGATTACAGAAAATTCTGGATCGCCTGGTAGAAAAAGGAAGAATACCTCAACAGGAAGCAACAGCTATTTTCAATCGACTGAATTTTGTGGATACGCTTTTTGCGTTTAAGGATGTGGGGTTGGTCATCGAAGCAATTGTTGAAAACCTGGAAGTCAAAAAAGGCCTATTTGAACAAATTGAAGATATTATTGCTACCGATAGTATCCTGGCTACCAATACCTCCTCCTTATCCATTGCGGCTATTGCTGCGGCCTGTAATCATCCGGAAAGGGTGATTGGAATCCACTTTTTTAATCCCGCACCGGTAATGAAGCTGGTTGAAATTATCCCTGCTGTGCAAACGGGGCCGGATAATTTGGCCCGAACTAGGAAATTGGTGGATAGCTGGGGTAAAACGACGGTTGTGACCAAAGATACACCTGGTTTTATTGTCAACCGGGTAGCACGACCATTTTACGGAGAAGCACTACGCTTGCTGGAAGAAGGTTTTGCTGATGCGGCCACCATCGACTGGGCGATGACTGAAATTGGTGGCTTTCGTATGGGCCCTTTTGCACTAATGGATTACATTGGCCATGATGTAAATTATACGGTGACGGAAACGGTATTTCGTTCGTTTTTTTATGATCCGCGATACAAACCTTCCTTTGTACAAAAACGCCTAATGGAGGCCGGGTATCTGGGCCGGAAGTCGGGACGGGGTTTTTATGATTACCGGGAAGGCCAACCTGCACCGGAACCTAAAAAAGAGGTAGAATTGGGTCAACAGATTTTGGATCGGATTTTATTAATGTTGATCAACGAAGCAGCCGATGCCCTTTACCTCAATATCGCGACAAAGGAGGATATTGACTTGGCGATGACCAAGGGGGTAAACTATCCCAAAGGACTTTTGCGTTGGGCTGATGAGAAAGGGGTTGATACTTGTGTGCAAGGGATGGATGCCCTTTATCAGGAATACCTTGAAGACCGTTATCGTTGTAGCCCGCTTTTGCGGAAGATGGCGAGAAATAAAGAGAAGTTTTATAAAAGTGAAAAGTGAAAAGTGAAAAGTGAAAAGTGAAAAGTGAAAAGTGAAAAGTGAAAAGTGGGGCACCGTACTCTTGTGATAATCGGTCCGGTAATGTAAAACCCTGGGAGATTTTGTAGAAGGATGGGTGAAATGGAAAGAATGGCCAACTTTGATAAAGCATCGTTGTCTGAAAGAAAATGTCCCACACCACATCATTACACCCCTGACTCCTGACTCCTGAAACCTGAAACCTGATCCCTGACCCCTGAAACCTGACCCCTGATCCCTGACCCCTGATACCTGACCCCTGAAACCTGACCCCTGAAACCTGACCCCTGAAATCTGAAACCTAACCCCTTCAAAAATAGCATATCATGAATCAAAAAATCCTCCTGGTTTTCATCCTTTTGGGAATGACCCTCACTCTAAATGCGCAGCAAATCAATTGGCAAGAAATGGCACCTATGCCCGAACCAGTGAGCAATAATGCGGTCACTACAGCCATGGTTGGTGGCGTACCATATCTATTTTCGTTTGCGGGTATTGATACAAGTAAAGACTGGTTTGGCATCCACAACAAAGCTTTTCGTTATAATACGGCCACCAATGTATGGGATACTATTCCAGCCTTAGCTGATCCCAGTGGCGGAAAAATTGCCGCCGGAGCCAGTACGGTGAAAAATAAAATATACATCATTGGCGGGTACCATGTGGCCAGCAATTATTCAGAGACCTCTTCTGATAAAGTTCACATTTACGATCCCGAAACCAATACGTATTTACCTGATGGGGCCCCCATTCCCGTTCCCATAGATGATCAGGTGCAGGCGGTGTGGCGTGATAGCCTGATTTATGTGATTACGGGCTGGAGCAATACAACCAATGTAGCCAATGTACAGATTTACAATCCAGCAGAGAATGGTTGGTTGACGGGCACATCGGTGCCTAATAATACCAATTGGAAAGTTTTTGGTGGTTCCGGAGTGATTATTGGGGATACGATTTATTATGCCGGAGGGGCCCGCTCTACAGGAAGTTTTTCGGCGGTCAGCTTTTTCCGTAAGGGGTATATTAACCCTGAAGACCCTACAAATATCAGCTGGATTGGAAATAATGAGCCCCAGGCATTAGGCTACAGAATGGGGGCTTCTGTATGGAATGCAAAGCCTATTTGGATTGGTGGCTCAGATGTGACCTACAATTTTGATGGTATTGCCTACAATGGTTCCGGAGGGGTACCCGCTTTGGAGCGTATCACTTATTATGATCCGGCTTTGGGCTCCCTTAGCCAGGTATCGGGTTTTACACCACCAGCAATGGATTTACGGGGTATTGGGAAACTGGGAGAAAATGCCTTCCTGATTGCCGGGGGCATGGCTGAAAGTCAACAAGTAACGGATCGCACCATTTTAGTCACCATAGGTGGATTGACACCGGTGGCCCAACTTAAGACACCCGAGAATTTTAGTGTTTATCCCAACCCGGCCAGCCACACGATACGCCTACAACAGGAAGGTAGATTTGTACTGGAGATTATCGATGCCTCTGGTAGAAGGATTTGGCGTAAGCGGGTAGAGGGGGGCAAGGATATTGATATTAAGTCTTTGAAGGTTGGGGTGTATACCTTGAATGTCTATCAGAAAAAGGTGATTATGCAGGTAGGCAGGCTAGTTGTTGTGAAATAAAATTACCAGACATCTTTTTGCTTCATAAGAAATTCTGCTTATTGATTTTCTGCTTTACTTTTTCACTTTATTCTTATGGACTTCCTGCATCCGAAAAATGTAGGTATATTTATACCAGTGGTTTTTATCAAAAGTGTACACAGAGGATAGAAGCAAAACCCAATTGGTCAATTACAAGAGGGTATTTGTTATTTTGAGAAATGTTACAAACACAAGATGAGTAAAATTAGAATAAAAAACTTTGGACCGATCAAGGGAGGCTATCAGGGCAATGATGGATGGATGGAGGTAAAAAAAGTCACTGTTTTTATTGGAAATCAAGGTTCGGGTAAAAGTACAGTAGCAAAGTTGATTTCGACGTTTACCTGGATTGAAAAAGCTTTAACGAGAGGAGATTATGAGATAAAATGGTTTACAGCGAATAAAAAATTCAGGAACATTTTTTGTGGTTATCACAATCTTCAGAACTATTTCATTGACATAAAGGGCAAGGATATAGCAGAATTAGAATATAGGGGCAATTCTTATACAATGAAGTATCAAAATGCTAAATTGTCCATAGAAGAAAGCTCAAAAACGACTTATCCACTTCCGCAAATTATGTATATACCTGCCGAGCGGAATTTTATTAGTACCATAAAAAGCCCGAAATTATTAAGACTTTCTTCTGATTCACTAGTTGAATTCCTTACAGAATTTGATAATGCCAAGAGTGAAATAAAAGGAGGCCTGAAACTACCCATTAACAATACAAATATTGAATATGATAAATTGAATGATATTTTAAATATCAAAGGGGCAGATTATAAAGTTCATTTAACTGAAGCTTCGAGTGGTTTTCAATCGCTGGTACCTTTGTATTTGGTTTCCTGGTATTTGGCAAACTCTGTAAAACTTCAGACTGAAAGTTTTAGGGAACCAATGAGTAGTGATGAGTTGGAAAGATTTAGAAAAAGCGTGGCTGAAATATGGTCAAATGACAACTTTACTGACGAACAGAGACGGGTTGCTATTTCCGCATTATCTTCTCAATTTAATAAAACAGCTTTTATAAATATTGTAGAAGAACCGGAACAGAACTTATTTCCAAGCTCACAAAAACAAATGCTTTACAGTCTACTTGAGCTTAATAATACCAATGATGGTAATAAGCTAATCATTACTACCCACAGCCCTTATATTATTAATTATTTGAGTATTGCAATTCAAGCTGGAGAATTGAAAGAAAAGCTTGAAAAAATGAAGGACTTTGCAAAACTTCAAGCAGTGATTCCACCCGCCGCAACTGTAAAATCAGAGGATGTAGTTATTTATCAATTAGATGAAATGGATGGGAGTATAAAGAAATTATCCACCTTTGAGGGCATCCCTTCTGATAATAATTATTTAAATCAATCATTAGCTGAAGGTAATGAGTTGTTTGATGCACTGTTAGAAATTGAACAAGCATTATGAGTATTGACTTTTTGAATACCGACTGTAAGGAAGTTTCCAGGACTGATAAACTTATAGGAATATGTGACGACCAAAACGGAGAAAAAGCATATACGGACACCACCCAAAAAGAGAAATGGATTGCCAAAGTAAAAAATGAAGATCAATTGCAAGTTACTTTTACTGCAATAGACAACTGCATAAGTATTTTTAAAGAAGGCACTAATGATCAAGAGAGCACTTGTGATGGAATGTTGACTTTTGCAGAAAGTTTGTATTTAATCGAGTTAAAGAATCAACGTAAAGGATGGATACTGGACGCGATCGGGCAATTGGAAAATACGATCAAAATTTTATCAAAAAACCATGACCTCAGAAATATTAAGAATAAAAAAGTGTTTGCTTGTAACAAAAAACATCCATATTTCAGAATCGTTAGCAATGAACGCAATAAACGGTTTTTCCAATCTTATGGATTTAGAATTGACGTACAAGCCGAAATTGTAGTTAAGTAAAAACCAATTGCACTATACCAATATTCTAAAAGACCATTTAAATTATCCACTGGACTCCTACGTTTTACCCAATTCCAAATGGAATAGCCCTAAAGGAAGACGGAACTTTGGTTCGTAATCAAAATTACTCACGAATCAAAAAGTCTTACCTATGTACATGATGACCAAAAACTGGCTGCTCCTCTTACTCACCTTATTATTTTCAAATGTTCAATTACAGGCTCAAGTTCCGGTGACGGGAACGGAATTGCGTCTGGCTAGATTGTGTGATCTGGAAATAAGCCTATCTGAAACCATCCCTCATTGTGATGGTTGGGAGGTTTGTATTGAAGTGACCGGAGCTACGCTGCCATTAATTATTACCCTGGACGGTACTCCACAATCTAATACGGATACCAATGTCTCGCTTTGTATTGATGGGTTGGACCCCGGCAACTACACCATTGGCATTGTGGATGCTGAAGGCTGCACCGCTACTGTAGATGTTGCCCTGCCGGCCATTGATTATTACCTGGAAGTTGAAGTTGATCCGGTGAGCTGTTATGGCAGCACGGATGGAGCGATCCACTTAAATATTCCCATTGATATTGCTCCGATTTTTTTTAGTTGGGAAGGGCCAAATGGTTATACTGCCGATACCGAAAGTATTGCCGATTTGGGGGCAGGCATTTATTGCGTTTCTGTAACAACCATTGATGATATTTGTGTGGGCACAGGGTGTTGGGAAGTTATCCAGCCCGATCCGATTGATATTGAGGTACAATTGGTTTATCCCGACTGCGGGCAACCTGATGGCTGTGTTTTTGTCAGCGGTGGAAGTGCTCCATATCATATATGGGTTTTGGCAAGTCTGCCCCCGGAAATTGCCGATGCTCCTTACGGAAATTTACCTCCCTTGGTTGATCTCGATCCTACGGCTGGTGCTCCTTATGATCCCGTAGTTGCTGATACGGCTTTTTGTGCCAGCAATGTAGCCAATGGCACTTATTACATCCTGGTTGTTGATAGCCACCTTTGTTATGCTTGGGAAGTGGTGATTATTGATGTCGCCACTTCCATTGAGCGGACGGTTCAGGTAATTGACCCCACCTGTGGCGGCCTAAATAATGGCAGCGTTTGTTTTTCCATTTCGAATGGCACCCCTCCTTTTTTTACCATGCTTTCTCCATCGGTTTCAAATGTCGGTATTACAGGGACTGATGGGTGTTTTGAACACCTGGCTCCGGGCACTTATGTATTGACTACCCGTGATGGCAATGGCTGTTTGATCAGTGAAACCCTTACTTTGGCGCCGCCTTCAAATTTGGAAGTCCATTTCACCATTACCAGTTCGGCCTGTAGTGATCAGGTGGATGGCTGCCTTTATATCGACGGAGGTACGCCGCCTTACCACATCTGGGTTTGGCATTGGAACAGCACCTCGGATGTATTGCCCCATGTGACTTTTAATGCTGATGGAGAGCCAATAATTGACGGAGCTACTTCAACCAATGATATTGATTTTCAAAATACAGCCGCCGATCCTTTTGTACGCTGCGCGGAGGATATTCCTGCGGGCTTTTATCTTGTTTTGGTGGCAGATGGTGAAGGTTGTTATCGTTTGATTCGGGTGGTTATTCCCGAACCGGGGGCACTGGCTGCGGAAGTCGAAGTGCGGCATGTGGGCTGTGATGGTGACGATGAGGGCGACATTAAAATCAGAGCAACCAATGGCCTAGCGCCTTACACCTTTGTCTTGGGAAGTATAGAACTTGTTTCCGATGATGGCGTTGTGGTCTTTGAGCATCTGGCAGCAGGTACTTACACCATTCAGGTCTACGATGCCGATCAATGTAGCGCAACTGTAACGGTAATTATTGAAGAGGCGGAAGCACTGATCAGTAACCTGGATTTTGATCAATATGGCGACTATGCTTGTGTTGACCCAGAGGGAGGTACGCCGCCTTATGCCGTCCGCTGGTATGACCTGGGCAGTAATGCCGCTATTGGCAATGGCCATTGTATATACAATTTGCTGGAAGGGGCCTATCTGGTACGGATTCGGGATGCTCAGAGCTGTGAGTCGGAGGATATTTTCTTTATTGATCCCAGGCCGTGTGCGGGGGGCATTGCTATGGTCGATCCCGATCATATTGAGTCGGGAGAGTCAACGGTGTTTAGCCTGATCGATTGGAGCGGCAGCAACCTGCAATGGCAATTCCGCACCGAATTTACATCCTGGTTGACTATTCCGGGGGCTACTTCGGAAGTCTACCATACGCCTCCATTACATAGCGGTTCTGATAAAACGGTATATGTGCGGGCAGCCGTTCGTTGCCAGGACGAAGTATATTATGCTGAAATTGCTGAATTGTTTATTGAAGGAGATAATAGTCCGATGGCGATTGCTCCCGAATTGGCAGACCGTTATTTATTCCAGCCTCTTGATTACCAGGCGATGTTGGCTAAAGCTCAAGCCAATATCGAAACCTCGGTGGCTACGGTATATCCAACACTTTGTAACCAATCTTTTAATATCCGCTTTTTACAAAAGGCGGGACCAACAACGATTGAATTGTATACCAGTCTGGGCCTTAAGGTTTATGAACAAACCCATACTGCTTTTGCATCCGGTGAAGTCATTGACATCCCCACCCGGCACTTGACTGCCGGAACGTATTTTGTGAGGATCAGCACCGATAACCAAATGCTGACCCGGCGGATTATTGTATCCCATGATTGATTAGTTTATAAGAGTCGCCGGTACGTTCGGCGGCTCTTATTTTATGGCTGGTGTAATCCCAATCTTACCGTTTCCGCAAAGCTACGCTGATGCACTTTGCTCTCCATCCAAGCGATGAAGTTGAAATATTCAAATGCCTTTTGTTCAAATTCGTCCTTTTCCAGTTCCTGTAATTCTTTAATGAGTGCCTTGAAGCCTTGCTCTTTATCCTGGCGGTGAATCCAGTTGGGGTAGCGGCGCATGAGTTTGAGCATAATCGACTCTACTTTGAACAATCGTTTGCGGCTGGATAGGAATCGATATGTGGACTTGACGATGTATTCCAGCAGTTGATCATTGCCCAATTCGTAGTGAATGATGAGGTTGAGCAGGCTACCAAAGCTGTGGATGTCTTCGCGGGTTTTTAGTTCGGGGTCGTGCAGCAAGGTGTTGATCCAATCCAGGGCGGTATCAAAATCTTCGGCACCGAAATACAGGTAGGCAAGATTGTAATACAACCCCAGACGTTGTTGGCGGTTGACTTCGGATTGGTAACGCTCAAACCGGAGGAGTAAAGGGGCAATTTTTTGAAGGCCATTGGCAAACTGACCGGTATGCAGGTAGAAGTCTATCTCCAGGTTGAAACTGCGTACAAACAGCCGTCGTTCCTGTTCTTTAGATTCGGTGGGGACTTCACGCAGTTGTTCCAAAGTGGTAGGTATCTCATCGTATTTTTCCAATTGCCGCTGCACGATGTATAAGTTTATCAGGGCACTGCTGTAATAGCGGATCAGTTTGCCTTTTAATGTCTGTTTGGCCAGCATGTTGACCAATTCGCGGATATAGCGGTAGCTTTCTGCCAGTTCACCAACAAAAAGATGGTAGGAAAATCGGGCATTGTGATAAAAATAGCGGGCGTAAAATGAGCGGGCGTTTTCAGCTGATCGGAAAAGGGGGCGCTCAAAAAGTTGTTGTAGTCCCGATTTTTCTGCTTCGCTACGGACCGTACCTTTTTTCCAATAGGGAAGAAATACCTGATCGTTGAGGATTTGAAATTCCAGAAAATTCCGGTGTCGGTCCAGGATATCAAACTCCTGGTGGATGCCTTCTGTCAGGTAGGTTTCCAGCCAGTCATAGTCGTTGCGGCTATGGGCGATCTGGTGTTCCCAACGGTAAGCTTCCAGCAATTGCAAAAAGTTCTCTTCCTCTGTAGCGTACCGACGGGCTTTAGCGAGGGATTTTTCGCTTTGTTTATACAGCCCTTTATCAAACAATAGTTGCGCATTGCGCAAAGCTAATCGGAAGGGAGCTGCCGAGCGGCTTTCGTGAAAATTGCGGAGGCTGTTCAGGATCAGGCCGTAAAGATAGTTTTTGGCAACGTGCAACTGGCGTAGGAATTTTTCTCCTGCAAATTGATGGCGGATGGCATTTTCGTCATATTCCGCCTGTTTTTCAATGGCATCAAACAATAGGACGTATTTGTTTTGTGTGCCAATGACATGACGAGAGGCGAATAATTTGAAATATCTTTTCTCCTGCTTGCTCATGGAGCGAATCAATTGGAACAAATCATCGGATACTGTTTTCATGTTGGACTCCTACGTTTTGACAAAAATAGGGTTTTCTCCTTTATGATAGATGGTGTAACTTAACAGGACAGCAAATTATCATCCCATGAGTCCTTTTTTTAATAAATGTATGGAAGACGCCAGGCAGTGTACCACTTTCAAAATTGGTTTTATCGGTGGAGGCGCTTTGAGCGGTCAGATCAAAATTTTAAAGAACGCTCTTTTTGGTGTACAAAGGTCGACCTGTCAATTGCTGCGAATCGCCTTGGTTGTCTTGGTTCTTTCAGGCGTCACGGGCACTTTCGCAAATGGTCAGGTGCCCACGGATTGGGTACCGGTAGACAACGATTGCAACTTTCAACTACAGGTTCATTTACAGCATCCGAGTTGTCAAAACAGCCTGAACGGTTCCATCATCTTTTCCACTAATGCAACTACCAACCTGGATTTCAGCTGGATCAACCTGCCAATTGATGGACCAGAAGCTACAGGGCTGGATGCCGGAACCTATTCGGTTATTGTGTCCAATCCGGAATGTGCCGATACCCTTGAATTTACACTTTCGTACAACAATCCTATATTGGCAAACCCTTTGAATCGAACCATTTGTGGCCCAGAAATGGTGGATTTTTTGCAAAATGTTAGTGGCGGCAGTAATCAATACAATATCCATATCGCTACAGTCTTTGGTACTGCGATCAATTGTAATACCTGCCCGACTTCCAATATTCAGGTCAATGAAAACTCTCTGTATCAAGTCACCATCCGGGATGCCGAAGGAGATTGTTTTGTGCAGCGATCGGTGAGTGTAGAGGTATTGCCTGCCCTGATACCCGAAGCCACTCAAATAGACGATTCCTGTAATGGCAATGGTGTGATTAATGTGAATGCTGTGGGTGGTTCTGGCAATTATCAATTTTCTCTGGATGGCGACAACTATCAAAATTCGGGACTTTTTGATGGTTTGCAAGGGGATAGTACCTACCTGGTGACCGTAAGAGATACGGCGGGTTGTCGTCGGCAAACAACGATAACGCTGGAGCAAACCTATACTATTCCGGAGCTGGGTTTTCAAGTTAGCCAGCCGGTTTGTTATCAAGCGGAGGATGGTTTGATTGAAGGGTTTTCTGTGGAGCCGCTTAATGATTTTCAGTTTGCCTTGCTCCATAATGAGGATGGTACTTTTCTTACTGATGTACCAGTATTTGATGGACTGGGCGCCGGCAATTATACCTTTTTTGCAGTCAATGACCAGAATTGTTATATTCCATTATCAGATTTTAGTTTGGTGGACCCGCTGCCGATCGTTTTTGCTTCGGCAGCGCAAGATCCACCTTGTCCCGGTGGGAGTGGTGAAGTCAGCCTAACGGCCAGCGGTGGTAATGGCGATTTTTTGTATTCTATCAATGGGATTGATTTTGTGGATGCCGATACCTTTACAGATTTGTCTGCCGGCATCTATACTGCTTACGCAATGGACATTGGTGGCTGTGTTGATTCCATGCTTTTTTTATTGGAAGAACCCGAAGGACCAAGTGTAGAATTTGTGATTACACCCAGCTGTCCTTATGGGGAGACTGGTATTGTGATTGTGGAGGCGGGCAAATTGGTGGACCCTATCTATTATGCTTTGGATACGCTGAACTTTCAAATCGGTAATGAATTTTACAATCTGGCAGCGGGGCCGGATACCATTTATATTCAGGATAGTGAAGGTTGTATTTTTACTTATCCGATATATATTCCGTTGGCATTACCACCCAACCTTTCATTGGAATTGACAGATATTACTTGTCCGGGAGGCAATGATGGAAGGCTGAATATTGCTTTGTTAAATGGCATGCCGCTGGAGCAATTTCAGTTCTCACTGGATGGCATTGACTATTCAGAAGATCCCCCGTTTGAGCAATTGACAGCGGATATTTACACCCTTTATGTAAAGGACACCGTGCCATGTGTGCACGAATTTTACTTCCTTCTTGATGACCCACCAGCCTGGACAATGAGCCCGGAAATCAGCCCAGTGATATGTTTCGGAGCGCAAAATGGGAGTGTCAACCTGGTGGTTGGTGGTGCTACGCCTCCTTATCGCTATGCCTTGGATGATGCCAATTTTCAAGATACCAGTTTTTTTGATCAATTGAGTGCTGGCCAATACACTGCGCTACTGCTTGATAGCAACAATTGTGCTTATGCCCAGAATATCGCTGTTGATGAACCGGCTGCTCTATTCCCGGAATTAACAGTCATCAATGAAACCTGCAACAATCAAAACGGTGCCATTGTCTGCTCTCCTTCCGGGGGAATGGCTCCCTATCTCATCACCTGGAGTACCGGCGATACCAGCCATTATATTGAAGGGTTGAATTCCGGCGATTATAAGGTGAGCATGACTGATGCCGCCGGTTGTACTACTGACGCCCCGGCAATAGTAGCCGATCAGGACGGGCCGTCACTGCTGGGGGATATTAACAATGTAAATTGTCATGGATGGATGAATGGTGAAATTGATTTGTCCGTCTTTGGCGGCACTTCTCCCTATTTTTATTCCTGGTCAAATGGTACCCACACAGAAGACCTGAGTGACCTTCCGGCAGGTACCTATGTAGTAACGGTGACGGATGTGCATCTATGCAGTTCCACAAAATCTTTTGAGATATTTGAACCGGAAGAGATTGCCTTGAGCTTTCAGAGTGGCCAGGGGAGTGAGGGCTGGTATATCAATTTGATCGTAGAAGGAGGCCAGGCCCCTTATTTCTATGAATGGTCAAATGGGGAAATGACGGAGGATCTTTTCAATCTGTCAGGGGGGACCTATCAGGTGACGGTGACGGATAGCCGCGACTGCCAGGAAATGCTGGAGGTATTTATTGAAAGTACGGCCATAAAAGAACCGGAATGGAGTAGTGGGATGCGTCTGTTTCCCAATCCAGTAAAGGAAGCATTGCAACTTGAGTTGATGGTCACTTCCCAAGTCGGCTTGATTGCTACAATAGTCAGTATCCAGGGACAAACATTATCTGAGAATATTCGACTACAGTCAGGGGTGAATACTTTACCTGTGGAGCATTTGCCTGTAGGGATGTATTTGCTGCGGATAGGGGATGGGGAGGCGGTGATTTTTAGAAAATTTGTTCGGGTAGAGTAGGGGTGACGGTTTATTTTGGGATTATTTTAATCAAATTTGAAAGGGTATTCAGTGTTCAATAACTTAATTTATCCTGCTCCAAATATTAATATTAAAAAATGCGCTTTAAATTTTACCTTTGGTAACTTCTATTTCCAAATTATTCCCGAAATCATTTAGAATTAATCCTAAATGATTTCGGGAAGAATCACAAAATAGTAACTAAAGTTATGGAATATTTCGGTATGATACGGGTAGTGGATGGACCTATAAATGGAAATACTACAATACAAATATTCCTTCAATGCAGATCACCGTTCCAATTAATTGCACTCAGACTTTTGAAGCATTAGCATTCCCTAATTGCGATTAAAATATTAAATTATGAGATTAGTAAATATTCTGACATTACTATTTATGATGGGATCTTGTAAAAGTGTTCAAAAAGAGGACAAAACAAGTGATCATGGAAATTACAATTATTATATTCAATATTGTTTCTATAATGCCGAATGTACCGATTCATTGCTATATTCAATGGTTGTAAAGGATAAAAAGGCTCTATTATATGAAGGAAAGGAAGAAAATATTTATAAAAGGGAGCAAATTGAAAGAGTTGATTTGACTAATGGGGATGACGAATTGGTTATTAACACCTTTCTCAAGAGTTTAACCGTATACAATAGATGTGCGGGAAGAAGAATTGGATGCAGTATTGATCCTTTTTTGATGTCATTATTTTTCAAAGGAGAGCCCTCAAAGAAAATATACAAAGCAAAGATTGAAGATGAGGACATTAAATTAGAGGGCCTCGAGTTTTTACGAGAATATAATTTTAAATACGAACTTGATGAAATCGTACTGGAAGCTAACCAAATACTTGTTGATTTTGGTCAGGGTACTAAGCTCTATTGTACAGAAACCTTTTATAAGGATTACTTATTCCCCTATTGCCTGAATTTTATTTCTAAAAAGCATCGTTTAACAGGGAAGAATATTGAAGTGAAAAAAACGCAGCTTGAAAAACAAGAATAGCCGTTTTAAACCATTAGAAATGGAGGAAAAAGAATTATCTGTTACCACTCCTTGGGGCTTTCAATATACTCTTTCTGTTGTGCCAATTGAGGAAGCAAAATTATTAATTGAAGAACGTAATGGAGATGAGCTTATTGAGTGGACAAAAAGGAGAACTCATGGAAAAGTCTTTAAATTAAATACGGGAGAGGTAATTACTACCTCATATGTCGACGCCATCGTATATGATTCCTATAAGGGATATCTTACCAATATGTATTCCTCAGGAAATTATATTCGTAAACATATTCAAACCGTTCCACCAATCTTACATCAGTGTTTTGTATTGGGAGGAAAAAGACTTGTATACTACCAATATGGAGACCTGGAGAAAGAAATTTTGCTCAGTGCTGCAATTCCATTGGAAGGAAGTGATGGAAATCTTTTTCTAACTCCCGATAAGGAAGTCTTGACATCTGGTGGCGTACTATACCAGAGTCAGGAAGATTATGAGGCAATAATGGCATTCATTAAATACAAGAATAAACACTGGTTTAGTGATGCACGTGGAGAGTCGGAAATGTTGGGCCGAAACCCGTATGGAAAAGCCTTTCCTGAGCATCTGGATGAGTTGGTAGCTGCCCTTCCTGATATTATTCATTGTCCTGCCAATGTATTGAACTATCAAGAAGCCAGTATCAGTAAACTTGATAAATACCTGTATCAGAATATCATCTCCGCTGAATTTGAAAATCGCATATTTCTACCCCTGCTGGCTTACATAGGTCAGGTCTTCGTACAGGCATTTGGCGGTGAATGGAAGCTTCGGTATGATGAGGTCTATGACCACTGGTATCCGGATGTTAAAGATAAAGAGGGGAATTTTAAGGAAATATTCCGACCGTTATTGCGTATTTTAGACTATACTGAAGAGACCTGGTATCCTTTGCGGACAGTGTTGTTAAGTAAGGGAGCGAATTAAAGAGCAATCTCTTTTTTATCTTGCGGGTATTAGGTTGTAAAAAAGGGTGATGTCTTAAAAGCGTTGATAGATGATCACCAAAATCAGGGCACAACTTCGAAGTTACAACCTAATGCCAACGCTTTTGGTGCACTACCAATTCATCAAGAGGAACAGCTCCCGCAACAAATTGCAATTAATTATGAATAAAAGATTAGTAGTAGCTCTTAGCTTTTTCTGACAATATTTTTCACTTACACTATTATAGCTACAGTCTTTTTTAATTGTCAAAATGAAAATATTGCTTCAAATATCCACTTTCAAACAACGGATAAGACTTTTTCCTTTACGGCCACACCTTCAAAAGGGCGGGGAGTGGAAATGATGAATACACAATTTGAAGCTTTTAAATTGGAAAACCCGTCATTGGCAGATTTAAAACTTTATCGGGTAACCTCAAAAAATTACTTATGTATTTGCAAATGGACAGAATACAGGTTTGAGGAAGAGTGGCAATATCCGTTTTTATATTGGTGGTCAAGATAAAGCCATGCATGTTGATCCAATAAATAACTCTTTCAAAAACAAAACCCAATCCGCTTTTTTTTTCGGGGAAAAATTTTACCTTTAAAGCATCTCGTTTTTTTTACTATATCTTATTATAACTTACTTTTTGCATGAAAACACTTCATGTTAGTGCGGAATGTTATCCGGCAGCCAAGGCTGGAGGTTTGGGCGACGTGGTTGGGGCTTTGCCTGCTTATTTGGAGAAAATAGGGGTGCCATCTGGAGTAATTATACCCAAATATGGTGTAAAGTGGATCAATAATCATGAGTTTACCCCTGTTTATAGGGGGCATGTGCGGTTACACAACCAATATATTCCCTTTACGATAGAGAAGGAAAAGGGCGATAGCCTGGGCTTTCCGTTTTTTGTAGCTAATATTCCGGGCAAATTTGACCGCCCGGGTATTTATGCTGACCCAGGTGGTTCTGGTTATGGCGATGAATTGGAACGATACCTTAGTTTTCAGCAGGCGGTATTGCAATGGATTGCCAATACACCCGGTAAGCCTGAGGTCATACACTGCCATGATCATCATACTGGGTTGATGCCATTTATGGTCAAACACTGTCCGGAATATCGGGCACTGGCTCATATTCCCACGGTATTTACCATTCATAATGGGGCCTATCACGGGGCATTCAGCTGGGAAAAGATGTACCTGTTGCCCTTTTTTAATGCAGAAGCCAGGGGGTTGCTCGACTGGGCCCATACCATTAATCCATTGGCTGCGGGCATCAAATGTTCTTGGCGGGTGACGACAGTTTCGAGAAGTTACCTCTATGAATTGATGGAAAGCTCGAATGGAATGGAATCGTTATTTCGCCATGAGCAACACAAATCTTTGGGCATTATCAATGGTATAGATGCCAAAGTATGGAATCCACGTACAGATCCCTTTATTGCCGCGCCATTGAAAAAGAGTCTTGCCGATTTTAAAAAGGCCAATAAAAATGCTTTGGCCAAACATTTCAATTTTGACCTCCAGGTTCCGCTGATCGTCTTTATTGGTCGCCTGGTAGGGGAAAAAGGGGCTGATCTTTTACCTGAACTGATTAGCCGAAGTTTGAATAGCGGCATGCGGGTTTCTTTTTTGGTGTTGGGTACAGGTGAAGCCTATCTGCACGATGCACTTCAACGGTTGAAGCATATTTACCATGGACGGTTTGATGTGGCTTTGGAATACAATGAAGGATTGGCACATCAACTCTATGCTGGTGCGGACTTTCTAATCATGCCTTCCAGGGTGGAACCTTGTGGGTTGAATCAAATGTACGCCATGGGGTATGGTACCGTGCCCATTGTGCGATCCATTGGCGGATTACGAGATACTGTACCTGATATTGGAGAAGCAGGTGGGGTTGGACGAGGTGTTCGATTTGATCATTTTAGCATCGATGACGCTTTTATGGCGGTGTACCGGGCTTTGGAATTGTACCAACGTAGAGAATGGCTGAAAGAAGTGCGGGAGCGAATCATGGACGTAGATTTTTCATGGGAAGCTTCGGCGGCTCAATACCGCAATATTTATAACGAACTTACATCCTTAACAAAAGCCAATGTTTGAGTGAAGTTGTCTGCTACTCAAAATTCGCTGGAAAATTATAGTAACTATGATCAAAATGATTAGTCTGATTCTCGGCGGAGGTGCCGGTTCCCGTCTTTATCCACTGACCAGTCAGCGTTCCAAGCCTGCCGTGCCGATTGGGGGGAAGTACCGGCTGATCGATATCCCGATTTCTAATTGCCTGAATTCCGGAGTCAAGCGCATGTTTGTATTGACTCAATACAATTCCGCTTCGCTTAATCAGCATATCAAAAATACCTTTAATTTTGATCTCTTCAGCCATGGGTTTGTCGATATTCTGGCGGCAGAACAGACACCCAATAGTGATTTATGGTACCAGGGCACAGCTGATGCTGTACGACAAAGTATGCATCACCTGGCAAATCACGACCATGATTATGTGTTGATCCTTTCAGGCGATCAACTCTACCAGATGAACTTTGAATTATTGGCGAAAAGCCATATTCAAATGGAGGCAGACCTCACCATTGCTACTATACCTGTGATTGCCAAAGATGCATCCGGATTTGGTATTATGAAAGTAAATGAAGCAGGTATTATTGAACGGTTTGTCGAAAAACCTTCGGCTGATGAATTGCCAGACTGGCAGTCGGCGGTAGAGGAGAAGTATACACGTGAAAATCGTAATTATTTGGCGTCGATGGGAATTTATATTTTCAAAAGAGACGTGTTGCTGAAACTTTTTGCCGATAATCCTGATGCTACTGATTTTGGAAAAGAAATTATTCCTCATGCCATCAATAGTGGGTATAAAGTGGGGAGCTTTGCCTATGACGGTTACTGGACAGATATCGGAACTATCGGCTCTTTTTTTGAGGCCAATATTGCTCTGACAGATTCAATTCCCAAGTTTAACCTTTTTGATAACGCCCAGCAAATCTATACCCGACCCCGACTATTAGCCCCCTCCAAGGTGTTTGATACCTGGTTCAATCAGGCGATTGTGGCAGAGGGTTGCATCATTCACGCTAAGAAAATTGAACGTGCAGTGATAGGGATTCGGTCCAGAATAGGGCAGGGCACCGAAATTTCCAATGCCATTGTTATGGGGGCCGATTATTATGAGACCCTTGATGAAATGGCCCATAAAGGTGACCAGCCAATTATGGGGATCGGCAAAAATTGTTTCATACGTAATGCTATCCTGGATAAAGACTGCCATATCGGAGATAATGTACGCATCCACGGAAGTATAGCTTTACAGGAAACAGAAACCGATACTTACGTAATCAAGGATGGTATTGTAGTGGTCAAGAAAGGGGCGGTTATTCCTCATAATGCAAAAATTGGGCTGAATGCGTAGTGGACATAATAAGTAAGGAGTCAGCGAAGAATAACTTAGAGCTTGTTTGGAGGTCGGCTTTGGAGGCGAAAAGCGTCAATTTTTTGATGAGACAAGGCTTTTTTTGAAGTGCATACCCGGAGGTACGGACGAAAAAAGTAACGAAGTATCATCAGAAAAGTGATCCTTTGCA
>BQJU01000061.1 GCA_021604865.1 Saprospiraceae bacterium | reverse complement strand
TTCAGGATATTGCTCAATCATGGTGCCGAATATTTCTACACGTTTGATAGAATCAATGCCCAGGTCGGCCTCCATATCCATATCAAGTTCAAGCATTTCGGTAGGATAGCCCGTTTTTTCGCTGATCACCGTCAAGAGGATGTTTTCCAATTGTTTGTGGTCCATTCCTGTTGGTGCTGTTGCTGTTTCTACTACAGCAACCGGTTGAACAGGTGTTTCAACCTTAGGTACTGCAGGAGTAGGAGATGCCGCTGGAGTGGCAACATTGGCACCTGCCTTACCGCCGATATATTCTACTATCTGGCGCAGGGTACGCAGTTCTGTTAATTCCTGCGGATTGATGCCGGACACTTCGGGATATTGCTCAATCATAGTACCGAATATTTCTACACGCTTGATCGAGTCAATGCCCAGGTCGGCCTCCATATCCATATCGAGGTCAAGCATTTCGGTGGGGTAGCCTGTTTTTTCGCTGATCACCGTCAAGAGGATATTTTCCAGTTGTTTGTGGTTCAAACCACTTGAAGGTGAAGTAGCTACAGCCGTGGCGGTTGGTGTTGCAATGGGTGCGGTTTTAGCTTCTGCTGCTGGCACCGGAGTGGGCGTTGCAGGCTGATTGATGCCATTACCATTTTGTTTGGGAGTTATGTTGCTTGTTAAGGCCACTTGTGGTTGCACCAAAGGAGTAGGGCTGCTCATTTGTTGATTGATCAGTTGAATCAATGCCTGTGATTGTTCGTTTTGATCGTGCAGGAAGCGTTCAAATACTTCCAGTGATTTTGTTTGTTGCGTTTTAAAGTGGGCGAGTGTATCCTTTAGGATTTGCATTAATTCGTGATTCATAATTTCTTCTTCGTTAGAGTGTTGAATAACTGATTCTACCGGGATTTCTACTATTTTCTCGACAATTTTTTCAACTTCCACTACCACGGGTTTTTCCACTATTTTAGTGGCGCCGGTAATCTGGAAGCCATCGTTTAATGCTTCGTAATATGCTTTTTGCGTTGGTGTACTGACGTAGTTGTTGCCACTCAATTTTACATTGAGTTTGGTCTTGGCTGTGGGTACAAGTCTTGGAACTTGGTAGGGATCAATATCTCCTATTGAAAGTCCTAATATCTGTAATTGGACCACTGCTTGCCGGAATTGCTGATCGCTATCTTTTTTGGCATTTGCATTGAGGGCCAGTGCATAATGGTCCTGACCGGAAAGAATGTCTTTCACCAAATTGGTCAAGATGCCTTTGGGGCCAAATTCAACAAAGACCCTTCCTCCGGCACGGTGGATATTTTCGATCTGTTCTTTAAAGCGAACAGGTTTCAAAATTTGCCCTTGCAGTAATGATTTGATCGAATTGCTGTCCTGCGGATAAGCCTGCGCTGTAGAGTTGGCATAGACCGGAATTTGTGGTGCCTGGAATTGCAGATTGTCCACATGATGTGCAAAAGGTCGTTGTGCATGTTGCACAAATTCGGTATGGAAGGCTGCCGAAACCGGTAGGGGAATTACTGAAAACCCTTTGGCTTTCAATACCTGTTCAGCATTCTTGATATTGGCCGTACTCCCTCCCAGGACAACCTGGTTGTTAGAATTGATATTGGCAATACTGATACCGCTCAAGCTTTTCACTTCCTGTTCCACCTGATCATAAGGTGCTTTTACGGCGAGCATGGTTCCGGAATCTTCATTTGCATTGCTCATGGCCATGGCTGCTCCTCTGGCTTTCGCCAAAGCGAGGAAAGTAGCCTCATCATAAACACCAGCAGCCCAGAGTGCAGATAGTTCGCCAAAGCTGTGGCCTGCAGTAAAGCTGGGTTTGAAGCCTGCCTGTTGCAAGATTTTAAACATGCCCATACTCAAGGTGCCGATGGCGGGCTGAGCAAATTGAGTTTGTGTAAGGGCCGTTTGTTGCTCCTGCCTTTTAGCATCAGTAAAGGCTGGGATTGGATATACTTTTTTAGATAAAGGCTCTTGCTCACTTTGCTGGAACAGTTGGTCAGCTTGAATAAAGGCCTGGATAAGTTCGGGAAAGGCATTAACCAATTCGGCACCCATTCCTGGGTATTGTGCCCCCTGACCAGCAAAAAGTGCTACTATTTTTGTATTGGGGTCAATACCCTGAGACCGGTAGTATATGCCTTTGGGGTGACTCCATTCTGCGGCTTGATTTTGCAGGTTTTGGACAGCTAATTGTAGGCAATCAATACATTCGGGCAGTGAAGTTGCAACAAAGCCCAAACGAGCATTGGCCTGTGGGATCTGTACCGTTTTGCTCTGTGCACACAATTGAATAAAAGCTGCTTCACCTTCTTCAGACTGTAGCGCCTTTAATTGTGTCTGACATTGTTGCAACAGGTCGGAAGCAGAAACTGCGTGTAAGATTACGGCCTGATTAGGCTGATGCAAGCGGTACTGTCCGCTTTGCCCGGCCTTGTATTCTTCCATGGCAATGTGAACGTTGATGCCGCCAAATCCAAAAGCACTAACACTAGCCCGGCGAGGTATACCACCCGTCAGCCAGGGGCGGGCTTCCGTGTTGAGGTATATAGCGCTGTTTTCGATGTCGAATACGGGGTTTGGCTCCTCCACATTGATGGTGGGTGGTAATATTTTATGGTGTAGCGCCAGAACGGCTTTGATCATACCCGCTGCCCCTGCAGCTGCTTTGGTATGGCCGATCTGTGATTTGACACTTCCCAGGGCGATATGTTGCTTATTGGGATTATCAGCGCCAAATACCATTTGCATGGATTCAAATTCGGTAGGATCACCTGCGCCAGTACCCGTGCCATGAGCTTCGACTAATCCTACAGTAGCAGGAGCATAGCCGGCTTCCTCATAAGCCCGGTTCATAGCCAGGGCCTGGCCGGAAGAGCGGGGCGCATAAACCGATTTGTAGCGTCCGTCACTTGAGGTTCCTACTCCTTTAATAACAGCATATATTTGATCGCCATCACGTTCTGCATCCTCCAGTCTTTTGAGGACCAGCATGCCTAGTCCTTCACCAATCAACATGCCGTCGCCTTTTGCACTGAAGGGGCTGATATTGCCCGACTTGGAAAAGGCAGGCGTTTTGCTGAAAGACATATACATAAAGGGCGAATTGTCGGTGTCAACGCCACCAGTCAGCATCATATCTGCCCGTCCTTCCATCAGCTCACTTAAGGCCATCTTGATGGCACTCAGCGAAGCGGCACATGCTGCATCAACTACACTATTGATGCCCCCCAGGTCAAAGCGGTTGGTGATACGCCCGGAGATAACGTTCCCCAATAAGCCCGGGAAAGAATTCTCATTCCAGCCCACGTAAGCTTTCTTCATTTTATCGACGATGTGGGGAATATCTTCTTCGGCTATACCGCTGGCTCTTAGCGCCCGTTCCCAGATGGGATATTGTAGGCGTGCAATCAGCGGCGTGATCAGTTTCTGGCCACCACCAACACCTAGCAATACGCCAGTTTTGGCTTTGAGTTCAGCGGTTAGTTTGGTAGATGTTTGGCCATATCCTGCATTCTCCAGGGCATCTCTGGCAGCAACCAGTCCTAACAACTGTGAGGTGTCGGTGACCTCCAGAATATTTGGCGGTAGTCCGAATTCAAGAGGATTGAAATCTATTTCTGGCAGAAAACCACCGCGTTTGCAGTAGGTTTTATCGGGAGCAAACATATCCGGATCGTAATAATCTTCAATGCGCCAGCGGTTTTCGGGCACATCAGTAATGCTGTCTTTAGCCTGGACAATATTGGTCCAGAATTCTTCGACATTGTGGGCATCGGCAAAGACGGCAGACATGCCGATGACAGCGATGGGCGTTTTGCGTAGGGAGTTATTCAGGTTCATTTTTTTCTTATTATAAGGAGACTTGAAACAATTCCTCCTGCATTTCCAGGAGTTCCACCCCTTTACGGGTACAAACACCACGTAGATAAGGGACTAAAATGCCAAAAGTCAGCCTTTCTTTACTATAATCAGGATAGGGAAATTGATCGTTGTCCTTGAGTAATTTTAATAATGTAAGCACTGTTTTGACGGCTACATCTACATCCATATCGGCCAAAAAGATGCCGTCACGAATACCCCAATCGGCCAGCTCTACAAGCTGGCGATGGGCAAAATTGCCGTTTTTACGGTAAGACTCGTGCAACATGCCAGGGTAGTAATGAAGGATATCATTAAAAAAATTGGGGTTGACCTGACTAGCTCGCTGGATAATGTGTTTGTGCAGATAGGCCATGGCCTCTATGGCATTGTCGGAAGAGCGGATCACTGCTGCATTTTCCTGTCGAATCCTGGCGTGGTATACTGATAGACAGGCACCCAGTAATGCTGTTTTATCTTTAAAGTGACTGTAAATAGTTCGTTTTGAGGTGTGCAATTCTTTAACAATCCGGTCGATGGTCACGGTTTTTACCCCGTTCTCCAGGAAAAGTTTGATGGCTGACTGGATGATTAATTCTCTCGTTACCATAGTTTATAAGTGGAGTCGTTCAAAAAAAAGAGGCTTTCAAAATTAAATATGTAGTATTAAAATGTTGATAATCAGATTGATATTCTGATTTTTTTGACCTCTCATTTTCAAAGTACTCTTGTTGAAAAAATCGAATTTTACCTAGTGGTAATATTTACGGTCCAAAATTACCACTAATAATTCATATTGTCCACTTATAATTGTCTTTTTTGTGTAAGAGTATGTTTGGAGGTAGTCATTTGAGCTGCAAAAGCCCGCTTCTGGAACCTCAGTTCGGCTATTTTTTGCTCTGCAGGCCGCTCTGCACCAATAAATAGCTTGTCCCGATTTTACATCGGAAGCCTCCTGAGCACCCAAAGTCAGTCTTTTTTGTTTCCAAAGCACCACTTCCAAAGATGAACTAAAGCTATCGAAGTGGGTTTAAGCTGTACCTATTTTAGTGCAATTTTTGGTCAATAGGTCGGACGAAGGGGATTCGTCAAACGATAGCACTAAAACAAGAAAAGCCCCTGCGTTTGCAGAGGCTTTCCAAATTCTTAACGAAGAATACTCTTCTAGTATCTGTTTTTGTTGTAACCACCGCCGCCACCGCCGCGATTGAACCCTCCACCGCCGCCACCGCCGCGATTTTCTCTAGGTTCTGCTTTTTTTACAACAATCGTTCTTCCGTCCAGTTCCGAGTCGTTTAATTCGTCAATGGCCTTTTGAGCCTCATCGTCGTTTGGCATTTCAACAAAGCCAAAGCCTTTTGATCTACCCGTAAATTTGTCCATAACGATCTTTGCGGAATCAACTGTACCGAATTCTTCGAATACTTCCTGCAAATGATCTTCCTGGGTGCCGTAATCCAGCTTTGCTACAAAAATGTTCATAATAAAAATTTAGATAATAAAAATGAGTCCAATTCTAGTGTAGCAAAGTCAACTCGGTTGGAATTTTGTCTGCTAAACAAAAAATTTTTCTCCATAGAGTGCAAAGGTAAGGGTTTTGAATGGAAAATGCTGGTTTTGAGGAATTTTTGGCAAAAATGAGGAAGAAATTTGTCTTTGAATTCAGAAGATTTTAGTAAAGAGAGTAGGATTTATCTCATTTTTCTTATCTTAACCTGTTAATATTTTTTTTTCAAAGGTGCCAAAAATATGGCATTCCCATCGAGGAAAATCTGTTTTGCCTAAACCGCCTTATTTGGAGATTGTTTTTGTGATCTTGGCCAATCCGATGTCACTAAAATCAGAAAAGCCCCTGCTTAAGCAGAGGCTTTTCTTTCTCTTCTTCAAAGATAACTATTCCTAGTATCTGTCTCTGTTGCGGTTGAACCCACCGCCGCCGCCGCCGCCACGGTTGAAACCACCACCGCCGCCGCGGTTGAAGCCACCGCCACCGCGGTTTTCTCTAGGTTCTGCTTTTTTAACGACGATTGTTCTTCCGTCAAGTTCTGAATCGTTCAAATCCTCAATAGCAGCTCTTGCTTCGTCATCATTAGGCATTTCAACAAAGCCAAAGCCTTTTGATTTACCAGTGAATTTGTCCATGATGATCTTTACTGAGTCAACAGCGCCAAATTCTTCAAAGGCATGCTGAAGATCATCTTCCTGAGTGGCAAAATTTAACTTTGCTACGAAAATGTTCATAAAAAAAAGTTTAATAAAAATAATAAAGAGTGAACTTGTTGTGTAGCAAAGTAAAATTTGACAAATTTTCTATTCGCTAAACAAAAATATCAACTCTGAGACACGACAAAAATAGGGGAAATAATTAATAAATGCTTGATGTTGATAAATTATATGGCAAAAAAGTGGTCGAAAAATAAGAAAAGTGAGAAAAAAATGGCACTTACCAATTTTTACCACTGTTAGAGGATCTAATTATCGATATGATCCCATTGCCAGCCAAAAAGCGTTCTCCTGCCTTACCTTTTTTTGTCATGAACCCTGCGAAACGACTCTAATTATGATAAGCCGGATTGTGTGCCAAAGCTCCACCACAAGTAGCACAAGTTCCTGCACTTCCCGCACCACCAGCACAACCAGCACTACAAGTATAATGGTAAACGCCAGCTGCATTTTGAGCGGCTGCAGGCGGTTGTGGTGTTGTAGTTGGTGTTGTAGTTGGTGACGCTGGGTTAATTGTCGGATTAGCCGGTTGTGGATTATTGTGGTAGGCCTGATTGTGGGCTAGTGTTGTACCACATACCGAACAGGAGCCCGCTGCGTCACTAGTCCCCCCTGCGCAATTATTGGGACACTTATAATGTGGTTCATTACTATTTGTCGCAGCAGGAGTAGGAGTCGTAGTTGGGGCAGCCGTTACGTCATTAGCAGGTGGTTGAGGTAAAGATTGCCGCGCTTCATTGCGTATTTTGTCACTATCTCCATTTTGACAAGAGATGAGTGATAAAGACAAACAAGCGATTACAAATGTTAGTAGGTAAAATGATTTCATTGTATATTTTTTCGCAAAGATAAACAAAGAAGTGCTAAAGCGAAGACGATCTTCCATTTTGGATGCAGAATGTTGACACTTGTAAGTCGTTCAACTGACAACACTATACCCCTGAATTGATGTTTGTGTATATAATTGGCAGTTAAAATAGGCAGTTAAAAAAATTAATGCAGTAGGATTTGTTTTAGTTAGAAATACTAACTATGTTTGTGTCAACAAAACTGATGGCAATAAAATAAACGCAGTTTTGGCTGCCTTCTAAATAGCCCGAGCTGCGCATAGGAGGTAATCAAGAAAGGATATTTTAATCCAGATAGTTAGTATTTCTAATTAAATAATTCATTTACAAACCACTCAGATCATGACAACAATCAAAGGTTACGATTACGGAAAAGCCGGTCTCGCCAAATCGCCGGTAAGTTTGGAAGATTTGGAACGTCTCAAGGAAACGGTATTATGGAGCGATGCTAATGCCGCCAATCTGAAAAAAGCGGGGGATGTATTGGAAGATCAAACGGATGCGATACTAGACCTATGGTATGGATTTGTAGGCAGCACGCCGCACTTGGTGCATTATTTTACCCACAATGGGCAACCCCAGGGGGATTATCTGACGGCTGTACGAGCTCGCTTTGGCCAATGGATTATGGACCTATGTCATAAACCATGGGATCAGGATTGGCTCAATTATCAGCAAGAAATAGCACTTAGGCACCATAGTATCAAGAAGAATAAAACAGATAACGTGCAGGCGGTACCCATTATACATTTTCGGTATCTGGTCGCCTTTATCTATCCGATTACAGCAACTATTAAGGGTTTTTTAGGCAATAAAGGGCACAATCAGCAAGAGATTGAAGCGATGTACGATTCTTGGTTTAAGGCGGTTACCCTCACGGCATTGTTATGGTGCCACCCATACGTTCATGATGGAGAATTCTAAAATAGTTCGGATTTTGAAAAAGCTGGGGATAGCCGGATTCTTTTTCTTTTTGATAAAAGGATTGGTCTGGCTGTTTCTTTTTTATGTGATTAAAGAAAATTTATAAATACAAACGCCATGAAAGTAGCAGTTTTTGATACCTATGTTAAAAAATCAGATGGCAACACTGCCCATTTTGATATCCTTGTGCCAGAAGCCAAATATACCCATGATGAAGTGATCGCTTTTGGTCGCCAATACCTGGAAAGCATCAATGAAGAGAATAGCACATTAACGGCCAAAGAGTGTCGGTTTTGTCACCTTGAGTCTCCAGGACCGGAAGTGATGCAAAGCATTGAAGAAAAAGGGTATTTTATTCTGGAGATGGCGGATATTTCTGGGCATCGGGGATAGTAATGTCGGCAACTTAGGGGCAGGAAAAAATAACGAACCCATTTGATGCGGCTCTTTTGTTAGTATTCATAACAATCTTTATCTTTACAAGATGGGGCAACAAAAAAAGTACGTTCCAATTGATTGCAACTTTTATGATCGCATTGAAGCGGCCATTGTCTTGCGCAAGGTTGTACAGTTGGCATATTGGGATGAAAGCGGCCATAATGTTTTGGTGGAAACCAGATTGAAAGACACCCTGGTCACAGCAGGAGAAGAATTCCTCATTTTACCTACTGGCGATTCCATCCGGATGGACCGGATTATTAGCCTGGATGGCGAAGCTATTCCAAAGAGTTGTTAAAAGATATGGAAAAATCAGTTTTTGATCCGCAGGAACAGGTTGGCAATATGGATGCCAAAATAGTAGTGGCTCTGGAGCGAATTTCTGAAGTGTTTCGGGTAGCCTTGTGGAATACGGGTAAAGAACACGGTCTGAGTCCATTGCAGATTCAGTTGCTGATCTTTCTGCAATTCCACAGTTCTGAGAAGTGTAAGGTCTCCTATCTGGCACAAGAATTTAGCTTGTCCAAACCGACCATCAGTGAGGCCGTACGGACCTTATTAAAAAAGGACCTAATCGACAAAGAAACGAATCCTGTCGATACCCGTAGTTACAGCATCTCCCTGACCGATGCGGGAAAAAAACTAGTCAACCAAGTGGCATCATTTGCCAATGGCTTACAACCCGCTCTTGGTAGTTGGAGCAATGATCAAAAAAGTAACTTTTACGGAGATCTTCTGCAATTGATTGCCAACTTACAGAAATTGGGTTTTATCAGTGTACAACGCAGTTGTATGAACTGCCGATTTTTCCGAAAGGATGAGGGTGGAGCCTATTGTAAGTTGTTGAAAATGCCCTTAAAAACTCAGGACTTGCGGGTGGACTGTTTGGAGTTTGAAGAGGGGTGAATACCAATTGATCAAAAGACGCGCTCCCCTGTCTCTTTTTCAAAAAAATAAACCCTGTCGAGGTTGAGGTAGAAGTCAATTTTTGTATTGATTTTTACCTCATATTCCGCTCTGAATCTTGCAACAATGTCATTGCCGTCGAATTCTGCATAGATCAGTTTTTCATTGCCAAGTAATTCAATAGCGATGATATTTGCATTGATGGTGGCATAGTGCTGCAGGTCGCCCAATTGGGGATAGATGTCTTCAGAACGGATACCGATGTCCACCGTTGCTTTTTGAGTTTTTAGGTTCAGTTTTGAAAGATCAAAAAGTAGCTCTTTGTTTTGAAAGACCAGCTTTTGATCAATTTTTAAGATTTCTCCGCTAAAAAAATTCATTTGTGGGGTACCAATAAATCCGGCAACAAATTTATTGGCAGGATTCAGGAACAACTCCATGGGAGAATCCATTTGCATGATTTCTCCTTTATTCATGACTACAATCCGATCGCCCAGGGTCATGGCTTCTACCTGGTCATGGGTGACATAAATGATTGTGGCGTCCAATTTTTTGTGCAATTTGGCTAATTCAATACGCATTTTCCCGCGCAATTTGGCATCCAGATTACTCAAGGGCTCATCAAAAAGAAAGACCTTTGGCCGCCGGACAATGGCTCTTCCAATGGCAATTCTTTGACGTTGCCCTCCAGACATTTTTCCTGGTTTTTTTTGAAGAATATCTTCGATGTTTAAAACTTCTGCCGCTTTCATCACCAGCTCGTGGATTGCTGATTTAGGGACTTTTTTTATTTTTAAACCAAAAGCCATATTTTCATAAGCCGTCATGTGTGGGTATAGTGCATAATTCTGAAAAACCATGGCGATATGTCTTTTACTTGGACCAAGGTCATTGACTTTTTCGTTGCCAATATACAGTTCCCCCTCCGTGATTTCTTCCAGGCCTGCAATCATCCTCAGCGTGCTTGTTTTTCCACAACCTGACGGTCCCACCAATACCACAAATTCTTTGTCCTTAACGGTAAAGGTTACATTTTTTACTGCCTGCGTCCCTTCTTTGTAGGTCTTCCCGATATTGCTTAATTTAACTTCAGCCATGTCTAATTAGTTTTTAATAAGGTCAGCAAACATTCAATGGTCGATTCTGCACCGGAGTTTTTGTTAACGCCCTGGCTGGAAATAATGCCATCATACACTCTTCCTGTAGAGGCATCGTACATCACGGTATTGGCTACATTGTTTCCCGAAAACCAGGATTTTAAGGCTTTTGCCAAATCCAAGTATTTCTCCTGATGCGTGATTTGATAAGCTTCTGTAGCGGCCCATACCATCGGTCGGATGCCATAAGCAATTTGAGGAAAAGGATTTCTTTTGGTTTCGATAAAATGGTCCTTTTCTTGTTCCACCCAAAAGGCTTCGGCAAAGCCATTTTTTAAAAGGTAAGGATAAAAATGATCTACTTCTGTCAATGCACTTTTGATATAGTCTTCATTATTGAATTGCTGACCGGCTTTTAACAAAGCATAGGCCTGACTATTACCCCAGGCATGCCACAAATTTTGCCAACTCAGAAAGACACCATACGGATATTGTGTTTCTCCTCCTTTTTGCATTAGTAGGAGGCCTTTTGCCATGTTATCAATGAGGGTTTTAGTCTCCGGGTCTCCGGTTCTTGCCTGGTAAGGGAGTAGGCCCAAAACCAAAACTGCGGCTTGATCAGCGGCGTATTGTTGGGGTAGCCAGGTAGGTAGGCCTAGAGTGTTTGTTGTCTCTACTATTAATTCTTGACCCCCTAAATCCCTTTTTATATTGACTATTAATTTTGCAATACCGGCTTTTATTTGATCATATAAATCCTCGTCGGCTGAAATTAGCGGCAAGGAGGTTTCCAAGGCCCATAATGCTCGCAAAGACCACCAGTTTAATTCCGCTACTGAGGTTTTATAAGTGGTATTTATCGTGAAGTCATTCCAAAGAAAATTATTAAAATAACCATTGTCGTTTTGCATATACAGGATAAATCGTACCAGCATTTTTAGCTTACGTAAAGCTTCTTTCGTATCTGCTCCAGTTTCATAATATGCTGATAACATGACTATTGCCCGGGCAACATCATCCACACAAGTGAATCCCTCTGAAGGCTCAATGGCATAGTCATAATCGGGGTACTCGCTATAAATGTGCACGATGCCCATTGTATCGTCATCGATGTTAATTTCTTTATATAAATGGTTAAAATGCTGGAGGTTGACCGTGTTGTCATTTGGCATACTATCCACGTGCTGGTCAGCAGATGATGGATTGCACCCCGATAATATGCCGGCAAAAAGCAAAAACGTTATTTTTATTTTGTGGTTCATTTTCATGACATATTATCCAATAATTCCTGAATATCGACTGTCGAAAAGGTCGAAGCAGAATCAGACATCGCATAGGGTATAATCAATAAGTTTCCATGTACCATCGAACCACAGGAATAAACAACATTTGGTACATAACCCTCGCGTTCGGCCTCATTGGGAGATAATAAAGGCTGGCTTAGTTTTTTGATGATTTTTGCAGGATTGGTCAGGTCCAATAAAATGGCACTGATCACATATTTTCGCATGGCGCCAACTGCGTGGGTAATTACCAGCCATCCCTCTTCCGTTTTGATGGGAGAACCGCAGTTCCCTAATTGGATCAATCCCCAGGCAGAATCCGGAGTCATCAGGGTTTCGTAAGTTTCCCAAATAAATAAATCATCGGAATACATGAGGCTAATGTTTTCGCCGCCCTGCCTGCCGAGCATCACAAATTTACCATTGATTTTTTCGGGGAAAAGCGCGAAACCTTTATCATTGACTGCTTTTCCGTACATCGTCCTTATTTTAAAACGCATAAAGTCCTCCGTGATGATAAGCTGTGGTGAGATGCGAAGTCCGTTATAAGCGGTGTAGGTTCCGATATAAGTTGATTTTCCATTTTCAATAAATTCAACCAATCGCACATCCTCCATTCCTTTCGATTCTTGTTTGGCAGAAGGGAATACGATACGTTCCGAAAGCGCGGAACCGGGAAGTGCCAATACATCGTAATTTGTGTCGAGGATTTGATCTAATTGATCCTGTGTATTTTTATCATAATGGGAAAATGAGGCCGCTGGGGCATTCAAATAGTCTTTTTTGGTAAAGGTAGGTCCAAACTCATCCAGAATATTCTGGTTAAACTCAGCGAGCACCACCGTCCTTTTTTTGAGCTTATTTACATTAAAAATTTTGGAATTATCGGGTACCGCACAAGCTGCAAAACCGGCATCTTCATCCAATTGTATTTGGCCCGCTGCATCCACAATCCCACTGCGGAATTCTATCGAAGAAATATGCCCTTCTCCTACTGCCCGTAAACTTATGATAAATCTTTTTTCTCCTGCCGACAGGCCACTTTGATCGGGATGCGCAATCATGGAGGGGTTAAACAATGCCGCTGAACGTATTGAATATTCCTTGGTGAAATAGGCGCCCAGCAATTTTTTTCGGGTTGGGGTCAGGACCACGTCCTGGGAAATTGCCGTTTGAATTTGTTCAAAATGGGCATTTAAATAATAGTCAAAATTTAAATGTCGGTGACCAAATTCTTTTTGGATATCCTGATACAATCGGGTTACTTCTTCTTCATCGAGGGCGAGCACCCGGTTGATCAGGGTGCCTATTCTTTTAGAGACTGCAGGTATGCCTAAATTCAGATAATTGACGATCACTTTTTTGGCGTCGGCATGGATGCGAATGTCTGATCTTTTTATTTGCATGTAAATCTATTTTGTAATAATGCAACCTTTCGGAGGTGAGACAACTCTAATCTTTCAATCCCGAACTGGCCATGCTTTGGATAAAATATTTTTGAAAAAAGGAATAAGCTATCATGATGGGCAATGCCAATAAGACTGCTGATGCCAACTTTACGCCCAGCTGACTATCAGCTCTTCCACCCACTGAAAACAAGGTGACCATTTGCGGCATGGTCATCAGGTTTTCTTCCCGGATGACAATCAGGGCCCACAATACTTCATTCCAGGAATTCATAAAGGTCAGAATGCCCACGATAACAATCGTGGGAATAATATTGGGAAATAAAACCTGGAATAATATTCTAAACTCTGAACAGCCATCTACCCGGGCCGCATCTAACAAGGCCGGCGGAATGCCCAAAAATGCCTGGCGGAACAATAAGATGGCAAAGGCGTTTAACAAAAAAGGCAAAACCAGAGCAGCATAGGTGTCGACAAGATTGAGCGTGACCATTGTGATATAATTCGGAATCAGGGTGATCTGAAAGGGTAAGGTCATGGTAAATATGATAATGTAAAAAATGAGATTCCTGCCCTTGAATTCCATTAAGGCCAAAGCATAACCGACCATGGAACTAAAAACAATCACCCCTCCAGTGGTCAATGTGGCAACAAAAATACTATTCAATAAAGCCCGGCCAATCGGGATTTTTGAGAACATTTGAAGATAACTGTCCAAGGTAAATTCAGAGGGCAAAAACAAGAGCTCTCCGATCTCGGATTCGGGAGATAAAGACGCTACGATCATCCAGTAAAAAGGATACAAAAAAGTAACCGCAGCCAGGCTAAGAAAGCTATAGATCAGGATCTTCTTCATATTAATCCGTGGTTTCGATATACTTTTTCTGAATCATAATCACCAATAAGATCAGCAAGGCAAAGAAAAAACCAAGGGTTGCTGAATACCCCATATGATAATATTGGAAAGCTTGTTTATAAATGTACAATACTGATGAAAGGGTGCTATTGAGTGGACCACCACCGGTCATAATATAAGGTTCAATAAATAGGGAAAACCCGCCAAGGGTGGATAGAATGACCACCATAAAAATGGTGGGATTGATCAGTGGCAAGGTGATTCTCCTGAATTGTTGCCAATGGGAAGCTCCTTCTATCTCCGCAGCTTCGTAATAAGCAGGGGGAATGGTTTGCAAGCCCACCAGGAATAAAATAACATAGAGGCCAACATTTTTCCAGGTGGCCATGACCGCTATAGATCCCATCGCAATATCGGGGTCGATGAGCCAGCCCACTTTTCCTAATCCCATCATCACCAGTAGCCGGTTGATCAGTCCGGTATCAAATCCCAAAAGTTGCTGCCAAAGAATGGTGACCACCACTCCGGAAACGATAACCGGAAGAAAAAAAGCGGCCCGATAAAAACCTTTTAGCTTGATATTCTGATTTAGAAACTCGGCTAAGGCTAAAGCGAATATGATTTGCAGTGGAATGTGGATGACTAAAAATTTCAAGGTATTGACAATGGCTTTCCAAAACATCCGGTCCTGAAACATGCGGCTATAATTACCCATGCCGACGTATTCTACCGGAGAGATAATGTTCCATTTATGAAAGGTTAGAAACAAGGAAAAAAATACGGGAAAGGCCACAAACACCAGAAAGTGTAGCAGATAGGGTGCAACGAAGAGATAGGGCAGCCATTTGTTTTTTTTCATTGTTTTTCTTTCATTGATTTCCCAATAATACATTCACTGCTCTGGCGGCGTCTTGAATGGCCTTTTCTGGTGTTTTTTTATTATAAATCACACAAGCCTCATATTCCTGAGAGATGATGTCAAATACTTCAACAATGACCTCACAGTTGTCAATTCCCTTGACGTAGTTGGCCTGCTGTGCAAAGGTCAGCACCTTGGGGTTTTGAACAAAAAAAGGTATAAACAGCGAATCGCTTTCCAGGTTCTGGCGTCTTGGCAGCTGGCCGGTGATTTCCAAAAAGGCTTTATCTCCTTCGCGGTCAATAAGTGTTTTTATAAAATCCCATGCGCCTTGTGGATTTTGGCAGGTATTAAAAATGACAATATTTTTGGGATCGGCATAAGTATAAATGGGCCCAGTGTGGTTGTCAGGCACCTGCATGGGATAAAAATCAAAATCGAAGTCTGTTCTTTTTTTATATTTTTCGACGTAGCTTATTTCCCACGGGCCGGTCCATTTTGTCATGATATTTTCAGTAATGAAGCGATCTTGTCCGGCGGATAATTGTTCCCGTGAAAAATAATTGTTGTTGTATAAATCCTGTAAAAAGCGAAATACATTTACGGCGTGTTCATTGTTGAAAGCTGCTTTATTGTCTTTTACCAGGGAACCTCCGTGGGATGCGGCAAGGTATAATGGATAAAAATTAAAAAATCGCTGGTACCAAATGACTTTTACTTCGGTATAGCCAATCCATTGGTCAATGTACCCATCATGGTCGGAATCCTCTTTTACCAGTTCTCCGGCTTTCAGGTATTCAGAGTAGGTAGAGGGTGGCTTTGTGGTATCCAGTTTAGCAAGCAGGGATTTATTATAAATGGTCATGATCGGATTTATTTTCCAAGGCACCTGATAAATATGCCCGTCAGCGGATGTGATTTCTTCGACAGTTTCCTGACCGCATCTTTGCAAAATAAATTCGGTAAACCCTTCCAGGGTATCAAGGGGAATCAGCACACCTGCCTTGGCGTACATTTCCACACTTCCTTGCCACATATTGGCATAGATATCCGGTGTGGTTTTTCCGACTACGGCAGCGAGAATAACTTCCTCGCTGGATTGCCCTTCAGGTACCGGTTGGAACCGAACGGGTCTATCCGGGTATTGGCCATTCCACTTTTCCGTAAAACTGGATACAAAATCTATTTCTGTTCTATTATTCGAAGACCAAAAGAGCAGGTCTTTCCTATCAGGGGCCTGATGGTCACAGGAAAGGGAAAACAAAAATAATATTATGATCCAGTAGTTTTTTACCATCAGTACGTCACCTTTAAGTCCAATAAAATGCTTTCAATGGAAAGGGTTGCCCCACAAATAACCTGATCGGAAGCGCCGTAATATAAGATAATATTATCCCCATTCACTAAGTGGCCATTGGTGAAAACTACGTTGCTAAAAAAGCCTAGCTTTTCGTAATCCGCTGTTGGTTCCAGAAGTGGATGGTAGGAACGGGCAAGCACTTTGGAAGGATTTTTCAGGTCGAGCAATACAGCGCCAAGACAATAGCGGTTATTTTCATCTGCTCCGTGATAGATGGATAACCAGCCTTCCTTTGTTTTAATTGGCGTAGCTCCGGCCCCAACCCTTTCGCTGTCCCACATGCCTTTTCGGGTATGCAGAATACACTGATGATTTCCCCAATGGGTTAGATTTTCGGAGGTTGCAATCCATATAAAATTCCCTCCTACTCCTACGCCAGAGGGGCGATGAAGACAGTAATATTCACCGTCTATTTTTTCTTCGAATAACGCACAATCTTTATTGTGGGGAGGGAGGATCATGCCTTCTCTTGAAAAATTTTGCCAATCAGTGGTAGACATCAAGCCAACCCCAACCCCGTGTTTTGACACTTGGGTATAGGTTAAATAATAAACACCATCAATTAAAGTAACGCGACAATCTTCTATGCCAAAAGTTTCCAGGCTGCCCGAGCCAAAAATTTTGGTGGGTTGATGGTCTTTGGGTTCGTAAAAATGCACATCGTCCTCACTACACACCAATTGAAGGTGTGAGATAGTAGAAAGGTAAGTTGTGTTTTTATACCGGACCAGGCGTGAATCTGTAAGATCAACATTGGGGTCGTCCTTTGCAAATTCCAGGATGTTAAAACTACCCCCTTCATCCAGTATTGGAACCGATATGATCCCCTTTTTTTGTATTGGTCGTTCTGCCACTCTCAATAATAACCAAGTTTTACCACCAAAGGAAAAAGTACTTGGATTCATGACACATTCAACCACGAAGTCCGGCTGGCTGGGAGAAATGTCCTGAGTGGTGATTATTGGGTTTTCAATGAATCTATTTACCATAATGACTTAGGCGTCATTTTAAAAACATGGATCATCCCGGTTTCGGGACAACCCATGTTATTATTAGCTATTATTGTTTCGTAAACTTCACTGAACCCAGGTTTTTACCTCCCAAAATAAAATTGAGGAAATAAGTACCGCTGGGATACTGCGCCACGTCAATGGAAAACTGCTCGGCAGGTAATTCATTCTTATCATACTGAATGGCACCTACCTGTCTTCCTGCTACATCAAGCACCCGTAGTGTTAGTGGTTGATTGGCATTGAAACTATGCTCAATGGTCAACTGATCTACAGTAGGATTCGGGTAGTAAGACTGGACCACAGTGCCCAATTCACCTTTCAGCGGATCATTTATGCCTACCAATCCACCTTGTGCATATAGGGTGGCAACTTCTTCGGCTGTTAAAGCCCGGTTGTATATCTTTACCTCATCGAGGGCACCGGTAAAATACTGGCCACCTTCAACGGGATTGTTGCCCATACCCAACGGTAAGCTAGTACTATTGAGTATCCCTGCAGCGGGCAGGTTGTTCACCTCAACGCCGTCCAGGTAAATAATGTCATTGACACCGTCGTGTACCATGGTCACATACCACCAGAAACCAACAACCAGATCATTGCCATCTCCACTGTCCATATCATGGATAAAGTTATCGGAAACGGTATTGGTGCTATTTGTTGTCCAAACGATTTTCAGGTGTTGGGGCAGTGATATTTTCCAGCGGTTGCTCCAATGACCAAAGTCCATAACATAAGCCTCGGCATCAACAGTGACCTGATCAACTCTGATCCAGAAACTGACAGTGGTAAAGTCGGAGATAAGCTGAACGGCATTGGCTGCCAGCACAGAGTCCTGATCGCCATCGAATACAATAGCCTGATTTCCGGTGCCATTGGGATGAGTGACATCTTCAAATGTAGGATTGCCACCAATGACACCGTGGTTGACGTAAGGGGTTGCATCGTTGGCATTCCCATCAAAACGATACCAGGCTACGAGACCTGGCTCACCGGTATTGATTTCAGCTTCAGTTGACACAGTAATCTCTGCAATATCAGAATCGTTGCCTGCCAGGTCAAAGGCATAAACTTCAAAAGTATAGGCGGTTTCCGGATCCAGGCCACCAATAAATATGGAAGTAGAGGTGCCAGGGATGCTATCATAATAGAGGCCATCCACAAGAACCACATAACCTGACACGATTACATTGTCGATAGAAGGCTCCCAGGAAAGCAAGACTGAATTTGAGCCTGCAGAGGCCATTAGGTTACCGGGAGCAGTAGGTGCTTCGGTATCAGGTGTTTCATCAGGCCCTGAGGTGACCATCAAGGAAGAAGGCAGTGACTCGTTGCCTGCTTCATCTACGGCGGTGACGCTGAAGTTAAAAGTAGTAAGGGGTGTCAAAGCCGATAATTGGGCAGACGTATTTTCGGTAGTCATCACCTTGCTACCATCCTGGAAAACATTGTACCCGGTAACTCCAACATTGTCGGTTGCAGGCAACCAGTTTAACCCTACATTGTTGAAATTTACGGTAGCTGTTAGATTCAGGGGTGCATCAGGTGCTTCATCATCTGCGACCACCGGAGGGGTAGATTGAGCCGCATAAAGGTCAGCAATTTGTGGTGCGGTCAGTGCCACCTTATAGATCTGTATTTCATCGAGGGAGCCGTTAAAATACGAGCCTCCATCAACGGCATTATAGCCTATACCCAATGGATGAGTGGTGCTATTCAAAGTGCCTGCTACATCTTTTTCGGCAATCTGCACACCATTCATATATATGCGGTCTTTGGTACCATCATGTACCATGACCACGTGTCTCCATTCGCCAGCGATCAGCTCATTTCCATTCCCTGCATCCATATCAGAGATTCCGGAAGAGTTGTTGGTCGTCCAGACTAGTTTACCATGATCGGGCAGGGAAATTTTCCAGCGTTCCTGCCAGCCGCCAAGCGTCAATATAAAAGCTTCGCCACTGGTCGGTAATTCAGCAACATTTATCCAGAAGCTAACCGTAGTATTTGGTGAATTCAATTGAGGAGAATTAGCGGCTTCGATGGCATCAGTGATACCATTGAACGTATAGGCTTTATTTGCCTGGTCAAAACGGTCGTCGCCAAGTTGTGCGCCATTTACCTGGGCATTGTTTTTATAACCTGTGGCATCGTTAGCATTTCCGCTGAAAGGATAGTCGGCAACTAAATCTCCGGCAATGACCGGTGCTTGATTTTGAGCCGTATACAAATCCAGGACCTCCTGATCGGTCAAGGCTACATTATAAAGCTGAATATCGTCCAGACTTCCCGTGAAAAATCCGATATTGTCAATTGGGTCGTAGCCAATGCCCAATGGGTGTTTCGTAGCATTTAAGGTGCCAGCAACATCTTTATCATTGGCTAAAACACCATCAATGAAAATTTTGTCCTTGGTGCCATCGTGCACCATCGCTACGTGTTTCCATACGCCAACCGGCAGTTCATTCCCATCGCCGGCATCCATATCGGAAATACCGGAGGAGCTATTGGTTGTAAAAACCAATTTACCATGACTGGGAACGGAAATTTTCCATCGTTCCTGCCATCCGCCATCCGATAAAAGAAAGGCTTCACCGCTAGCCGGTAATTCATCAACTTTTACCCAGAAGCTAATCGTGGCATTATCCGAATTGAGTGCGGCAGAATTTGCGGCCCAAATACTTTCGTTGCCGGAAAACTGACGTGCATTGGATGCATAACCAAATCGGTCGGCAGTAGGGATGGCACCGTTGACTAGTCCGTGGTTCTTGAATGGTGAAGTATCATCGGCATCTCCTGCAAATTGATACTCAGCCACCAAAGTACCGGGCGTACCCGGGAAAGCAGATTGGGCGGTATATAAATCTGCCACATCTGGAGCAGAGAGGGCATAATTGTAAATCTGAACTTCATCTAATACGCCATCAAAAAAGTTCCCACCATCAACGGGGTTGTAGCCAATCCCTAAGGGGAAGGTTGTGTTGTTCAGCGCACCCGTTACATCTTTTTCGGCAACTTGTACACCATTCATGTAAATCCGATCTTTGGTGCCATCGTGTATCATGACTACGTGTTTCCATTCTCCGGGCGCCAATTCATTACCATCACCGGCATCCATATCGGAAATACCGGAAGAGTTGTTGGTCGTCCATACGAGTTTGCCATGATCGGGCATGGAGATTTTCCAGCGCTCCTGCCATCCGCCCAAAGACATCAGGTAAACATCACCACTTGCGGGCAGCGTATTGGGTTTTACCCAAAAACTGACGGTGGTAAAGTCGGAATTTAATTGGGAAGAATTGCTCGCTTCAAAGGTAGAAGAAGTGCCATTAAAAGAGTATGCGCTATTGCCAAATCCAAAACGGTCGGTGGCTGATTGTAAGTCGGTGGCTTTTCCGTGGTTGCCAAAAGGAGAGTCATCCAGCGTGTTTTTGGAAAAGGAATAAGAAGCTACCTGTCCAGATCCAATATTAGGTTCAGTATTTTGAGTATTATAAAGCGTCAGAATTGCTCCGGCATCCAGGGCTCCATCGTAAATTTGAATCTCATCTAAAACCCCATTAAAAAAGTTACCACCGTCAATCGGATTATAACCGATACCCAGGGACTGTGTGGTGTTATTAAGCGTGCCAGCCACATCTTTTTCGGCAACCTGAACGCCATTCATATAGATGCGATCTTTTGTTCCATCATGTACAAATGCTAAATGAGTCCAGGTTCCTGTCACCAGTACATTGCCATCACCAGCATCCATATCAGAAATACCCGAAGAATTATTGGTCGTCCATACCAGTTTACCATGATCGGGTAAGGATATTTTCCATCGTTCCTGCCAGCCTCCAAAAGACAGGAGGTAAGATTCTCCTGAGATCGGGAGCGCATTGGCTTTTATCCAAAAAGCTACGGTGGTGTAATCGGAGTTAAGCGCAGCCATATTTGGCGCTTGAAGATTGCTTTGTACGCCGTCGAAGCGAAAGGCGTTGTTGGCCCAGCCGAAACGGTCCTGTGCCAGTATTGCGCCACGAACAGCAGCATCATTGCCGGTTACAGATTGATCTTTCGCATTTCCTGCAAAAGAATAATCTGCTACAAGCGTTTGGGCATTTAAACCTACCGATGCCAATAGCAAAAGGCAGAGTAAATATTGAAGAGGTCGTAGATAAAAGCTCATTTATTATTCATTTTTGAAGTGATTTAAAATAAAATTCCCTTTCTATAATTTCACAAATCGGGCGGTTAATATTGTTCGCCCGGTTTTAAGAACAACGATGTACATTCCTGACTGCCAGTTGTTTATTGCCAATTTGGTTGCTGCTTCCGAACGGACCTGTTGCTCCGCTATGAGGTGTCCCTGCATATTGAAGACCGACAATGTGCCGTGATCTGCAGAAACTCCTGAGTGCCGGATCGACAATAAATCTGAAGCCGGATTGGGTGTAAGTGTTAGCGCTGGTATCTGTTGAATAGGTTCTCTGGTAGAAGTAATGCTTTGTTGGTAAAGCGTCAAAACGGATGAAGGCGTAAGTGCATAATCGAAAATTTTCACCTCGTCTATGATTCCTTTGTAATTAAAATCAATATTATCCGGTAACATTTGGGCGATGAGTAACGGTAGTGAAGTGGTGCGAAGATTTCCGGTAAACGGGCGGTAGGCTTGTAATTCGCCGTTGAGGTAGAGCGTCATCCATGCACCATCATAGGTAACAGTCAAGTGGTAAAAATTATCTTGTTGAATCAGCACTTCGGAGTCGAGATCGCCGACAGCGTCAAGGGTATTTACCGTCCAGCGAACTTTCTGTTCTGGGGTGATAGAAACTTTCCAGCGGTTTTGCCAACTTCCATGAGAAAGAAGGAAAATTTCGTGCTCTGGAAGTAAATCGGGTTTAAACCAACAACTAAGGGTTATGGCCTCCTGAAAATTGAGGATCGGGTTATTCTCTACAGTCACCCGATCATTGAATCCATCTGTCAATAAAGCGCTGAGTGGGTTGCCAAAAAAGTCATCGCCATACACGGCACCACTGACCTGGCCATGAAGTTGATTTCCACTGATATCATGACCATTCAGGGCAAAGGGATACCAGGCAATCAGATTGCCTGCTGTAGATTCAAAAGTCCTCACCAAAACGGAGGTGGTTTTTGTAGCCGACAGGCCGCCGTCGTCATTTACGGTCACCGTCAATTGATAAATACCTTCTGATGCGGGAGCTGTCCAGTTCACGGTGCTGCCTTCGCCGGTGATATTGCCACCGCTGGCTGACCATTCATAAGTAATCGGATCCTCGTTGCTGTCGAGCGCTATGGCCTGGAATTCAAGCGTACCTTCTGGGTTGCTGTAAGGGGCACTTTTTAAAATTTCCAGAATTTGCGGAGCGTCGTTAATTTCGGCAACGGCACTGAGGGAAATTGTGGCCGTATCCTGATGATTGGTTTCATCTGTTACGATCAACGTAATTTCATGATCGGCAATTGTAGCTGGAGCGAGCCATTTTACAGTTGATCCCGAACCGGAGATGGTCCCTCCAGAAGTACTCCAGATATAGGTGAGGTTTTCAGAATCCTTGTCAAATGCTTTTGCAAAAATGGTGGTGGAATCTCCGAGTTCCACTTCTGCTTGTTCTGCCGCTAATGCCTGAATCCTTGGTGCATAATTGAAAGGCATAGCTGTTTGCATGAAATCCACAACTATGTCGTTGATCAACATTTTATTTTCATTGTAAGTAATGCTGCCGCTTGCTGGTACGATTGTCAATACGATAGCCTCATCGGCTGGAATAGTGATGTCGACCAAGCCGTTTACATTTTGTAAAACAAAGCTTTCAGAAAGGGTTTCATAAAGATCTACAGCTTCGGTACCTACCGCCAGCTCTACCGTTTTGGGTGAACTATACGGGTTGAACAATAAATAGGTAGGATAGGCCTCATTATTGTAAAAGTCCGTTTTTAGCAAATCAATTTTGAAAATTTTCGGATCACTAGTGTTTTCGAGAATGGCACCTAGATAACCAATAGAGGAGGTGCCATAAAGTGCAAGATTGGTACCTGCCCACCCACCACCGACTGCATCGCCGGTAGAAAAGGGCGCATTGCCCTGCCATTGTTCCCGAAGCGCTTCATAGCCAACTACCCGATCCGGGTCATAGGTATCAGACCAGGCGGAAGCATCCTGTAAAAAACCAGGGAGAAACCCCGGATAAAAAAGCCGGGTGGCATTAGCCAGATTGAGCATCCATTTACCAATAGCCCGCGCATATCGTTTATCGTACCGAATCATCGGCACTAATGCGGCGGCCTGTTGTACTCCATTCATTTGAAAGGCATAGTCATCGCCAACGTCATTGGCTTCACCTATGAGGCCGTGCACGTCGAAGCCGCCCCAATTTCCAACCACCGCACCCCAGCCCCGTAGAGGCCCTTTGTCAAAGGTCCAATTCACCATTTTTTCGAGGTCGTAGTCCGTATTGATTTCGGCATTCATTTTTGCTGCTGTGTACACCCCATACGGCAACTGCAATTCATAAGAGGGATTTGATGTCCAATCATTTAAAAACTCCAGACTCCACTCCGCAGCTTTGAGGTATTCCGGATTGCCGGTTTGTTTCCAAGCGTGGTACAACACCCATGCAAATGCACCGGCGGCTTCCGGTTCGGCTACGCCATTTGCATTGGGCTCCATTTGCAGAAAGTCCCACGCCCGGTAGTTCATGGATGCTTGTTGCCAGGGTTTGTCATCGCCGCCCATACCCTGAACGGCTTCCTGAAAACGATTGGCAATGCTGGTAAACTGAAATGCCTCATCACCTCCCAAAGCAGGATAGAGATCGTACAATTGATAAAAGTAAATATTAGGCATCAGGTCGTACCACCAATCATTGCCACTGCTAGTACTGGGGTTGTTGAGGTAGAGACCTTGGTTATTATTTTTGTTAAAAAAATCCTGACTCATCAGTACCCAGTTTTGGCCAAATTGATTGGTTTTGTCAACACCTACGAGTGTTGCGCCGACCAGAGAGGGCAAAATATTGATGGCTTCTTTGCCATTAGGATTATTTGTTCCTACGTAGGTGTGTAGTCCAAATGCAGGGTTTTGTGGATAATTCACACCGGCGGATTGCAAGGTGACCACGGGCAAATATTGGCCGGTTTTTTGAATGTCATAAACAAAGGAGTCGTATTGCATAGCTACCTGCGCCCAATTCCGCATATTATAGGGAGCCGGTTCATTGGGCATCAGCTCAATGCGATTGATGTCAATTTGGGTAACCTGTGCGTTGGCGCAAAAGGAAAGGCCCATCAATAAAATAGATAAAAGATGTTTGTGTTTGTTCACAATTTCTTTGATTTAATTCAGATAATTGCCAAGGATAGAGCAACCTTCAGTCTCTCTTCGTCTCAATACCCCTGATTTTGTTCCAATGCAGAGTTTAAGTCAATTTCCGTTTGCGGAAGCGGAAAAGTTTCGTGTTTGCCGGGTTGAAAATCCGGTAATAAATCCGCCGCAATTCCCCAGCGAACCAGGTCGAAAAAGCGGTGCATTTCAAAACCTAATTCTACTTGCCGTTCATGGCGAATGGCAGTGATCATTTCACTTTTGTCAGTCGTTAGGATTGGCGGCAAGGTATTTTCCGGGTCCTCAGCTTGTGCTCTGGCCCGCGCTCTGACGGTTTCCAGCGGAGCTTGAGCTTCCACTACCTGTCCCAGTTCGGCCAATGCTTCAGCTTCCCAAAGCAGTACCTCTGCATAACGAACAGCAGTGTAGTTAATATCGCCATCGGATGGCTGGGTGACGGTGGAATCTATCTGCAAGTATTTCCGGACCCCAAAACCCGTAGAGGAATAGGAGGGTTTGTATATATAACCAAAGTATTCCTCATTATTTACAGCAACGGTGAACTTCCGACGTGGGTCTCCGGGTTCAAAAGCAGCAACAAAGGCTGGCGTAACTTCAGCAAAACCATAACCCTGGATCTTTTTGGAACGCCACCATTGATTCAGAAAATTGCCTACGCCTAACTCCAGATTGGCATGTTGGATTTCCCATACCGATTCGCTATTATTTTGGGTTTCTTCTTTGAAATTATCCTGATAATCAGCGACGAGGGCATAAACGCCTAAGTCCTTCACTTTGGTGGTATATTCCAGGGTTTTACTCCAATTTTTTTGATAGAGATAGGTTTTTGCTGCCAAAGCATAAGCCGCTCCTCTGGTGGCTCTACCTGTTTCAACTTCCGGGTAATCAACGGGCAGCCAGGTTGCGGCCTGGTCACAATCCAATACGATTTGAGCGTAAATTTCTGCTTTGGGCGTTTTGGGTATTTTTAGTTCATCTGGAGGTGTGATTTTGAGTAACAAAGGCACGTCACCAAAGACTTGGGTCAAAAGAAAATAATAATAGGCGCGCAGGAAATAAGCTTCGCCGAGGATGCGATTTTGCAGGGTTATGTCCATCGCTATTTCGGGTACTTTTTCAATGACTGTGTTGCATTGATTGATACCATTATAATTGACTTTCCAGAAATCATTGAATTCCTGGGTGCGGGGCGTGTACGTAAATAAATCCATTTCGACAATGCCGGCTCTGGAACCATCACCACCAGCTATGGCTTCATCAGAAGTCACCTCAGCAAAGGCCCAATAGAAATTGTTGTTATTATTGTTGAACAACAACGGCTCATAAGCGGCATTAATCGCTTGCACGGCGTCTTCAGAGGTTTGAAAAAAAGACCCAACGTCCAGAATCCCTAGTGGGTCTTTGTCCAAAATATCCTGACAAGAGGTGAAGGTCAGGAAGCTAATCATTAAAAGGAATGCAATAGATCTCATATTTTTCTATTTCAGTGGTGTTATTAGGTTTTGGTTCTTAGGAGTGCAGGAAGCACATCAAAAATCCATACGAATGCCTGTGATAAAAGTTCGGGGTGCAGGTACGGTACCCCAATCAATACCCACAGCCAAGTCAGAGGCAATATTGATGCCTTGAGTGTCATTGGTATTAGCCTGGATCTCTGGGTCTAAGCCGGGATATTTTGTAAAGGTGAATGCATTTTGTACCGAAACATACAGCCGCATATTTCCTATAGCTTCGATCTTCAACAAATCTTTAAAATTGTATCCCAGGGTAATATTGCGTATGCGCAGATACGATCCATCTTCCAGCCAACGGGTGGAGATCCGGCGATTTCCGTTGCGGTCATCTATGCTCACTTTAGGAATGTCAGTATTGGGATTTTCCGGCGTCCAGCGATTGAGAATGTCTTGATAAGAATTGAATCCTCTGGACTGTACTTCGGTCGCAAAATTGCCGTAAAGGAAATACACGTCATTGCCCTGTATACCCTGAGCCAATACTGACAAGTCAAAGTTTTTATAATTGACACTCACATTCACGCCATAAATAAAATCCGGGAAAGGATTACCCAGGTGAGCTCGGTCTTTATCGTCAATCACATTGTCGGCATTCAGGTCGGCAAATTTGACATCACCTGGCCGGGTATCATTGGTTTGAAAAGGGCTGGCATCAATTTCTTCCTGACTTTGGAAAATGCCTTGCATCTGCCACAAATAAAAGGAGCCGATCGGTTGACCTACTTCAGTTTTTGTAATTGCTCCATCGGATAAGCCAAAACCACCAAGGATAGGCTCACTATCGGCCAGAGAAACTACTTCGTTGTGTACCGTAGCAATGTTGGCACCAATGCTGTAGCTGAAATCTTTTTTGCCACCTCTAAAGGTCAGGGCAACTTCCAAGCCTTTGTTTTCCACTCCTCCGGCGTTTACATAAGGTGGATTTTGAGAACCACCTGCCTGCGGTATAGGTACCCGTACCAGAATATCTTCTGTATTTTTTTGGTAATAGTCCACGACGAGGGAAAGTCGGTCCTTGAGCAGACCAAGTTCTAGGCCATAATCAACTTGGGTCGTTGTTTCCCACTTGATATTGCTGTTTCCTGCCTCTACCAGTCGGGCACCGGTTACGATTTGGCCACCAAAATCATAAACTCTACGCCCGGTTTCTACCAGGGAACTGTAGGGATATATACCGATCTCCTGATTGCCCAGTCTGCCCCAGCTTGCCCGGAGTTTTAGCGTTGAAATCAGCGGAATTTTTGCGAAAAAAGCTTCGTTGGCTATGTTCCAAGCCGCCGATACCGAAGGGAAAACACCCCAGCGATTGGCCTTGCCAAAGCGGGACGAACCATCCCGGCGAACAGAGGCATTGATCACATAACGCCGGTCAAAACTGATACCCCCCTGGGCAAAATAGGACAACAATGCCCATTCTGTTTCAATGCCTGAAGCACCCAGGTTGCCAATTTCAGCAGGAATGCTATTGTTGATGTAACGGAACAAAGGATCGGTTTTGGAAAAGTTGTTGGCAGATGCAGCGAGGTAGTTTGTTTTATTTTGAATCGCTTCCATTCCCAGAAGGGCCGACACATTAAATTTGCCGAAGGTCCGCTGGAAATCAAGCGTATTGTTCCAAATTAGGTTTTGATCAAAAACCCGGCTTTCTGTCAGAGATGTAGGGTCGTAAATGGCCTGAGAAAGCCGTTCTTTGAAGAGTTTGCCGCTTTCGAAAAGCAGGTCTGCTCCGAAGGTAGTACGCAATTTTAAATCAGGTATTATCGTCAGCTCGGCATAAACATTTCCAAATATGCGATACCGGTTTATGGTCCAATCGGTGGCATCTACAAAGGCTAGTGGGTTGGCATTTCCATCACCAAATAGGGTAGGATCGCCCAACTCGGAAGTCACCTTTATATAAGAACCATCCGCATTTCGGACCGGTACCAAGGGTGAAGCGATCATCGTATATCGGATACCACTCAATTCGTTGCCGGCACCGAAGCCATCGCCGGAGGAATTAATCACCTTGCGGTCGGTGACCGAAAAGGAAATGTTGTTTCCTATTTTTATCCTATTGCTGCCGGTTTCTCCGTTGAAACGCAACAAGTACTTTTTAAACCCTTGACCGCGAAAGACGCCATCCTGGTTTAAATATTCTCCAAGGATAAAAAAGCGCCCGTTCTCATTACCGCCGGTAGCGCTGAGTGCGTAGCGCTGAATAGCCGCAGGGTTAAACAGCAGGTCCATCCAATCCGTATCGGGCAAAGTATCAAGAATAGATGGATCGTATAGAGGAAGCTGGCGGATTGGGATCCTCAGTTCATTGGCATTAGCAATCGCCTCATTGCGAATGGCCAGAAATTCCTGAGCATTCAATAATTCCGGGAGTCGATTGGCTTCCTGGATGCCGGCCGAAACATCAAAAGTAAATTGTGCTTTACCGGATTTCCCCTTTTTGGTTGTAATCACCACCACACCGTTGGCTGCGCGTGCGCCATAAATAGAGGCAGAGGCACCATCTTTTAACACCTGGATGGATTCAATATCATTGGTGGAAAACATGTTGATATTTCCGGTAGTCGGTACCCCATCGATGATATAAAGCGGATTGTTATTACCAATGGTTCCGACCCCACGAATGCGTACAGCAATATCGTCGCCGGGAGCTCCGGTTGTCTGTGTCACCATAATGCCAGGGGCCTGTCCTTGTAATGCCTGGTCAATACCTAGTACGACGAGTTTTTCAATGTTTTCTGATTTGATGGAAGAGATGGCAGTGGCCACGTCGGATTTGATTTCTTTTTTATAACCGGTCACCACAACTTCGTTGAGCAATTCAGTTTCTTCTTCCAACACCAAATCTATGACCGATTGGCCCTGTACGGCTATCTCCCGGCTTTGAAAACCAATATAGGAGAACCTCAGTATAGCATCAGAGGCTACGGTTAGGGCATATTGACCATCAAAATCTGTAATGGTCCCATTGTCTGTCCCTTTTTCCAGTACACTAACCCCGATCATCGATAAATGATCGGCAGATGAAGTAACGGTTCCTGTTACTTTAATGGTCGTATTTTGTGCAAAAAAAGGAACGACCTGGATGAAAAATAGTAAGAGAAAAAACAAGCGTCCAGGAAGTTTTGAGAAATTCGGATAATTGAGTATTTGTCTTTTCACCTTGTAAGATTTGGTTCTTTGACAAAGCGTTTTCTTGAATGACTTGACTATTCGTCAAAGAGGTTAGGTTTAAAAATAGATTCGGAGAACAACGCATCCTTATTTGTAAAATTAGGCTTATCTCTAATTGCTTTTTGATACTTTTAAGCGAAAATATGATACTTTCCTAAATATTATTTGGTATATTCACTTAAAAATGCAGATATATCGTGAAATCACACCTTTAAAGGATACGGATGTATTTGTCCTGCTTGATTCCTATAATAATGGGTTTGACTATCCGATTCACAACCACCCGGAATTTGAGCTAAATTTAGTCATGGGCTGTTCCGGCACACGTATTGTAGGAGACAGCACGGAGTTGTATTACGATCAGGATCTCGTATTGTTGGGGCCCTATCTTTTTCATAAATGGGATAATGACAAGGCCAATGTACAAAGGGACCATCCTTCTCGTGTAATTACGATTCAGTTCCGGATGGATTTGTTCAATTCTCATTTTTTTCAAAAGAATCAATTTGGGAAGATCAGGAAACTTTTACAGGATGTTTCCCGGGGCATAAAGTTTCATGGAAAGACTTTCGAAAAGGCCAGCGAAATGATGATCGGCCTGGCGGAGGATAAAGGATTTTTGAGTATCATTGAATTCCTTCAACTATTGAATTTATTGTCTAATTCCCAGGAGACCACCTTCCTGGCCAGCGAAGGATTTAGTCCGCATGCCATTCCTTCAAAAGGCAACCGTATCCAAATTGCCTATGGTTATATTCTCAAAAATTTCTCTAAAAAGAGCATTAAAATTGGGGATGTAGCGGCCCTGGTCAATATGAGCACTTCCGCCTTTAGCCATTTTTTTAGAAAGTATACCAATAAAAGTTTCAGTCAGTTTTTAATTGATGTTCGCCTGGGTCACGCCTGCAAGCTATTGCTGGATACCGATCAAAACATCAAACAAATTTGTTATATCTCAGGCTTCAATAACGTGGCGAATTTCAACCGTTTATTTAAAAAATACCGCTCTTGTACTCCTTACGAGTTCCGTCGCCGTTCACTGGAAAAAGGTTCCTTCGATTGGACCCATCAGATTACACCTGGACAGTTTTTGCCTTCGGGGACTAGTATTAAGGAGATGTATAAACCTTCGGAATATAGTACGACTCGGGTGATGCATGTGTGAGGACGATAACGCACAAGGTTTCGTCGCCTAAAAAAGGGGGGATTTTTGCTCACTCATCTCTAATCTCGGCCGTTTTATCCACAAAACTCAAACATAACCACCCATGCCCTACACCCAACTCACCCTCCCCGAAAACATCGCCAAAGTCTTCATCGAAGCCTGGAACCAGCGCGATGCGGAAAAACTAGCCTCTCTGTTTGTAGCAGATGCCGAGTTTGTCAACGTCACCGGACTATGGTGGCATACGCGAACCGATATCTTTAAAGCCCACGATTACGGACTCAAAGTCATCTTTCAGCATTCTGAACTGAAACTGGTCAAAACCAAAGTCCGCTACCTCGCTGATGACATTGCCATTGTGCACCTCAAAGCCCGTCTGACCAATCAAACGGGCCTTGGTGAAGTGAAAAAGACCAATCAACGCAACAATATCCTGGTATTTGTCGTGAAAAAGCAGGGCGATTTCTGGCAATGCCATACTACACAGAATACGGAGATCATTCCGAATATGGAGACGTTTGTTGTTTCAGAGGACAACCAAATTCAGGCAGTGAATTATGGGGAGTTTAAAAAGTAGGGGGCAGCCTCTCCAATACCAGGCTGACCCCTAAGCATATAAGTAGAAGGAATAAAGTGTAGTAAATGATGGTTTTAGGTTTGAAATCCAAACCATACAGGAACAAAACGCTAACCCATTGGCATAGGACAACGCTATTCAATCACAATTTCCTTCTCACTAACAGCCGACACGCCAAAGTAACCCAATGCCTTCTTGCTGGCTGGGTCCACAGGCTCAATATTGCCATTCAGTGCAGAAGGGGGGCTATCAAAAAGAAAACCCACAAATGCCGTTTGTTCTTGCAATTGGCTGAAAAAATCATGAGCTTCCTTAGAAATAGACAATTGTTGTATCCGATAATGGTCGCCCAAAACCAGAGGGTCGGTATTTACCTCAAAACCTAGGATGGGATTGCCATCTACAAACTCATCGCTGGCGTAAATCAGGTCAAAAGGTTCGTTCAGATAGTCGCCGTTCACGTATTGCTTCCAGCGGTAATGGTCTCCTTTGCCTAATGGCTCATTGGTATCAATACTGATATAATAACCCTCGTCTACAAAGGCAGTTTCTTCCTTAAATTCAGAATAAATGGCAGAAATTTCGGGTACAAAACGCAATGTTTCCGGATTGGACTCATACACTTCACCAGCTGTGGTACGGATGTAAATGTGGTAAGTAGATCCGACTTGCCCCACATGCTCAGTAATGTATTTGCCGGGCTCTTTTTCATGCAGCGTGTCTACTAGGCCAGCCTCATTGTATAAAACGACCAGTGCGCCAGTTACTTTTGGGGGTTCCGTATTGTCAAAATAATTGGCTGTTGTTGATAGTAACACCTGTTTTTCTCCCTCGAGGTTAGTGAGCCAGCCATCTACTACTAATTGTATATCCCCATCGGGAACCTTCAGGTCAATGACATCTTCACAACTGGAAAAAACAATTAAGGCGAATAGTATAAAGAATGATATTTTGATTTGCATGATATACTTTTTTTATTGATAAGAGAAACGTATAAATGAGTGATTTTCAGAACCTCCTCTGCGATACCTCTATGTCCAAAAATTAAAAAGAAAAATTATACGTTACGTAGGGTAATATATTACCGAAAATGGATAGCCGCACCGCTTCAGTTTCTAATGGGTTATCTTCATTTTGGCGGAAGAAAATAGAATAAGCATTCCGTCTGGCATAGACATTGTAGGCTCCGATTTCCCAGGAGCTTTTCCAACGCTTATTGGGATTTTTATTTGGCGTATACTGAAGCCCTACATCCATACGATGGTAGTCAGGTGTGCGGGCACCGTTGCGATTGCCGTAATGTGGTACGGTGATGCCATCATAAACATACCTCGACTCGGGATAGGTAATAGGCCGCCCCGAAGCATAGGCAAAATTGGCGGAGAAGTTGAACCGTTCATTTATTTGCCAGGAAGCCGTTACTGACAGATCGTGGGTTTTGTCATAATTGGCAGGATAATATTCACCGTCATTGATCCCAGGCACTTTTCTTTCTGATCTCGACAGGGTGTAACTCACCCAACCGGTAACTGCGCCCTTGTTCTTCCGAATGGCGAGCTCCAGACCATAAGCCTGACCTTCACCACTCAATAATTCGGTCTCCAAAGTCTCATTCAGCAATAATTCGGCCCCATCTTTATAGTCCATCAAATTGTCGAAATATTTATAAAACCCTTCAATGGATGCTTCGTAGGTATTGTTTTTGAAATTCCGGAAATAGCCGACGGCTACCTGGTCTACCGTTGCCGGATCAATATATTGATCACTAGGTGTCCAAATATCAATGGGGGTAGCAGAAGTAGTGTTAGAAACGAGGTGAATGTATTGCCGCATCCTGTTGTAGCTGAGTTTCACCGAATTTTGATCGTTGATCAGGTAGTTGGCAGAAAAACGTGGCTCAGGAGCGGAAAAGGAAGCAATCTTTTCAAAAGCGCCATAAGAAACGGTATCAATGATGGCCTCTTTGCTGGTAGGATCTCCATTTTCATAAAGATAAACGTCCTCCTTGCCGAGTCTTGTGAATGAAGAAAAGCGCAATCCATATTGCAGGGTCAGGTTTCGGATCGGCTCGTGTTCATAACTGGCATACACAGCTGCCTCCCAGGCATGTTTATGCTGGATGTCTATTTCGTTAAAAATGGACTCACTGCCTATACCCTTGGCATTGCCAGGGTGAAATCGATACAAATTTGACTCTACGCCAAAATCCAGCTGGCTCTTTGGATTAAAGAAATAGGTAAAATCTCCTTTCAGAACATAATTGAAAATGTGTGCATCCCAGTCAAAAGCCTGAGTTCCTTCCGGTACGCCAAACGAGTAGCCATAATCGCTGTAGATGGCGGTAAAATTGGAAAATAGTTTATCGGAAAACAGGTGATTCCAGCGCACTGTTGCAGTGGCATTGCCCCAATCAGACGAAAAAGCATCACCAAAATTAAAAACGTCCCGGCCAAAATACCCCGATAGGAATATGCGGTCTTTGTCACTCAAATAAAAGTTAGCTTTTGCATTCAGATCGTAAAAATAAACCACATTGTCTTTTAGTTCCGGGTCGAGTTTTAAAAACAGGTGTCCATACGAACTCCGGCCCGCCACCATAAAAGAACTTTTGTCTTTTTGAATAGGCCCTTCTAAGGTCAATCGGCTGGCAATCAGTCCAATACCTCCATTGGCGGCGAAGTTTTTTCGATTGCCATCTCGTTGGCGTACGTCGAGAACTGAAGAAAGCCGACCACCATATTTTGCAGGAATCCCTCCTTTATACAACTTCGAATCTTTGATCGCATCGACATTAAAAACGGAAAAAAGACCGAATAAATGGGAAGAATTATAGACTGTGGCTTCATCCAGTAAGATGAGGTTTTGGTCCACATTACCACCCCTTACATTAAAGCCGGTAGCCCCTTCTCCAACGGTGCTTACACCTGGCAATAATTGAATGCTTCGAATCAAATCTGCCTCCCCCATAACCTGGGGAATTTTCTTGATCTGCACCGCACTCAAATTTTCCACACTCATTTCCACGTTCTTCACGTTTTTGTCTTCTTCCTTGGCCGTTACAACTACTTCGACGACCATCACGCCTTCGGGCTGTAGCTCAATATCGAAAACCTGGCTTTCGCTCAGCGAAATTTCCTTAGTCAGGGATTGATAACCCAGGTAACTAATGACAATCTTGTAATTTTCAGGATCGAGGGAAAGAGAATAAAATCCATAGACATTGGTGGATGAACCGGTGCCCAATTCTTCTACATAGATATTGGCACCGATCAATTCTTCTCCATTGGTCGCATCGCGGATGTGTCCGCTGAGGGTAAACTTTTCTTGCGAAAAGCCAGTTGCTGCACTTAATAATAAAAACAACAGTACGGGTAATTTCAAAAAGTTTTTCATGATTGTTTATTGGTGATTTCTTATGCATTATTCGAGTAAGGGATACTTTATTCTTTTGGGCACCCCTATGACTTATGAAATAAAATTTTAATTTTTCACAAAGGTATTCCCCTTGTCTATCGCATGCGTTCGAAATTATAAATCAGAACTAATTTTGTAGGGTTGTTTTCCAGGAGTCTTGACGAGGTTAAAACGGATGGCTACTCACCGCCCTGCCCCTGCGAAACAACTCTATTGTTGAAAAGTAGGTTCTATAAAACCAACAGTACAAAGATGCGGTAGAGTGGGTTGGGAATGCAAATCTGCTTATCCTGCGGTAATTTGGATGAGCGAAAGGAAGAAATGTAGGGTTTTATTCAAAAAAGGCATCAGCATAGACCACAACACCGTTTACCTCTTTCAATCCTCCTTCTATCAAGGCAAGAACCATACAATTTTCTTCGGGAACATCAAAAGGCAAATGTATGTCGTATTTACTGGTGAGTTCATAGCCAAATTTTGGGTAGTAATCTTTATGCCCAAGTAATACGATAGATTTAAACCCCATTGCTTTGGCCAGGAAGTGAGCGGTTTGGATCAATTGGCTGCCAATGCCTTTTTTTTGGTAATCAGGCTTGACTGAAACCGGGGCAAGCGCTAGAGAGTCAAAGGATTCCTGCTCGTTTTTTATCTTAATTTTTGTCAATAAAATATGCCCCACAATTTCCCCATTCATCTCCGCAACAAGCGATAACTCTGGAATAAAGGCATCCGATTTCCTCAATCTTTCTACCAGAAAATGCTCTTGTTGATCGCGAAAGGGTTCATTTTTAAAGGCGGCTTCGATCACCTTGGCTACGGCTTGGTAGTCAGCTGGAGTTTCTTGGCGGATGTTGATGTTCATATCTTTGCTACCTTCCAATTTAGGGCATATCTAAATCTGCTATATTCTTCCCCGTAAGGGCTTGCACATTCTTTGTAATGCGCTCCAGGTCCCAGTCCCACCATTTGAGGGCCACCAATTTTTTGATCTGCTCGTCTGAAAAGCGCTTCTTAATTTCCCGGGCCGGATTTCCACCTACGACAGCATAGGGTTCTACATCCCTGGTAACCGTCGAATTGGAGGCGATGATGGCGCCATCGCCGACCGTTATTCCAGCCATAATGGTGGCATTATAACCGATCCATACATCATTGCCGATGACGGTGTCGCCTTTGGTCGGATAAGTCTTGCCTTCCATAGCATTGGCCCAGTCGTGTCCAAAAATGGCGAAAGGGTAGGTAGAAATAGCGTCGGTCAGGTGATTGGCACCGTTCATGATAAAGGTTACTCCCGAAGCAATCATACAAAACTTGCCAATGATCAGCTTGTCGCCAATAAAATCAAAGTGGTATTTGACATTTTTTTCAAAGTTATGCACATCTTCAAAGTCATCATAATAGGTATAATCACCCACAATAATGTTGGGATTTTGGATGATGTTTTTTAGAAAACATAGCCTATCATAATGAGGTAGGGGGAAGGTGGCGTTTTTATCAGGAATGGTCATGCTACTGTGGTTAAAGGGTTAGAATCTGTCTGAAGGTCCAAACACGGCTTGTATTGTATTATCACGTTTAAGTAAATTAGAAAATTCTGCATTTAGGGTTTTATGATAGGTATTAACGTTCTTTACCTCCTCTAAATTTTCATTGATTTCATTTCTTAACATTTCCTCAAAAATGCCTACCTGGTTTTTTAATTTTTGATTCAGGACGTTAAAAATGATCTTCTTCATTTTTCTTTAATTAATAGTTTATTGAGATAGGGGCCTCCAAACAAACACTTAACCACCAAAGTTTTTTTGATCACACTTTTGATTTTTATCAATAGCCGAGGAGTTTTTTTGCTGGATTTCAATTGGCCAGAGCCAGCATATCCACCGGATTGATTACTTTTTTGTGGTACCCTTTTTGACTAATATTGATCATAGCCAGCCCAATTTGAGTGGTATCTACAATGGCGTTAGGGGCTAATTTTTTTAAAAGTTTGAGCAGCCAGGTCAGGTTATTGACCAAAATCCTATAAATTTTACTACTGGGCTCTACGCCACGCATCGGAATTATGGCTCCGGGACGAAATACATAGGCCTGTTTGAAACCCAGGCTTAAAATATCATTTTCCGTTTTTCCTTTTACCCGTGCCCACATAACGCTCCCTTTTTCACTGGAGTCGGTTCCTTTTCCCGAAACATAATTGAATGTCATTTCGGGATTGATCCTATAAAGTTCCCGGGCGAGGGAAAGGGTAAAATGATAGGTGAATTTAGTATATGTCTCCTCATTCATTCCGGCTGAGCTAACCCCCATACAAGCAAAGCAGGCATCATAACCCTTCAACTGCCCGGCCACTGAAGCAAATTCGGAGAAATCCGAATGCATCAACTCTTTCAGCTTTACATGTTTGATATCTGTTGACCTCCTTGAAATGGATAGTACCTCTGTAATATCCTTATGATCCAGGCATTCCAAAAGAATACCTTTTCCTACCATGCCGGTGGCTCCTGTTATGATTACTTTCATATTTTATTCCTGTATTGAATTTGTTTCCTTCATTTTTTACCTTTAGGAGATGGAATTTTTCGATAAAATAGTAAATATACTAAGAAAGCCCTTTCCCGAGGAAGAAAGTACATTAGGTTATGTTAGAGTCATTACGATGATTAGTGTGTTTGTGATTTTATTCCTTTATACTTTCCAACCCTTTGGTATTTCCACTATTGAGTCAGGCATGTTTCTTATTTGTCTGGGTTTTGGTAGTATGACATTTTTAGCCTCGATTATTTATGAATTTGTTATTAGTCGACTGTTTAACCTAAAAGGAGAGCGGGAACATTTCACTTTTGGCAGATGGATATTGAATGTTTTAGGATTAATGCTGTGCATCAGTCTTGCTAACTTCTTGTTCGCCCGCAGCCTGTTTGGAAACATTCGATGGGAATTTTTACCCCAGATGATATACGGCACCTTTGCCATAGGAATTTTCCCCGTTGTTGTGCTGGGAGCAATATCGTTAATCAGGCAGGAGAATAGGTATCAAATTATATCGGAAGAAATCAATCAAAAGAAAGGACGCGCTTCTAGCGTCAGCAATCTAAATGACCTATCTGTTTTTGATATTCCAGCTAGTCAAATCAGATATATGGAAGCATTGCAGAACTATGTAAAAATAGGCTATGTCAACTCCGAGGGCCAATTAAAAGAACAAACCGAAAGAGTGACTTTAAAGAGTATTCTGGATGAGGTAGAAGGAAGCTCAATTGTTAAGTGTCATCGATCTTTTTTGGTAAATCGGGAAGCCATTATTGCTACCTCTGGAAATGCCCAAGGATTGTTGCTTACCCTTTCGGATTGTGATAAAATAATCCCCGTTTCGCGAAGCTGTGTAGTTGTTTTTAGAGAAAACTAGCCTTGTCATTCGTCCCTAGCCCTTGTAAATCATCACTTCTGCTTTGTATTTTATCCCTTGGGTTGCCAGTCGTCACAATGTCCTTGCTGTTATGTGAAAAGGGGGATATGTTTGGCTCATCAATTCATCAAAAACGTATTTCCATGATTGAGCTAATACACAAGTTGCTACTTTGGATTCACATTCCTTTCGGCATTTTAGGGCTTATATTATTCTGGATTCCTGTAGGTGTTAAGAAGGGGAGTCCAATTCATCGCAAGGTTGGCCGATATTACTTTATCACTATGTGGATCGTACTCATCACTGCATTTTTAATGAGTATTTGCAATATCATCATGGCACACTATATGGCAGCATTGTTTTTGGGGTATCTCGCTATCATTACGGCCTATCCACTTTGGTACGCTTACGAAATACTGCAACAAAATAAAGAATGGACAGATCGGTATTTTATGATCAGGAGGGTATTCTCGTCCGTACTTTTTGTCTCTGGCCTGGGCATGTTCCTGTTGGGTGCCATAAAGTTCCAATTTTTGGGAATGGGAACCATGATGGCCTTTTTCGGACTGCTGGCTATTCCGGCAGGAAGAGACATCTTTAGAACCAAGGCCAAAGCAATGGATAAGGAAACTAAACTTAAAATGCACATTCAAGGTACGATCATATCAGGCATCGCAGCGTATACTGCTTTTTTCGCCTTCGGCGGCAGTCGGCTGATGGTCGGTGTATTGGAGTTGCATGCTCAATGGATGATGATTCCTTGGATTGCTCCTACGCTGTTGGGATTGTTGTATACTGGGTATATGAAGCGGAAATATCGGGTAGGGTGATTTAGGGACGAGGTATCAATAAGTGTCCACGTGCTATTTTGTTTCCATTTTGATGAGCTGATTTAATAAGTTTTCTATATAATTGTCAGGGCTTCCGACTTTACCGATTCTGATGTAATAATCATATAACATTTTAAGATAATCAAATCCATTACTTAAAATGGTGCCCGAATACTGTTTGATATTATTATTTACTTTGTCGGGACGTTTAATTACTTCGAGGTGATACCTTATGTACGTGAGGGCAAGGCTTTTTAGATAATTGGTCAACCTTGTTTCGTTATTAGTAGCTTCCAACAGCATGATTTTTTCACGTTCAAAAATGTCTAGGTAGCGACCATCATATTGTTCGATTACTCTGGGAGTAGTTTCGTATTGAATTGGAGTAACCAGATCAACATATTCTAAAGCTTTCAATAATTTTTTTTGAGAGGGACTTTTTTCCAGATTATAATAATATGCAGCAAGAGAAATGCATATTCTTTCTTTTAGGTGTTGATCCGGATTAGCATTTAATGCAGTTAAATAATCTTTCAGGGCCTCTTCTTTTTGGTTTCTCAAATAAAAATATTGACCACGTTTGTAAAAGAAGTTGGCACTTGTTATATCCGGATGCACTTTACCGTTCGTAATTGAACCAAACCCTTTTACCACAACGTTTTTATCGATTAGTTTATTAATTTCAATAAGCGTGTCTATTTTTAAACGCTCCCCTATCGGTGGATGATAAAATTCATATACCCGATAATCTTTGACACTTACTATTGGTCTTGTATAAATAGTGAAGTGGGGATTAAAAAGCAGGTTTATCCTTTCCCAGGTCAAACTATCATTTTCAGGAGATTTTTCGAGTGATTCAGTAAGGATCGGAATCATTTTTATTTTATAATCTTCAATATCGGGTTGAGCTGATAAATAATAGGGTATTAATAATAATAAGCAAAAGGAATATTTCATTTTTGACGTGTTGTTTATAACTAACTCAAAGAAATAACTTGACTCGTAAGTCTACATCTTTTAGAACGTTGGCCTCCAAACAGCTCTAAGACCATGTTTGGAGGCCAACCATTTGGCTGCAAAGGGTCCCTTTTTCGATGATGCTTTCCCGACCTAGCGGTTTCCCTTCGGCGGGACAGGCTGTTACTTTTCTTGTCCGTACCTCAGGGTATGAACTTCAAAAAAAGCCTTACTTTATCAAAAAATGGACACTTCTCGCTACAAAAGCCGACCTCCAAACATGCTCTAAGGCTGGCTTTTTATCATTTACTCACATTCTCCGACCCACAATCCCAAAATAACTACCCGCTTCAAGCTCGGAATGTTCAATCAATTCAAAATTCACTTTAAACCCGACTTTCCTCAGTAATGCTTCCCAGGTGTTTTTCGAAAAAATGCCTTCTTGAGTATGATCATATTCATGGGTCGTTTTCCCATCTCTATCTTTTATTAGATAGGCATAATCCGTCTCTACTATAGTATCATCGGGATTGGAATCATAAGTCCATTCCAGGTATCGAATGCTGCGGAATGTATCGTCATGGCCGCCGTGGTTGGTACTAGGCTTAAATGTCTCTTTGAAAAAATCGGGAGTGATAAACAAAATGCCATCTGGTTTTAAATGCTTTTTAGCGACCTGAAAAACCTGCTCCAATTCTTGTTCAGTAGTCAATAACATAATGGCATCATGTATAAATACCAAATCAAAAGTTCGGTTTAAATCGATAGTTCTCATGTCCCCTGGGAAGTGTTCACATTCAGGGTTTAATGTTTCGCTTATTTTAAGCATGGCTGGGGAAAGATCGGTCAGGGTGAATTGGCATTTTTTCTTTAAATGAAAGGCATTGTTCCCACCACCACTTCCCAATTCCAGGGCCTGTTTGATGTTTTGTTTGTATTTTGAAATGATGGTCCAATACAGTTCAGCCTCTTCTGCATATTCGGCAGGAGAGGATAGAAGGTGCCACCAATTCGCTAATTCATTATATAACTTCATGACAATATACTTTTTAGACAAAATTCACACACCTACATTTTAATAAATCGCTTAACTCCTGTAAAACCCGGAGCAGAAAGCTTGATAAAATAAATTCCGGGTTTAAGATCAGCAATGGATATTGGCGCTTGGCCAGTGAAATGGACTCCCGCCAAAAATATTGCCCCTTTTCCATCAAAAATCTGATAGTTGATTCTTTCGGTAAAAGAAGATGTAAGCGTCAGCAAATTCCGGATTGTCGAATTCGACAGGACTAAAATAATATAGTTTTTCATCTTCCATATACATGTATTGCGGAGACGGTACATTATTGCAAGTTGCCGGAATATCAATAATCCTACAATTTTTGCCTGCTATAATGGTGTCGCCCACACTTTCGATAATGTCGTAATTGATATCCCAGGTTGTGGTCGTCCGATAGGTGCCTACATGCCACACTGCTCCAATTGGGGCAAATTCCTGGCTGATGGCTTCATCCATAACAAAAAGTGAAAAGCAAAACAAGGTGATTAAAGTTGAAGGTATCTTCATAGTGAGCGGATTTTGAATAATTATGATTGATTTGCGCGTATTTAAAAACAACACTATTCAATTTAAACAAAAGCCATCGACTTTTTTTAACTCAATCCAGGTTTTGATGATTGCACACAAAAAAAACGGGCACTCCTAACCGAAGCGCCCGTTTTCAATCAATTATCATAAAAGTTCCTTACTTCAGAAACTCCAAACTCTTATTCACAAATGCCGTCAAATCGGCACCTTTCAACATATTCTGGTTCAACAGCGCCAAGTTGTATAAGTAGCTGGCCATATCCTTTTGTTTGCCCTCATCACTTTCGTTCGCCAGTATTGAGGCGATCAGTGGGTGATTGGCATTCACTACTACGTTGTATGTATCGGGGAAGTTATTAAACGACATGCCTTGCATCGCCTGCATCTCCTTCATGCGGCGCATAAATTCCGGCTTGGTGATCATTACCGGCTGGTCATCTGGCGACATAGGTTTCAGGACTACAGTGGCACTAGGGCCATCTATCAATCCTTCAAATACTTCTTTCACCTTTTTTTCTTCGTCTTCGCTGAGCACAGACTCCTGTTTCTCATCCTTCTGTACCAGGTTGTCAACCGTTTCCGAGTCTACCCGGACAAAGGTGACATCACCAAGTTTGTGTTCCAACTGTTGCAGGAAGTGATTGTCAATTATGGTGTCAAAGACTAGTACTTCATAAGCGCGGTTCTTGGCTGCCGTGATCTGGCTATCCTGTTCTACCGCATTATTGGTATAGATCAGCACAATTTTGTCGTGCTTATCTGTTTGGGTGGCTTTTACCTTTTCCTTAAATTCTTCGATGGTAAAACATTCACCATCCACATTTTTCAGTAGGGCAAACTTCATCCCCTTGTCGTAGAATTTATCTTCTGAGATCATGCCGTACTTCACAAATACACCCAAATCATCCCACTTTTCTTCAAAAGCCTTGCGGTCATTTTTGAAGAGCTCATGCAGCTTGTCGGCTACCTTTTTGGTAATGTAACCTGTAATTTTTTTTACGTTATGGTCAGACTGCAGGTAGGAGCGGGAAACGTTGAGCGGAATATCCGGGGAGTCGATGACTCCTTGCAGCATGGTCAGAAATTCAGGTACGATTTCTTTTACATCATCGGTGACGTATACCTGATTGCTATAGAGCTGGATTTTATTTTTTTGTACCTCAAAGGTGTTGCCCAATTTAGGGAAATAAAGGACACCTGTCAGGTTAAACGGATAGTCTATATTGAGGTGTATCCAGAACATCGGTGCCTGGCTATAAGGATACAGTTCATTATAAAAACCCTTATAATCCTCATCCGTCAGGTCTGCAGGTTGTTTTTTCCAGGCTGGAGAGGTATTATTGATGATGTTGTCAACTTCGATCTCCTTGGTTGTCGCATCTTCTCCTTCTCCTTCGGTGATACTTTCTTTCCGCGTACCAAATTTGATGGATACAGGCAGGAATTTACAGTATTTCAGCAGCAACTCTTCAATGCGTGATTCTTCCAGAAACTCCGCACTATCCTCGTCGATGTGCAGTACCATATCGGTTCCACGGGCAGTTTTGTCATTGTCTTCAAGGGTATATTTAGGATCGCCCTTACAAGTCCAGGTTACGCCCTGTGCGCCTTCCTGGTAGGAGAGGGTCACCGCTTCCACCTTTTCGGCTACCATAAAGGCAGAATAAAAACCAAGACCGAAGTGGCCAATGATGTTGGCGTCGTCTTTATATTTGTCCAAAAATTCCTGAGCACTGGAAAAAGCCACCTGGTTGAGGTACTTTTTTACTTCCTCCTCGGTCATCCCGAGGCCCTTATCGCGGATGGTCAGGGTCTTATTTTCTTTGTCCAGCAGGATTTCAATGGTTAAGTCGCCCAATTCACCTTTGAATTCGCCTTTTGAAGCCAGCGTTTTCAGTTTATTGGTCGCATCAACAGCATTGGAAATAAGTTCCCGCAGAAAAATTTCGTGATCGGAATACAGGAACTTTTTAATGATGGGGAAAATATTCTTCGTTTGTACGGAGATATTACCTTTTTTCATATTAAGCGGTTTTATTTTGAAGATTTTCACCAGCATGACGCAAATGGTGGCGAAAATTAAAAATCGGATTACTCAATCCTTCTATTCAAACGGCATGCCATTGGTGAAAAACTGCCATTTTGACGGCTTAAAACGAAAGCTCCCGCCATTTTAGCAATAATTTAGAAATCAGCTCCCGTCGATTTTTTAGCAAATCCGGTCTCTAAGGGGCCAGCGAAGAATAAGTTGTCTGTTTCAGGCGAGCTATTTTGTCACCAGCCTAGGCGCGAAAACCGCGCTTGGCCACTACTAAGCAAGGATTTGAGCAACAACGGCTGGTGACAAAAGAGCCGCATCAAATGG
>BQJU01000060.1 GCA_021604865.1 Saprospiraceae bacterium | reverse complement strand
TAATAGGGGAGATGATAAAGAGAGCTAGAAAAGAAAGAAATTTAACACAAGAGGAGTTGGGTGAATTAGTGGGGGTTCAGAAAGCACAAATATCAAAATTGGAAAATGGTATGAGTAATGTAACGATTGGAACGATATTAAGAGTTTTTGAAGCATTGAAAGCGAAAGTAAATTTTAAAGTTGAGATATTGAATCAAAAAATGAATATAATATAAAAAAAAGGCCTCTAACAAATAAGCGTCAAAGCGAGACAGAGCGATGAGCGATGGTCCGAGAAGCTGTTTTGAAACCAAACTTACGCTTGCGCTGAAGCTTCAGCGTAGGAGCATGGCTACAAAATCAAATCAGCAGCCGAGACTTCGTTACCAAAAAACTTACGTAACTTGGGCTATGCGCGCTTTCTGGCGCCTTGCCTCAACTACTGATCTGACTTTTCGCTTTCCAAATCCGGTTTTAAAACAGCTCCTGAGCGATGACGCTATGTTGAACGCACCAGCCATCCAGCAGAGAATTATGGGTATTGAATAGATTATTGTTGTGTTGGAGAGGGAGTGGTTGGACGACACTTTTGATAGGAGCAAGTAAAACGATCAAATAAGAGAGTTAAAAGGAGCATCCGTTCATTGAATTATTGGTAAAAAAACAGCTTTTTAAACAAGTCCGGGTGTACTATTCCCCTTAAGCGCAACCACAAATAAGTAGAGAGTTAGTAAAAAATTATCTAACTTTCAAAACAAAAACAGATGCGCAAGAGTGATTTTACTGAAGGCCAACGGCTGGCCATTTTGGCCAAACAAGATAGTGGTCAAAGCGTGGATTCGATCTGTCGCGAGCACCAGATCAGTCCAGCCACTTTTTACAAATGGAAGAAAGATGTGGCCATAAATCAAGATGATGAAAAGCGTAAAATTAAGCAATTAGAGCAAGAAAATACCCGGCTCAAGAAGATGTATTCAGAACTGAGTATCGATCATGAGATACTACAGGAAGGGTATGAGATGCTAAAAAAGTGGCAAACCCAGGACGCCAAGAAGAAATGATCGATCAGATCGGACAGCAAGGAAAAAAAAGTAAACGCCGTTGCTGTCGTGTCCTGGGGTTTCGTCGCCAGACTTATTACAGCCGCCTTAGCGGGCATCGACCTGAACAGCTTGACCAGCAAATTGCCGAATTGCTTCACAAGACCGTCAAACGGTTTATAGCCTGGGGATTTTGGCTAATCTTTTTCTATTTGCGCAAACAAGGTCACCCTTGGAATCACAAGAAGGTCTATAGAATCTGGAAAGCAGAACAGCTGCATTTACGTGTAGTTCCACGGCGGCCGCGCATTAGAAGGCTTTATCAGGCATTATTGGCTCCTGAGCAGGTAAATCAGGGCTGGGCTATGGACTTTGTCAGTGATTGGATTGTAGGGCCTAATCAAAAAGCCGTCAGAGTCATCAATATTATGGACGAAAGTTCCCGACGTGCATTATGGACCCAAGCATACCGAAGTATTTCGGCTAAAACTTTAATTGAAGTGCTCAATCAGGTGATCGATTATCGAAGGACGTCCAGCCTACATTCGTTGCGACAATGGCCCGGAGTTCATTGCTCAGCAACTTATAGATTGGGCCAGTGAACGAAAGATCAACTTACTTCATATTCAACCTGGAAAGCCAAGTCAGAATGGTTTAATTGAGCGTTTGAACAAGACTTTAAGAGTGGAATGTCTTAACTTGCATTGGTTTGAATCCTTAGCTTTACTCAACCAGAATATTCAAGCCTGGTCCGTCGACTACAATAGCGAAAGACCTCACAAAAGTCTAAAGAGACTTACTCCATTGGAGTATGAATTGAAAAATCAAGATCTCTACTATTTACCGGTTGCTATTTAGGGGAAGAGTACAGTTTGACTTCATGACGTATAAAGATAGTGATTACAATTGGAGAGCATTCGAAAGAAGAGAAGAAGTTGACTTTTTTGGAGTCAAATGTTTTATTTGCTCGAAGGAAGATCTTGTAATTTCAAAGTTGCAATGGTACAATATTACACCAAGCGAGAAGCAGCTTGAAGATTTGAAATTTCTTTTGCTAGATGAATCGTTAAATATGTCCTACATTAAAAGTTGGGTTCATGCTTTAAAATTAAAGACTTATGGAATTTTGGAATAAAAAAGTAAATGTAAGCAAAGAAGCCGCTGCAAGACAAGTTGCAATAATTAATAAATTCCCATCAGGAAAGAGGTTAAAGATTGCAACTGATTTTGCTAACATGGGAATTAATAGAACTAGAGAATGGATAAAAGAAACAAATCCAAATATGTCAGAATTGGAATTGAATTTGGAATTTGTTCGACTTATGTACCGCAAAGATGGCTCAATGGATGATAAGACTTGGGAATTCTTTAAATCAAAAATGGAGGAAAAAATTAAAAAAAATTGGGGAGAAAGATTTAGAAACATGATGAAAGAAAATAGTTGGACTTATGATGATATTGCGAAAATGGGGAATTTTAAAAGTGGAAAAGTAATTGAAGCAACAATTAGCCGCGGACTTCCTGCATTTGCTAAATTGGCAGTTAAAGTATATGAATTAAGTAAATAAATGCTGTCCATAACAAGTGAAAAATCATTTTGGAGACTTGAAACAGAGCCAATAACAGACGAATATGGAAATGAAATAGAAAAAGGCGTTTTCGTTGTCACAAATGGCAAATTTTATTTACTTTTCACTACCAATGGTAGAATTTTGGAAAGAATAGACCAAGTAACATTCAATCCATATAAAGCAGGATAAAAAAGGCGAGAAGCTAATCGAGTAGACGGCCCCACCAGAGTTACCTGATGGGGTGCGCCTCTCACACCACCGCACAAACGGGTCTCGTATACGGCGGTTCACTAAATCGAAATTTTGAATTTTGAGTAGTAATCAATCATGGAAACATAACCTTTTCGTTTAAGTAGCGACACGCTTATTGTGGTTCCAAGTATTGGACTTTGAGCTACTGCCCATCCGCCCATTCTTGTTCTACTCCACGCAGTCGATTACGTAGCCACTCATCTACCTTCTTTAGCTTCGAATAGATATTTGCTAATCGATGTAAAATGGCAACAAAACAGAGAATCTATGGGAGAACTTTGCTTCATCCTAGAATCCGTCTTAAGATCAGCAGCATCTTTGTCTGGAATAACTTAAATTGGGCTGTGGTGAAGCCAATAGTAGAAAAATGGCTTTCCCTTTAGGAATAGTTTGCTACCTCTTGGTCACCGGGATCGTTCAACTGAAATGTTTGCGCGACAGGGTGCTGGCGTGGTTTTTTTGTGATGGGGGCGCAGGCATTCCTTTGAGTTAGCTACAATAAAAAGCAATCAATAATCTAAAGAAAAAAAGAAGAACCAAATGTCAATTGATGATAAAAACGAATCCCGATTCTTCCACAAAATAGTTGATATTGGTGCTAATAAAGACTTTTCTATCCCTGAAATCAGGTATTTACGAGTAACGAATATTGCATCTATTCTAGGTGCAATATATAATGCAATTTGGGTGCTAATTTCAATTAACCTCACTGGCTCCCCAATAATTTACGGAAGCAATGCATTGTTGGGATTGATGTTTCTAATGGTATTAATTTTTAACAAGAAAGGTTGGCGGGTACTGGCTACTATATGGCTTACTATTGCATCGTATATATCGGTTCTTTTATTTCTTTATTTGTTGGGATATTCGTCAGGCGTTGCGTTCATTTGCTTCTTAATAATCATCATGCCATACATGACTTTTCCACGAAAGGCAAGGAAATTAGCCCATGGTTTTAGTATATTGGCTTGCTTGACGTTGATTGTTACTGTATTACTTCAATCAAATATGAGTGGTCATTATAATGAAGTAGATCCCTATTTATCACAAGTGGTTAATATCAGCATTACTGGATTTATTTGTCTCGCACTTATATGGAGTATGTCTGTTCTAATTGATAGATCGGAGGAATCCTTAATGGCTGAACAGAAAAAAACAGATGATCTTCTGCATAACATTCTTCCAGTAAATGTAGCAAAGGATCTAAAAGAAACCGGTAGAACAATTCCTCAGAAGCACAAGAATGTAACTATACTATTTACCGACTTCAAAGGTTTTACGGAGTTAGTAGCATCCATTTCGGAAATCACTTTAGTCAATGAGCTCAATGACATTTTTGGGCGGTTCGACGAAATCGTTGAGGAGACAGGAGTTGAAAAAATTGAAACAATTGGTGATGCATATGTGGCTGCATGTGGTCTTGGAGAGGAGTTAACTGAACATGCTATTAATTGCATTAAAGCCGCACAACAGATGTTATACTACCTAGAGGAAAGAAATCGGAAACATGAAATAAAGTGGAGAATGAGAGTTGGGATACATTCCGGACCTATTGTGGCTGGAGTAGTAGGAAAGAAGAAATTCAGATATGACCTTTTTGGAGATACCATTAATACGGCAAGTCGGATAGAGTCATCAGGAGAACCCGGTAAAATAAATATTTCAGGATCGACTTATCAACTTGTCAAAAATGATATCGATTGCGAATACAGAGGGAAAATTCATGCTAAGGGAAAAGGAGAAATGGAAATGTACTTTGTAAAATAAATTGTAGCTAATAAATGTGTATGTCGATCAGCGCTCCCAAAAGGTCGCACCGCCGCATACACGAACCGTTAGAGCATGTTTGCAGCCCGAAGGTTGGCCTCCAAACATGCTCTAACAGCTAAAAAATGCACCCTAATGAAATACACAATCTTACTGATCGCATTAAGTTGTCTTCTACGCCTGGATGCGCAAAATCTGCGCACCCCGACCTTGAGTCCAGCTTCCGAAATCAAGCAGGAAGTAGGCTTAACGGAGATCACCCTCTCTTATGCCCGCCCGAGTGCCAAAGGCCGCACCGTTTTTGGAGACCTGGTACCCTACGGAGAAATTTGGCGTACAGGTGCCAACGCTTCTACCAAGTTGACCTTTGAGGAAGCGGTAAAAATAGCCGGCAACGATCTGCCTGCGGGTACTTATGCGCTGTATACCATTCCTGGCGAAAAAGAATGGACCATCATCATTCACAAGAAAACGGATATGCGAAGTATTGCGGGCGATCGGGTAAAGCCTGAAAACGATGCCTTTCGCTTTACCGTAGCGCCAATCCACAACCCCATCACGGTCGAGACGTTTACGATGCAGTTTACGGATATCACTACGAATTCCTGCCACCTACAACTGGCCTGGGAAAATACCCTGGTCAAGTTCCCGATTGAACTGGAGGTCAATGCGAAGATCAAAGCACAAATGGCAGAACTGCTACAGCAACCCGAACAAGTTTCAGACCAGATCTACTTCCGTGCGGCGGAATACAATTTGCACAATAATATCGATCTGGACCAGGCCATGGAATGGATCGATGCCGCCCTGGCAAAAAGTGAGCAAAACTACCGCTATGGATTATTAAAATCCAAAATATACGCCGCGCAGGGCCAGCGGGAAATGGCGATTCGTACAGTCAAAGAAGCACACGAATGGGCTACCGCTGCCAAGAATGCCAACTATATAGAGCAAACCAAGGTATATCTGGCTAGTTTAGAGAAGGACTGAACGCTTCTTCCGACTCAACTTTGGTCAGTGTAAAGGTAGATGGTGGCTTTGTGAATAAGAGCATTGTGTGAGATCAATTAACCGATTCTAATAGTAAGGGGTCAATTGTTTACAGGATAAAGGATGGCTTTATTTTGTAAGCGAAATCTCATCATGAGATCAAACAAACAAAACATGATGCTTACAAAATTTATTGTGCTCGCAGTTTACGTGTCTATCCTGTTTCTAATTGGCCTGCTGGCATCCAGGCGCATTAAAAGCATGAGTGACTTTTATGTCGGCGGAAAAAAGATGGGCTATTGGGCCGTGGCATTTTCAGCTCGGGCCACTGGAGAGTCTGGTTGGTTACTCATAGGTTTGACAGGAATGGGAGCCCTGGCAGGTTTTTCCGCATACTGGGTCGTCTTAGGGGAGCTGTTGGGGGTATTTGTCTCCTGGTTTTTTATGGCCAAACGTTTCAAACGAAAATCTGATGCTTATGGATCGATCACGGTTCCAGATTATCTGGAGAGCCACTTCAAATCAACTACGCATACGTTAAGAATCCTTTCTGCATCAGTTCTATCCATTTTTGTAGTCATCTATGTCAGTTCGCAAATTGATGCCACAGGTATAGCTTTTGAGTCCTTACTGGATATCAACTATTACGTTGGCGCTTTAATTGGTTTTTTTATTGTTCTGATCTACATATTCGTAGGAGGATTTGTTGCTGTGGTATGGTCTGATTTATTCCAGGGGCTACTCATGTTTTTTGGGTTGGTGCTACTTCCTGTAGTTGTTTGGTTTTCGATGGATCATGGACTGTCAATCACCAAAGGATTGCATGCCATTGATCCTGCCCTGACTGATATTTGGGGAGGAAATGAAGACGGATGGATGAATCTATTTACTATTCTGGGATTCTCAATGATAGGACTAGGTTTCCTTGGCTGCCTCAGGTATATGTCCGTTTCATGTCCATTAAAAATGAAAAGGAAATTGATAAAGGTAGATGGGTGGCCATTGCATTCACCTTGCTCACTGATGCCGCTGCCGTGACTATTGGTATTCTTGCCAGAGTGCTTTTTACTGAAAATGGGCAAGATCCCGAAGCTGTTTTTGGTGTTGGGGCAACTGATGTTCTAAATATGATGACAGAAAATTTCCTGCCCAACCTTCTGGTAGCAATTTATATCGCCATCGTACTTTCTGCCATTATGTCTACGATTGATTCTTTGCTCGTTATTGCTTCAAGTTCCATTACAAGAGATTTTTATCAGAAAATATTTAATCCTGAAATAAAAGATGATCAGCTCACCAAATTGTCTAGAATTGTCACAGTCATTATGGCAGCAGTTGCACTAGGTATTGCCATGACCATCGCCCTTGTTTCTCCGGAAAGACAGGTTTTCTGGGTCATTATCTTTGGCTGGTCAGGAATAGCAGCGACATTTTGCCCGGTCATTATATTGAGTCTTTTTTGGAAGGGTTTTTCGGAAAAAGGGGCAATTGCTTCCATGATTTCTGGTTTTATAAGCGTTATCATGATCAAATTTGTATTTCAAAACATAGAAGGTATTGGTGCCTATTTTGTGGCACTGGACGTTCTCGCTCCGTCTTTTTTGGTTGCCATGATCTTTGGGTGGATATTTTCGAAGCTTTATCCTCCATCCATCAATAAAAACTGGCAGGCAAATGATTGATTACTTATCTTTATATAAGACCCCGCCATGCTAATCCAAACCTACAACCCAATATGGAAACAACACTTCGAAACGATAAAAGAAGTCCTTCAAAGCGCTTTGCACGGGCATACAATCGCCATCGAGCATATCGGAAGCACTTCAGTGCCAGGATTAGCTGCAAAACCAATTATTGATATCGATATAGTCTTTCCAGCTGATGCTGAATTTATAGCAATCAAGACCGATTTGTCTAAAATCGGATATTACCACAACGGTGACCAAGGTATTGCCAACCGGGAGGCATTTAAAAGAAATGAGGGGCTAAACAAACATCCCGTTTTAGACGAAATAGAACATCATTTGTATGTTTGTCCAGCGGATAGCCAGGAATTACATCGGCATCTTTTGTTTCGCAACTATTTAAGAAGACATAATTGGGCCAGGGAGGAGTATGGAAAACTTAAATATGCCTTAGCAAAGGAAACCAACCAGGACAGAAAGGCTTATGCATTGCTAAAGGAGTTGCGGGCAAAGGAGTTGGTAGAGTCGATTATCAATAGGGCAAAGGAGCAGATTAAATAGGATTACAATGTCAGTTAGAAAAAAATTAAAGATTGGTGATAAATAGCCAAAAGTGCAGGTTTTGATTTGTTTTGGCTGTTTATAAAAATAGATAAGCCGCCAAAACTTAAAAAAAGCATAGTTTTGGCCATTTATATTATAAATCTTCTCCCAACCAATGACCACAGAAAAATGGAACCTCTACACTCCCGACGGCCAGTTAACCGATAAAATCCACCTACGTGGAGAACCAATGCCACCGGGTTATTTTCATCTAGTCATCCACCTGTGGTTAACGGATGAAAAAGGACGATACCTGATTCAAAAGCGGGCGAAAACCCTGGCTAGCTATCCCGGGGTCTGGGCAGCAACAGGCGGCTCAGCTATCGTTGGCGAATCCAGCCTGCAAGCAGTAAGAAGAGAGACAAAAGAGGAGTTAGGCCTGGATTTACAACCAGAAAAATTTCATTTTGTCAAACGTTTTAATCGCAACAATCACTTTGTTGATCTTTGGAAAACGACGGTCAGTTCAGATTTCCTGAAACATTTCAAACCAACCGAAGAAGTTGATGAGGTTGATTTCCGATTCCCTCATGAAATTGGGCAGATGCTTAAATCGGGCAACTTCTTCAGGTATTGGGATGCGTATTTTGAAGTGTTGGGGATAGAAGTGAGAGGGTGATGTGGTGCATGGGTCACCTTTATCTTTAACGGGAGTGTCTAGCAAAGTGTATAAAGAATTGAATTTCAATAAAATACTCCGCGTCCTTAGCGCCTCTGCGGTGAAAAAAACCTAACCCTCCATTTGCCGAAAGGCAACCCCTAAAGCCCAGTCCCAATCCGATTCCCCCGCCGGATCGCCCGAAACATCAAAAACAAAAAGAAAGCTGCAACCAGCATAGCGTAACGGCTGAATTCGATGTTTCCAAATTGATAGAAAGAATAGCAGAACCCGGAGGAGACAATCATTAAAATGGCGTAAAGAAATTGCTGCCCCAAAGTATAAAACAATCGATTCTTTTCCCGGTTACTTGCCTGATTGATCTCCAGTTCGCCCCGGTGGGCTTTGTTCATTAGTTTACGCATTTCGCCGGGAAGGGAGATGATATTCGCGAGGGTTTGCTGGAAGACGCCGGTGACAAATTTGACCAGATCACCTTTTTCTCCAAGTAGAAATTTCTGGAAGTAAGGTTGGATGACCTCCATCGGATTCATGTGGGTATCGAGGGTATTACAAATGCCCAGTAATAGGGTGACCATACGATTTAGCAAGACGTAGTCTTTGGGCACTTGCACGGTATTGGCAATATTTTTAAAGCCAACCTCTGTGATCAGCTCAAAAAGGCTGGTCTCAAATGGATTGACCTTGATGTCTTTGAAACTTAGCCCGTCAAATTGCACCTCATTTTGTACAAAATTTCTGAAGGCCTCCACCATTTTTTCCGCCATCTGCTCTGCTTCCTTTTGCTGAGTGATAAAACCGAGCAATTTCATGGCAGCAATAATTTTTTCCACATCATTTTTGGCAGCAGCCTGAATGAGTTCGAGCAAACCCGTCCGCATCTCTGGCTTCAAAGAGGATACTGCCCCAAAATCCAGTAAGACCAGCGTCCCATCTTCCTGGATCAGGATATTGCCGGGATGCGGATCGGCGTGGTAAAAGCCATCTTCAAAGACCATCTGGCAATAGGCATGAACAATTCGTTTTGCCAAATCCTTCCGGTCGAGCCCCCAGTCTTCAATTTGTTTGACCTGATTGATCTTTACACCAGGATAAAAGGTGGTGGTTAAGATTCTCTTGGTAGAAAAATCTTTGTGAACTTCCGGAACCAAAAGTCCGGTTTCCTCACTGAGGTTGTCACCGATCAGCTTCATGGAACTGGCTTCCTGCTCAAAATCGAGTTCCTCCTCGATCATTTTTCGCACTTGGGTATAAGCGTATCGCAGGCCTTTGATATCCATAAAACGAGCAACCAGGCCGATGATGCGCTCCATGATCTGCAAATCGACCTCTGCAATTTTTTCAATATTGGCATGTTGCACTTTGACCGCTACTTCGGTCTGGTCTTTTAACCTGGCCCGATGCACTTGCCCAATAGAAGCAGAAGCAATAGCGGTTTCGTCAAAATATTCGAAAATTTCAGCGGGCTCCTTTCCCAATTCAGCTACTATCCGCTGGCGGATTTCTGCCAGAGGCCTTGGCGGAACCTGGTCCTGAAGCGCTTCAAGTGGCTCCTGGAAGCTCTCGGGCAAAAAGTTGGAAAGGATGGATAGCAATTGTCCAACCTTAATAAAAAGCCCTTGAAGTTTTAAGATGGCATTTTTGACTTTTTGTGCATTGCGGATGTGTAAAGCAATAATTCTTTTTTGATAATAAGCCGAGCCAAATAGTTTTCCCAGCAGATAAAGTCTGACATAACTCATCATAACCGTAAAGGTGATCCAGTATGCTTTGCGCACTCTCCAACCTCTGGTGTATATTCTTTTGGAATCCATTTAGGCGATTAGTTTCATTAAAGGTAATAGAATAGGGTCAAAATCATTTCTGTGTATAAGCGTTATTCAAATAACTCAGAAAGTTCATTGATGCCAAGCACTTTGACCTTTTCTGAAAGAGGGAATCCAGTTTCAACCGGACAAATGACAAAATGCTTTCGAGTTTTCAAATCAGCCTGGGCTATGTGAAATCCCTTAGATAATTTTGGAGTAGTTGAGTATTTTATTTCCACTAAGCATTCCGGTTTGCCCCCCCGTGTGATGACCAGGTCGGCCTCTGTTCCTTGATGGGTGCGATAGAAAAATAGCTCTGCCCAATCCGGTAGGATGGCCGCTATCTGTTCTATAATATAGGTCTCCCAGGAAGCACCTAATAAAGGATGTCCTGCCAGTTCAAAAAGAGATGGAACACCAATGAGTTGATGGAGGATGCCCGTGTCGCGGATATAAATTTTAGGCGTTTTTACCAATCGTTTTTTTAAGTTAGTAAAATAGGGTTGTAACCTTCGCACCAAATAAGCCGATTCAAAAAAATCGAGGTATTTTCTGACCGTCGTGCCATGAATTCCCAAAGAACCCGAGAGCGTTTCCATATTGAGTAGGCTACCGCTGAGGTGGGCAGTCATTTGCCAAAGTCTGCCGGTGAGTACAGGGTCAGCATTAAGTCCAAGAAGAGCCAAGTCTCTTTCCAGATAGGTTTTGATAAAATTCTGTCTCCACAGGCGGGCATATTCTTCATTAGGTGCCAAAAGAGATGGCGGAAAACCACCTCTGAACCAATGCGAACGATAGTCAGTAAGGGAACGAATCTCATCCCAGTAAAAAGGTTTCAATTCATGATAGGCAATCCTCCCGGCAAGTGATTCAGAGGTGTCTCTGATCAAATCAGGAGAAGCACTACCAAGTAGAATAAATCTGCCAGGTTTTCGGTCGCGATCAATAATACCTCTTAACACCGGAAAAAGCGAAGGCAGTTTTTGCACTTCGTCAAGGATAACCGTTTGATTTGAGAGCGGGTCAAGGAATAGAGAGGGATTGTTCAATTTAACCAGATCGTCAGGGCTTTCCAAATCCAGGTATACTGACGGTTTTTCCAGTTTTGAACGGATAGCTTTAACCAGAGAAGTCTTACCTACCTGACGGGGTCCCACCACTGCCACGGCAGGAAAATAGTCTATCAGTTTTAGAATCGCTGCTTCTGCTATTCGAGGTATATAATTGTTTTTTACCATGAAAATCCTGTTTCAATTCCAGATATTTCATGGTAAAATAAGGTTTATTTTGAATAATCACCTTATTTCTCCAAATTGTTTGCGGAATGTTTGATCCATTAATTCTTTTCACAAAACCGATAAAACTCATACACCACCAACAAACTTTCCTCCAAATAATGCTCTCCCTCTTTTAGCCGATTTTGGTGTAACTCCATCAACTTCGGTTCCTTCTGCATCAATTTAAAGAGTGTGGTGCTCACTTTGGCATAACGCTCCAGGTCATCAGCAAGAGGCAGATCAGAGACACCAAGCTTTTTTAGCGTCTTTTTGAAGGCATCACGATTGTAGAGGGTATATTGATCGGGATAACGGAAGGCCAGATAAAGGGAGATCATCTGATAGCCATCATCGTGGTAGTGATTGGTGTCTCTCGATTTGGGGTTGAGTTCCTCATGGGTATTCAACAATTCATCACAATAAAAAACAAAGCGCCCTACCCTTCCTGATAAAGAAATGCTTTCCTTGTACAAATCCTTAAACATAGAACGTACAAACTCAGATTGCAGCTCCAGGAATTTTAGCATCATCTTTTTGGGCTCGTAGGCCTCCCGTGTCCAGAGGCGGCGGGTCTTGCTATTATTCAGGCTGGCATCGTACATCGTAGTCAGGTCTGTCGCCTCCAAATCCCAGTTTTCCTGAAAAATGCGCTGTGATTCCCACAGGTAAAGCCAGTCCTCATTTTGTGTACTTTCCAGATAAGTCGTAAATTGATCAAAATATGCTTTTACCAGTTTGAGTTGCATGCAATAGGTTTGTGAAAGCGCAAATTATACTATTTGCGGGCAAAGATAGATATTCTTACCTTTTCAAAACCAATCACCTGATTATGAAAAATTTTGGATTCCTACTATTAACCTGTTTGATGGCTTGCGCTCCCACTCCTCCCGACCTGGGAGTGGAGACAAAAAAAATTATGGCGCTTCACGATCTCCAGCAAAAATACCATTTGGAAAAGATGGCTTCCGAATTTGCTGCCCTCATGAGTGAGCATTTTATCTCTGTCAATCGGGGCAAGGTCACTACACCTACCTATGTAGAAAATAAGGAACGTTTTCAAAAATATTTTGACGCTGTAGAATTTGTAAAATGGGAGGATACCGAAGCACCGATTATCCGGTTTTCGGATGATGCGACAGTGGCATATACTGTGGTGCAAAAGGAGGTCGTGACCCGTTATGCCTATGAAGGGGTACCACCAACAGAGGAATCCACTCATTTTTCCTGGGTTGCCATTTACCGGAAAATAAAGGGCGAATGGGCCATAGATTGTGTAGCTTCTACCAATTTGGAGCCGGAGACAACGCCCTTGGCTACGGAGCCGGATTAGGCATAGCCAGGTGTATTTTTTCAATTGCATCCAACACATCTTTGCTTAAAGTCAGCTCGTGGCTATCTATGTTTTCTTTTAATTGATGCATCGTTGTTGCCCCGATAATAGTGCTGGTCGTAAATGGGCGGCTGGTGACAAATGCCAGCGCCATCTGCGCCGGGCTAAGATTGTGTTGTTCTGCAATCGCCAAATATTGAGCCGCAGCTTCACGGGTAATGGCCCCGTTATAGCGCGACATTTGTTTAAACTGGTTGATCCGGGAAGAAACATCAGCTTTACCTTTATGGTATTTCCCGGATAAGAGGCCAAATCCCATTGGAGAGTAGGCCAGCAATCCGGCTTTTTCACGAATAGCGATTTCGGCGAGGCCCACCTCAAAAGTCCGGTTGAGCAAATTATATGGATTCTGAATACTCATGCACCGAGGCAAGCCGTGTTTATCAGCCAGTTGCAAGAAGTGCATCAAGCCCCAGGGTGTCTCATTAGAAACCCCAAAATAACGGATTTTACCTTCTTTGATCAGCTCCTGCATCACTTCCAATACTTCCAGGCAATTATCCTCCCACTGCTCATCAGCATCGTGTTGGTAACCCAGTTTACCAAAAAAATTGGTTTTGCGTTCCGGCCAATGCAACTGATACAGATCGATGTAATCCGTTTGCAGACGTTGCAGGCTGCCTTCAATAGCAGTAGTAATTTGCGCCCGGTTGAAGCGGAGCGGATTGCGGATATATTTCAAACCGGAAGAAGGTCCGGTTATTTTGGAGGCCAGAATAAATTTGTCCCGGTTATTTCGAGCGTTGATCCAGGTCCCGATGATACGTTCAGTACTACCCTGAGTTTCCTTGCGGCCGGGTACGGAATACATCTCGGCTGTATCAATAAAGTTGATACCCCGATCCAGAGCATAATCGAGCTGCTCGTGTCCATCAGCCTCAGTGTTTTGCTCCCCAAAAGTCATTGTCCCCAGACATATCCTAGTGACCTGAAGATCGGTATTACCTAATGTATTATAGTCCATACTCCTTTTTTTTTGAAAGCCGTAAAAGTAAACATCTTGCATACATTGGCAGAAAATTCTCTTGCCTAAAATCCAGGTTTGAACAAATTCCTATATTCGCATTAAAAAATGCACCTTCAACTCAACTGCCCAAGCTGTAATAGCGAGATTCGTGCCGAAGATATCAATATCGACAAAGTACTGGCCAAGTGTGCGCAATGTAACGCGGTCTTTAATTTCGAAAAAGTACTGCGCCAACCCAGCCACAAACGGCAGGAGGTCTTGCTCCCTGTCGGCATAGAATCTTTCCAAACCAATTTTGAACTGGATTTTGAGATCAATTGGCGAAAAACCAGCAAAGGCCTCGGCTTTTTTCTCTTTTTTACCCTGTTTTGGAATGGCATTGTTGGAATCTTTGTTGTGGCTGGACTAGCTACCGGACAATATGGAATGCTGTTGGGTATCAGCATTCATTTACTGATTGGCATTGGATTGTTGTATTATGTTTTGGCTACCATGCTCAATACCACCTACATTACAGTCGGTCATCGCGAGCTTACCGTTGAGCACCGTCCCCTTCGCTTTCCATTTTACCCCAACCGCTACCTCCCTATCTCGGATATTGAACAGGTTTTTATTGAAAGATACGTGGCCAGCAAATCCAATAACAGCCCCAATTTTGCTTTCCGGGTAAAACTTATTGACCGAAATAAAAAAAGAATTGACCTGATTAAAGGGCTCAAACATCCTGACCAGGCTTTATACATTGAGCAAGAGATCGAAAAATTCTTGAAAATTCAAGACCAACACGTCGAAGAAGAGTGGAAGGGTTGATTTTTAAAACAAAAAGATTTAAATTGCGTGTAAAATAAAACCATTTTGTTTTTACGGGGAAGGATGGAAGGAATAGAAAACGGTAGAATTGAGCCCAATGCCCCTAAAACCTCAAAACCTTTCCACAAACCATAAATCCGTAAAATATGAAATCCACCCTGCTCATCGGCACCCGCAAAGGTTTGATTGTTTACCATTACCGTTCCGGCGAATGGCGATTAGAAAGCACGCATTTTCCAGGTATTCCTGTATCCATCGCTTATGCCGACCCTCGCCTGGACACCTGGTGGGCCTGCCTCGATCATGGGCATTGGGGTGTAAAATTACAACGCTCACTAGATCGTGGTGAAAATTGGGAAGAGGTGAAAGCGCCCGCATATCCCGAAGCAGCAAAAGTAAAAGATGACATCTCCGCAACAACCCGCTACCTATGGGCCATGCAACATGGAGGTATTAAATACCCCAATCGGATGTGGATTGGTACCGAACCAGGTGGTTTATTTGTGAGTAAAAATGGGGGTGACGATTTTCAACTGGTTGAATCTTTGTGGAACCACCCTTCCCGGGAAGAACAGTGGTTTGGCGGTGGACGGGACTATGCAGGCATCCACTCCATAGTCCTTGATCCACGGGATGAAGACCACCTTTTTGTAGGCATCAGTTGTGCCGGGGTTTTTGAAACCACCGATAGCGGGAAAAACTGGACCGTGCGTAATAAAGGTTTACACGCAGACTTTTTACCTAATCCCAAGGCAGAAGTTGGCCATGATCCGCATTTGCTGGTAGCTGCACCTTCCGCGCCCGATATCCTTTGGCAACAAAATCACTGTGGTATTTTCCGCTCTAGCAATGCGGCTCAACAATGGGACGACATCACCCAAAAAGATGGGCCTGCAAAATTCGGCTTTGCCATTGCCGTAGCCGAAGACAATCCGGATCAGGCATGGGTGGCACCCGCTGTGAGTGATACCCACCGGGTGGCCATAGACGGAGCCTTATGTATCAGCCGCACTGATGACGGTGGCAAAACCTGGCAGGATTTCCGCAAGGGACTACCTCAGGAAAACTGCTATGACATTGTGTACCGTCACGGTCTCGCTAATACAGGTGATTGGGTGGTATTTGGCACCACTACCGGCAATATTTTCATCTCTGACGACCGGGGTTATCATTGGCAGGTACTGTCGAATTATTTACCGATGATATATTCTGTGCAATTTACGGAGTGAGTAAGAGTGGACGCAGAGGTATTTCCCAACTAAAAGGACATCAGAAAGGATGAAGCAGAGCTAATAACTCTGCGTCCAATTACTTACTTAGTCAGACGATCCAAGTCCATTTCAAAAAATTGAAACCAGCTCTCCCCACGTTTCATCTCGCCGATTTCGTGCCAGTGGTCATCCTTAACCTGAATGGTGTATTTAATAGTCACACCGGGAGCTTCAATGGCCCAGATAAAGGTTTGATCCTCTTCTATAGTAGCGGTATAACTGCCTTCCCGGCCACTTGCCAGGTAGGATCTGAAATTATATTGATCGGCCGTTTCGTCATAGGAAATAATAGCCAGGGCATCATGTACGATTTTTTCTCCCTGTTTGCCCTGCCCTTCAATCAATATTATGGCTTTGCCTACCTTCCATTGGATAGCTTCGGTTTGTTTAAAAGTCTGTTTTTCTCCTTCGCGGTTCATCATCCAGCCACCGCCACTCCACTGACCAACTATAAATTCCAATTTCTCCATTGCCTTTTGTTTAGCCGGGCTGATGGTTTCCTGAGCAAAAGTGTTCAAATTCATTAGAAGAGCCATCACAGCTACAAGCATTAATTTTTGCATTTTTATGTTTTTGTTTCCCGGGCAAGTTAAGGGATAATAAAAGACAAAACGTTGGAAAAAACCGACATTTACGCTACATCAATATGCCGAATCCGAGAAATATACTCTTCCAATACCTTGGGTGGCAACCCAGCTATGGCGGAAAAATCGCGATTGAGGTGTGCCCGATCAAAAAAGCCTCGCTCAAAGACGACATCCTGATAGGATTTTTCTTCTAAAATGACATCAATAATGGCCTGCCGCATACGCCTGATGCGTGCAAAAACTTTTGGGCTCAATCCTACTTCATAACGGAATCGCCGCTGAAACTGCCGTTCACTCAGGTGTACTTTGTCCGCCAGGTCATTGATCTTAATGTCACCACTATTTTCCAAAATGAACAATAGCGCTTGCTGGACTTTTTCATCAATATTGACCGATTTACCATTGATCCAGGTACTACAAATTTCGTCAAGACTAGAAAAGTCTACCTCTCTTTGCTGAAAACGGGAAAATATAGCAGCATAATCCAGGCCTTCTATCAATGGTGTGGCATCCACTGTTTGATTTAGCATAGTTTCAGGAGAAGTCCCCAATAGAGAAGTGGCCACTCCCGGCATCAAGCGGATACCCAAGATCATCGAATTTGGGGAAACCATAGCAATATGGTTTTGCTCCTGAGGACCAAACAACAAGGCCCTATCCATAGGTTTCCCTTCAAAAAATGAAAATAGAATGGAACAACACCCGTCCGGAATAATGGTGTGTTCCAATACTTCTTCACCAAGCGGTTGATACACAAAAGTCCAGTAGGAGTGAAAATAGGACAAAAGGGTATCGGCCGGTTTTCTTTCCTGATAGACAATTGGTGGTTTTTGCATAGGTGGTTTTTATTAAAACGATATCCGATAACTCAGGTTTGGAATGATGCCTAACTGGTTCTTTTGCACCAACGTTTTTTGAAAAGTATCGTAGTAGGTATAGGCCATATTTTCTGCATTGGTCGTATTTTGAATATCCAATGATAGCGTACTACTGTGTTTTGGCTTGTTTCTGGTATAATAAATCCGTAAATCCAATCGGAAAAATGCATCCTGCTGGATAGAAAATAAATCCTCCTCGTCATACACCGTTGTGCCCGCCGCTGCCGATGCCGTCATATCGATTGGAGAATCCCGATATCCACCGATCATGGCGATCCGACCATTCACCCCCAATAGGCGATCCTTTCCCTTTTTAGTGGTACGCCAACGCCACTCCTTGCCCCCGGTGAGGTTGAGGATGTAATTGCCATTGTAACGCGTATTGCGTTCTACGCCATCGCTGCCTTTGTAGGTGGATTCGTACCAGGTAGCATTCAGCAGGTAATAAATGTTGTTGCTCATGTATTGCCGTAGACTTATTTCAAGACCATAATTCTGGCCGGTGCCTTCATTGACCAGCTTTTCTGTCACAAAACCTTCCAGCAGGTTGAGGGCCGAAAAAGCGCTGGACCGGCTGCCCGAGACCGGGATATCAAAGAGACTTTGGAAAAAGGCCTCGCCACGAATTTCGGTGGCCTGTCCCAATTGCCGTTGGTATGCCAACACTAAGTGGTGGGCACGGTTCAACCCCAAATCACTATTATCCGCTTCACTCAGTTGGGCAAAATAGAGTTGTGGCAATTGCAATTGGCTGTGCAAGCCATAGGAAAAACTAAGGCTATTCTGGTTGTTGGGTCGCCATTCCAAAGAAGCCCTTGGGTCCAGTGAATTGCTGCCATTAAAACCAAAATAAGTATAGTGCAACCCAAGGTTTAAATCCAATTGTGCCCCCAGTCGGGATTGCCAGCCCAGGTAGGGTTGCCACAGCAGCCCGCCACCTTTGCCTTGTGTCCGAAGCACATTGCCCAACAGAGAACGAATATCAAAATCCTGTTGGGTGAGTACCAGTCCGGCTCGCAAGCGGGCATTGGCGCTAAACTTATGGTGATAGACCGAATGTAACGATATTTTGGATTGGTTGTTATCATCTTCTTCCTCGCGTATAGGCGTGTATTCTGCATTGAGGTCATCTGCCAATCTGCGACTTTCGAGACCAGAAAAACCGACAGCATTACGCCAACGTCCAGCCTGTCCTACCGGTAGTTCAAGCGTCGTGCCAATAGCCGCCATTTGTGATTCAAAGGTTATATCCTGGCCATCTTTTTCAAATTCCCACGTGGTAGAATCCCGCTCTGCCTTAAACACATTTTCACTCAGTCCACCCATACCAAACAAGGTAAAGCTCCCCCCGTTTGCCATCGGAAAAACCAGGTTGAAAGACAAATCCTGAAAAGTAATAGACTCATCGCCCAGTTCCAATCCCATAGCATCCAACAAAGCCACCGTTGAATAGCGATAATTGACCAGATAAGAAGCTTCATTGTCCATTGAAAAAGGGCCTTCCGTAGCCAATTCCAGGCCAATCAGTCCCGCCTGGCCGGTAAATTCCTGTTGCTGATTGTTGCCACGCCGTAGCCGCATATCCATTACCCCCGAAAGGGCATTGCCATAATCAGCCGGAAAAGCGCCAGTATAAAAATAAGAGGTAGACAGTAATTGCGCACTCAAGATATTGACGCCGCCCCCATTTTGAGTAATGCGGTCGCTAAAAGTACCGGCATTAGGCGTATGATTCGGATTTACAATATCCAGCCCTTCCAATTGCCACAAAAGCCCATTAGGCGAATTGCCCCGAATGGAAATGCCATTCGCCTGATCATTGTCATTAACCACCCCGGCAAATGTGGTCACAAGACGAGCCGGATCAAAAAACGTAGCCGGAAAACGCAAGGTTTCTTCCACGGTTAGGGTCTTCACGGTAGGACAAAAGGTACGGGTATCCGAACGGCTTGCCTGCACCAATACGGTTTCCAGGTCAGTACTGGATTCCGTCAAGGTCATATCCAGCACTAATTCTTTACCCGATTCTACCAATACTTCAGGAATTTCAAGGACATCATACCCCAGATAACTGATCCGCAGCCGATAGCGGCCTACGGGTACCGTTTCCAACCGGTAATGGCCCCCATCATTGGTGGTTGCGCCCATTTCAGTATTCAAAATATCTACCGTAGCACCAACCAATGGCTGACGGGTATCCGCATCAACTATCTGACCACGAATGGTCTGTGTCAATACTTGCGCTTGCACAAAGTTGGCCAGGAATAAGCCAAACATCAATAACAATGCCTTTTGTTTCATCTCTAATTTTTTACTTGGACAACAAGATACGGCATCAAGGCATGAGTACCAAACGTAGGGGCGACCCTAGTGATTGCCCGTGATATGCCAATATGCCGATCCTCCTGGTCGCCCATAATATGCCGATATCGTAGAAAGGTAAAAAACAGGAAGGAGGAGTGGACGAAAAGGCGACATTGGGCGTGCCCCCGCCTCCATTCCCGCTTGTGAAAAGCTGTTAAATGTACGTGTGGGAGGGTCCATTTTTACTTTCTCTGAAAACGGTCCGGCTTTGTCCACTTCTTCCGTGGTCATGGTAAAATTGTATTTGTCACCAGTTCCTAAAGTACTTGCCAAAACGGTCATAGCGGCTGTACTTGCGGTGCCATGAGCAGAAGGATACGATGGAAATGCATAGGTGTGTTTGTGTAAATTATTCCATTCCGGGTCCGGTTCTGTATCGGGATTCTCATCATTAGCAGCCCATCGTATGGCTGTATATGGGCGCCAGTGATTGTAATGAAATTTATTTTCAAAAACATTTATGTAAGCATCATAAACAGTCATGTTTAGCAAGGCAAAAACTCGCGCTGATTCCCAAAGGTTCAGTTTTTCCTTCATCACCAATTCCCTCGCCAGACGATTGTGAGAGTTTTCGACAAAGTCTTTCCACCACCATAGCCTCTGTTCTAACACCTTTTAGTGTAAGTAAACCGTCTTCCGCAATCGCCAATTCCATTATTTTTCCATTCCAGAAAGTAATTACTTCCGGGCTGTAATTATCAGCTTCAATAGTCTTGCTTTCGCAACTTTGAAGCATGACTAAACTAATTAGAATAATTGAAAATACAAGATTTGAGAAATTGATTGGACCTTTCATGGTACTTGTTTTTATAACCACGCTGTCCCTGCGAAACAGCTTTAACTATTAGAATTCTTTCCAATTTTGAAGGCGGTCGAGATATAAATAGGATTCGACAAACTTTCTATGTTCAGGACTGGTCATTTTTTCCACCAGATTCAGGGCGGATATGTAGCTGGCTAAATTCCCGTTTGAAGAACTGAATTTGCCGTCTTCTACATAGGTTACCAAAGAATCGTCTTGCACCAGTAGATTTGGATAATCCTTTTGGAGTTGTTCTCCTCCGCCAATCCAGGTGACAATTTTTTTCCCATCTGCAATTCCCGATGCTCCAATCAATTGCGCACCTGCACAGTTGCTTACAGTATATTTTGTTTCCTTGTTTTTTTCCTTTATGAACGATACAATTTTATCATTATGAACTTGTGCGTACATGTCATAGGCGCTCGGTACAAAAAGCACCTCTAATTTCGGACAATTTTCAAAAGTGTAATCGGGAATCATTTTTAGGCCTTCTTCGGAAACAATGGGATTTGCCGTTTCAGCTATTGTGATGACATTAAAAAGTTGGTTGCCGTTTTCAGTTGGTTTTGTAAATACATCTGCTGCTGCGGTAACCTCTGTAGTAAGGACTCCATTATACATCAACAACCCAATGGTAGGCAAATCTTCTTTAAAGGGTTTCAGATGTTTGGTCAACGTATCTGTTTGCGTATGATTGATATGTTCAATTCCAGGCTCATTTTTTGATTTGTTGGAATCACAACTGAATAAAATTGCTGCCAAAATCATCAAGTTGAAAATTATTATCCTGGTCATTTTTACGAGTTTTTTATTCAGAATCTTTTAATAACGTTGTTTCGCCGGTTCCTTTTTGTGCCTTTTCAAGGACTTCATAACGTTTATTTAATCCCCGCATTATTTGCGGCAATTAGGGTTATTATTTGCCGCATTGGGTGTTTTTTGCTTTGCCTGCTAGACTAGATCAGGGGCTCTATCTTTCGCCTCGCTTTGTTCAACACATTCTGAATGTCGGCGTTTATCGTTGTGTACAGATTTCAATTACTAATTCTGTCCTTCAATTATAGATTAATCATCATAGTGATATCTGCATTGAATAATGGTACATTTTTGATCTACTCCTTTCTTGCCTTTTACCTTATAAACCAATCTATGTTCCTGAGTAATTCTTCTAGACCAAAATCCTTTTAATGAATGCCTCAATGGCTCTGGTTTTCCAAGATCTTTAAATGGATTCTGCTTAATAGATTTTAGAAGTTCTTTTACCTTAATGACTATGTCCTCATCTGTTTCAATCCAATAGGTGAAGTCTTCCCAGGCGTTTATAGTGAATTCAATATCCATGTTGTTTTCTATTGGCTATCTAGGTCAAATGGAATTGTTTCACCTGATTTCATTTGCAAAATAGATTCATGCAATCTATCTCGATTTTTTTCACCCGACAGCAAATAATCAGTTTCCTTTAGGGAATTATATTCTTTGATAGACATAATAACAATAGCATCATCGTCATTGCTATTTCTAGGAACGATTATCACTTCTAATGATTGACTTACTGCATCGAAATAAGACTTCATTCTTGCTCTTAATGCTGAAATAGTAACTGCTTTCATAATACTTGATTTGTACTCATTATTGTACAAATATACGTACTATTTCCTTCCAGGTCAAGTATTCAGGCTTCACCGCTCTTGCCCATTTGCATTTGAAGGCCAGCATTGGGATTAATAAGTATACTTCGTCAAACTACCCACTCCTTTTCCAAATAATTACCTGCTTGCTCCGTTTAAAACGGAGTATATCGCTTCCCTTTCATCAGTGGCTTCAATTTCTCCAAGCACAGAAGCTAACTTCCCCAATGCTTTATCTGCGCCGCTGCCGATAAACCGAGTGCTCCATCTGATACCTTGATAAGTGATACCAGCTATATTGGTGATCAGATGTTGAATGGTAATCTACATCTTGCTATTCCCTATAAAGTAGCCCATGATGCTTCATTTTGGTCCCTTAATAATAGAAATCTGTTCATCAAGTATTTTATCCAATTCAACAGACAACAAATTCGCAACAACCCTATGTCCCGCTTCATTCCAATGAAAACCATCGTACCCTCTTATCGGTATTCCCTTCTTTTCAGCCCTTTCAATATCAAAGGGCAAGCCTGATAAAAATGAGATCTCATTTTTTTGACAGATCCTTTTAAATTCATCATACTGAGGCTGAAAATGATCAGCCGAAAAAACCAGGAATTGGGTTTCCTTTGGAATTCTGGCTTTAAACCTTTTTAAAATCAACTCCGTAATATCCACTGAATGAGTAAATAGCGGGTAATTATTACCTTTTATTGCAATGAGTTCCTCTGCCAGTTTAACTGGATCATCCTCATGATTTTTTATACTTTCTATCTTTTTTCCAATAAAATATATAAACTTTGAATAATCTTTCACTTGCTCTAAAAACGGAATAGGGGTTCTATAAATAATATTATCTTTTGAATTAAGGTAGGGCCTTTTTTTGCCGACCGTATAAAAACTGGCAATCTCCAATTTATGATAATTATCCATAAAATCATTGGAACATACTTGCAATACAACTACATCAGGATTTATCAATTCAAAATATTGATCTAAAATGAGGTACTCTTGTAGGTTACCATATCCACCTGATCCGTAAGCAAAGGCTTCAAATGAAAGAGTGTCCGCTAAAATATTGTAATAAGTTTTTGAATCAGAAACCTCCAGGGCATACGTATAAGAATCACCGATAAATAAAACCTTTGCCTTCGTATCTGTTTCTGTATCGCCAAAAGCTCTAAACCCAAATTGATTCGTCGTCAATTCAACTTTATATTCGGCTCCCGCCAGATCGGCCAATACACTACTATAGGAATAATTTGCTTTGGTCAACCACCCAAAGTCTTCATCTAATTGCCTATAATCATAGGGCGGAAGAACAACAGGCACCGGTGTTGCTTCATAATATCCGATGGAAATCAGTTCGCCTAAAACGAAGATAACAACAAGGGAAAAACAAACACCCAATAAATTGTAAAGTAAGCTTTTCATGGCTTTATAGTATGCCATTTAGGGGTACATTATGAAATCGGAATTGCAGAATTCCTCGACACCATTGAAAACAATTCGAGACTAGCACGACTAGCCCAAAACAATTGACTCTTTTGCCCTCACTTCCATCATTTTTTTATCATTATGAAGTTAGCTAAATTTAATAGAAATACAGGATTTTTGAATTGATATACACCTACTTCGTAATTCGAATGACAATAAAAACTTTACTACGCATTGCTTTTAACCATACCGGCCTCTCCCATTTCATTCAATAAACCACTAATGTAGCCTTGAGTGATATGAGCTTTTTCATTATAATTCGGATCTCCCATCAATACCTCATGCAATTTAGGCAAATTGTAAAAGGGTACTCCAGGTTACAAATGGTGCTCCAAATGGTAGCCCACCTGATGAGGTGCAATAAAAAACCTTTCCAGAAGATTGGCTTTTACCGAACGGGTAGAAGTCAACAGGTGATCATAAGCCAATTCACCAAAATGTTCGGCTACGCTGCGGATATATTGAAACATAAAGAAGGTAGAAAGGTAAGGCACCACCCAAAACAGCGCGTAATATTTCCAGAGGCCTCCAATTGTTAGGGCTGTAAATAGTACGATATAAAACAGCAACCGGACCTTAGGGTTACCAGATTTCTTACCGGATTTCGCTTCTGACGATCCAAAACGCTTTAAAAACCAGATGGCATCCTGAATCCCCTGGTATAATACCAGATAGGAAAACACCGTACTTAAAAACTCGCGCTTGGTTTTTGGAAAAGTGAAGGCCCTTTTGCCTAGTTTGGCAACCCAGTCCGGATCATGTTCCGTATTCAAATGGATGTGGTGCCGTAAGTGATTTTGCCGATACTGCTCGATGGACGTAAATAAGGGGTCAAGGTATAATAACCGCAAATTGACCTGTTTACCGATTGAGGCGCCCGTTCAGGGTTAAGTCACCTCAACAGCCCCTAACCCTGCTAAACATTCCTAAACCTACTTTCCTTGGAAGGACTCGAAAAACGGGAAGGACTGGAAAGAGCAAATCCGTTTCAAACCACCGTTGCTGCCCTAAACCGATTCCCCCCTACAAGTCTCTTTTCCAAACGCTCCCTAAAACCTTTAACCTTTTTCTTTTCGTAAGTTGACAAGGGTTGCCGCTACCGTACACATCACATCTCCAAATCAATCACCCCTTCACCAAATCAATAAACGCCTGAATCTTATCATTTGGCACTGTCACAGACAGGTGATACTGCTTAATCTTCCAGCCATTAGTGGTCAATTGCAAAACCCCAGAGCCGCGGCAAATGCCCATCCAGGTATCCAAACTTTCATTCCACCAGGCATATTGGCCATCATCAGAAAGGTGGACCTGCCTTTCGGTAGCCTTAAAACTCCAGGCGGATTCCCGATCGAAGTATTTTTTAGACCAGTCCTTGAGTTCATCGCGTAGCCAGCGTTCCGAGGCATCGGTACCTATGTATATGGCATCGGCAGTCATGCTGCCAAAAAAGGTAGCCTCATCGGCCTTGGCAGCAGCCAGGTGCCAGGCATCGAGCAGGGTATTGATTTCGGTTTCCGAGTCAGTCATTTCCGTTTTGCAGCCCCCTTTCCGACGGGTATCGGTAATCTGCAGGATTTGCCAGTTGGATCCGATCTTCACCATTTGAAAGGTATTGACGCCACAATGGCTTTTTTCCTCTCCCAGGTAGAAGGTATATTCCGTCCAAACGGAAGCCAAAGCATCATCTACGCGGATATCGTAACTCCAAATTTTTTCATCGTAGACCTTATCGTGCGGGGTACCGATTTGTTTTAAAAAACCATCCAGATCTCCAATCTTCAGCTGAGCGAACCCCTCCTTATTGAAATAGGTGGTATGCAAGCGTGCCTCCGGATGAAAGACCGCACTGATCATGCTACTATCTCCGGCACGCATACCATCAAACATTTGTTCAATAGCGGCTTTTACGGCGGCTTCTTCTCCCGTAAATTGGGCAATCAATGGCGAAACAAATAGACTACAGAGTGCTAAAACGATGTATTTTTTCATGCTTATAATTTTAATTCATTAGTTTTCCGCTTAAAGATACAACCTGTATTTTCCGAACAGGGGATAAATATTGCCTGTTTCCTATACAATTTTCTTCAACTCTTGTTGTTATTATACTAATCCAATTGGTTTATGAAGCTACTGATCCCCGTCTTTTGTTTACTGATATTTTGTGGGTGTGCTGTACATCCCAAGGGTGCGTTTGAGTTAAGCAATGCCCCAATAGCCCCCGATTACAGCAAACCGGCATCCTGGGCAGCCCTCCCTGACCGGGAAGATCCTGCTGATCGCCGCCCCGATCCGGAACTGCCCGATAATCAGTCGACTGCTGAGATCGATGTCTTCTTTTTACATCCTACAACTTATACGGGCGATCGCGGGCAAGAATTGTGGAATGGCCCGATCAACAACGACGACCTCAATAAAAAAACGGATGGTAGCACCATTCTTTACCAGGCAAGTATTTTTAATGGTACCGGTAGGGTCTATGCTCCCAGGTATCGCCAAGCCCACCTGGAAGCCTATTTTACTAAAAACAAAGCTGCGGCCAAAAAAGCTTTTGACCTGGCCTATTCGGATGTCAAACAAGCATTCGATTATTTCCTGAATCACTACAATCAAGGAAGGCCCTTTATCATCGCCAGTCATAGCCAGGGTACTACCCATGCCAAACGACTGATGCGGGAGTACCTGGATGGAACCCCCTTGCAGGAAAAACTGGTAGCTGCCTACCTTATAGGGATTCCTGTCAACAAGGAATATTTTAGCAATATTGAGCCTTGTGAAAGCCCGGATCAGATCGGTTGTTTTTGTGCCTGGCGCAGTTTTAAAAAGGGGTATTTTCCGGAAAATAAGTTTACGGTAGGCGATAGCATCTTGGTTACCAACCCCTTGAGTTGGACTACTACCGACAATTATGTAAGCAAATCTGAGAATGAAGGAGGTATATTGCGGGATTTTGAAACTATTTTTCCGAATTTAGCGGATGCACAAGTGCACAAAGGTTTACTTTGGGTAACAAAACCCAAGTTTCCCTGGAGTTTTTTATTAACGCGGCGCAATTATCATGTAGCCGATTTGAACCTATATTATATCAATGTGCGCAATAATGCCATGTTAAGGGCAGCCAATTTTTTAAAGCAACGGTGAGTTATTAATTATTTCATTCATGGATATCTATCAGCGAACATCGAGGTGGAAAATTTACCTGGCCATTGGCGGAATCATCATCGTATTGATTTCCATGATTTATACCAATCATCTGGCCAGCCAGATTGCCGAACAGGAGAAAAAAACGACCCAGATCTGGACCATGGCCCAGGAAGAAATCAACGACCTGGACGATGAGGACTATGCCTATGTGGACGTTACCCTGCACAACGAAATTTTGTTGTCCAACACCAATATTCCTGTCATATTAGTCAATGAGCGGGGCGGCATCAATGCGGCCATCAACTTTGGCGAGGGCAAAGACGACAATGAGGATTTTTTAAAAAATGAGGTCAAACGCATGCAGGAAGAGGGTTTTGAACCTATTGAAGGATATGCCGTATCCATCTATTACCAGGAATCCAAGCTACTGACTCAACTTCGTTATTTCCCTTATATCCAATTGCTACTGATTAGTGCTTTTATTCTTTTTGGTTACCTCGCCTTCAATTCTGCCCGCCGGGCCGAGCAAAACCGAGTGTGGGTAGGTATGGCCAAAGAAACGGCCCATCAACTGGGTACGCCTATTTCAGCAATCCTCGCCTGGATGGAACACCTCAAAATGATTCGGGAGGATGATAACGAAGTGAAGGAAGTCGTGCAGGAACTCACCAAGGATGTAGACCGCTTGGAATTGATTGCTGAACGTTTCTCAAAAATAGGATCAGAGCCAAAACTGGAAACCATCGACGTATACGAAGAGTTGGAAAAATGCCGTTCCTATATGGCCAAAAGGGCACCCCGCAAAGTGTCTTTCCATTTTCCAAAAGGCCAGCAAAGTGCCAATCACTACATCAATATCAATCCCCCACTCTTTGACTGGGTAGTTGAAAACCTGCTCCGCAATGCACTGGATGCCATGGAAGGCAAAGGCCAAATCCGTGCAGAAGTTTATACCGATAAAGACTTTGTCTATATCGACATTAGTGATACCGGCAAAGGCATTCCTGCCGGTAAGTTCAAAACCGTTTTCCAACCCGGATTTACCACCAAAAAGCGGGGTTGGGGTCTCGGCCTTTCTCTGGCCAAAAGAATTATAGAACAATACCATTCCGGGAAAATATTTGTGAAAAAATCCGCCGAAAATTCCGGTACTACTTTTACCATCCAGCTACCCAAAGGCAACTTGTTGATGACCAATACAGAGAGTAGCCCGCAATGGGAAGGCTCAAAGGTATTGGGGCAACCCTAGTAGTGGCGATCCGTGTAATCACCCACCGGGTTAATCTCTAAACCTTAAAAAATGCGCAAAATCACGTACTATGTTGCAATCTCCATCGATGGATTCATTTCGGGTCCGGATGATGACATCAGTGGATTTGTCCAGGAAGGAGACGGCGTAGATCAATATAGGCGTGACCTAGCAGAATTTGATACGGTCATCATGGGTAGAAAAACCTACGAATTTGGCTATAAATATGGCCTCCAACCGGGCCAGCCAGGCTATCCACACATGAAGCATTACCTATTTTCGAAAAGCCTGAAATTTGACCATCCAAGTGATCAAGTGATGGTTTGTCCTTTAGATGTAAATATCATTAAAGAGTTGCAGCAGCAAGAAGGCACTGATATTTACCTCTGTGGCGGTGGCGAATTTGCCGGTTGGTTGTTGGAAAATGAATTGATTGATGTATTGAAAGTAAAACTCAATCCGTTGATACTCGGTCAAGGGGTTCCCTTATTTGGTGCTTCTACGAAATCCTTCAAATTGACATTGATGGAAAGTGAGCAATTCGAGGGCGGATTACAGATTATGACTTACCAGATTGAGTATTAAAATGCTGGTTATAAAAAAAGCTTAAAACTAATTGCCAGCCTGAACTTTGAGCGACAAATATTTTGGTATCTTCACTAGCCTTAAAGCCCATTACTCATCAAAGAAAAATACCATGACCCTGGCCATCAACATCATCATCGGATTAATAGCACTCATCCACCTCTATATCGTTTGGCTGGAAATGTTCGCCTGGACCACCAGAGCAAAAAAGGTTTTTAGGAATTTCCCACCGGAATTATTTGAGCAAACCAAGGTGCTGGCCGGCAACCAGGGACTCTACAATGGCTTCCTGGCCGCGGGCTTGATCTGGACCTTCTTCATCACCGACCCGATCTGGAAAATGAATGTCGCCCTCTTCTTCCTGGGCTGTGTTTTGGTAGCAGGCCTTTATGGCGCCATGACGGCTGATAAAAAGATCATTTTTGTACAAGCTGTACCGGCGGCGTTGGGCATTCTGTTGATATTGTTAAAATAAGGCTCAGCAAAAAAATCATCCTGTCGGGACGAAAGTCCGGTTGTAAATGGCTTTTATATGCTCTAGCTAAACCTTCTAAACTTCCCTAAACCTGTCTTCCTTGGAAGGATTGGACGAACTGAAAAGAGCAATTCCAGTCTAAACCACCACTTCTGTCCCTAAACCTTCTAAACTTCCCTAAACCTGTCTTCCTTGGAAGGATTGGAAAAACTAGAAGAACTGAAAAGAGCAATTCCGTTTTAAACCACCGTTTCCGTCCTAAACCTTCTAAACTTCCCTAAACCTGTGTCCCCTGGAAGGATTGGAAAAACTGGAAGAACTGGAAAGAGCAATTCCAGTCTAAACCATCGTTTCCGTCCTAAACCTTCTAAACTTCCCTAAACCTATTCCACCAAACAGGTCCTCTTTTCCAAAACCCTCCTAAAACCTTCTTAAACCAAATACCCCAATCATCCCCGATAAAACAACCACTTCCCAAGTTCTCTCATACTCACCTTTTTGCCATACATCAGGATACCGACGCGGTAAATGCGGCCCGAAAGCCAGACAAAAAAGATAGAAGTAGCCAATAGAAAAGTTATAGAAAGCACCACTTGCCATACCGGCGGATCAAAAGCCAGCCGGGCGGGCATCACAATGGGGGAAAATAACGGAAAAAGAGACGACCAGACACCAAGGCTCGAATTAGGAGATTCTACCACGGCAATCATGATGTAAAAGGCCAATAATACTGGGATTGTGATGGGTAGCGTCAGTGCCTGTCCTTCGCCAAGGTCATCGCCCATAGCGGAACCGACGGCTGCAAACATGGAAGCATACATAAAATATCCTCCCAGAAAATAGAGCAGGAACAATGGCAACATAGCCCACCAATTGAGCCGGTTAATTTCGGCCATAACTTGCACAAACATAGCCTCGGCCTCGGCCGGATCCATTTGCGTAGCAGTCGGATTGGCAGCTTCCAGTTGTTGAGGATCAATACCAAAGGCCAGGTTGACAATGATCAGAATCAGCGGAATCAGGATCGCCCAGATGGCGACCTGCGTTAGTCCTACAGCACCTACACCGATAATTTTACCCATCATCAGCTGGAATGGACGTACCGATGAAATCATCACCTCCACGATGCGACTGGTTTTTTCCTCCATCACACTACGCATCACCATCATGCCGTAGATAAACACGGTAAAATACATCACAATGCCCATCATAAAACCAAAAATAGTGGCAATTTGGCCAGCCAGTTTACCGGTTTCATTTTCTGTTTCTTTGATGGAATGCGGATCTATGTCTACTTTGATGTCAAGGGCTTTGAGTGCTTTGGGATCTAGCTGTAATTGGTCAACCTTGTACTGATAGAGGCTTTTGCGCACCCGCTCCCGTATTCGGGGCTCCAGATCAAGGGTCAGTTTGTTGTTGGAATAATAATGTATCGTAAAATTGGGGTCCATTACGTCATGTACCTTAGGCAGGTAAACGACCCCTTCGTAGTGCATCTCCTCAAAGTTGTCGAGTAACACCTGAAGGTCGGTATCCACAAATTTGAAATACAGGTTTTTATCATCGCTAATGCTGCGATTGAGTATATTGCCCTCGTCAACGATAACAATTTGTCGGGCATCATTGCCTTCATAGCTAAAAATGAAATACACCACCACAAAAAACAACCCAAAGGCAAGCGGGGTAAGCAAGGTAGCGAGAATGAAGGATCGGCGCCTAACACGCGTAAGGTATTCCCGTTGAATAATAAGCCAAAGTTTGTTCATACTACCAAAGTTTGTTGGTTCTTTTCTTCTACTTGTCGGATAAAGATTTCATTGAGGCTGGGTAGTATTTCCCGAAAGGAGCGAATGTGGATACCCCGATCAAGCAGGAAACGCAAGAGAGCATCCGACGAGCTTCCTTCAGCAATTCTGACCACCAGTTCCCGACCATTATTTTGAACAATTGTGGCCTGACTACTATTGATTTCAGGCAGCTGGCCGACATAAGCAATCTCAAATAGGTTTTCTTTAAACTGGTTTTTGATGGCCTTAACACCGCCCTCCAGAATATTGCGCCCTTTGTTGATAAGGACAATATTCTCGCAGATTTCCTCGACTTGTTCCATACGATGGGTAGAAAAGATAATACTGATCCCCTGTTGGTGCATCAGGTCGATTTCGTCCTTGATGATATTGGTATTGATCGGATCAAGTCCAGAAAATGGTTCATCCAGGATGAGCAGGCGCGGGCCGTGTACAACCGTAGAAATAAATTGGATCTTCTGCTGCATACCCTTCGACAGTTCCTGCACTTTTTTGTTCCACCAGTCCTGGATATCAAATTTTTCAAACCAGACCTCTATGGCTGCTTTGGCCTCTTTTTTTCGAAGGCCTTTGAGTTGTGCCAGGTACATGAGATGATCACCTACCTTCATTTTTTTGTACAAACCTCTTTCTTCCGGCATATAGCCAATTTGAGAAGGATGGTTGCTATTCAATGGTTCATTCCCCAGGAATACTTTCCCGGAATCAGCGCGGGTAATGGTCGTAATAATCCGGATCAGAGAGGTTTTTCCAGCGCCATTGGGGCCTAGCAATCCAAATATGCTTCCCTCGGGTACTGCGAAGCTGACATGGTCTACAGCAGTATGTTTGTCGTATTGTTTGACGACATCTTCTAAGGTCAAAATATTCATGGCGGATATTTGTATGCCGGTCAATATAGTACACAAATTTGGCATAAAGTCAGAAAATTCTATTTAATCTTTGTTTCTTTCGATAAATATTACTCAACCAGCTAATGTCCAAATTAAATCCAGAAAGCGAAAAATGGTTTGTGATCGTCAATCCGGTAGCGGCTAGAGGTAAGGCTGGAAAAGCCTGGCCAAAGATCGAGGCTAGGCTAAAAGGGCTGCTTCCAGAATGGCAACACGCTTTTACACAAGGACTTGGTCATGGTATTCAACTGGCCGATGAGGCCATCCAATCGGGTTATCGGCATCTTTTGGCCGTAGGGGGTGACGGTACCAATAATGAGGTCGTCAACGGCATTATGGGTCAAAAGCTGGTGGCTTCCGATCAGATCACTTATGCTTTCTTGCCGATCGGCACCGGCAATGACTGGATCAAAAGCCATGGTATTCCCAAAGGTTTGGATCAATGGATTCTGATGTTTCAACAAGGAAATACAACCACACAAGATATTGGTCTGGTCTATTATTATTACGAAGGGCAGGAGAAGAAACGCTACTTCGCCAATGTAGCGGGCCTGGCCTACGACGCCTTCGTGGTGCGTTATGCAGCAAATCATAGAGGCTGGATGTTGAACCACATATTTTACCTCATGATGATCATGCGCTGCCTGTTTATGTATCGTTTATGCCGGGCCAGGGTACTTTTTGATCACCAGATGAGAGAAGACCGTTATTACACCATCAATGTTGGCATTTGCAAATATTCCGGGGGTGGCATGAGCCTGGTGCCCCACGCCGTTTCTGATGACGGATTGCTGGCGCTAACATTGGCAGGCCCGATCACCAAGCTGAGTGTTTTACTCAATACCTACCGCTTTTACAATGACTCTATTGGCGATCATCCTCAAGTTGAAACCTTTCAGGTAAAAGAATTGGAAATCCTTCCCTCAGGTATCACTCCCACATTGCTTGAAGTAGATGGTGAATTTTTGGGAGAAACCCCCGTGCGCTTTGAGATTATCCCTTCTGCACTACGTATCGTAGTCCCTTAGTGCTTGTTTGGAGGCCAATTGTTTGCTTTTCTAGAAGTGTTTTGGGCGCTAGCCTGTTGAATTCGGACGCTTATTAATCCCACATCCTTTGACAAATAATGTGACTCATCGGAAAAATCACGTCTATAGTGGTAGAACATTATTTGTATCTAAAAATTCTAAATAATATATAACATGAAACTTTTTGTCACGTTTAGTTTTTTCTTTTTGAGCATTTTGGGCACGACGTTTGCTCAAGTTTATGAACAAAGCAAAACAATGAGTCAGGGTACGCGTAGTGCGATAGTCATCGATATACCCAATACCGACGAAAAATTGGTCGGCAAAATCTGGCAGAGTTTTACCAAAGATTTTTACGATAGCAAAACCAAATGGAATAGAAAAACCGATGAATGGGTAACCGCAGAAGCAGATATAGTATCCTTGGGAATGGGCAATGATGTCAACCTATATACTACTGCTGAAAAGTCTGGCGATGGTGTGATATTTACCATGTGGACCGATCTTGGCGATTCCTTTTTATCCGCCAAAGACAATCCGGAACGCTACCGGGAAGCAGAGAAATTATTGATGCGTTTTGCCCTTGAAGTAGCCAAAGAAGAGGTCAAGTTTGAATTAAAAGATGAAGAAAAGAACTTAAAAGATTTTAGTTCTGACCTCAAAAAGTTACAGAACGAAAAGGAACGCTACGAAAAAGATATTGAGAAAGCCAAAGAAGCCATTGTCAAAGCCGAAGAAGCCATCGAAAAAAACATACAGGACCAGGAAGATATGGTCAAAAAAATCGAATTGCAGGAGCAACAAGTAGAAGTAGTAAGAAAAAAATTAAATGACCTATAATGTGAGATTTGTCTCGCAGGGATTATCTAGGGGTTAAAATACCTCTCACATTATGCCCTCCCGAAACAAGTCTACTACATCGAACACTTTTTTTTAAGAAATATCAGTATGCGGAAAGCCGATCCTTTGGGGTCGGCTTTTTTTATTGGTTGCGGAGAACGGTCCATATAGAACGGTGGGTGGCCAATAGCAGAAAGTGAACGGCTGACATTTTCATTTTTGTGAATATTTTGACGTTATTTTTTGCCTGAAATACACCCCTGAAAATCTGCTCAAAAATTCATCAAAAATTGATACTTTTTTTTTCCACAACATTCGTTTTGAAGTAGAAAAAATTGTTTCAATTCACAAAATCACAAAAATTTCGAATCGGCCTAATCTCCTAATTTCAATAAAATCAATGGACAGTGTCTTTTGAAAATGTTTGAAAATAGCTCAAAGGCGTCCTTTCGATTTCACAAAATCAGCCATTTTCTTTACACTGAGTTAACAAATCAACAAGTTATCCACATTTGGCCTCCGTTTTATCAACATTTGTGGATAATCCATAGTTTTTTCCACTATTCGACATTTTGAATAAATACTTGTAGTTTTGTTCTCCTTACGGAAAATAGAGATTCATTTTTTGTTTGACAAACGGCATGTCTCCTTATTTTTTCGGAAATTGGGCTAACAATTCTAACTTCCAGGCAATGGCAGATGATAAAAAAACAGCACCCTTAACAACGGGTTTGCGCAGTACGACCAGAAAGCGGGGCGACGATTTGTCCAATTACGTTTTCGGGCGGGTACAACCGCAAGCTACGCCTTTGGAAGAGGCCGTGCTAGGTGCTGTCATGCTAGATAAAGATGCCCTGACCGTTATTCTGGATATTTTGCGTGCAGAAAGTTTCTACCTCGATGCCCATCAGCTCATTTATCGGGCCATGCTGCGCCTTTTTGAACGCTCCCAGCCTATTGATTTGCTCACTGTCATGGAGGAGCTTAAAAAATCCGGTGATCTGGAGGCTGTCGGCGGACCAGCTTATCTGGCAGAGCTGACCAACCGGGTAGCTTCGGCCGCCAATATTGAGTACCATTCCCGAATTATCGCCCAAAAGCATATTCAGCGTGAATTGATCACCGTTTCCACCCAAACCATTCGGGACGCTTTTGAAGATACTACCGATGTTTTCCAATTGCTTGATGATGCAGAGCAAGGTCTTTTTGCCATTGCTCAGCAAAATATGAGTAAAGGATTCGACAGCATGGGCTCTTTAGCCAGTAAAGCACTCAAACAGCTAGAGGAACTGAAAAATAAAGAAGACGGACTCACTGGTGTACCAACTGGCTTTACCGAGTTGGACCGGTTGACTTCCGGGTTTCAACCGTCGGATTTGGTCATCATTGCTGCACGTCCTGGTATGGGTAAATGCCTGGGTAAAGGCACCCGGGTATTGATGTATGATGGAACCCTGAAAAAAGTGGAAGATATTCGGCCAGGTGACCTGGTCATGGGAGATGACTCCACAGCGCGCAAAGTGCGTTCATTGGGTCGTGGCCGGGAACGCATGTACTGGATCAGACAAGATCAGGCAATGGACTATCGGGTAAATGAAAGTCATATTTTATCCTTGAAAAATTGCAGCAAGCATGACCCTGCCCAAAAAGATGCTGTTCTGGATATCTCCGTAAAAAAATACCTTTCGGAATCAACTCAACTTCAGTCGAATTATAAAGGGTTTAAAGTAGCCGTCGATTTTCCCAAACAACAACTTCCTTTAGCGCCCTATTTTCTGGGACTTTGGCTGGGCAATGCACGAGTTGCAAAATTGAAATTTGCTAGCTCGCATCCCTCTGCTGCTGCTTCCTATCAGAAAGGAGAAATGTTGTCAACCATATCCTCCAATTTAGCGCCGATTCTGGAGCTGAACATTCCTGCTAACCTAAATAGTTTTTCGCTGGAAACAGAACTGGAGGCGCTAGGCGTTTTGAAGAACAAACACATCCCGGAAATTTACCTCACCAATAGTCGGAAAAACCGACTTCAATTGCTGGCTGGCCTGATAGACAGCGCTCCTGATTGGACCTGTTTGGAACCTTCAAAAACCTATAGGCTTACGCAAAAATGCAAAGCGCTGGCCAAACAAATAAAGTTTCTGTGTGATACCCTTGGTTATCGAACTGCGCTGACTTCCGAAAGTAAGTCTAATGAAACTGAACACACGCTATATCAGCTCAACATTTGTGGTGACCTCGCCGAGATTCCGCTGCGAATCCAAGATAAAATAACCCACCCCCAGAATTATTCAATCATCGACTGGCAGACCACGGAAATTCAGGTTGAGTATGACAAAGTAGATGACTTTTACGGATTTGAACTGGATGGCAATGGCCGTTTCCTATTGGAAGATATGACGGTTACGCACAATACCGCATTTACCCTTTCATTTGCAAAAAATGCAGCAACCATCTTTCAGAAACCAGTCGCCTTTTTCTCCTTGGAGATGTCGAGCTTGCAGCTGGCCCAAAGGATCATTGCTATGGAGGCAGAGATTTCGGGTATGAAGATGCGGAATGGCCAACTGGAAGAATACGAGTGGCAACAACTCAACAGCGCCATTGAGCGCGTTAGTGAAGCGCCCATTTTTATTGACGATACACCTGGCATCAACGTTTTTGAACTTCGTGCAAAATGCCGACGGTTGAAAATGCAGCACGATATTCAGCTAATCATTATCGATTATTTGCAACTCATGAGTGGTGGCGGCGATAGTCAACGAGGCAATCGCGAACAGGAGGTTAGTGCCATTTCCCGGGCACTAAAAGGACTGGCCAAAGAACTGAATGTACCGGTCATTGCGCTATCGCAGCTAAGTCGGGCCGTAGAGATGCGTGGCGGCACCAAACGCCCACAACTGAGTGACCTCAGGGAGAGTGGTAGTATCGAGCAGGATGCAGATATCGTTTCCTTTATCTACCGCCCGGAATATTACCAGATATTAGAAGATGAAGAAGGGCAGTCGCTAAAGGATGTGGCCGAAATCATTGTGGCCAAACACCGTCATGGTGCCCTGAAAACGGTTAAACTACGCTTTACGCCGGAATTTGCTCGTTTCTCCGACCTGGATGACCCGGACTTCAGCAATCTGCCGGAAGACACCTTTGATGCTGCTAATTATAACAACATCATCACCCGTCCTTCTAAGATGAATGATGATGAAGATATTCCTTTCTAACCTGCCTCAGAGGTTAAGTAGTTGTTTTTCTCTTGCGCATATAGGCATAAAGACCGCCAAACAGAACGATCAGAATAGCGGGTAATATAGCCATGGTTAACAAGGCCTGCATAGGCGTGGAATCATCCAACATCTTACCAATGATGGGTAGGAAAAGACCGGCTGATAACATGCCAAGACCGCCCATTACGGAGAGGCCAAGTGCACCACTTTCGGGAATGTATTCGGCGACAAACGACAACATGGTAGGCCAGAAAAAAGTAACGCCAATGGCAAAAACACCTGCGGCAAGAAACATCATACCTCCGGAAACCTGCGTCATAAAGATCAGGCCCAAGCAGGAAAATATTGCTGAAAACAACAACATGCCCGGAATACTCAACCGATGAACGACCTCACCCGCAAAAACTCTACCCACGGCCATGAGTCCGCTAATAAAGGCAAGTACAAGCAAAGCGGAAACACCAGTGCCCGCCAGCAAGGATTCAATACGCTGGTTGGTGCCCAGTTCGGTACCAGCAGTCAACAGCATACAAAAACCAATAAAGAGAAAAAGCGGGCTGGCAATGCTACTCCACATTTTTCCTGTGCTGACACCCATCGCCACTCTTTCAGTGGTGGGCCATTTTTGTCCAAAGAAAAGAAATCCGTAAATAACTAGTGGTATAAAGAGTGTCCCCACCATTAGTTGCCAACTTAAACCCAATTGATCCATAATAAACCAGCCTAAAACTGATCCGATCACAATGCCCCCTGGAAACCATACGTGAAAGCGATTGAGCATCTTGGTCTTTTGGTCGGGGTACATAGCCGCTACCAGTGGATTGAGTGCCGCTTCCACAAAGCCGTTACCAATGCCAACAAACAGGGTAGCAAAAAATAAGGACCACATCTCCGATGCAAATAAAGTCCCGATAATTCCCAAGGCTTGCATCACAAAAGCTAATTGGGTGATGCGTTTCATACCCAGGCTATCCACCAATGGACCACCAATCATCATGGCAAGGGTAAATCCCCAGAAAGCAGGTAAAAAGGCAAAGCCAATATCCGTTAGGCTTAACCCAACACCAGCTGGTCCAAATACGGTTTCGAGTCTGGCCCGGATAGCAAAGGTCATGGAGGTAACCACCAATGCTACGCAACTAGCCAGAAATAACTTATTGCGGTTAATGTTTTCCATAATTTTAGGTTTATTGTTTTTCGTTTTTATTTCAACTTTTTGATCTTAATGTTCCTGTACCAGACAGGATCGCCATGATCCTGCAAAGCAATGTGACCTTTGCGTGATTTCCCAAAGTTGGGCATATCTTTAAATTTGCTACTGGCAATCATTTTATCCCATTCTGGGGTAAACATTTCAAATTCTACTATTTTTTTGCCATTGAGCCATTCTTTTACTTTGCCATTCTTGACACGGAGGCGCACTTTGTTCCATTCTCCGGCCGGCTTGACGGCAACTTTACGGGGTGCAATCATATCGTAGAGGCTACCGGCACGGTGATTTTCAAGCTTCCCGTCGGGATGGCAGGTATTGTCGAGTACCTGGATTTCCGGTCCGGTTTGCCATACATATTCGCAGGATTCCAATTCCACCACATTATAAATGATGCCACTATTGCCACAATCGCCGATTTTCCACTCGAGCTGCAATTCGTAATTTTCGAATTGTCCATCAGTGATAATATCACCACCATTAGCGGCCTGCCAGTGACCATTTTCCTGCTTTTTGGCATCGAGATAAATGGCCCCATCTGCTACTTTCCAACTACTGCCAATGGTCGATTTGCGAAAATTACGCCATCCATTTAGAGACTGGCCGTCAAACAATAAGGTCCACCCCTCAGCTATTTCAGCTGCTGAAAGGCCCGTTGGTAATTTCGAGTCATCTATGGTAATGTCTCCTTCCTGCTTAATATCCGATAGGGTGTACTGAGCAGAGGCAAAGAGTAAGAAAAACAAGAAGAGTGTTGCGAAGCGAATAGTATGGTTCATAAGTAGACCTGGATTTTAACTTTTTGAAAATAATCTGTTTTTCAAAAAAGGAATTAATTTCTTGCCCCTAAAGTAAAGAAATGATTTTTATTCTTCAGCCATTTAACTTGGTTCCTGGATAAATTTCAGTTTTTCATACCATTCAGCCTGATCAAGTTTTGTAGATCGTCGCGTTTTATTGCCAGGTAATATCTGGTGATTTGAAAAAAAATGCTAGTTTTACAATCTTATCCCCTCCATCTTTTTTGAAACAAATTTCGATCAAATCCATTAATCCAATCCAATTCTAAACCTTAGTTATGCCTTTGTGCATGTTTGGAGGTCAAACTTACGCTTGCGCTGAAGCTTCAGCGTAGGAGTATGGGCTGCAAACAAGCACTTAAAGACATGGGTAAGAACCTTCCCCTCATGTTCTGTTTCCCACAGCTGATAAACAAAACAGATTGAGAACCCTAACTTCTGAAAGGAATGCACTCTATTGGAACAACAACATGGCTCTCCGGCTTTTTATTGTTATGGACGGTGGCGCTAAATGCCCAATCCAAGCAAGACCTTTGGGCCGTACAAGCGGAAACTTCGATAAATCTTAGTGGTGAACGATGGGTTGTCCCTGACCAATATGCCACGCTAAAGTTGAATACTGCTCGTTTAAAAACACATTTATCGACAGTGCCTCACGAACAGTCGACTAGTGCTGAAGTCAGCACTTCCAGACTAAGCATTCCCTGGCCTGATGGGAAAAGTAAGGTCTTCTCCATAGTCCGATATGATATGATGGAACCAGCACTTGCTGAACGCTTTCCGGATATTTTGACCGGTTATGGTGTTAGCGAAGCAAAAGATGGCTACGTCTTGCATTTTGACTGGACCAAACAGGGGTTTCACGGCTTGATCACTGGGCCGGGTGGCAGTGTATATATCGATCCATATTGTCGTGGCAATACTACAGATTATGTCGTTTATTACAAAAAAGACTATAGTACTTCTATGTCCGGGTTTCCTTGCACCGTTGAAGAAAACAACCTAATGGAAACAGACACGATTATTGGTAACGCCCTTGATAAATCAGGTGATTGTATATTCCGGTCCTACCGCTTAGCGATTGCCACCTCTGCACAATATGCCAATTTTCATGGTGCATACAACAGCGGAGATGCTGCTTTGGTCTTGTCTGCCGTCACAACGGTTATCAATAGAGTCAATCAGGTTTACGAACGCGACCTGACGATCCGGCTGATACTAGCAGACAATACAGATGCTGCATTTTTTTATACTGCCAATGACCAGCCATACCAGAACAACCCCAATCCGATGGAGTTGGCCAATAATCAGATGACCCTGGACGCAATAATTGGATCCGCCAATTATGATTTGGGCCATGTGTTCTGTACCGGTCCAGGAGGCCTGGCGACACGTGCCTCTGTTTGCAAATCCAACAAGGCCAGAGGTGCTACCGGTTTAGCCAATCCAGTAGGTGATCCCTTCAACATTGATTTTGTAGCTCATGAATTGGGGCATCAATTTGGTGCCAACCACACGCAGAATAACGATTGCAACCGCCACTTGTCTACTGCTATGGAGGTAGGCAGCGGCTCAACGATTATGGGATATGCAGGAGTTTGCCATCCCAATATCCAAGCAAACAGTGATGATTATTTTCATGGCGTCAGTTTGGGAGAGATTGGCGCTTATGTTACCCTTGGTATTGGTAATATTTGTGATACCCCATTACCCCTGGATTTATCGGCGCCCAGTGTACAGGCTGGTCTGGACCATAGCATTCCAGCCGCCACGCCTTTTGTTTTAGATGCGATGGCAGCCACTGGTTCGGGTAGTAGTGACGTTCTGATAAGCTGGGAACAATGGGACAATGCTGCCGGTGAAATCATGCCGCCGGCATCGACCAATCAGACAGGGCCATTGTTTCGCTCATTGCCACCTTCCATAACTTCTGACCGCTATTTTCCACAACTATCGGATCTGGTGGCCAACAATACACCTGTATGGGAGGTACTTCCGACTGAAGACCGTGAATTGAACTTTCAGGTGACAGCCCGGAGTATAAATGGCGCGCAGGGCTGTACCGCCGAGGACCGCTTGCACTTAAACGTAGAAAAGGATGCAGGCCCGTTTATCGTTTCCAGCCCCAATACGGCTGTAACCTGGACTGAAGGGGAGCTCAGAACCATCTCCTGGGAAGTAGCCAATACCAATTCACCCCCGGTAAGTTGTAATAACGTTGATATCCGGCTCTCCTATGACGGAGGCTTCACCTATCCTCAATTATTAGCGGGTAATACGCCCAATACAGGTACAGCCATGGTGCCCGTTCCGGCCGGTGTTTCCAACGAGGCCCGGATCATGGTAAAAGCAACAGAAAATGTATTCCTGGATATTTCCGATGAAAACTTTAGCATTCAAGCTAGTACTGTGCCAGATTATACTTTGGAGCCACAAGTGGTTTCGCGTTCTGTTTGTCAATTTGCAGGAACGACTTATGTTATTCATGTTGGCCAGTTAGCCGGGTTTTCCCAACCAGTAAACCTTAGTGTGGTTAATGGTCCGACAGGAGCCAATTTTAATTTTTCAGCCAATCCGGTAAATCCAGGCAATCCGACGACCTTATCCATCAGTAACCTTGAAGATCTGCCGGTTGGGGACCACAATTTTGAGGTGCAGGCAAGTAGCAGTAGTGGCGATAAAACATTGTCCCTACATTTACAGATCATAGCAGCACCGGAGGCCATCCTGCTTACCGAACCCGCACATTTGATTATTGACCAGATGTTACAACCGACCATCAGTTGGGAGCCAGATCCTGCAGCAGACACCTACCGCCTTGAATTATCAACTAGTCCGACCTTTGACGAGCTCTTGCTGGCTGCAACTACGCTCAATCCGGCGTATATTCCTCCTTTCGAATTGCCTGCCGGCACCAATATTTATTGGCGGGTGAGAGCCAAGAATGAATGCACCGGTTTCTGGTCATCGGTTCGGAGGTTCAGGACAATTCCCTGTATTAGCTTTTTCAATAATATCGCTGTTCCAATGCCTAATGGAGTATCCGAAATCACCTCCGTGATCAATATTTCAGAAACGGGCACCCTCCATGATTTGAGTATTCTCAACCTGAAAGGCGCTCACGAATGGATTAATGACCTGACTTTTAGCCTGATTGCTCCTGACCAAACCGAAATTTTACTGATCGATCAGATTTGTGGTGGAGAAGAAAATTTCCACCTGAACCTTGACGATGAGGCTTCCGTAGATGTCTTTGCCTGCCCACCGACGGACAACCAATTTTACCAGCCCGAAGGTCAGCTTTCCAATCTGGACGGGAAAAATATCAATGGGCCATGGACCTTGAAATTAATAGACCATTTTTCATTATCCGCTCCGGGAGAATTGCAAAATTGGGAGCTACAGGTCTGTGCTTCCAGCTTCTCCGGTGCAGCGCTACCGGTAGAATTATTATCTTTTTCGGCCAAAGCTGATTTGGAGCGTATTTTGTTGCAATGGAGTACTGCCACTGAACAAAATAACCGTGGATTTGAAATACAGCGGCGCAGTACAGAAGAACCATCTTTTCGAATTATTGGATGGGTTGACGGACAGGGAACTACAGAAAGACTCACGGAATACCCTTTTGAAGATGAACAGGTAAAACCCGGTGTAAAATATTATTACCGATTATATCAGGTCGATGAGGATGGCCAAGGCGTCTTTTCGCCCGTAAGGTCGGCAAGGCTGTGGAAAGATCAACAGACACCGATTCGCGTATTTCCTAATCCGGTTAGCGACCAGCTTTTTGTGGAGGTATGGGAATCCCTCAACGAAGAGGTTGCGCTCATGTTGACCGACGCCCATGGAAAAGTTGTCTTGCAACAAGACCTTGAAGGATCAAAAGTTACAGTTGATATGTCAGGGTTTGCCGCTGGCGTTTATTGTTTGCATTTGCTTACTCGCTTTGACAGTTGGGTGGTGAAGGTGGTGCGGTAGAGAGAGCGTGTGATGATGTGATCATATTGTGATATTGCGATATTGTGATGAGAGAGCAACGAACTCCGTGGCTACTCTATTCGTTATTGAGAAGTTACTTGTTAATCCCTAATTAAATCCCTTCATTATGGTATTCATCTTAGGACTTTTGGCGCTTATTTTTCCGCGATTATTGATTATTGTATTATGGTTATTTACCGATTGGTTTGACAAGGTAATCGGCAATATTCTGTATCTATTGCTGGGTTTGATTTTTGTGCCGGTGGGAACCCTTTGGTATGGGTTCGTGATGCACTACATGGGTGGGGCATGGGACGCGCTGGCCGTTGTTGGAATGGTCATTGCGTTGGCCATTGATTTTGGCGCATTTAATTCTAGTCGAAAATATCGGCGGTAATGTATGGTGCTGCTGTGGTGTTTAGCTCTTCGTACCAACCAAATTCATTTGGTTGACCGCAAAGCGCTGAAAGCCAGCTTTCTTCCATGCTGCATTTATCTGTCCAATTAATTCAAGCAGGTCAAAACATAACCTGCAAGGCCAATAATTTAGTTGCCACTATTAGGTTTTGAATTGGTTTTCTTACAGTCTTTTGGTTTACCGCTAGCGGAGTTAGCAGCTACAAGTTTTAGGCGGAAATTTTCCATTCAATGTTGTCAAACTAGTGCTCATAAGGTAATATTGGCGGACCAGTGATAATGCTTGATGGCTGCCTTGGTTGGGCGGAAATTTTTCCGA
>BQJU01000059.1 GCA_021604865.1 Saprospiraceae bacterium | reverse complement strand
ATTCATCAATCAGGGATTCCAGCTTTTCCTCCTGGGCTTCCTTGGATAGATCCTTGCGCATTTCCAATACTGCCGTGATGTTGTCTTCCACACTTAATTTGCGAAAAACAGAAGGCTCTTGTGGCAGATAACCGATCCCCTTTTTTGCCCGTTTATACATGGGTAGGGACGTAATTTCCGTGTCATTGAGAAATACAGAACCACCATTGGGCTTTATAAAACCCACCACCATATAAAAAGTCGTTGTTTTGCCTGCTCCATTGGGACCCAACAAACCCACGATCTCCCCCTGGTTAACCTCCAAAGAGACGTCTACTACTACTTTCCTGCGACCATATATTTTTACCAAATTCTGGCACCAAAGTTTCATCCGCTATAATTTATAGAATGGTTGTGTAGAACCCCTTTTGTATAAAGGTTATTCATCAATGTATTCAATTTTGTTCAGGAAACGAAAGCCCGCCGTCACTTCGAAGGTGAGATTTCGAATTTTGCGCTCCTGAAGGGTACGCTCGTTACCGGTATAAGGATCGGTAACATTTGGGATAGGTGGCTGTCGGTATTGAAGCGAAAAATCGGGATTAACCGAAAATTCCAGAACCATACCCGTCAATTCACCAAAAGGAATTTCAAAACCGCCGCCTAGATATACCCCATAATTGAATTCATTGATAAAGGTTGGCTCATCAAATGGATAAATGGCATAGGCGGGATTGCGAAGGTTGAAATCGGTGTATTCATCCAGGTTAGTACTCAGGGTATAATCCAACCGGATGCCAAAGCCATAATATACCTTGGTGCTACCAGAAAAGTTGAACTTTTGTTTGCCGCCAAGTGTCAGCGATAGGTTATTGAACAGAAATTCCTTGGCTTTAGGCTGAACGATATTACCGGTTATGACACTGGTAAAACGCCGATTGCGCTGAGCACTGCCCTTGATGTGGTAACCCAATTGTGCAAATATGGCAAATTCATTATCGTCACTCAAGGACTCAATAAAGGCTATTCCGTGGTATTTTACTAGTGGATCCTGTTCCAGGCCCGACCAATTTTGTGTGCCAATGGTCAATCCACCTTTCACGCCAAAAGCATAACCTTGGGCTTGAATAAAATTAGCTGCAAACATTAGCAACAAAAAGAGTAGTATTTTTCTCATGGGTCATCAATTGTAATAATTCTTAAATCAAACGGAAAGGTAGGCAAAAATTCACTTTCCCATTGTCTACCTTTCCGGCTGATTGTGCTAGCAACTTTTGAAACTACTTTACCTTCAGGCGCATGCCCAACCGGATCGTATTATCTGTCAAACCATTCAGTGATTTGATCAAATCCACAGTTGTATTGTAACGCCTGGAGATATTATACAAGGTATCACCCTTTTCTACCACGTGGAAGGTCTCCGTAGTAGCCGGTGGTGTTGGTGTTGGCGTCACCGGATTTTCTACCTCGGGTATAGGTGTTTCCGGAAAATCGGGTTCATTATTAATGGGCACATCCGGGTTTGGTGTTTCCGGCTTTGGCGGTGGCGGAGTGGTTACCGGCGGCTTCGGTTTTTCCGTTGGAAGTGGATCTACCTCTATCTTTTCCGGGATGGTAGAAGGGTCTTTGGGTTTTGACTCCGGAAATTCCGGTTTTTTTCCAGGCTCCAACACTGGAGGTTTTGGTGTCGTTATAGGAATCTCCGGCTCTATTGGTGTTTCCGGTTCTGTTTCCATTTCCATTTCCCCCTCATCTGTTTCGTCCAGGATCAATTCCGGCATTGGTGGTTCGTCAGATTCTTTATAATCTCTCATCAATTTGGGACTGGTCTTGACCTTACAGCCCCGCAGTTTTATGCGCTCATTAGGTGCTGGCTGGGTATTGTCAGGCATCCGGTTGCGGTGGTACAACTTAGATACTTTTACGCCATAACGTTGAGAAATATAAAGCATATTCTGCCCCTTTTCTACGTAGTGATATTGTTCTTTGCCCCGATAGGCATTGCGTTTGGGCTGAATATAGATTTGTTCCCCTTCGGCAAGTTTCTGATTGGCGTCGGTTGACAGTTCGTTGTATTTCAATAAATTGCGCAAAGCCACATCCGTGCGGCGTGCAATATCTGCCAGCGTTTCATTCGATTCTGATCTGACGTATTTTACATCGTTATTGGTCAGGATACCCGCTACGATTTCCGAAGCTGGCGTTTCCAGATCAATAGTCGACATGTCATCGTATTTGTGCAGTTCATACAGTTCGATCAAGTCAATCAGCTTTTCGGAATAGGTCGCACTGGTAGCGTATCCCGCTTGTTTCAATCCAATGGCCCAACGTTTGTAATCCCTGGGATTCAGGCGAAACAGGAAGCCATAACGGTAGGCCTTTTTTGGGTCCCGAAGAAATTCGGAATGGGCGACATAACAGGCATCCACTGATTTGTAGGAGCGGAAACACGATTCGACAAGTTGGCCCTCCTCGTTATAATCATCATCCTTGCGGAATACTTTTTTACCTTTCCAATCATTGCCACACTTGATGCCAAAGTGATTATTGCCTTTGCGAGCCAATTCACTCTTGCCGGCATTGGATTCAAGGATACCCTGCGCCAGTTTGATACTTGCAGGAATCCCCGCCCGTTCCATCTCCTGGATAGCGATATCCTTATATTTTTCTACATAACGGATAAAGTCCTGATTCTGAGTCCAAACCATCTGTGCAGACAAAATAGTCAGACTGAAAATGAGCAGTTTTTTTAACATTTTACTTTTCTTTAAAAATGAAGCCATCAAAACTCCTGGTGTAATTAGACCGAAATAATTGACTCTTTTGTGCGCTCTTTTATCGGTTTTTTATCAGTAATAAAGTGTCAGTTACTACAGGCTGCTTCCACTAGGCAATTGGGAAAGTGATACTGAAAACGCACAAAAGTCGAAAAATATTTATGTGCATTTGTCTAATTATCTTTTTGTTAACGTTTAGGACGATTAAAACAACGTCCACAAAAACGTCACCACAGTTGCTACAAAACCAACCATGAAAATGTTGTAGGAAATAGAAAGAAAACGATATTTCTTGTCCAATACTTTCCCAAGATAGTACAAATCGCGGGTCATATTGCCAATCAATAATTCGCCATCACGGAACATAGCATCCATCGCCTCCTCATATTGATCGAGATTCAGGCTCACAAAATTGCCAAAGAAGATGATATTTTTTCGCGCTTCAGCCGGAGCAATCTTTTGATCATTTAGCACCGTTACTTTCGGACGAGCAGAAAGTATGGCAAATGTCAGGGAGGCTAGCCCTGTAACAAGAAAAATGACTACGGGCATGATCACCATCGGATTTTTCTCAGCGATATGCTGATAGGAGAGGGCTGTAATCAACACACTAATCAGAATGGTGTTGACGCTGATCATGATATTGGCCTTATTGTCAGCTATGGCGCTGAGGTTGATGTGATTGCGGTAGTTGGTCCGGAAAAAGGTTTGAATGCTGCGAATGGGAATCTGGTCTTCTAGCTGCTGAAAGTGGCCGGGATTGGACAGGACTGCCGGGTCTCTATCGGTATTTTTTTGTTGTTTTTCAAGCTGTAATTTTTGCAATAGGATATGTTGAGCCAGCTTTGGTGCGTAGTCTACTTGGCCGAAAGGCGTATAAAACCTGACCTTCAGCAATTCTTCCAGTTGCTCCTTGGCCCATGCTTGCTTGTCGAAACATTGGTCCAGCATAAATTCCCGTTCGAGTCGCAGCAATTGTTGCCGTTCTGGATAGAGGTGCACATAGGTGGCCATATTGATGGCATCAACAACTATCCGCCCTTCCTGTGTTTCTGGCCGTCGGTCATTGCCTAAGGTTTCCAGACAAGCCAGCGTTCGCTCTTTGATCTCCTTGGAAGTGGATTGTTTGTCCAGAAAAGCCCCGGCCATGCGAATACTTTGAGCATAGGGATTCGCATAAACCGACAAATAGCCCGTAACGGCAAACCATCCGGCCAAACCACTCACCATCTGAACGGTAGTATCTGCCTGTTCTTCCTGGCATAAGGTAACCACACATTGTGCAACCTCGGCAGCCAATGGATAGTGGTGAAACACCAGCCGGGTATCGCCATCTTTATCAAAAAGCTGCCGCACCTTTTCACTGGCCTTGACCAGCAGCGGTGGGCTGGTTTCACTTGATTTTACTGAGTATTCTCCTTTCATAGGTTTGAAATCGTTTTACAAAGATAAGGGATTGTTGGAAGTATGAAAGGGAAAGCGCCTTAGGATCAATGACTACCCTGGTGAAATCGACATTTGTTGTGTGGCAGACAGCGAAAATTAGCATTTAGCCGTTCAATATAGCGCAGCATAAAGATTTTATCTCTATTTTTGCAGCGGATAGATCAGCAACAAACCCAATCTCATAAGAGGCTTTCCACGCCTGTTTAAATATGTCATTCTCGATATAGCCCCCAATATTACGGGTGCCCTGAAACACATTACACCTTTTAATCGGCTAAAGACTTTAGCCGAACACAAGTTCTTTTTTCAGGTTTTAGAAACTATCAAAAACAATTTTGATAAGCTTCTACTTAAACGCAAAATTAATAACTTCATGATCAAGAGAAAACTTTGCTTATTCCTGTCAGGCTTGATTTTACTCCTGGCGGCTTGTAGCCAATTTGATGATTTTGACAACATCAAAGGAGTCGACTATGATGGCGAATATGCCCTACCTTTGGTAAACACCACCACCTCTATAGGTGATCTACTGGAAAATTTTGAAGAAAATTCCTCCCTGGTCATCGACCCGGACGGGCTGATTCGCTTCCAGTATAGTGGAGATGTATTGACGGAAACCAGTGATAAGGTTTTTGCTGCCATCAACGAAACCCTGATCCAGGGAGGCATCATCCCATTGGCTACCGATACAACACCGCTTCCTTTTGACTTGCCTGGTGGTCTGCAAATAGATCGGCTGGACCTCAAAACTGGAAAATTTACCTATGCCTTTCAAAGTACCAACCCCGAGCAGATTCATGTGGTGCTTACCGTGCCAGGGGCAACAAAAAATGGCAACCCCTTGCGGTTTGAATTCAATATTGCGGCCTATTCCGGTTCTGGTAATGCAAGTCTGGCAACCAATGCTATTTTTCCGGCCTCTCTGGAGGGGTACAGCCTCGTTCCCGAAGACAATGGCAACATAAACATCGTTTACCATGCCACCCTGCCCAACGGCGATCCGGTAACGCCTGATGTTGGCGGTATTCTGATTGAAGACCTTTCTTTCTATTATGCAGAAGGATACCTGGGGCAAGATGTTTACGAAGGTACCCGGGATACCATTGAGATTGACTTTTTTGAAGACTGGTCCAGAGGAGATATCTATTTCGCTGATCCACGTATTACGGTCAATTTTGAGAACTCCTTTGGCGTACCTACACGTTCCAAGGTGGATGTTTTTGACATTTTTACCGTAAGAGAAGAGGTATTACCCCTGGAAAGCGAGTTTATCGAAAACGGGATCGACTTTCCTTACCCCGAATTGAACGAAGTCGGGCAGGTGAAATATAAAAGCTTCACTTTTGATAAAAATAATTCCAATATAGATGTTGTACTGGGCGCAGGTCCGCTGGCGATCGACTACGAAGTAGATGCCAGTATCAATCCCGATATGGATACCACCATTCGTGGGTTTATCACCGACAGCAGTTATTACAAGGTCAGGGTTGATGTCGATCTGCCATTATACGGCTGGGCTTTCGACTTTTTGGCCAGAGATACTTTTGAGATCAACCTGGATAGTTACGAAAATGTAGAAGAGGCTGAATTTAAGATCGTTACTGAAAACGACATGCCTTTGGGCGTAGACATTCAGGGATATTTTGTGGATGAAAATGGTGTGGTGCTGGATTCCCTGCTCGATGACCGGCAGCAGCTGATTTTACCCGCAAGTGTAGACGGGGATGGTGTGGCCAATGAGACGGCGAGAGCAGAAACCTTTGTTTCTTTCCCTGCAGAGCGGTTTGATAAAATTATCCCTGCAAAAAGCTTGATTCTTGTCGCCTATTTTAGTTCTAAAAATGCACCTAATACTTACGTGAAAATTCTGGCAAATCAGGATGTAAACATTCGTATTGGTGCTAAATTTAAGGTGCATAATTGACACCGGTTAGAAAACAGCGTTTCCCAGAAAAAATGAGAAAACTTCGACACAACGATTGATGTCGATCAAAAATATAAGGATGAAAAATATTTTTCTGCTCCTGATAGGAGTTTGTTTTACCACATATAGCCATGCCCAGCAAGAATTGGGCACCCATTTTATGCAGGACTACTGGCAGTCGACGTATACCAATCCCGGATTGATGCCCAATGGGCGCATTATTATAGGCCTACCTGGATTATACAATAACCTGCTGGTTACCAATGTCACATTTGATGATATCCTGACCAAGGATGAAAATGGCGACAGACGCATTAATGTTAGCAATGCCATTCCCAAGCTTGGGCCGGACAATTATGTGCGTGAAGACCTGGATATCGAGACGGTCAGCCTGGGGTTGCGGCTCGGCAAGGTAATGCTCACCATTGGCCATAAGCTACGCTTCAATACTTTTGTGAATTATCCGAAGACATTCCCGCAACTGGTCTGGGAGGGTAATGCGCAATTTGTTGGCCAGAATGTAGAATTTGGTCCAGACATTCAAGCAAGTGCTTATCATGAAATTGCGCTGGGTGGTGCCTACCAGATAGGCAAGCATTTTACTATTGGCGGGCGGGTAAAGTTTTTAAGCGGTGTAACAGATGTATCTACCGATCGCACCAAACTGAGCCTCTATACCAGCGACGACGTCTACCAGCTCGATCTCGATGCCGACTTCCGGGTCAATACCTCCGGAGCACTTGAATACAACGGTTTTGATGACCTGGCGATTGACTTCAATTTCGGCCGTTTTGAAACCAAAAATTTCCTGTCCAAAAACAGCGGCATGGCCTTTGATCTTGGTGCTACCGCCAAATTTGGCAAACTCGGCCTGGCAGCTAGCATCCTCGACATCGGAGAGATCACCTGGAAAGAAGAAGCCAAAAATTATAGCCTTCTCGGCCATTACGAATTCCAAGGCCTGGACATCGCCCGCGATATCCTCGACGATTCGACCGATATCGGCTCGGCACTGGACACCTTGCAGGCCATCTATGAACCTACAGAAACCAGCAATTCCTATAAAACCAAACTCCCCAGCCGTGTGTACCTCAGTGCCACCTATCAGCTGACGGAAAAACTGCAACTGGGTGGCTTGTTTTATACTGAACGTTTCCGCGGTGAAAATTTCCCGGCCGTTGCCCTCAGTGCCCAATACCAACTCAACAAATACCTGCGCCTGGGCGGCCTGCTGGCTTACCGCAACGAAACTTTTGACAATGTGGGCGTCAATGCCGCAGTTGTCGTCGGCCCGGTACAGGTCATCGCCGCTACCGACAACCTGCTGACCGTCTTTTCGGTGAGTAAGCACAATAATGCCAATTTGCGATTGGGGGTAAATTTTGTTTTAGGGGAAAAGGCGACAGAGACGGATAAGGAGACGGAATCGTTCTTTTAGGAGACCGCTTCGCTGTGAGAACGTCTTCGGCTTCGCCTTGACGGTCAGATTGCTTCGCTGTCGGACTCAGTGGGAACTTTTTGCTGAAAATATTCGTACTAAATACTTGGGATTAAAATTTAAAAAGCAGTATATTTGCACTCGCTTTTTTGGTGGGCTATGCAATAGCACAGTATTGATCCAAAAAATAATCCGCCTACGTTAAAACTTCGGCGGATAAAAGGCGCGGTAGCTCAGCTGGTTAGAGCGCAGGATTCATAATCCTGAGGTCGGCGGTTCGGGTCCGCCTCGCGCTACCCTATTTATCAAAGAGTTATGATTAATTTCATAGCTCTTTTTTTATTTTGGGTACAACATAGGTACAACAAAGGTACAACAAAGCGTTTTTTGCTCAACTAGATTGAGGTGGATCATTGGTAATTAGAGCTTCCCAGGCAAACCAATTTTCACAAGCAATTTCCCAGCAGTTGTCAAAACTAACAGATGATACAATCCTTGAAGTACGATTAGAAAACGAGCTGTTGCGTAAATTGTAGCCGTTCAACTTAAGACTAGGCTACTGTATTGCTGTCCTTATCCGCCACTCCCTGCGTTTTTCGGTGAAACACTAGTTACATTGAACAAGCTGATCCCGACCCCGATTGAAAACCAAGGCTTGCCCTGGTAAATCCAGTTTTCCTTAGTACTACCAGAAATAAAATCCCAGCCAAGGTAAGTGCCCACCTGTGCCTTTGAAAACTCAAACACGACCCCTACTGCGGGGGAAAGGGCTGCTGCTGTCTGATTGTCAGAGGACTCCAATCGGCCTTGCGTATTCAGGCTGTCCAGGATTATATGGGTTATGTGCAGCCCCGATACGATATTCATGGCGATGTCCTGGTAGTCGGCCAGCTGGAACCGGATTCCGAAGTTGGTTCCGTATGATAGAGTACCGGAAAAGTCAAAAGGTCCAGTGCGGATACGCAATGGGAGCGTAGAGGCACCTATCGTGAAGGTTGGTTTTTTACTAAATTTGGAAACAGCCTTCGCATTGAATTCATCAACGTCCAAAAGAAAAAACTTCTGTTCGGTTTCGGTGCTGTCTTTATGGATGAATTTTTTGTTCAGGTGCTCTTCCTTTTTCCAGTGCATAAATCGAATAACATAATGGTTTCCCTTGGCACTTATTTTTTCAAAAACTGCACCTTTTGGTGCAACGTACACAGAGGTGTCCAGTTCTCTGCCAAGTATGTTGCACTCGAAGATGGGGGCTTCGACCAGCAGTTCATACTGGAACGTTCGGATATAACCTGCGGGGTTGGTCAAGATGGTTTGGGATGCGAGTTGACCGACGAGGATGAACAAGCCAATAAAGGTTAAAGCAATGGTATTTCGCATGATTGAAAATCTTAATGGACTGAATATATAAATTGGTTCAATACACCACCAACTTCCGGTGATATCGCTCTGCCCCATTTTCAAATTGAACTACATAAATACCAGGCTCCAAACCCGATAGATCAAGAAGGAGCTTGTTTGGCCCATTTTCCAAGAAAAGTTGTTTGGAGTTTAACAATTGTCCCGCTGAATTTACAATGTTATACGACCAAATTCCTGCTCCTTCTATATGGAGTTCGATAGAAGTGATGCCATCAGAGGTTGGATTTGGAAAAAACTCACTAAGAATCATTGATGCCCTGTTAATTTTAACAGACACTATATTAGAATACTCAAATTTCCCATCAAAGTCCACTTGCTTAAGACGATAATAATTGAGGTCGGGAAGAGGGCGGGTGTCTGTATAAGTATAAAGCTGTTCCGCTTGCGTGGTGCCGTTTCCGTCAACAAAGGTTAAGGATTGCCAAGTCTGGCCATCTATGCTGCGCTGAACATCGAAGCCTTCGTTGTTGAGTTCAGAAGCGGTTTTCCAATACAGATTAGCTTGGCCATCTTTTGCCAAAACTTGGAAAGTGATCAACTCAACGGGGAGCGCAGTTGACACTTCTACCCTTACTGTATTGCCCCCCGGATAGGATATATTGACTGCCGTAACATTCCCACTGCCTGTGTTTGATATGTTGGGAATGCCAAAAGCACCTGATACTGTACCAGCGGTGATGATGTCAAAAAAATCGCCATTTTGAGCCGCGTATCCGAAGATCAAATTAAGCGTATTGGCAGCGCTAATAGTAGCTGCACCGGTTATAGAAACCACATCGTATTGAGTGCTGGGCGTGGTACCATCTATTTCAATATTCAGAGTAGCTGCACCAAAATTCATGCCGCCGGAAATCGAAAGGGCTCCGGGGCTGGCGCCGGGAGCGAAGATGGCATTGGAGGTATTGGTGAAAGTCAGGGTGCTGCTTTCCAAAGAAATATCAGTGATGTTGTTATTGATATTCATTAGGCCGTCGTTGTTGACAATCCCGTTTGTAGAAACCCTCAGTCCATTGCCACTCCCCATACTTAATTGTGTTCCATTAATGTTCATTATTCCACCATTTAGGTTGTCCAATCTCGCATACTGGGCATCGGAAGCTCTGACGAAAATTTCAAACCCATGGCGTCGGCAGTTTGTGATATTGATTATTCCTTCATTATTGAACCTGCCTGTGCGATCTAGTGCCGCCCCTACATCCGTACCGTTGATAACGTTGACTGCCCCGCCTGAAAGATTATTGAAAGTCGAGAAACGATTGATTCTCAGTCCATCATCACCGGGTGCTGTAATTGTGAGCGTTCCAGAATTGTTGAAAGTCATACCAGAATATTCCATTAGAATTCCCATATCTGAAATGTTGCTGAGATTGATTGAGGCATTGTTGTTCAGCGTTGCTGTGCCCGAAGAATTATCCATATAAATTCCATCGTCATTGGCTCCCGTAATATTGATTGTCCCATTATTGGTAATACTTCCGTTGGGCATAGTGATACCGTCTCCAGTATTATTGTTGATGGTCAACGTAACGCTATTGTTGATGATCAACGAAGCACTAGTATGACTAACAGTGAGTGATTTGATGGCTGTAGAACTTGTAATGGTTATCGTCGCAGCGGTATTGATGACAGCATTATCTCCCGTACCCGGCGCCACATTGGAACCATTCCAGTTATTGCCGTCTGACCAGGTGGTTCCGTCTCCCCCTCCGTCCCATGTGATGGTGGCAGAAAAAGAAGAGAGGGCCAATAAAAGAAAAAGTGGTGTGGCAATGCATTTTCTAAACATGTCTCATTTATTAAAAGGTTAATCAATTGGGAGCTCAAATATGGAATACGAAAGGGAGGCTAATAACCAAAATCCTTCTTGGTGGCATTGAACAAAAGATAGGGGGCATCCACCCCAAAGCAGTTCGGGTATACCCTTAAATCGGCTATACTACGTGGGTTATGGGTTTGATTGTCCTTACTCCCGATGTATGATTTGTCTATGGCGTGAAATGATTGCAAGGCTGTTCCCATGAAAAAATAAGCTACGGCCATGTTTTTTTCGTCGGCCCATTTATAAGGCCCCGGGCCGCTGTTTTCGTCGAAATTGTACCCATAAGTATTAGAAAGGTATTTCATGGGACTGGGTTTGCCCATCGCAATCCGGCAGGCATTGTTGCCCATGCTGATGTAAATAAAATACCATCCGGGCTCTTCAAAAGTACAGCCCTTATTTATGACCAAGTCGTAATTGTACTGGTCGCCTTTAAAGCTTGGACTTCGGTCGACCACCCAGGTGTTCCTTGTCCAGACCAGTTTCTTTTTCACTGACTTCAGGGCAAAAATCACATGGTCTTGATTATCGGTTGCAGTGAATATGTCAAAGTTGTCGTGGGCACCTTCGTAATACACCCACATGCTCAGGGTGAAATGTTTGTATTCAAAAGCTTTGTAAACCATGCTGTTTCGTTGGCTTTGATCCAGACCGAAAAACATATTTGTTTTTAACCTGGTCTTGTCATCTAAGTTCAGGCAAGGATGGCCTGATTTAGTAGTTTTATAGTTCAGGTAAGTGCTGGAGGTAAGGTAAAGTTCATCAACATCTGAAAACCCCCCATTCGGATATTTTGGCTTTATTTCCTCATTGTTAGTGCCTAAGTTTTGAAAAGTTTGTGTAGCGTTAAACTGACTAAATTCATACAGGGCATAAGGCACACCCTTGTTGATCCGAGAATCGTCTAAATAAATCTCTGTTTCACCAATTGGAATGCTCTCCCAGATGTACATCCGTTGTTGTAAGTCATCTAATGTTTTAATATTCGGATTCAGAACTACTGCTTCTTCCCGGGTTGGCATGTTTTTCAGAAACGCGTAAACCATGTTCGGATTATCCGTCACCCAATAATTGTTGCCTGCACTCCAAGCAAATTCAGGCATGCTCCTCCAATCATAATTGGAACAATTCTCATTTTGGGCAATGGATGAAAAAGGACAGTTGTCATGGGAGATTGGAAGTCCCATGGCCTGGGGGGTCTTGGGCGATCCGCCATAGATTTCTATCCAGCAATTGGCATCTGTAGCTGTTTTGATAATCCTTTGATAGCTCTTTAACCTCGCCTCCAGTTCTGTGGTATTTTGATTGCCCAGTTGATTGTTTTGGTGGAGTATGTGGAGGGGCATTGGAACTTGGGGCTGGAATCCGACGATTTGCCACTTGGAGCGGAAATCCCCCGTATTTCTTCTTTTTAAGAACTCTTCTACATTTCTTTCCCAACGCTGTACATCCAAGGTTTTGTCCACATAAATAATGGCATTGTAAAACATTTGCCTAAGGATGTGTGACTTGAGCTGCTGTTCAAGGGTGGTCTTGTCCTTTACGCGTTCCACTTCGTAATAAGCACTTGGCTCTGCCCCTCCGCTGAACACGATGTAATCTTCCATGTTGAGCTCAAGGGCAGTCTTAAAAACGGTAATCAATTCATCTGCTTTCTTGTCTGCTTTGTCAAGCACCAACATCCCCTGATAGGGTTCGATATTATCGACCACCCAGGTTTTGTCTGACATGCCAATGGTTTTCAATCGGCGGAGTACCGTATTTTTGTACTCATCCTCGGTCGTTTTACTATCTCTGTGAATCGGAGGCAACCAGTTTTTACCCATGAGGCAATAAACAGCGCCATGGGTTTGACGACATTTAAAATATTCAATCACCTCCTTATGGGTGAGCATCATCGTATGCTTTACCGGGGTGCCAAAAAAGTCCTTCAGGTTGGATTTGTCAAGCGCTTTGAACGTTTTGTTGGAGTTAAGGGGGTGCTCCGTGTCTTGGTCAAAATAGAATTCCTTGAATTTCAGGTTGCTCTGCTTGATGAATGGGTTAGTAGAACTTTGGGGCGGTGGCAAAACTTCCAGTTGCACTTCTCTGCACGGATAGTCATCGTGCGAGGCCAATATGACCCCCTTACCGTCTTTGGTCTTGGCTGTTGCACCTATGTCCACTTCAATGAAATCCAGATAGGACGGTGGTTTGGGCTTGGACTTGTCCGTCCATTCTTCGTTCCTTTTCTGCTCTGCCAGGTAAATCGCCCTTTCCCAGGCCCAAGGGGAATTTTCCGGAATATCTGGCTCCATGAAAAAGCCCCGGTGCGAGCCGATCAGATGCGGCTTCTCGGGAGTCGGACCGGTGATAAATGGTTTGTTGGCTTTGTTGGGCAGCGGGCCAACCTTGAAATTGGCAGCTACTGGGAATGGACCAGCCTCTTTGTCCACCCCTATTTTTAGGGTCATCTCTTTGATGTTCTTTTTAAGTTTGATTTCGTAAAGATTAAACTTAGTCCCATCAGAAGCATTTAAAATTACAGGGTAATTCTGCGCCCCATAGCTTACTACATTGAGAGTGAAATTATCATTAGATAACCTAACTGGCTTCAATCCTGTATCATCTATAAGACTTGAATTCTTAAAAATGCTGCTAAATTTTGCGAGAGGATAAGGCGATAAGAATCTCAATGCACGTGAGTGCGGATTGTTTTCGTCATGATAGAGCTTGATGGTGAAAAATGCCTCAGTCAATTTTTCCTTTTCGGCGTTGGAAAATTGGCTTTGATCGAAATTGACCAATGGAACCAAGATTTCACCATAGGTATATTTCGATAAACCATCATCGTTCGACAGTGCGTGGACTTTTGGGGTAGGCTTTGTTCCTTCTACTTCTATGTTGGTGAAAAACCTTCTTTTTGGAATGGGGTTGGAAGTCGAGGGTTTCGTGCCAAACCCCAGAGCATCAAAACGGTTTATTTCATTTGTCTCCTTTGCCTTAGGGTTTTGCTTATGGTAGTCCAACAATTTCTGCCGCGTCAAAAAACCGGACATACTGATTGGTTTCAAACCAAAATATTTGATGTGCTGGAATTCCGTGAAATGAGTATTCCACAACGGATTGGTCATGTAGGGTACTTGGATGGAATTGATATGCTCAACATCCGAATTGTATTGAAAGGTGATTTCAATGCGGACGGGAATGCCCCAGCGGTAGTCGGCAATGGGCCTTGATTCTTGTTGTTTTAAACTGCCTTCCTGTTTCATTCTCGCCCAAACCATCATTTCTTCTGGTGATGGTATGCCGGGGACTTTGCCGGGCCGCCATTCCTTGATGGTATTGTATTTTGGGTCGGTGTACCTTAGGTTTTCAATTACCTCGTCGGCATAAATACGTTGATCGTGTGTAGTGGCATCGGAAATGTTGCGGTAGCCCGGGAAACTGAACTTGAACAGTTTTGCATAATCTTCATTGTTCGGTTTTTTTTCTCGTTCGTGGTAATAACGTTCATAATAAACATTCACGCTTACCTTCCCCCTGATTTTGTTGGCAATGAGCGCTTTTGTAATTTCTTGGTGCTGTGTGCTTTGTTGCCAATGGACCGTTAGAGCATTTATTCCATTTATATCGCTGATATTTGGATTGAGTTTTCCATTTGAGCCTGTTAATTCTTCATAAGAGAGCAGCCCATAGTTATTGAACATGAGGGTCTTGAATATGGTATAGCTGACGCTCCCGTCGGGATTCTCCACCCGCTGAGAATAGGCCACTGAACTACATACCATGATCAGCGTCCAGGTTGCCAGTTGTATGATTGTTTTATGATTTATCATTGTTACTATCTTTTAATAGTAGTAGGAAGTTGAGATTGATTTATAATTGGTTTTAATCAGAGCTTGTTTGGAGGTCGGCTTTGCATCGCCGTCGGCAAGCCTTACCCTTGCGCTCGAAGCTTCAGCGTAGACGCATGGCGGCCGATGGGAGGCGAAAAGCGTCAATTTTTTGATGACTGGGTTGGCTTGATGCCAAAGCATCAAAAAGGACTTGAAGTGCATACCCGGAGGTACGGACGAAAAAAGTAACAGCCTGTCCCGCCGAAGGGAAACCGCTAGGTCGGGAAAGTATCATCGAAAAAGTGATCCTTTGCAGCCCAAAGGTTGGCCTCCAAACATGCTCTCAGGGTGATGCTGTTAATTCCCCTCCAGTTTTTCAATCCTTTTTTCGAGCTTTCTCAATTGGTCAATTTCTTTTTTCTGTTCAATGATATGCAGGGTGAGTTCCTCAATCTTCTCCAAGAGCTTGGCGTTCATTTGGTTCAGGGTGTAGCCGTTTTTCAGCACTTCTGCTTCCGATGGTATGTTTGGCAAATGATGGTTGGATTGTATGAATGCTTCCAGCTTTTCTAAGTCCATGAGTTCATAGTCTTCTTCAAAAACGTGGTCGCTCCATTCGTCCGGTTTGGCGATGGCCACATCGTCGGTCACAATGCCCTCTTCCACCCAGAGCAGAAATTCTTTTCCGTATTCGGCATTGTTGAACTGCATGGGTGGCTCATTGTCCTCGTCATCCGCTATCAGCACAGCTCCGTTGAAGATGGCCACGGTGCCATCTATCCTTTTTGTTGAACCTATCAGGAGGTTGTCTGAATAAGTAGTCCCTTTTACATCCAACGTAAAACGGGGATTGATCTCCATATCGAGGTTGATCCCTACCTGCCCATTAAGGGTTGCCTTTAGGACATCATTTAGGGCCCCTCCCAGCCAGATGCCTGCATTACCGTTGCGGTTGACAAATTGGGCAATTTTTCCATTTGCTTTGAGTTCCAGAATAACCTGATCTGCAGGAGTTTCAAATAATCCCCCCAATACGTCGTCCGAGTGAACATGAAGACTGCTACTGGGCTGCTCGGTGCCCATCCCCACATTGCCGTTTTGGAGAATAGTGAACACATCCCTGTTTTTTGATCCCATGAAAATGGAGGCTTTCCCTTTCCGGTTTACAAACTCGACTCTATTTTTGACGCCTTGGTTTGTTATAAGTTCCAGCACCGATTGGTCTGTGGCCGACTCAAAGCGACCAGTGAAAAGGTCTGTTGAATAAGTATGGAGTACTTTTTGGGGGGCTTTTGCACCGATGCCAACATTTCCATTTGGCAAAAGGGTCATGACCCTATCATATGAAGCGGTGTGGATTGTGGCATCAGTTTTTGTCATACTGAAACCCAGTCCATCAGGGGCGCTACCTACCAAAATTAAAGCTTTATTACCTTGGTGCTCAATCAAGATATGTTGATGTGCTTTACCATTTTTATCTTCATTAGATTGCATTAGGTAGCCCCCCTGAATGCCATCCTTTGCCAAGACATCGTCTTCTGCGATTAGGTCATGAACATGTGAATCCTGATAATTTTGGCTCATGAGATCGTACTGCCCAAAGAATAGCAATAAAAGAGCAACAATGATTTTAGATTTTTTCATGATTGGAGGATTTTAGTTTCGTGTAAATGATATGAAAGCCTTTCCAGCCGCTCTTCCAACTGCCGCTCCCTGTACTCGAAATAGCGGTGCAGGGCATAGCATAGGGCGATGACCAGCAGTGCCCCGCCCAACCAATAGAATAACATCCTCTTCCAATTGGGAAGACTTTGCTTTCCACTAGACAATGAATCCCTGTCTTGTACAATTGTAATCTTGCGTTTCATGGTACAAATGAGGGAATATCATCATGAAATGGCAAGGAAAAGGGAGGGACAAAAACGGGACATGTGAAAATTCAAACCTGTAAATAATTGAAATACAGCTTTTTTTTTGCAAAATTCATTCACCTCTGCTAGTATCCACCTTCTTCCGCATCCTTGTCCTTGTCTTGCGCACGGCGCTGTTTGATACACCAAGTATATTGGCCATCTCTCCGGTGCCGAGGCCAAGTTTTTTGAGTGCGAGGTAACGGAGTTCTGCAGGTGTTAGGTTGGGTTGCAGCGCATTTTGGTTTTCCAAAAAACCAGGGTGAACCTTTTCAAAAACTTGCCGAAAATTCAGCCAGTCGTCGTCGGTGAGGATGGTATTATTGGTAAGTTGTTCAAGGTATTCACTGCGTACGCCCGATTGAGCCAATTTGTCCATCTCCTGGCGGAGGTTTTCGGCCATGGCCGATTTTTTGCGAAATTGTTGAGTCAGTACATCCAAGTCATTTTTAGCGGTTACCAACGCGGTCATCTGTTGTTTCCGTTGCTGGTGCAGCTGCTGGAAATAAAGGTATGCCAACAGCATGACCAGACCTAAAATAACAAATGCCCCATTGCGCAGCCATGTTTGAAATTCCATTTCTTGTTCCACCAACTGTATTTTTTGGGTAAAATTTTGGACCTCAATACGGTGGCTCAATTGCTCCAATTTGTGGGCATCATTGCGGCGAGCAAGGCTGTCCTGCAAGGGTTTTGCTAGTTTGGTGTAGCGGATGGATGCTGCATACTCTCCTTTTAGTTCATGATAGCGGGCGCGGCATTCAAAGTATTCGATGTTGTTAAAATAATTTTCATAGTCATTACCGATAGCTTGATATATTTCATCAAGCCGGTTTATCAATCCGGAAAGTTCCCCCATCTGCTGCAATTCCAATTTAGTCGAAACCAATACCTGAAGGGCATCATATTCCAGCCTTAATGCAATGCGGTCATTTGCATCATGTGTCTTGGACAGTTCATAACCTCTTTGAGCGTAGAATTCGCTTTCTTTGAGTCTTCCTTGTTTAACCAGCATCGCTGCTAGATCCAACGACGCTAATCCGTCCCATTGTTGGTAAAAAATTCTTTGCTCTGGGTCATCAGAGTTTTGACCTTGCACAAAGTCGAGTATTTGCAGAGCATACTTAATAGCAGTGGAATAATTGCCCTGCTTTTGGAAAATGGACTGCAAATGGTTCAACACAAGCACATAAGTTTGTCGATCTCTTTCGGTTGGCTGAATGTACTGTTCCGCTATTTGGAAAATTTGAAATGCCCGGTTCATGTCGTCCAATTCGTACATAAACTTGGCGTTGTGATAAAGTAACCAATCAAGGTTATACGGAACGAATCTTTCAAAACCCAGTTCCTGCATCAGATCCATTTCTCTGAGTATATTGGTATAAAGTGCGCCAAGAGATAGTTTGTCCACGTAATGTTTTTCAAAATATAGATAGTGCTGCGCAATCAAAAGACCTATTCGGAAATCCTTTTTGGTTGCTTCATCAACTAGCTTTTCAAGCCGTTCAATATTCTGTTTGGCAGAGGTTTTTATTTTTTCTCGTTGCTGAAAATAATAGAACTGTAAATTCCAGTTCATTTGCCAATCGTCATTTTCTTTGGCAAAATCCATTAACAATTCATAGGTTCTTTCGAACTCTATAGAATCCATTTTTTCAAACTGTAGGCTATAAAGATAGGTTTGTCGTTGGGAAATTGATAGATCATTTAGCGCCTTGATCTCAGAACTCAATGTTTGGGATGAGAGCACTTGCTGGAGCAATAAAAATAGTAGGATATATTTGATTGATATAGAACGTTGCATTTAGGTGTTAGTAAGGAGGAATTCTAATTATTACAGGTGCAATTTAAAGAAGTCTAAGGATAGTCCAAAAAAATCGGGAGTATTTCAAAACGTAGCCCCTGCTGCATCAGCTATTGCAGTGTTAAAATGGAATCTTCAAAAGATTAGAGAAAATCTTATGTTCACGTAAATGACATTAAATGAAACCGTTTGGGAAAAAAACGGAAAATCAAAAAAGAAGACTTCAACGGTTTCTAACATTCAGAAGCAATAAATCTGCCTCTTGGTGGCATACTATCTCAAAGCTATTATGGACATCTGCTATATCCCACATCAATTGCTGTCTTGATGAATGGGCCAAAAAAACATAAAATGGAGTATCTCCTAATTCTTTGGTAGGTTTAATATTATTTCCCGGTTTTATTTTGAGGCGGTGAGAAAAATAAGAAGGTAGCTGTTGAATATAATTTAAACCATTGATTTTTTCAACTTTTCCAGTCTGTTCCACCGGTACAAAGGCAACGGCCACATGTTTTTTGAATTTGACAGGTGTTTTTACATTTATTTTACCATGAACAAACACATCTAATGTGGATTTAAAAGGGGCAAAATTTGAAAACTGCTTACATAGTATTGGTAATTTTAGTCCGTAATGCCTTAGTCCAAAATCAATCAGTACTGGACCCTTAATCGGGTCATCTTTTACTTCAACATGTACAGGGCCTCTCCTTAAATCTAAGTTTTTACAAATTTGAATAGCGTAGTCGACAATTCCGCATAATGTTTCCCTTTTATAAGAAACCTCAATGGCATTATAGTATAAATTTTCAGCGTAATTGGTATTAATGCGCTCGTATTCCCAGATATCTGTCAAGAAAATGTGGGAACCATCAGCAAATAAATTCACCGCATATTCTTTACCCCCTATATATTCTTCCAATAGGGCATAATTGGAAGATAAGCCGAATAGGTTTTGTTGGGAAATAATGGTTTCAAATCCTTTGTACAATTCCTCTATCGAATGACATATAAAAACCTGATTTTGTCCTGCTCCACTTGGGTTTTTAATGACAAAGGGAAAATGTCCTTTTTGTATGAATTGATCAATATCCCATATCGTATGACATTTTTTGTACTTCGTGTTCAACAAGCCCTTGTTCTCCAAAGAAGATTTTAACTTAGCCTTGTTTCTTGCGATAATGGTCAATGACTTGGGATTGAAATTCGTTTTGTAAATCTCGGACAATTGGCCTACCAGTTCAACACCTGGTTCAGACCCTGGGATAATGGCCTTTAAATAATGATTAGATAGGTCCAGTTTCCTGATAACCTCATCGACATCATTAGTATAAATGCAATTAAGTGCTTTCTTTTCCATTGCCTCCAGGTTTTCCAAGATATCTTGAACGGTTTCTTTTTTTAAAGTGAATATACAGATGACATCAAACCCTCTTTGCACAATTGTTTGATAGAGCAACTCACCAGTGGACAAGGGATCAACAATAATGACTAATTCTTTTTTCATGATTGCTTGGATATTTTATTGTGGATTAAACTGGACAATATTTCCCTGGTGCGATAATGGTATTGGGATCTAGAACACTTTTTATTTTTTTTACGGTTTCCCAAAAGGAGTTCTCCGGGCGGTTAACAAAATGGGCCATTTGTGCATTGTTCACTCTATATGGGTATATTCCTTTAGCTTCCAGCGTTTCATGTATCACCTTGTTCCACTCATGCGCTTGCATTACTTCCGATACATTGCTCCGATTGAAATAAACCCGAAAAAAGCCTTCTAAAGAGTATTCGCCAATTAGAGAGAAAGTTAAAGCTGGTGTTATCCCCATTTTATCGGAAATGCTTTCTACTGTCTGGATTATCTCTTTTACAGCTTGCCCATCAAAAGGAATGGCAGGTAATGCACAAACAAATCCTGGGACTTGTTTGTGCTGGTCTATGTCCATGTCAGTCTCGTTTTTCAAATCAATGTTGTAGGCTTTGGCCATTGTTATGAGGCTATAGTCGGTAGGAATTCCCGATTGTATTTTCAACCTTATCCTCACAGGCTCTGAATATTCTTCCCAATTTTTGGTGGAATCAAAAAAATGTACCCCAGCACAATATTTCTCTACCCTGGATTTGATTTCCTTTTGAATCAGCATTCTCCATTCTTCACTTCCGTAAAAAGCGCCCCACGCATACCACATATTATCATTATTATGCATAACATCTGAAAAGAATAGGTCTGCCAGCCGAGGATCATTATGACTATCCATTTCAAAACAGTCGCCAATTATATTTTTTATCCTCAACTCTTTCATGGCATCTAATATTTTTGACATTTTGGAAGTTTCAAACTGAAACAAAGAAACCGTTACATCTTCCTTAGGTAGAAGGTCGATGATTAACTTGGTGACGATGCCAAAGTTTGATTGGGTAAAAGCATGCGTTAGATCCGGGCCCAGGCCATGTGTATAAAAAATAGGTTGGGAATTAGCATTATGGCTTTGACTATAGTGGCCAAATCCAGTTTCAACAACCATACCGTTACCGTTAACAATTTCCAACCCTCTTAAGTCCTTTGTTCGTTGCCTGCTCATACCTACCCCTCTTTCCATTATATTCCCTGCGATACTAGTCGCCTTCCCTGATCCGGTCACATTGATCATTAAGGAAATATGGTTTTCTTCAAGATATCGATACAGTTGTTCTTGGGTAACGCCAGGTTCAATCACAGCATAATTAAAAGTAGTGTTTACTTCAATTATCTTGTTCATGTATTTTAAATCAACGATTGCTGTAACTCTATCTTCGACCGGCAATTTTGAACCAAGTCCCCAATTTCGACCGGAACTGATGGGGAATAAGGCCATCTTATACTCATTGGCCGTAGCAATTATTTTTTCTACCTCATGCCTGTTTTCCGGATAAAGAATGACTTCAATGGGTTGAAAAGAATATTCCGTCAGATTCTGGTTGTAGCTGTGAAGTATATTTTCCTTCGTGTGAACCTTTTCGATACCAAGAGCTTCCTGATAGGCCCTAATAGCAGAAGTTAGATTTTGCATTTAGTGAAATTTTGTTTGGTAGATGTTATGCTACAAATGATGGATAAAAGGCCCAAAAAAACAAAGAATAGACGTGACAAAAGTGTGACAAATAAAAATACATATATTTAACACACAGATATACAGATAATTAAACAAAATCCGCTACTTATCCTTTCCAGATAGTCTTTTAAAAAATAGTATTGACCAGTGAAGCTCGATTAAAAGTTTGACTTTTTTAGCTATCAACAACAAAACATTACTCCAGCAGCTTTTTGCCAAATTTCCTGTTGTTTTTGATGATTCAAAAAATAATAGTATAGTTGATCTGGTTTGATGCCAAATAATCTCTTTAGCCCCTTTTGAAAATGCGCAGAAAACCATTTTCCGAACGAAAACGTCAGGAAGCATTGAATGAGTATCATATTCTGGATACCCTTCCAGAGAAAGACTTTGATGACATTACTCGTATTGCTTCCGAAATTTGCCGAACCCCTATTTCTCTGATTACATTAATTGATGGAAAACGGCAATGGTTTAAGTCCAGACATGGACTAAATGTTGTAGAAACTCCCAGGGAACATTCCTTTTGTGCCAAGGCTATTGAACGATAATGGTGTTTTTCAATTCTAATAGGTAATTCTCAACAATATTTTTATCAGGTTTAAGAGCTTGTTTGGAGGTCGGCTTTGGAGCCCAAAGATTGGCCTCCAAACAAGCTCTTAGATACCTCTTTTCCATTTTTTGAATAGAAATCCCTTACATCCTTAGTGGCAAAGACCCCTTGATGTTCAAACCTTTCTATGAATTGCTCTATTTTCAGTTTACTTTCGATAAAAATTCTACTTTGAAATAAATTTTTCAAATTAATGGCAATAAACCTTGGTTAGTGCCAAAAATTAGAAATTTATTATTGAAAAAATAATGCCCAACTATATCAAAGCATACTTTGAAACCTCACTTAGAAGCAATGATAATCAAATTGTTTTTTATTATGATTTTGATATGCAGTCATGATAGAGAATTCTTATACCCACCCTTCATCTTTCAATACCTGATGAACATCATCCCGCAATGCGGCCGGCACCTGCTCTCCGGTCATACCCTCCAAAAGTGCCTGACTCAAATGTGCTGGTGAAGTATCTTGCAGGCCCACCAATATAGAAATGGTATTTTCCGGTTCAATTTTTGGCGGTTCTGGTTCGATCAGCGTCAAAGTTGAAAATTGGACCACGAGAAAATGGATGGATCCATACACCTTGTTTAGAAGGGCAGCGTTTATAGCGGCCGACAGTTTTTTTCTGGACAAAACCAGTTCGTCATAGCCACGATAAGTAGCACAAGAGAATAAAGCCGTCATAACCACCCTTTTTTTTCAAATGCTGCTTTAAGATCAGCACGTAATTCATTTGGTACATTCTCATTTTTAAGCCCGTCCATCAGGGCTTTTGCCAGATCTGACTCAGCAACGCCCTCTACCCTAACCACCATAGAAAGTGCGCCGTCGCCTTCTTTTTGAGGAGCCTCTTCTTCAACCATCGTAAGCGCAGAAAAATGGACGACTAAAAAGTGAATGGATTGGTAAGTTTTATCTCCTAATGCTTCATTGATGTAAGAAGCGAGATTTTTACGAGCTTTTACCAATTCCTGGTAATAATGATATCCAGAACAGGAAAAATAGGCAGTCATAGTGGAAGTTTAATCAAGTTAAAAAAGTACTAAAGGTTATCGACAGCAACAATTGAGTAAAAGCTGTTTAGCTCCGCCATGAGCTTTGATGTACTGCTTCTCTATATTTTCGCAGTCACCTTCGGTTACATTTTCGATACAATCGATAATCGTAATATCAATTTGGTTTTTAAAGATACGCGAATCATCACGAAAACTAATTTTGGCCATTGGAATTTTTTTGTCGTAAGCATATCTTCTGTGTAGGACCGTATTTATCAGTATTTCAATATTCCCACAGACATTTATCGCAGGATTCCAATGCCTCCCCACTTTCAATATGGTGCCTTCCTGTACATTCACCCAGCGATCTGGTTTTCCATAACAACCCGGAATCAGGTACTCCCCGGAAGCCGGTGCCACCAGACCATAAATAATACAGATGCCCAGACGCGTGTCATCAAAACGCTTTTTTGCTAAAGGAACCGGCTCCGGACTATCCGGCTGTATTTGTCTATTATCGCCTTCAAAGGGAAGTTCCAATTGCTTTCCGCCATGATCGGTAATTCCGGGCAGGACAACCGGTTCACCACCAGGGCCAACAAATCTGTACCAGATAAAGACCGAGATCAATAAGCCGCAAGTAAATAAGAGCAATGCAGGGAAAACGGATTGGGTATGAGCGGGTGTTTTCATTTTTGTAGAACTTCTACTTAGAAAAATAATTCAATTCACTGCTATATTATGATCTGTTTTTTATATTTGTATGGTTAGTACTTGGTTATTTCATAACTTTAACATTTTTAAACTGTGTAGACGTTCTACAAATGAATTACTATCCGTTAAAACACCTGGCCATAGTCCATACCGGCACCTATCAGAAGCCAGCACCGGGGGGCCGTGTATTGTATCTGCAGGCGAAACATTTTGATGAGCAAGGACTTATTAAAAATCAAGCGCTGCTGATACGAGATATCCCGATGGATACGAGGGTAGCCAAACACCTTTTGGTGCACAATGATTTGTTGCTGATCGCCAAGGGCAAATACAATCAACTTTGTATTTACAAGGAAGATTTTGGGCCAGCAGTAGCCTCTTCGGTCTTTTTTGTGATTCGCTTGCAATCCGAAAAAATACTGCCTGAATTTTTAATGTGGTATTTTAATTCCCGGCGTATTCAACTTAAATTGACCCGCAAAAACAAAGGCACTTCTATCCCTTCTATTGCGAAAAGTGTGGTGACGGAAATGGAAATTCCCGTACCTGAACTGGCTACTCAACAAAAAATTTTGGATATTCACCAACTGTGGAGTCGGGAGCAACAACTGGCCCGGCAACTCCTCCAGGAAAAGGAACAGTTTTACGAAAATACTTTGATGCAACTCTTTCAAAGAACCACTTAAATAAAGATATGGCGACGACACAACAAGACATCAACAATATCGTATGGCGGGCTTGCGACACCTTTAGAGGGGTGATTGACCCATCGCAATACAAAGATTATATCCTGACCATGCTTTTCCTCAAGTATGTCTCTGATGTTTGGAGGGATAAAATGCAGGAGTACCTGGAAAAGTACAAAGGGGATAAAGAACGAGCGGAATGGGCCATGCGGAAAGAACGTTTTGTATTGCCTCCCCACTCCAATTTTGATTATCTGTACAAACACCGAAATGAAGTCAATATCGGTGAATTGATCAACATCGCTTTGAACGATCTGGAAGAAGAGAATCGGGATAAACTAAGTAGTGAGGATGGTTCAAGTGTGTTTCGGAACATCGATTTCAATTCGAGTAACCTGGGCGATGTAAAAGACAAAAATTCACGACTCAAAAATCTGCTGATTGATTTTAGTAACGAAAAGCTGGACTTGCGGCCATCCGTTTTAGGCGGTGGCGATGTGATTGGCGATGCCTATGAATTCCTGATTTCTAATTTTGCATCGGATGCCGGAAAAAAGGCTGGAGAATTCTATACGCCAAGCGAAGTATCGACCCTGATTGCAAAGCTCACCAAATCGCAACCCGGTGCCAGGATATGCGATCCAACTTGCGGTTCCGGTTCCTTGTTGATAAAGGCGGGCAGGGAAGTCGGTTCGGATAATTTCTCGCTGTACGGACAAGAAGCCAACGGCAGCACATGGGCTTTGGCGGTGATGAATATGTTTTTGCACGGCTATGACAATGCCACCATCAGATGGGGCGATACCATTGGTAATCCCAAACTAAAAGAAGGCGATCAATTGATGAAGTTTGATACCGTGGTGGCCAATCCTCCTTTTAGTTTGGATAAATGGGGCGCAGATGGCGCCGAAGCTGATCCTTACAATCGGTTTTGGCGAGGCGTTCCGCCAAAAAGCAAGGGAGATTGGGCATTTATAACCCACATGATAGAAACGACTTATGAGGGGACGGGGAAAGTCGGTGTGGTGGTACCGCATGGCGTGTTATTTCGGGGGAGCTCCGAAGGTAGGATTCGTCAAAAGACCATCGAAGAGAATTTATTGGAAGCAGTGATTGGGCTTCCTGCCAATCTATTCTTTGGTACCGGCATTCCGGCGGCTATTCTAATCTTTAACAGAGGTAAAGGAGACCGTAACGAGGTGCTTTTTATTGATGCCAGTCAACGGTATGAGCAAAGTAAAAACCAAAATGTACTTCGGGAAAAAGATATAGCGGCCATTGTTTCCACCTATCGGGAATTTAATGTCGGCAAACTTCAGCCAGGCGTGATCGAGGAGAAATATGCCTACGTAGCCACCTTTGCAGAAATCGAGGAGAATGAATTCAACCTCAACATCCCGCGTTATGTGGATACTTTTGAAGAAGAGGCAGAAGTCGACCTAAAGGCCGTTGCTGAAAAGATTGAAGGATTGGAAAATGAATTGGTTAAAGTGCAGGAGCAGATGAAAGATTATCTAAAAGAATTGGGGCTAAATTAAAAGACAGATGAAGGAATCCACTATTATCTTTTACGAGACAGAAAACCAGCAGGTTAAGGTAGAGATCCGTTTTGAGAATGAAACTTTTTGGTTGACCCAAAAAAAGCTGGCGGAACTTTTTGGAGTGGAGGTGCAAACGATTAATTATCACCTCAAAGAAATTTTTAAAAGTGGAGAATTGCTAGAAGATTCAGTTATTCGAAAAATTCGAATAACTGCCGATGATGGCAAAAATTACCTAACTAATTTCTACAACCTCGATGCCATCATTGCCGTTGGCTATCGGGTGAACAGCCATCAGGCCACTCAATTTCGTATATGGGCCACCAATGTACTGAAGGAGTTTTTGATCAAGGGTTTTGTGCTGAATGATGAACGTCTGAAACAGGGCAAACGATTTGATAAAGACTATTTTGATGAACTGCTCGAACGCATTCGTACTATTCGTGCTTCGGAGCGGCGATTTTACCAAAAGCTCACAGATCTTTATGCCGAAGCGAGTATTGATTATGATGCCAAAGCACCAATCACTCAGCTTTTTTATAAAACGGTGCAAAATAAACTGCATTGGGCCATTACGGGAAAAACGGCCGCTGAAATCATTGCCGGACGGGCTGATGCTGGAAAAGCAAATATGGGCCTGACTACCTGGAAAAATGCGCCTCAAGGAAAAATTCTGAAGTCGGATACACAAGTGGCCAAAAACTACTTAGACGAAACAGAAATAGAAAGCCTGGAACGCATTGTCTCCATGTACCTGGATTATGCCGAGAATCAGGCAAAACGTCAAATTCCGATGAACATGAAGGATTGGGTGAGTAAGCTGGATGCCTTTCTTCAATTTAATGAATACGACGTATTAAAAGATGCCGGTAAGGTTTCTACTGAGATTGCCAAAAAGCTCGCCGAAGAAGCCTACGAAAAATTCAGACAACAACAGGATCGACTGTATGAATCGGATTTTGATAAGGCCATTAGGAGGTTGGACGAGGGAAAGGGTAAAGCATAGTGAAACCATTGATCATTATAAATAATTGACAAATGATGCATATTTCAGAGAATCATCGTATATTTGTAACAACAGTACTCGCCACGCTTCTCGTCAGATCAGCGTACCAGGGCGGGTCTTCTATTTTATAAGGCTATGCAGTATCGTAAACCTGCCATTGACATAGCCGCACAAATCCAATTATTAGAAGGACGAGGTCTGACCATTGCTGACCAGGCATTGGCCCTACACTATTTGTCCTATATCAGCTATTACCGCCTGGCGGGATACTGGTGGCCACTGCAAGCTGATAAGAATGACCACACTTTTAAACCTGGTAGCAATTTCCAAACCGTCATAAATCTTTACAATTTTGATCGGGAACTGCGGCTGATGGTTTTTAATATGATTGAGCGAATCGAAATTGGTATCCGTACCCAAATGGTTTACCATTTATCGGAGGCTTACGGACCGTGGTGGTTTGAAGAGGAAAGGCATTTTAAGAAAAAACATTTATGGCAACAACATTTGGTTAGTATCAAAAAAGAAGTTGGACGGAGTAGAGAGGTCTTTATACTTGAACACACCAAAAAATACAATGGAGATCGCCGGTGCCCGCCGGCTTGGAAATCCCTGGAAGTTATCTCCCTTGGGTTGCTTTCCAAGTTGTTTGAAAATTTGAGAAATAACCTTCCCGAAAAAAAACAAATCGTCGAAAACCTTCACCTTGGGAATCATACTTTCCTTTCAAGCTGGCTCCGTAGTATCTCCGTGGTGAGAAACATCTGTGCTCACCATAGTCGATTGTGGAATAAAAATTTGCCGATGCCACCTAAATTATTGACCCGGGCAGATTTACCGTGGATCAGGGATCCCTCTACAATCGAAATTCACTCCTTTTACGCTGTGCTGGTTTGCATGTACTATCTTGTGCAGACCATTAGCCCGCGAAATCATTTTAAAAAAAGATTAAAGGCGCTCTTAGAAAAATACCCCAACATTGATATTAAGGCTATGGGCTTTTCTGTTGATTGGAAAGAAGAACCGATGTGGCAATGAGAAAGGAACACTGACCATGGATAACCTAAAACTCTGCTCGAAACAATCTTTCCTCCTACCCGTAAATAAATACAAAGTCGTATTTTGAAGCATTTTACAGAACTGACATTTGCTAAAACTTGATCATGACAAAACAGGAAGGGACAAAACAAGGCTATAAAAAGACGAAACTGGGGTGGATTCCTATTGCTTGGAATGTCGTTAAGATTACTGATGTAGCAATAGTCGGAAATGGAACTACACCAAGTAGAAAAGTAAATGAATATTGGAAAAATGGTAGTATTCCTTGGTTGCCTACGGGAAAGGTAAATGAAAAAGAAATCTACTTTGCTGATGAATTTATCACCCCGAAAGCATTGGAAGAAACATCATTGAAAATTCTTCCAATTGATACTGTACTGGTAGGAATGATAGGGCAAGGTAAAACTAGAGGAATGGCTGCAATTATGAAATTAGAAGCCACCGTAAATCAAAACTTTGCTTATATAGTAAGTAAGGATGGTTTATGCTCTAAGTTCCTATTCAACAAATTGACCTATGACTATAAAATACTTCGAGGGGCTGGCAGAGGAGGTGGTCAAGAATCCTTAAACTGTTCTATCGTAAAAAATTACAAAATACCTCTACCACCCCTCCCCGAACAACAAAAAATCGCCACCATCCTCTCCACCTGGGATCAAGCCATTGACAAGCTGGGGCAGCTCATCGCGGCAAAGGAGCAGCAGCAAAAGGGGCTGATGCAGCGGTTGTTGACGGGGAAGGTGAGACTACCGGATTTTGATGATGAATGGAAAGAAGTTAAGATAAATGAAGTAGCAGAAAGAATTACCAGAAGAAATGATAAGCTTAATGACACCGTAGTGACGATTTCTGCCCAACGAGGATTTGTTAGGCAAGAAGAGTTTTTTAACAAGAGAGTCGCAAGCAAAATCTTATCTAATTATTACTTAATTAAGAGAGGTGAGTTCGGTTACAATAAAAGCTATTCTAATGGCTATCCTATGGGAGCATTCAAAAGGCTTGATGAATATGAATATGGTGTTGTGACAACTCTTTACATATGTTTTAAAATCAAGAAGCGACAAGCTAATTCCGATTTTCTTCTTAAATACTTTGAAGCAGGTTTAATGGTTCAAGGATTGATGAAAATAGCACACGAAGGAGGTCGCGCTCATGGTTTGTTGAATATTGGAATTTCGGACTTTTTTGATTTAAAGTTGGTTGTTCCAATTCTAAAGGAACAAACTGCAATTGCGGCAATTCTTAATAAGGTAGATCAAGAAACAGAGCTTCTAAACCAAAAAAAAGAGTCCCTAAAACAACAAAAAAAAGGCCTAATGCAGCAATTACTCACCGGAAAAGTTAGAGTAAAGCCATGAGCGCAAAGCCCTATAGTTATACCAATCGCCAGGGGAAAACGGCATATTTCAGGGCTATGCCTACCAAAAAAGGTGGGCTGCGTTATTACCTGACTCATCAGGAAGATGCGGAAAATCTGATCACCGAAATACGTAGGGCGGGAGTCTTTATTGGAGTTTTGGATACCGGGGGAGGATGTGCCGGCGAATTTATTCGCCAAACCAATAATAATGTGTCGACGAATTCATTCGCCAAATCAAATCGCTAAAGGAGCGGTGAATTGAATTAAGATGGGTTAATATTAGGCGAATGAATTCGCTTGCGATATTAGGCGAATGAATTCGCTTGCACGTAAAAAGACTAAAATGAAGAATGAAATCAAAATAAATTATCAAAACAGACTTCCCCACATCGCCCCGATTGGTGCCACCTTTTTTGTTACCTTCCGATTACACGATAGTCTTCCCAGGCCAGTGGTTGAAAGTTTGAGAGAGAGAATGAATAGGGCCATTGAGCAGTTAAAAAAAGATAAGCCTCCCGACTATCAGGAAAAAATTAAAAACCAGCGGAAATTATTTTTTAAACATTACGACCAACAATTAGACCGTAAACCCTATGGAGAATGCTACTTGAGGAAGCCCGCTGTTGCTAAGATTGTAGCAGATAAGTTGCATGAACTAGATGGAGATAAATATGATTTGATTACTTATTGCATCATGTCAAATCATGTGCATGTGTTGTTTGACACCAGTAAACAATTGGTGGATGAAAATAATTTTTTTTTACCAGAAGTGCCTGAGGATTATACCCAATTGCATCAAATTATGAAATTGATAAAGGGGGCAACGGCCTATGCTGCCAACCGTTTATTGGGACGGAAGGGAGCTTTCTGGCAAAAGGACAGCTATGATCATTATGTAAGAAATGAAAAAGAATTTTGGAATATCGTATACTATATTTTGCGCAACCCAGTGAAGGCGGGCATGGTGGCTGAGTGGAAGGACTTTCCTTATTCTTATTTGAAGCGAGAATTTGGTGAATTGGTGTAGGGTAGGATTTTTTGGTGAAAATTTATCAAATAAGATATGCACTTTATGTATGTAGACGAGAGCGGAGATCCTGGCTTGCATAAATTCGGATCACCTTATTTTATTCTTTCTGGGCTGACATTTCCAGAGGAGGATTGGCATAAATATTTGCAACGTTTAAAAGAATTGCGAAAATCTTTTAAGGAACGCTATGGATTATTTGTCAGAGAAGAAATACATGCTGCTGAATTAATCCGAATCAAGAAGATAGAAGCTTATCGAAAAATCCGCAAGAGTGATAGGATTAATATTTTAAAGGAGTATTGCCAACAAATACCCATTGTATTTGACAATGCTAAAATCATTAATGTTTGCCTCCAAAAAAGTGATTTTGATAATGCGGAAAAGATACAATTAACAGCCTGGAACCGCTTGGCGCAACGATACGATACATATTTGAAAAAGAATGCCAAAGATAGAGGCATTATCATTTCTGACGACACAGACGGCATTAAAATAATTCGGTTATTGAGAAAAATGAGGGTATATAATCCTATACCATCTCAATATGAGGGGTTTTATAACGCACCAGCTGACAATATCCTTGAAGATCTTTTTCAGCGCAGTTCACATCACTCTTATTTTATTCAATCTGTTGATGTAGTTGCGCATTTATTATATCGCCAGGAATGCCCAAAAGGAAGTCTTAAAAAATTTGGATTGGAGAGATTGTTTGCAGAATTAGAACCAATTCTGTTGAAAGAAGCAGCAAGAAACGATCCAATGGGGATTGTTAGAAAATAAAATGCCCCGGTTAAAGAACCGGGGTCTTTTCGCGGCTCGATAAAACCATGCGGTCAAACCGAGTCGACTTATCTTTGAATCCACTTGAAAGTGGCTATTTTCACCTATTATCTAAAAGATGTATTTCTAACTTCAAAAACACTACATTTAATATAGAACGCATAAGACAAAGATAATGTTTCAATTCCATTATTACAAAAAATAAACCAATTTTTAATATTGCCTGATCACAGTAGGCTTCTGAATATCAACACTTTAAAATGACCACACCCAGCTTCCAGGAAGACCACATCTCCCAAATTCCAGCTATTCAATTCCTACAAACGCTGGGATTTGAATACCTCACACCCAAGGAGGCATTGGCTATGCGTGGCGAAAAGACAACGGGTGTGTTGTTGGAAGACATTCTGCGAAAGCAGCTTCAGAAAATCAATACCATTCGATACAAAGGCCAGGATTACACCTTTAGCGAAAGCAATATCACCAGTGGTATGCATGCCTTAAAGGATGCCCCTTTACAGGAAGGTTTAATAGCAGCCAATGAATACATTTATGGTTTATTGACACTGGGAAAGTCCCTGGAGCAAACCATTGAGGGAGACAAAAAGAGCTATAATCTTCAATACATCAACTGGAAGGAGTGGGATAAAAATGTATTTCATGTTACGGAAGAGTTTAGCGTGATGCGCGCTACGAGCCGGGAGACGTATCGCCCCGACCTGGTGCTGTTTGTCAACGGGATTCCATTGGTGGTCATTGAATGCAAGCGGCCGGATCAAAAAGACAATATTGCTCAGGCCATCTCTCAGCATTTGCGAAATCAGCAGGAAGACGGTATCCGTTCGCTATTTGTTTATTCCCAATTGTTGTTAAGCCTGGCCACGAATGTTGCATCTTATGCTACCACCGCTACAAAACCAAAATTCTGGTCAAAGTGGAAAGAGAAATTTGAAAGTGATCAGGCAGAGGCTTTGTATCACGAAGACTTAATGCGATTGAAAAATAAAACACTAGCCGATGCTCAAAAGGATAAGTTGTTTGGGGATCGATTCCGATACGTGCGCTTCTATTTTGATGCCTTGGAACAGTCGGCTCGAAAAGTGACGGAACAAGATGCCTATCTGTACAATCTTTGCCGTCCGGACCGCCTACTCGACTTTGTTTTCAATTTTATCATCTATGATGCAGGCGAAAAAAAGATTGCACGTTATCAGCAGTATTTTGCAATCAAAAAAGCAGTTGTCCGAATCAAAAACCTGGAGGGTGGCAAAAGAAGGGGAGGCGTCATCTGGCACACGCAAGGCAGTGGTAAGTCATTAACAATGGTCATGTTGGCCCAAGCCATCGCTTTGGAAAAAAGTATTCGCAATCCCAAAATTGTCATCGTTACCGATCGGGTGGATTTGGATGACCAGATTTATGGCACCTTCCAAAAGTGTGACTTACCCGTGATGCAAGCCAATACCGGAAAGCATTTAGTGGAACTGTTGGAAAACAAAAGCGACGCAGTGGTGACCACCATCATCAACAAGTTTGAGGCCGCTGTAAAAAAACGGAAAAAGCCATTTATCTCCCATGACATTTTTGTATTGATTGATGAGGGGCATCGTACGCAATACGGAACGTTTAGTGTGAGTATGCAAAAAGCTTTTCCCAATGCCTGCTTCATTGCTTTTACCGGAACGCCATTAAGAAAAAAGGAAAAGAATACGGCCAGTAAATTTGGAGGAGTCATTGATACCTATACCGTAGATCAGGCAGTAAAAGATCAGGCGGTAGTGCCCTTATTGTATGAAGGCCGCCATGCCATCCAGCAAGTCAACGAAGACCCCATCAATGCTTACTTTGATATGGTGTCCGAACCGTTTACGGAATACCAGCGGGCGGATATGAAAAGGAAATTTAGCCGGGCCGATCAACTGAATGTGGCCGAGCAGAAGATCAATATCATCTGCTGGGATATTAGTAAACACTACCGCGACAATTGGAAGGGAATGGGCTTTAAGGGGCAACTGGTTTGCCAAAACAAACTATCGGCTATCAAGTACAAAGCGTATATGGACGAGATAGGAATAGTGAGCACGGAATTGATCATGTCATCGCCTGATATGCGGGAAGGCGAGGATAGTGCTTACGCCAAAACGCCGGAAAAGATCAAACGTTTTTGGGAAAAGATGATGCAGGAACACGGTAGTCCGAAGAAGTATGAGAAGAATATTATTAGCCGTTTTAAATACCAGGACGATCCTGAAATCATCATTGTGGTAGATAAATTGTTGACCGGATTTGACGCTCCCAATAACATCGTTTTATACCTGACCAGAAGTTTAAGAGAACATACTTTGTTGCAAGCCATTGCCAGGGTAAACAGGGTGGCTCCTGGGAAAGATTACGGATACATCATCGATTATTACGGTGTATTAAAAGAGTTGGATGAGGCTATAAAAACCTATTCCAGCTTCCAGGATTTTGATGTAGAAGATTTGGAATTGACCTTGACCAATGTCGATGAAGAGGTAAAAAAATTGCCTCAAACCCATTCAGAACTTTGGGACTTTTTTAAAACCGTCACCAACAAATATGATGAACCCGCTTATGAGGAATTGTTAAGGGACGAATCTATTCGTGTGTTATTCTATGATCAATTGTCCTCTTTTGCACGGATTCTTAAACTGGCGCTTGCTTCCCTGGAATGGAATAAACATACACCAGAAAAAGAAATAGCCCGGTATAAATATGACCTTGGCTTTTTCACTAAGCTTCGTGCATCGGTCAGAAATCTTTATTCTGACGCCATTGATTTTAAAGCTTACGAAAAGCAGCTTCAAAAGCTAATAGACAAACATGTAACCTCACATGAAGTAAAGCCAATTACGGATTTGGTCAACATTTTCGAGACAGAAAAATTTGAACACGAAGTAGAAAAGATCATCGGCACCGCAGCAAAAGCCGATATGATTGCCTCCAGAACAGATAAACATATCAATGAAAAAATGGAGGAAGATCCCGCCTTTTATAAAAGGTTTTCAGAACTCCTCAAAGAGGCGATTGACGCCTATCGGGAAAGACGGATTTCTGAGGCGGAGTATTTGAAGAGGGTTTCTCAAATTAAAGATAACGTGCTGCATCACACCGGAGGTGATATTCCTGATGTATTAAAATCCAGAGAAATTGCACAAGCTTTTTATGGCGTCACTTTGGAGCAATTCAAAGCAAAAGTGGAAGATGCGACCATCAACAAGGAGGTCGCGGCCAATGCCGGCCTCGGGATTGATGACATCATCCGGGAACAGGTATTGGACAATGGAACAGCCAAAGTGGATTGGCAATATAAATCCGATTTGATTGGTCAATTAGAAATCGCTATCGGTGATTTTCTGATGGATGAGATACGGGATAAATACGATATTCAGCTTTCCTTCGGGGAGATCAATGAGCTGGCAGAGAAGTATATAACTATTGCGAAACTTCGATACCGGTAAACGGGCTATGAGTAACGAAAAGATACAATTTGGGTCAAAGGAGATCGCTTTTCAATTGGAGTACCAGGAAAGGAAATCCCTAGGCATTACCGTTCATCCAGACCAAAAGGTAACCGTGAAAGCTCCCTTGGACTCTTCACTGGATAAAGTGAAAGAAAAAATAAGGAAGCGTGCGCCTTGGATTCTCAAGCAGCAAAGTTTTTTCCTTTCTTTTGAACCCAAAACGCCTCCAAGAAAGTATATAAGTGGAGAGACCCATTTATATTTGGGAAGGCAATACCGCTTGAAAGTGATTGATAGCCAGGAGGAAATGGTCAAAATGATGCGGGGCTATATTGAAGTACATACTCCTGACCGGGGAAAAACCAAATCCTTGGTCAAGGACTGGTACAGAGCACATGCAGAGGTAAAATTCCATCAATACGCTCAACCTTGGATCGTGCGTTTCAAAAGGTATGGCGTTGAGCCATCTGCTATCGTAATCAAATGGATGGACAAGCGTTGGGGGAGTTGTACGCCAAAGGGAAAGATCATTCTAAACACGGAGTTAATTAAAGCTCCGAAGGGGTGTATTGAGTATGTGGTGGTACATGAGTTGTGCCATTTGTTGCATCACAATCATAGTCGGGCTTTTTTTGAGTTGCAGAGTAAGGAGATGGGGGATTGGGAGCGGTGGAAGGGGCGGTTGGAGAAAATGTTGGTTTGATTCAAGAATTCTAAAACCAAATTGGTAGAGGGGGGGCAGAAGGACGGCTACCCCAATCAGTCAGCTGTCAAGAATTTCTTAAATTATAGGTTTCATTTTGGAGTGGATGACGATGCTAGCCTTTCCCCATTTATCTCCACCTAAAATGATGAAAAACCCCTTTTTATTTAATATATGCAAGCTTGCTTGTCTTCTTCTTCTTCTTCTTCTTCTTCTTCTTCTTCTTTGGAAAGGAGGAAGGCGCGTTTATCATTGTGTTTGTATGGTTTAGCTATGGTTATGCAGTTTTATCTTGTATTCCCAAGTATAATTGATGGATTATTTGCACAGATTCCTCCATGGTGTCAAAAGACATTATTTTACCCATGGGACTGTTATCGGTATTCTGGATGTTAGCGTTTAGAAGTTTCTGAACCCTAGCAAGTAGCTCATCAGCGTCTTTTAGTACCTCGCCTATTTTTCTGCCAATATATCTAGCCGTCATCACTTCGGTATAATTATCTCCGCTTTCAATTAAGTCCAAGATATCACCTTCTTTTGTAGCTATTTCTTCAATTTCCAGCATGTATAAATTTCTAATGATGTACTCGATATCTTGAATGTCTTTTGTTCGCTCCGGCCTATCATCCCAGGCAATCAATTTTAGTAAGACTACTCCCGGAAGAGAGCACACCTTTAATTCGTATCCTTGATCCGTTTCAATGGTGTTGGTTGAATCGTATACTTCCGTGAAACCTGGCATGTCTAATGTGAACGTTCTCTTAGCTTTTAGTTTCACTTCTCCTTTTTCATTTTCAATTTCACCAAAAGGGAGTAGATCCAATTCATATCTGTTATCATAAATTAATTTGATCGGTTCTGTATTATGAACTTCAAACCCTGGCAATTCGGTTAGTTTTTCTTTTAGGTCGTTAAATTCTTTCTCACTAGAAAGCATCACCGCTAAATCCAAATCTCTTGTTTTTCTGGCAGGGGGGTTGGTATAACCTTTAGCCAATAGCTCTGCATCACGAGCAAAGGCACCTACTACAAAATATTCAATCTTCAGTTCTTTGAAGACCGGAATGACGGCATTAAGAATTTCAATAACAACATCATCTGTTATTTTATTCAGTAAAATGGGTTGATAATTCTCGCTCATATATTTTTCTTGCAGTTTCGAAATTACGGTTATCGTTGGTGCCAATTAAGTCAGCATAAACTAAAAGAGGGTTGATAATTTGGCGGCTATCATTATCAAAAATATCTTCTTCAACATTCCAGAAGATATTATACACACTCACATTTCCTCCTTTAGGATCTGGCACCAGATGTAAATTTTTGATGAGATCATTTTTACTCCTTTTAGAATAAATGGTCCATTCTCCAGGTGATAAATAATCCGTCAATATATCAGAAGCAGGTTCTCCTCCCCAAAAAGTATCCACTCCTAAATTCATGTTTTTCCATTCAGATAATCTATTGGGTAGAAATCTAAACTTGCCTCGAAATAAAGAGGGTTTTAATTTTTCGTTATAAGCTTGCAGCCATCTTTCTAATAACTCTTGTTTATTGTTGAGTTTTTTGACTTCCCGGTTTAGTTGAATCAAAAATTGCTTTTCTCTCAAATCTTTAAGAATGTTACCAATAGTACTTTTTGAAATATTGGAGGTCTTGGCCATTACATCGTAAGTTTGATTGACCAAATCTTCATCTAATAAAAAAGCATAAATGAGTTTAATACCATTTTTATTAAAAGCGACATGCTTTTTCTTTCCTTCATTGCCTTCTAATTTTTTACCTTCTATTTGGATATATATCCCTTCATCGTTTTTGATAAAACAATTACCGGCCATATCAATATAACTGATATTTTCACTTTTGAGAATTTCCTTTGCCGATTTAGAAATAGATTTGGCGATCAGCATTGGAAAACCTGCTATTGATCGTGACAATTGGTCTAAGACATTATGCAGGTTGGATGTATGTACTTCTCTTTTTACTTCAACATAATATTCTTGAGTGTTTCCAATACTCAGCAAGGCATCTATACTCCTGTCATTAGATTCCTTTAGATCTATAGGCAGTTGAATCCATTTTTTCAGATTTTCAACGGCATTATAAAGTATGTCATTTTCAAGCATCGTTCGATAAACTTAGATAGTTTTAAAAAAGTGAACAATCAAAAATACCGAACAGTATTGAGATAATCAAACATTTAAACCCTTTTTTTCTCTTGAGAGCATTTATCTATTCGCTATTGCTCGATTTCTTGTCGTAAAATATTAATAATAAAAATGAGCAAGAGGTACCCGATACCGGAGGGAGTCCAATACATTAATTATTCTACAATTTCTCTAAGTTTGAATACCTTCTTCTTCAATTATCCCGCTATCTTTGCACTCAAATAAACCAAAACCAATCCACATGCATCCTAAAACCAAACAAGCTTACCTTACGCTAATTTTTTGTATAGCAAGTCTCTTTGCTGTTGCGCAAACCAACGAAGCCAGGACGATTAGTGTTACCGGTTCCGCTACGACCAATGTATCACCCAATGAAATCATCATCGAGGTTCGGTACGAGGAGTACTTTAACGGTGAAGAGCAGGAAGCCAATCGGGTGACTATTGAAAAGATTGAGGAAAAGGTACTCACGGCCTTGGGTAAGGCGAAGATCAAGGATGAAAAAATCACACTGGGAGGTATCAATGTGATCCGGCCAAGTATTTATAAAAACAACGAAAGGATTGACCTGAAGCGCCGGTTGAGTAAAGCGCTATTCATCTGTGTGGAAACGACGGATCAGTTATTGAAAGTAGTCAGACAGCTGGAAGCAGCACAGTTGATGGACGAAGTCATTACGACCTTCGAAATAGTGGAAACCAGACACACGGACGTGGAGGAATTCAAAAAACAAGTAAAAATAGATGCTTTCAAAGACGCCTGGAGCAAGGCCAATTTGATCCTTTCGACTTCCAACCAAAAACCGGGAGCCGTTTTAACCGTAAAAGAATCACCCCAACAACCTACCAACGGTATGGAGATTTTTGGTTCTACTTATGATGTTGTTGCCAGTCCTGCTAGCCGGATTAGTGGGTTTAAGCCCATTCTAGTGAGTTGTAACATAGAAGTGGTATTTAGTATTGAGTAATTGAGAAGGGGCTCCATCTTCCATTTAATTATCTTTTTTTGTAGATTGGGGTGCGGAAAATGTCTTAGATTTCGAATTTATACCTGCTTGGTTTAAGCAATGATTCCAGCTTTTATTGAATAGCACCGAAAATTATCATAACAATAAATGATTTAGTACTACAATTCTTCTGATTTAGGAGGATTTACTTAATTTCTTTTCTGATGTATGTAATGATAAGTTATAGTCGCCAAGATAGTAAATTTGTTAATCGACTTAAATATGCTCTTCTTAAAGGAGGACATGCTTCTTCAGTTTTTCTTGACGTTCACGAAGTATCATTAGGTGAATATTTTCCAGACAAAATCTTAGCGGCAATTTATCAAGTAAATTTCTTCATTATAGTCATTACTCCTAACTCAATCAATTCTCCTTGGGTTACCTGGGAGCTTCAAAGTGCTTTGCGAAGAGAACAATCAGAGAAGAAAGAATTTGTTCTTGCGATTCTTCTAAAAGGTGAAAATCACCCATTATTATTCTACAAGGTTTATTTAGATTATCGTAAGGGCTATCTTGAGAAAAAGAATTTTGAAAAATTGGTTATACATCTAAGAAATGCTAGACCAGAATTTAAACAATTAGTTCATGCCCCGCTAGTTGAACGTATTGTTCCGACTGAGCAACCAGTTCATAATCAGTTGCTTGATAGAGTTGGGGAGAAAGCTGACAATGAAATGATTAACGGTGATATTTTTAATAAACCGGATTCTATGTTAATCAAGTCCCCTATGGTTGGAACATTTTATCGCTCAAGTTCTCCTGACAAACCAGCCTTTGCGGAAATCGGCGATACTGTCGAGGTAGGAAGTGTAGTCTGTATCGTAGAAGCTATGAAGTTATTTAACGAACTTGAATCAGAAGTCAAGGGTAAAGTTGTAAAGGTTTTAGTTGAGGATGCTACACCTGTAGAATATGATCAGGAATTATTTATAATAGATCCTATTGTCTGAACAGTCTACCTATACTAACCACTGCTCATGAAATCATTAATCAAAGATTATAAATCTTGGCTATTTAACAACCGTAACACAGCGCTTTTTAATTGTGAAATTGGTGAGTGTAGTTGTGAAATATTCCATTTATTAGCCCCGATATTACATGATATCGGGTTGATACGGAGTTATAATTCTTATGATTCAGAAATCCGAAAAATTACTAGTGGAATCATTTTGGGGCCAAATGAAACGAACATTTTGGTTGCAGGGATTGATAGTGAATTAAGCGCAAGAGCTTTGATTCAAGCGCTTGGCGTTTTTGAAAGGAAATATTCAATTACTTTTCTAGACTGTTGCCCGACTCCTTTATTGAGAATTAAAGAGTCTTTAGAAGAGCATGAAAAGGAATACATTGAAACTAAATTAATTGATATTTTTTCTCCTTTAGCAAATCAATTACACTCAAAGTTTGATATTATTTTCGCAGATTCATTCATAAAACAGTTTTCAAAGGCGAAAAAAACAGAAGTGCTTAAAATCCTGAGCAATACAGCCAAAACCTCAAATAGCCTAATTATTATTAGAGAATTTTTAGGTGATCTAGATGAGTTATTGCCAAGACTTTGGAAGCAACTAGATCATTTACTTAATCAAAAGAATTTCAGCTTTCTTACTTCTCCTTCTGATCTGAAAAAATTCTATTTATTGATTAATAGACTAGATGAATATTATAAGAATACCGGGGAAATTTATCGGAATCCTGAGGAGTTAAAATCAGATTTAAGGGCAAGTGGCTTACAACTTGTCGAAGAGTATTTCAGTGAGGGAAGAGCTGATAGAATTATTGTTGCTCAACGATTGTAGCCTTAATTATGAGGATGTTTTCGGGAAATAATATTTTACTCAAAACTATTGATTTCTTTCGCTGCCCTGTTTCCAGATTCTATTGCTCCTTGAATCCACCCGTGATAGGCTGAAGCATGTTCACCAGCGAAATAGATCCTTCCTTCCGGTTTTATAAGATGCGGTAACAAGGTTGTCATTTGGCCCCTTGTATTGATGGAATATCCGCCTAAAGCCCAAGGGTCTTCACCCCAATTTTTTGTGTAACTATGCTCTAGATGATCGAATAAATTAGGAAATACCTTATTCACCTGATTGGATACAAAGTTCAAACGCTCCTGATCTGACAATTTAGTCATCAGACGAGAATCATCATCTTTCATATAGGCTACAATAAGACCTCGCTTCTCAGAAGATTCGTAGTTGGGATCCCATACTTCCATAGGCCGATTTGTAGCAGCAAATCCATTTAATCCTTCCTTTTTCCAGTAACGGTTACTTACCTGCAATATAGTTTTTGATAGGTTCCAATAGGTCATTTCTCTGATTGCCTTTTGTTTTTCTTTCGATAAAAATTTCACGAAATTCATTTTTCTTATTACCGTTAAAGGCAACGCGCAGATCACTCTATCTGCTGTTAAAGTTTGGCGTTCTGTTCTCCCAGAAACTATTACAGAGACCTTTTTCTCATCTTGATAAAGATCAATGACTTTAGTTCCATATTGGATGTTTTTAGCAAGATCTTCTGCCATTTTCATTGGCAAAAGATCGCTACCGCCAACTATTTTGTATTTTATTGCTCCATATGAAAGGATCGACGTTCTCATAAATTGAAGGATCGACATGTCCATTCCTTGTTCAGTTTCCCAACCTATATTTATTAAATCAGAAATAGATCTACTATAACCTGCTAGGTCCAAATATTCCTTGAAAGAATAAATATCATACTTCGAAATCTTCTCTGGTGGCCATGCTAAGCTTTTTGGATCACCCATATTAATTATCAAGTTCTTCAAAGGAGTAGAAAATATCCTTTGCCATCCCATTGCCAATTCTTTTTGAGTTAATTCAACTGGATAATTACTAAAATCAGCGGGTTGGTCATATGTATAACGTATCCTTTTTCCATTAAACATATGAATATATTCTCCTTCTAGCGGATTAAAAGGATGAAGTTGAAGGTTGTATTGATTTATGTATTTCATCGTCCATTCATGATTTCCTGGAATTCTGGAGGCTCCCAAATTTGCGTAAAGGTTTTCTTTAGAGGGAATACGAATAGTCTCCACTCTACCACCTGCACGAGTTTGCCCTTCAATTATTTTCACATCATGACCAAGTTTGATTAACTCAATTCCAGCAGCCATACCCGCCATTCCAGCACCAAGTATCAATACTTTTTGAGGCTTCCCTCTTTTTAAATACCATTTATCATTTATTGATAAAGATTTCATTGGAAATGGCGTTTGATTTATAAAAATACAGCCTTGAATTTCTTCGTGTTAATAAAATGCTCTCCCCAAACCACAAAACCTCACACAATCCGCCCAATAATCCCCTCCGCCACCATCCTGCCGGTCTCAGCGCCACCATTCATATACCCCTGAAAATCTTCGCTACAATGTTCGCCTGCAAAATAGACATTGTTGATGGGGGTGAATTCTTGTCCGGATATGGTTGTCCATTGGCCGACCCGGTAGGTGGCATAACTGGCTTTGACAAAAGGATTATTGCTCCACAAGGCTGCTTTATGTGTGCCGGTGAATTGGTTTTTTGCACCCGGGAAAACGACTTCTAATTGCAATAAATATTGCTGTACTAATTCATTCGAAGCCGCGTCTTTTAATCCTAATGCCCTTGCTGATTTTGCCAGTTCGAAGGAAGGGGAACCTCCAAGGTAGGCTGTAAAACTGGATGGCCCCTTATTGTCATTTTGCATGTGCCCACTGTCCCAACCATTATGAATTGTTTCGTTAAATAGAAAACCGGAATAGGAGGTAGCATTTTCTCTCCAGGGCCTGCCATTAAATCCCATTATTAGTTTGTTATTTTGACCATAACCTAATTGATGGATGCAGGCCAGCTTTTCAGGCGTCATACCCGCTATATTCATATCAACTTCCCTCAATACCGTGAATGGGATGGTGATGACGACAATATCAGCGGTTACATTTTTTCCATTTTCAAAAGCAAGGGAATAGCTATTGCCTTTACTGCTGATGCTTGTCAGTTTGCGTTCGGTTTTAATATGACTTTTAAGGCGTTCTGTCAAATGTTCAATGATCAGGCTATTGCCGCCCTTGATTTTATACCTTTCATCACTCGATCCAAATATTTGAAACCCTTCGGAAGTATCCGTACCAATCATATCAATGAAATTCATGGCCGATTGTTCTCCGGCATCCAACCCAAATTCTGCGGTATAGGCATAGATGATGAGGTCTTGTAGCCATGTGTCACATTTCAAATCCCGAACATAAGCTTCGAGGGAGGTATGATCTAGTTTTTCACAATGAGGGGTGTCATAATCTTCTCCACAGGCCTGCCGGTCAAGCTCTAATGTATCAACTATTTTACGGAATTCTTTGATGACTTCAGTTTCTGAATGATGACGACGGTCAAAGTAGTATGCATCTTTTACGATAGCTTTATTAGCAAAATCAACAAAGCCATCGTTCATGTTTAAATTAAATTCTTGGATGAGGTTGAGCATATCCGTATGGTTGCTATCAATAAACTCACCGCCAAATTCTGTTGTTAAGTTTTCTCCAAAAATTCCTGACTTGGTAAATATTCTACCACCCACCCTGCGGTCTGCTTCGTAAATGGTAGATCGGATATTTGCTTTTTTTAAAATATAAGCACAATGTAATCCCGCAATTCCACCTCCAATTATGGCGATTCGAGGCTGTTTTTTATCAAATTTAATGTCGGAGTTTGAACCTTGATTCAGCTTTGGGGAGCAGGAAAGAATGGTGGAACCAAGCGTTATCCCGGCCACAGCCGTTAAGCTGGTTTTAAGGAACTTTCTACGGGATATTTCCTCGTTTTGACTCCATTCCTGAAACAGATCATCAGCCTGGATATTATTTTTTTCTAGATATGCAGCTTGCTTAATCAATCGTAGAATATCTACGAGTAGTCTTGACTTTGGGTTTTTCATTTTGTTGGTTTTCAATTGAAGGTGAAAAATGAAAAAGTGGACTTCCTGTGGGAAGTTAGACAAGATTTATTTTCTGAGCAAGAAATGGGGGATTATAGTTTATGACAGGGGAGAATGCACTTTCTTAACGAGTAATTTTTTGTCTAAGGGTGCGGCAAATAATAAGGTCATCATTTCAAGGCAGCTATTGTGCTGCTAAGCGAGGCGCGAAGATCGCGGCTAGCCAAAGCTACCCAAGTGATGAGCAACGAAGGGTAGCAGCATAAGAGCAACTTCAGATGGGGA
>BQJU01000058.1 GCA_021604865.1 Saprospiraceae bacterium | reverse complement strand
AAAGGTATCTTGTATTACACCTTGGCAACTGACAACCATACTGCAACACGCAAGATGGTTATTACCGACTAATTAATTAGATGTTGTTGTTCCCGTTTTCGGGTATTTTGTCCGGGTTCCTTCTTTGGAACCCGGATTTTTTATGATTTTAACACCAAACCTGCTTGCTCTATCCGGTAAAATCATAGCTTCTCCACCTATGGCAGAAAAATAGTATTAGAAATAAATACCTTTGAAATAGATAAAAAAGACAATTTTTAAATTTAATTTTTGTCAAACCGTATAATTAATTATAAAAACTAATCTTTTTTACTCCTCCATACTAACTTAAAACCAAAATGGTCTTTATACGAGAATAGATTAAAAAATAGATAAGGGGGAATTGATTCCATGAATCAAGGAATTATTCCATATTTGAAAACCTACTTCCTTCAGGAGTAGGTTTTTTTGTTGTTCGCAAAAGTTTAAGCAATTTTACAGGAAGAAACTATCAATTATTGGGCGTGCAGAATTTTACCTGTTTTCTTGGCTTATTACTATTGCTGATTTCCGGACGGTGTCGGAGTCAGGAATATTTAGTGCATAAGCAGTATTTAAATACAGCTGATGGCTTGGCCAGTGCGCAGGTTACACAAATCCGGCAAGATCCTCAGGGCTTTATTTGGATATTAACCAGAGATGGTGTTAATCGTTTTGATAGTGAATCTTTTCAATTGTTTACTAAAGCCTCTCACGGGCTTCGATATAACAACTATAAAAAACTATTGATCGATCAGTCAGGAATGGTTTGGCTGGTCAAATATAAAGGTATTATTGATCAAGGTATTAAAGGAATTGGTGAGGTCGAAATTGATATTCTGAACCCTAAAACTGGAAAGGTAAATTCTTTTGATCAATATTTCGGAAACCAAATCAAAGAAAGCGATATTTTCTTTTTAAAAAACCAGGAGGATAATACCATTTGTATAGGTGACAAAAAAGGTAATGCCTACCGTTTTACAGACCAGTTGCAACATCTTTTTGCACTTCCGATAGCCAAACCAATGGCATTTTTTCCAATCCAAGATCATCATTTCTGGGTAGATCGGGGGAATAGGTTTGAATTATACGATTCTTGTGTTACCCTCTTGCAAAAAGAAATACACCCACCGAATGTCCAGTTTTTTGGAGAAACCAAGGATGGTACCTTATTATTCCAATCGTCACCTGGAAAGTTTCCAATTATTCCCGATTGGAATATTTATTTTCTAAAGAAAGGGCTGCCACTCAAAAAAAATCAGCTAACATTTAAGGATTTATTGAGTCCAAAGAATCAGTTGGATCGACTTCAATTTTACTTAGACCGGGAGCAAAGAATCTGGGCAAACAATTTGTCGGCTGAAAAAATATTTATTTATGAATTGAGTGAGAAAGGACAATATGATTTTTCCAATCCTTCTATTTCCATTGATGCTCCTTTTTACTTTAGAAACCTTTATTTTGACAAGAAAAACCTTGCCTGGTTTTGTTCAATGAATTTAAAAGGAGTCGCATTAATACGGCTTAAAAAAAATAATTTCACCAACTATCTTACCGGCCAAGATATTAGTACCCGAGGTATCCTGGTTTTGGAAAATGAGTCATTATTCGTTAATTCTTATAAGGGTTTATATATAGCAGATAAAAAGCGGCAATTCTCTCTGCCTACCTATTATTTAGGCCTGGACTTAATACAAGATAATAAGGAACAACTCTGGTCAGGAATACATAATAAGGAGATTATTAAAATTGACCCTACGAGTAAAAAAATGCAGCGCTTTTTAATTGACCCTAAATATTTTGCACCTGAAGTTCATCTTGAAACACTAACGCTGCACCAGGACAAAAATGGGTTGTTATGGATAGGCACTAGCGCAGGGCTTTATTATAAAAAAATGAGATCTGATGCCATTTTGCCCTGGACTGAAATAAAGGAAACACTTCTTGCATCATCCATTATTCGGCATTTCTATGAAGATAAGGAAGGATTATGGATGTGTACTTCTCAAGGATTACTTCAGTTGAGCCTCCAAACCGGCCAATTAATCCACCATAACCATTTGCCAATCAAAGATCTTATCTATTTGTATGAAAGCGATCCGGGAATATTCTGGATTAGCACCTTTAATGAAGGTTTGTTAAAATGGGATAGAAAAAATGATACGTTTAAACAGTTTACAGATAAAGAGGGACTTGTAAATAACACCATCTATGCCATTTATCCGGATAATCATGGCTTTTTATGGTTGCCTAGCAACAAAGGATTGATGCGCTTTAATAAAAAACGTGAAGAAGTGATTACCTTTCATAGCAGCGATGGTATTCCACATGAAGAATTTAATATTTTTTCCCATCACCAGGATAAAAAAGGGAATTTGTATTTCGGAGGGTTAAATGGAATTACCGTCTTTCACCCAGATAGTCTAAGCATGTCGGATCATGCCTACATGAAACCTCAAATTATCAGTTATGCTGAACTGAGCAATGTATCTGGTACCCTGGAAGATTTTACTTCTGACCTCCTTCGAACCAACAAGATTGTATTGTGCCCGGAAGTGAAAGCATTCCAACTTCAATTTGCTTCACTGGATTTTGAACACCTGGAAAAACAAGGCTATGCCTACCGGTTGGCTGGATTTGAAACTGACTGGAACTACGTGCGTGACAATACGATCCGAATGCATAGTATTCCCTATGGTAATTATATATTGGAAGTGAAATCTCAAAATGCTAAAACCCATAAAGCTTCAGATGTATTGTATATTTCCCTAGTGGTTCTAAAGCCATTTTATAAGCAGCTATGGTTTAGAGTATTTGTTTTTCTCGGGAGTATGCTGTTGATGTTTGCGATATTTAGATACAGAATCTATCATTTAAAAAGCACCAAGAAGCGACTTGAAAATGAAGTGAAAATGCGTACGCTTCAGATTGAAGCAGATAAAATAGTGATTGCCAGGCAAAATGAGGAACTTATTGCACTGAATCAAACCAAAGATCGATTGTTTGGCATTATTGGGCACGAATTGAGAGGCCCTTTTGTATACTTTCAGAATATTGCCGGCAAACTTTCCTATTTGATAAAAAAAGGAGATTATGATCGGGCCCAGAAAATGGGTGTAAGTATGGATCAAGCTGCCACAAAGATTAGCGGATTATTGGATAACTTACTCTATTGGGGCCTTGTCCAAAGTGACCGGCTACCCTACCTTCCCATAGAATTAGATGTCAGTAGGATTTGTTTGAATTTGGTTGGACTTTATCAAGATTTGGCAGAAGTGAAAGGTATTGCTTTAATCAATAAAACAACGGAGCCCGCCTTTGTTTTTGCCGATTTGCAATCGGTTCAAATTATCCTTCGGAATCTATTGGGCAATGCCCTGAAATTTACAGCTAAAGGGGGCAATGTCGAGCTTGGATTTAAGAGAGAAGAGAAGTTTTTAAGCATCTATGTAAAAGACACCGGAATAGGAATGACTAGTGACCAAATTCAATCTTTACTTGATCCAAAAAGTTTGTTAACTACGGTAGGTACTTCAGGAGAAAAAGGAACTGGATTAGGGATACAACTTTGTAGGAAATTAATTGAAAGAAATAGTGGCGAATTTAAAATTGAAAGCCGGAAAGGGGAGGGGAGCATTTTTATATTTACGCTCCCATTGGTTGTTGGGATTTATGCCAATGTAAAATGAAAAGGTGGTTCTTTTGTCGTTCATGCCCTTATTTCCTTAGTCTAACACCAAAAAAAACTATTCTGTCGTTTTTCTTTAAAAAATGGCCTAACCTTGTTCTATAAATAATACATTATCGATACCTAAACAATCAAGAATTTTTGCTATTATTAATAGCAGCAACGATTAAACACAAACACAAACACTAACTAATTTGATGAACAAAAATGGCAAAAGTCAGAGTTTTAATAGTAGAGGATGATCCTTTATTTGCCATCGATGCAGAAATGATTGTAGAGGAATTAGGATATGCATTAGCTGAAACGGTGGACAATTCACTAGAGGCGCAACAAATCATTAAGGAACAATCTCCAGATTTGATTTTAATGGATGTCACTATCAAAGGACCGATGAATGGCATCGAATTGGCTTTGTCAATCAGGGACTTTGATATTCCCATTATTTTTCTAACGGCACATGCAGACAAACAGGTTTATGAGGAAGCAAAATTGGCAATGCCTTATGCTTTTATTATCAAACCTTTTGACAAGCTGACTTTACAGAGCACTATTGAATCAGTCCTACTCCATAAAGGTACGCCTCACGCCACTGCAGAATTACTCCAAGCCTGGAAAGAAGGCGCAATTATTAATGAAAGCCTATTTGTAAAAAATAACAACAAACTTTTCAAGGTGAATATTCCCTGCATCCGGGTTATCGAAGCAGATGGAAATTACAGTCTGCTCAATACGGCTGAAAAAAAATACGCCGTGAAAATTTCCCTGAAACAACTAAAAAATAAGCTATCTTCTCGCTTGTTTGTTCAGGTTCACCGTAACTATGTTGTACAGATTTCTCATATTGAAAGTATAGATTTGACAGCAGGGGAGGTACAAATTGGTGGAAAAAGTTATCCTATTGGTGGGAAATATAAGAATCACTTCATTGAACGACTCAATCGGGTATAAAAATCCTCCAAACAAGCGCTCAGGGGGCAGCAAAGAATAACTGTCCGATTTCAATAGGTCAGTTATTTTGGTTCCAATCTAGGCGATTATTGATACCTCGTCCCTAAATTTCTTCTTTTGAAAAATCGGTCAGATTTAGGTAAATCATGGCCATACCAATGATGATCATCATTAGGCGTACGATAAAACCGAATAAACGCCCCGGTATATCAATCCAGGTAAGGAAGGAAAGTTGTACACTGACCAGACTGAGTACCAGCGCCAGGAAACCAGTTCCGGCCAATAAAAAGCCAACAATTGCTAATATGGTTTTGTTCCTATTCATAATACTGCAAAAGTACTTATTTTTACGCTTTTAAATAACCAAAATAAAGCAGACATTCGCACAAGTTGAACCAAATCGTTTATGATCAAATTAATTGAATGTCCCCGAGATGCCATGCAGGGAATAAAACCATTTATTCCCACCGAATCCAAAGCAGCATACATCAACCAGTTATTGACCGTAGGCTTTGATACGATCGATTTTGGCAGTTTTGTTTCTCCCAAGGCTATCCCTCAAATGAGAGATACGGCAGAAGTATTAAGCCTATTGGATTTAAACAGTACATCCTCCAAATTGTTGGCCATTGTTGCCAACAAACGAGGGGCTGAAGATGCCATCCAGTTTCCTGAGATCCACTATTTGGGATACCCTTTTTCTATTTCCGAAACTTTTCAGCTGCGTAATACCAATGCCACTATTGCGGAATCATTGGATCGGGTAAAAACCATTCAGGATATTTGCCTAAAAAGTGGTAAAGAGGTGGTCCTTTATATCTCAATGGGTTTTGGCAATCCCTATGGTGATCCCTGGAATGTAGACATCGTTCAGCGATGGGTTAATGAATTGGTGAAAATAGGCATCGGCATTTTTCAGTTGTCCGATACCATTGGTGTAGCACAACCTGAAAGCATCCAGTACCTCTTTTCTAACCTCATTCCCCAATATCCGGATATTGAAATAGGTGCCCATTTTCATACAACACCTCACAGTTGGCAGGAGAAAGTTGAAACGGCCTACTTAAATGGATGTAAGCGTTTTGATGGCGCCCTTAAAGGTTACGGCGGCTGCCCTATGGCTAAAGATGACCTCACCGGAAACATGCCTATGGAAAATATGGTCTACTATTTTACTGAGAAAAAAATATCCACAGGACTAAACCTTTCTTCATTTTCTTCCTCTTTGGAAATGGCCGAAAAGGTCTTTCCATTGGAGCATTAAGCTGAGAACATGTTTGCAAACCAAAGTCGATCTTGAAACAAACTCTGAGCTTGCACTTCAGTATATAAAAAAAGCGATGGCATTTTATTAAAATACCACCGCTTTTATAGGCGTTTAAAGGAAGAAGAGAGCTTTTTCTTCCTATGTTTTCTGATCTTACATCATGCCTGGCATACCGCCACCCATTCCGTGTGCGTGTCCTCCACCAGCTCCTTCCGGCTCTGGCTTGTCGTTGATAACACATTCGGTGGTCAATACCATTCCGGCAATAGAACCTGCATTTTCCAGTGCAATCCTCGTTACTTTTGTAGGATCGATTACACCAGCTTTTTTCAAGTCTTCGTATTTGTCGGTGCGGGCATTATAACCTTCGCTACCTTTTTTGTTGAGAACATTTTGCAGAACTACTGAGCCTTCAACGCCAGCATTGTCTGCAATAGTGCGCAGTGGATATTCCAATGCCTTGCGAACAATCTGAATACCAATCGTCTCATCTTCGTTAACACCTTTCAGACTGGTCAAACAAGCAATAGAGCGAACCAACGCAACACCACCACCTGCAACAATACCTTCTTCAACTGCAGCGCGTGTAGCATGCAAAGCATCATCAACACGATCTTTCTTTTCTTTCATTTCTACTTCCGAAGCAGCACCGACATAAAGTACGGCAACGCCTCCAGAAAGCTTAGCCAAACGCTCCTGCAACTTCTCCTTGTCATAATCAGAAGTTGATGAGCTGATTTGTTGCTTGATCTGGTTGATACGTGCCTTGATCTGCTCTTCTTCACCATTACCGTTTACGATAGTGGTGTTGTCTTTATCAACAGTCAATTTTTCACAAACACCAAGCTGATCCAGCTCTACACTATCAAGTTTGTATCCTTTTTCTTCAGAAATCACGGTACCACCAGTCAAAACAGCGATATCTTCCAGCATGGCTTTCCGGCGATCTCCAAAACCAGGAGCTTTTACCGCTACAACCTTCAGCTGGGCACGCAGGCGGTTCACCACCAATACACCCAAGGCCTGGCTTTCGATATCTTCAGCGATAATCAATAGCGGACGCCCAGATTGTACCACTTGTTCCAGAACAGGAACAATTTCCTGCATGTTGGAAATCTTCTTATCCGTGATCAGGATATAGGGATTTTCGTATTCCGTAACCATGTCTTCTGCATTGGTCACGAAGTAAGGAGAGAGGTAACCACGATCAAACTGCATACCAAGCACCTCTTCTACATAAGTATCGGTACCTTTGGCTTCTTCTACAGTGATAACTCCGTCTTTGGTTACCCGCTTCATTGCGTCGGCAATCAGTTCTCCAATTTCTTCATCATTGTTGGCAGAAATGGAACCTACTTGCTGGATTTTCTTGAAATCGTTGCCAATAAGCTCGGACTGCTTTTCAAGATCTTTAATGACTGCTTTTACAGCCTTATCGATTCCGCGTTTCAGATCCATTGGATTGGCACCCGCAGTTACGTTTTTCAAGCCGGCGCTAATCATCGCCTGGGCCAAAACGGTAGCAGTAGTCGTTCCGTCACCGGCAATGTCTGCCGTTCTGGAAGCTACTTCCTTAACCATTTGCGCTCCCATGTTTTCAACGGGATCTTCGAGTTCAACTTCTTTGGCAACTGTCACCCCGTCTTTGGTAATCTGAGGTGCACCAAAACTTTTTTGGATTATAACATTACGCCCTTTTGGGCCGAGGGTTACTTTTACCGCATTAGTAAGTGCATCTACACCTAAGCGGAGTTTTTCTCTTGCGTCCCTGTTAAAGCTAATTTCTTTAGCCATATTAGGTTTTGTTTTTAATTGTGTTAATAGATGATTGTTGACAAGGCTTATTCAGCCGTGTAGATCAAACCGGAGTGCTTAGTCCTTTTCCAAGATGACGAGAATATCGTCCTCACGCATGATCAGGTAATCATCACCATTGTAATTCATTTCCTGACCGGCATATTTGCCATAAAGCACGATATCACCAACCTGTACGGTCATCAAATTACCATCCTTCCCAGGACCAATGGCAATCACCTCACCACGTTGAGGTTTTTCCTTGGCAGTATCCGGAATGATGATACCCCCTTTGGTCGTTTCCTCAGCGGTTGCTGGTTTAATTACTACTCTGTCGTTGATGGGCTTCATCATAGTTAAGCTACTTTATCAAATTGGTTAAACAATTGAGATTTTTTACAAATTTACATAGACACACTTCCTCTATCATAGGTTATGCCAAAACGGAAATTATGACAGATTTGCAGGCAAATTGCGTCCTTCTAAGGGTATGACAATTTTTAATACGCCATTTTGTACGTTCCTTGACATTTTGGCAAACATGCGCTCACAGAAAGGTTGGCTTCGAAACAAGCTCTAAACAAAAAAAGACCTGATCGGTCATCAGCCAATCAGGTCTTTTTCGGAGAAAAATCCGATTTATTGAGGTGCAGTCAAGGCAGGTAAAGAAGAACCACCATCAACCACCATCGTAGTAGCGATACAAAGTACAAACAAGGCAATTGCCAGGTACCAGGTTATCTTTTCAATGAAATCAGTAGATTTTGCAGCACCGAACATTTGGTTGGCTTGTGATCCACCGAATGTTGCATCTACTCCACCGCCTTTTGGGTTTTGAATCAGCACTGCTACCATCAGCAACACGCAAACCAGTGCGGTTAATACAGTCAAGCCTGTTAACATAACTTATAAATTTTTAAGTTTTTCAATTTGCTCCGCAAAGTAACCACTTTTTTCCGGAATTGTCAAAATTAATCGCTGGTACATTTTGATCGCCTTTCTGTGCTGACCTTGTTTTTCCAATAATTTGGCCAGCGTTTCAGAGGCAATATCTTGTTTTTCGAGAATACTGGTAGCCGCAATTTCCAGGACCTTGGTTTTTTTACTTTTCTTTTTTGGATTTTCTTTTTTAGCCTGGGACTCCTCCTGTTTATCAGCGGAGGGGGCCATTTCGGGAATGGCAGGGGGGGCAATAATAGGCCGTCCACTAATTTGTCGTTTCCAACTCCGAAAGGCTGATTTGGGGAGCGGTGCCGGAGGAGAGATATGGGCAAACAATCGGGGGAGCATCATGTCCAGCACTTCCGAACAACCGACCAAATCTCCAATGAGGTCTGGCTCGACAATAGGCTTCACCGTGGGCGTTATCTGCTCTTTGGGTTGTTGGCCAAAAGGCATTTGTAACACCTCGTCTAAGGCTACCAGGGTGGCAATATCATTTTTTGTAACCCGAAATCCGGCAGCGGCTTCCTGCTCTTGCTGGCTAGGGTCAACAACAGCTTCGCCAATTTCAGGATGGGTGAAATTGAAGTCGATATCCTCTTCTTCCTCTTCGTGGTCAGAAGATATAGTTGAAAGATTTATGTCGATGGTTTGTTCTACAGAAGGGGTCATCTCTTCCTCCGGCTGTAATGGAATTTTCTCCAACAAGTCGGCCTCCAATAAAGATAACTCCTTTAATTCCAGGACTTCTTCATTTAAAATGATCTCGGTAGTATCAAGTGGCGTAAGGGTCAGTTCTTTAAGTTTTTTATACAAAAAAGTCCGATCCGTCATACTGGCAGCCGCCCGTGCCAGGTTTTTGTCGTAATCCTTATGGTTTTCAAGCTTACTTTTTATGACCAGCAGGTATTGGATGTTCTGGCAATAAGGATATTGCAATGCCAGAGTTTTGAGCTCTTCATAGGAGAGTTGGTATAATAAGGCCGGGTTTTTTAAGTAATCGGCAAAATTTTCTGCATTCATATCCCGCTGTGCTGGTAATTAGAACCTGTTTGGAGGCCAACCTTTGGGCTGTAGTCTGCTATAACACAGCCTCCAAACATACTCTTAAGCCTACAAATCTAAACAAACTTAATATTACATGCAACCTTACAGAAGTTTGAAGGCCAACCGGAATAATTACAAAAGAGGTTTGCATAAACTGCTAATTACAGTAATTTTGCCACCAATATTTCTTAGTTTAAAATTATTATCATCATGAAAAATTGGTTTTTCTTAGTTTTACTGTTAGCAGTAACAGCTTGTAATTCCGGTAACAATGCAGCAATTACTACGGAATCTGTTGATATCAGTGGCTACGAAACAGCACAAGTGCCCGGTACCAATACCACAGCGGTCGTTAAGCGGAATGAAAGTGGACAAATCATTGAACAAGGATTTTTAGAAAATGGCATTAAAACAGGAACCTGGTTAATTTTTGAGAAGAAACCCTTTACTTTTCCCAATAAGGTGATCACTTACCTTAATGGCGTGTACAATGGTCCTTATTATGAGTTGAATGAAAGAGGACAAATTGACCTGTCGGCTTATTACATCAATAATAAATTGAGTGGACAATGGGGAAAATACAAATTTGGACGGCCTACCATGGAGGCATCATATAAAGATGGTGAACTGGATGGTGTCTACAAAGAGTTCTTTCTGAATGACAACAAAATCCAAAAAGAAATTCACTATCGCGCTGGCAAACAACACGGTCCTTACCGTTTCTTCAATGAAGCGGGTGAAATAACCCTGGAGTATGAATACAATAATGGAGAAAAAGTGAGTGGAGGCATTGTTGAACCTAAGAAACCTGAAGCCTCTAACTAATTTTTCATTTTTTGACAGACCTCATAGACACGCTTAGGGCCGCCAGGACTTCGGCAAAACAACTTCTTTCTCTAAATTCGATTGAAGTCTGGTTTTATTCGGTATATTTGGTGGCAGACAATAGTCAAAATGATAGACGATCCAAGTAAATATACCCAGTCATTCCGGAATGCTTTTGCCGGTAAAAAGGCCATTTATCACCAGGCATTGCTCAGCAGTTTTGATCGCCTGGATATCACGAAGCTAGATAATCATGGCAACAACCTGGCCTACCAACTAGTGGAGGCTGTCTTGAAAAAAAAGCCCTTCCAGGTTGAGCTAAAAACGGATTTTAATACCAACCAGTCCTTTCACCATTTTTATTTTGAAAATAGAAATGCAGGAAAAATTTCCGGATTTAGCCCGGTGAGGTTGGGCTTTCCACTCTTAATCACACAATTGCATGGCGAACTCGTCGTAGCTCCCTTCTTCCTCTGGTCTATATTTCCAGAGCCGGCCGCTACCTCCACCGAAAGTTGGATGCTAGAGTATCGCCCGGCTTATAGAGCCCAGCTAAATCCATTCCTCCACTCCTGGCTTCTTGAAGTTACAGCATCCGATTCAACAAAAACGCTTTCTATTCCTTCTAATCCGGGAGCGCAGGAATTGACTCATTTTTGTAATGAATTTGCCCAGCTAATCGGCATTGAAACAAGTAGTAGTTATCCGGCACTTTCTCCCTATCCTGAGATTAGCGAAATTGATAGTCTTGCAGAAAAAGGAGCCATTTGTTGGTCGGGCTTGATCGGCGATTTTCCGATGGCCCCATCCGTAAATCCCGAATTGAAATGGAAAAGCCCGGAAGCAGTACTACCCTGGGGACATCGCCTCGGTTTATTGCCCCTTGACCCTTGGCAGGCTAGTGTTGCCAGGTATACACAACGAAATCAGACAACATTGGTAGAAGGGGCTAGTGGAACGGGCAAAACCCATTTGTTGACTTACCTCGTTTCCAACGCCTTATCCAATGGCAAAACGGCATTAGTGGTTGCTCCAAGCCTGGGCGCATTGCGTCAAATACAGGAGAATCTGTTTAATTTGGACCTCGGAACCTATAGCTTCCTACTGCAGGATGAAGTCTTTGACCGGATAGTCTTGTTTGAATTATTGCGCGGAAAACAGAAACCCCTAAAAAAAGATATCCAGACTACCAGTACCGTCAAAGCATTGGAAGATAAGTTGTCGAGGGAACAGCAAAAACTGGAAGAGTGTTATGCCGCTCTTCGTAGGGAAATATTTGAAGATGAAAACTGGACACAAACCGTAGGTTTATACCTGGAGGCCAACCGCCAGGAAGGCAAGGAATTATTGCATGGTCAACTGAATCCGACAGCATTTAAATTCCAAAAGAGTGAATTGGAAGACATCACAAAGGGAATCGAAAGTTGCCGCGATTTATTTGACAGCATCAATGCACTAAATCACCCACTCCAGGCACTAAATGCCGCTATTTTTATCCATAATAGCGAAGAAGAAGGCTTGTCTTTTATTCAATCACAATTGGCTGCATTCCTGGAGAAATCAACGATGCTTCAACATGAATACCTGCTGTTGCGGAATGAATACGCTGAACGTTTGATGGATCATCATGGGGAATATTATCGGGAAACGAAGGAACAACTGGAAGTGGTTGAAGATAAAATCCGGGATTATCAAAATCGTTTTGAGACCGATATGCTTGATTCCGGGAAAAAGACATTACAATTCTATGGATTATTTGCCGAAAAATTTCGCGATGCACTAGCTGCAAAGGAAGATATTGCTCAAGCTTACCAGGAATTAATACGCCGATTCAACCAAAACAATTTTTTTGAATTCTCTTTTGCCGCCGAAAACAAACGCCTGGAGCAAATGAGTGTTAAATTGGACCAGTTTGGTGTACAATTGGATCAGTGGTGGACAGGGTTGCCCGATCACGTCCAGGAAGAAATGACCCGTTTAAGTCATAAGACGGTGGTGCCCGAGCTGGATTTTGGCGATCGGGTTCGGAACCTGGAACTGAATCTCGATTTGTTAGTCGAAGAACTGAATGGCTCTGGTTTGTATCAGCTGCCCTTGGAGCGCAAAATGTTAACCATTGCCCGGCGGCAGAAGTTTTTGGAAGAGATTATAGAAAAATTGGAAGAGACCAGGTTCCACCTCCGCGATTTTCCAACCTTTTACAATTGGCAACACAATTGGTTTTCTCTTTCGGAAATGGCGCGTCGGGTAGTACGTGCGCTGACCAAGATTAAACCTAATGATTGGTTGACTGCTTTTCAGAGTTGGTATTTCAACCAGGCATTATCCAAGACCTATGACCCCATCCTACCCATTCGGGAATTGCCTCTGGACAAATATGTAAAAACCCACCAGAAACTGGAAAAGCTGATCCTGCCTGCTACCGACCAGTATTGGGAAAATAAGCGGGAAAAAGGACTGAAAAGCCTGAAACGCGACCAAAAGAGGAAGTATGATGCAATTTTTGATAAAAAGCAACAAGCCGAAAACTTTGACCTCGAAAATATTTTGCACACCCAAAGCCAATGGTTGGTATCTCTATTGCCGGTTATCTTAACCACTCCGGACCGTGCAGCTAAGTATTTTGAAGGCGCTAAGCCCGTTTTTGACCTTGTTCTGATTGATGAAGGCCACCAACTCTCACCGGATCAGGGGCATGAGGTGTTGAGTAAAGGCCACCGACAGGTTATTTTTTACGATCCAAATCTTTTGCCCAACAAACCCGAAAGCCTGGTTTCGCTTATACAGAAAAATGGCGTTCCTCCGCTTTGCCTGGAAACCGTTCATCAACCTGGCCCTGGCAATTGGTGGCAAACGGACATCGGTGATGCTGAAGAGCTGAATTTGCCGGATCGCTTTAGCATACATTATGAAGAAGTTAGCGGCCGTTTTGAAATTGCTACCGGCACCAACGAAGAAGAAGTACAGGCCATACTCCGCCTACTCAACCGTATTGAGAAAACCCCACAACGAACCTACCCGAGCGTGGGCATTGTCTGTTTTACTATCGAACAACGCAATTTATTATCAGAATACCTGCTGCGTATTAAGCGGCAGAGGTTGACGGGGGTAGAAATGATTCAGCAATTGGAACGGAATGGCCTGGGGGTGTACCATCTTGCTGAAATGGGAGGATTGCATTTTGATATCCTTATTGTTTCTGTCACTTATGGGCAAACTGATATTTCCGGGAAAATAAGCCAACGTCTGGCAGAATTTAATACACCTGAAGGTCTGATTGATATGCAGTTGCTTTTGGGACGGGCCACGAAACAACTCTTTGTCATGAACTCCCTTCCCGGTGATTTTTTAGAAGCGTTTAGCCAAAGTAAAGAAAAAAAAGGAGCCAACCTCCTGGCACATTTTCTATTGTATACTTATGTGGTTAGCCGGAATAAACCTAAGCAGTTGGCTGTGTTGGTTCGGGAGATGCAAAGAAAATGGGGGGAACCGAAACCTGAAATCAGAAACCCTTTTTCAAAGGAAGTCATTAAACGGCTGAAAGAGAGTGGCTTGAATGGAGATTTTCAAATAAATCATGCAGCAGGCAACCTTCAACTACCGGTGGTTTATTTTCCTGCAACCATCACTGAAAAGAAGCCACTTGTTTTTTTACCTGATGGCTTTTTTTCAAAGGCTTCTGGCACCGATTTGCTTTGGGAATACCAACAGCAGCATCAGCTTCAAAAGGCCGGCTATCAGATCATTCCAATCTGGTCAGTATTGTGGTGGAAAAATGCCAATCAGGCTTTGTATCACCTATTGCAACAATTGACTGCCAGTAAGGACGATGAAGAAGAATAATATAATAGTAGATTCGTTATAAAAAACAATACTCCCCCAGTTAGCTAAACTTTCGTTAAATGTTGTAAAAAAGGCAACGAAAACCCATATTATTAGTAGAATAGTTAGAAGTCTATAACAGTTTCCTGCTTGTAGCGTAGTAAAGTGAGGATGCTTAACAACTTCTATAACTCAATCCAATCATAGAAACACTATATGCGGTTAAGTTTGTCCATATTATTTTTTGTTGCCCTCTTGGTATCTTGTCAGGATACTAATAAGCGATCCTATTCTGCTTCTGCACCCTTTTTAGAAAACCCTTTTTCGGAGGTTGACAGTTTGCTGGATCATTTATCACAGGCAGAAAAAATTGGTCAACTCATTATCTATCGCAACGACAATCAAGCCGGTTTTTTAGCCCAGAATATAGCAGCCATGGCTCATGCAGGCCGTATTGGCGGGTTTTGGTTAAAAGACCTGGTTCTTTCCGACTATCTGGCAATGATTGAAACAGAAACCGAAATTCCCCTGATCAACATTAGTGGTGAAACGGGCCTGTTGAACAATTTATTTACTGATATTCCCGGGGTGCCCGGCACCTCGGCCTTGCTCAGTTATCCTCCTGATACGCTAAAAGACAAACTGATTACCCTTAGGCGACAACAAGCTTATGCCTTGGGAATAAATGCTCAGGTGGTACCAGATAACAATTCTATGTGGTTTACCAATTCTGATATTGAGGAGTATTTATCTTTATTCAATCAACGTGTTTTGGGGTTGGAAATGGCTTTTGGACCAAGGTTTTTTGAGAGAGCCCGGGACACGCTGGTACGCAAAGCCATGCTTAGCAATTTACTACCCAAGGTTGATCGGGGACTATGCGGGTTTTATTTGCCCAAGGACTCAATTTCAGAATTAGCAGTTACCGGCGAAAAGATCAGTGATATTTTTCAGTCAGCCCTGAATTTTGATGGCCTGCTGGTGGCCGATGCCAGCGACTCTACTCGTTGGAATACCTTGTTAGTGCAAGGCGTTGATTTGTTTGTTATCAATCAAAATCCGGAATCTCTGATTCGTTTTTTGCTGACTAGATTAAGGTCTGGCCAGTGGAAAGAATTTGAATTGGATCAAAAATTGAGAAAGGTTTTACAAGCTAAATACTGGGCGAGGAGCGGTAGGATGAAGGAACCTAAACCTTTGCCGGTATCTAGCCTGAAGGCTACTGTAATTCCTGTCATAGACCGGCAACCTACTATATCGCGAAAAGTGCCTGAGGTAGAGTCCCATCTGAGGGCCGACAACTGGGAAATGATTTCCCGACAGATTTACGAAAAATCGATAGTGGTTATTCCGGATACAAATTTCCAGATTCCTATTCCTGAGATCGGTGGGCACAAGTATTATGTTTATCACTATGCAGATGAACCTATGCGGGAATTTAACCGGACTTTTGCCCGTTATGCCAGCCTCATCAGCAACCATGAATCTCATCAGGAGGGTGGTGCACTAAGGATTCCCGAACCACCAGATGAACCTGGAGCAATAGTGCTGATTCTACTCGATCAGCAAACATTGCAACTGCCCAGAGATACGAGTTTTATAGCTGCCATCAAGGATTTGGTGCAGACTTATCCTGTTGTTGTCTACAACTTTGGCAACCCCGATCAATTGGCACCATTTAATGCCTCCTTTACAGTCATTCAGTTGCCCGAGCGTAATGAAATTACTGAAAACATGGCCGCCCAATTGATTTTTGGCGGTTTGGAAACTTCTGGCAAGCTGGCCTATGATATTAACCATTTCTTTCTACAAGGCATGGGAATGGCGATTAATCCTTTGAGGTTGGGCTACAGTCCTTCACAGATGGTAGGCATTGCGCCAGAAAAATTGGTAGGCATAGATGCTATTGTTGGTAATGCGATAAATGAAGAAGTCTTTCCCGGTTGTGAAATCCTGGTGGCTAAAAAGGGTAAAGTCATTTATTCCAAAACCTTTGGATTTCAGACTTATGATGAAAAACGTTCGGTCCGGGAAAACCATTTGTATGATGTGGCCTCTATTACCAAAGTGGCTGCAACAACCCTGGGAGTCATGCAACTATATGATCAGGGAAAAATAAAACTGGATGATAAATTAAAAAGTCATCTCACCCTGGAGCCCAAAGCGACCATTAGCGATATAACCTTGCGAAAATTGCTCTCCCATCAATCGGGATTACCGCCTTATTTGCCGGTTGGGCGTTACCTGACCTATCGGGATCAACCCAATGCCGGATGTGATAGCTTTTTCTGCGAGAAACCGTCGGATGTATACAACATTCAGGTTGCCGATAAATTCTACTTCAAAGGCAGTTATATCCCCGAAATATGGCAAGATATTCAGCAAATAAAAGTGAATAAAAAGAAGCAATACACGTATAGCGATGCCAATTTTGTGTTATTACAAAAAGTATTGGAAAAAGAGGTTGGAGAACCCATGAATATTTGGTTGGATAGCAACATTTATCAGCCATTGGGGTTGCGATATACCTGTTTTCTGCCACTGACCAAATTTGGAGATGCAGTGATAGCGCCCACTCAAAAGGACGACCGTTGGCGGCATCAATTGGTGAGGGGGAATGTTCACGATGAAACATCAGCTTTATTGGGAGGTGTGGCAGGTCATGCTGGCCTCTTTTCTACTGCCGGTGATCTGGCAGTAATCGGACAGCTTCTACTCAATAAAGGGACCTATGGAGGACATCGGTATTTTAAAGAATCAACGGTGCGGACATTTACCAGCGCCAAACACGGTAATCACCGTGGCCTGGGCTTTGATAAACCCGCCAAAAAGTACAACTCTGCTCATGCACCAAGTGCTAGTGAACACTCCTTTGGACATACTGGATTTACAGGTACCTGTTTTTGGGTTGACCCAGATGAAGAGCTGGTTTTTGTCTTTTTATCGAATCGAATTTATCCGGACATCAACAACAAAAAGCTCTTCCAGAAAAAAATCCGTGAATGGATACACGAAGTCGTCTACAAAGCTTTGGACAGCTACCATTTTGAACTTCCACAATTGAATATCGAAGTGCCAGGCGTTTCTTGAGCCCTTGGTTGGAGTCTCCAAACCTGCGCTTAATCCAGTGCCTCAAACAACCAGTCCGCAATTAACTGTCGATTTTTTTCCAGGATAATTCTTTGTTGGTCAAAAGTATTGCGAATGTTGGCCAGTTCGATATATACTGCCCTAGGTTTGCATTCGCGGAGCATGTGGAGATCACGACCGGATACCGTACCGTGGTAAAAGCCACCCTTGCGGTATTGCTTGTATTTTTGTTTCATCTTTTTGTGCAGTGCGGCAGCAATAGTCTGTCCTTCTGAATTGCCAGGAAAATGGTAGAAAAACAGATCGGTGCGTTCCTTTTTACTGCGAGAATCAACATGAATGACAATCATGGTTTGTTCGACTACACCTTGTAATCGATGTTTTTCGTATAGTTCATTGATAATATCTGAGCGTTGAAAAAGCCTGGTTTTTTGAGAATAACTCATTTTTGTACCGCCCCACAACACCTCATCTGTATCGCATTTCAGGTATTTATCCGATCGGATACCATCATCTGGGTCCCGGGTAATCATGTAGGCAGTAGCGCCATGGGCAATCAGGTTTCGACAAAGCCTCAAGGCCACATCATAGGCATACTCGTCTTCACACAAGACGTAGTCCCCCCGGCGGCCCATCGCTCCGGGATCAGGGCCACCATGACCACCGACAACATAAAAAACCTTGCCTTTTAACTTGTTACTTCTAAGTGGCGTATAGGCATAGTCCTTTCCAAAAATTGGAAAGTTTCGGTTTCCAGCCTTGCCTGGCCCCTCCTCCGGATTATTTTCCACCGGACTTGCAATATCCAGCTGTTTATCCCGGCAATTGAGTAAATGATAGGGGACCCAAAGCACTTTATTTGTTTTGAAGGAGGTTTCCCGCAATTGGGCTGTCAACATCTCTTCATTGTAGGTTTGAATAGTAACCGCCAAATCCCAATCATTGACGCCAATGCTGGAGCGAATGGTCTTGCCATTAAATGTATAGATGAGAATGGGCAATTGATAATCTCTGCCAACAATTAGCCGGGCATTCCTTTTTAACTTATTTAGTTCGTAAAATTTGGTAAAATTACAAGAGAATTGATCCAATTGGTAGCGGCGTAATAATGAATAGATGCCATCGCCAGGCAAGGCCTTTACCTGGTGAAAAGAGGTACTTTCATTAGCCTTCAATCCCTCTACCATCAATAGCGCAACTAATAAAATAAGTATCCTAAACATTTGGAGTTTATACGATTTTTGGGTTAAAAACCAGCTCTTCCACTTTTGTAGGAAAAGAGGTCTCCTCCTTCCTGATAATTTTCGGAAAGATAGCTAAAAAGCCCTAAATGATCAAATAGACCCAACCAGAACGGGTAGAATTGCTGTCTTATTTTATAGAATATTCGTAACTTGAAATAGATTTTTTGAAACCAAAACTTGTTAACCATGAACCGGAAACTTTACCCGATTTTATTGGCCCTATTTTTTTCCTCCACTTTATATGCTGGAAATCTTGCTCCCGAAGCTAATAGACCATTAATTGACCACATGCTGGAGGTGAATCAGGAATGGGCCAATCAGGTAGATCCACAAGGTATATTATTAGACAACTGGCAATTTTCTAATGATGACCAGCGCATCCAGATGCATTTGATGCTGGTAGAACATTTCCTGAGAGCCCGCCCTACGGACCATTTAACACCCAGCCAACAGGAAAACCGCTTACATCAACTAGATGTATTAAGAGAGTATTGGCTTGCCGGGAAGTTTCCGCGCAATATTTATCATTCCGTTCGGCAGCCTTATTTTGTAGATTTTCAGGGTACCGCCTGTGCCGTTGGACACCTGGCACAACAGAGTGGTGAAAAAGACCTGGTCGCCCAGATCAGCAAAGAAAACAATTATGCTTATGTCAGGGAACTGAAATATCCAGGTTTGTTGGCTTGGGCAGAAAACAATGGCCTGACAGCCGAAGAATTGGCCTGGATACAACCGGGTTATCCGCCCGCTTTTCGGGCATTCCAGAAAATTGGTAACGGTGGCGGTGTAACAGGGCACATTAATAAAATGGTGACAAGTGAAGATGGCGAAACACTATATATTGGGGGCCTTTTCTCTTCTATTGATGATGTAAACGCTGGTAGTGTAATCGCCTGGGACGGAACAGATTGGATTAGCCTGGGCAATGGCGTGAATGGAGAAATATACGATATGGAATTTTGGAACAATCACCTGTATGTAGTTGGTGATTTCCAATTGGTTGACGATCCCAATAGCCACAATATAGCCTATTTTGATGGCACCTCTTGGGTAGGTTTACAACAGGGAGATATGCAAGGCAAGGTGTTAGCTTTGCAAAGCAGGGGAAGTGGCCGTTTGTTTATCGGTGGTGATTTTCAAACCATCAATGGCGAAGAGATGCCCTACCTGGCCCGCCTGGAAAATGGAACCTGGACCAATTCGTCCCGGGTATATGTTGGTAATGGTTATTTGGATGTACCTGGGGCTATGTCCGTGAATGCACCAGTGCACTGTCTGGAATTCATCAATAACAGACTTTTGGTAGGTGGTGATTTCACGGAGACTGCACCGGGAGTAGACGTATCAGAAGTCAATCCGCTGGATGATGTCAATTATCTGGCTTATTGGGATGCCAACACCTGGGCTGGAGGCTTATATGGGACACATCCTCCCGTACGTGCTATTGGCGTCAATCAGGGAGATTTGTTTATTGGCAGTGAAGGATTTGGAGAATTTGAAGAAATCAGCCTGACTGTTTTGCGTGCCGGTTTATGGGAATCCTTTTATGGATTTTCGACTTTTGATTTTACCAATGCAGGAATTAGAGACTTTTTGCCAATGGATGAGCATTTGATGATTCTTGGGTCATTTTATTATTCTCCTGGCGTGGGAACCACTGGTACCGGAGCCGCGCTGATGAATTCCGAATATTTGGGTGGTGAAGGCTACGCTTACTTTAATGGTGGTGTAAATTCAGCAGTTGAATTTAAAAACAACCTTATTTTTGCAGGTGACTTTGATGCCGTTAATGGGGAGTTGTATTCAGGAATCGTGCAGTTGAGTACTGTCGTTAATAGTATTCCGGAGCTTGGAGCCCAACTTGACATCTCAACGTTCTTGCAAGATGGCCAATTGACGATTCGCTATAGTGGATTACAAGCAGATGCCAACTTGAGATTGTTAAACCTCAATGGACAAATGCTAAAACAAACCACCCTTGAAGGCACCAGTGGAGAATCACAGCTATGGGTTGGCCAGTTCCCGGCAGGCACTTATGTATACCAGCTTCAATCCGGCAAAAGTTTGCAATCCGGTAAATTTGTTAAACCGTATTGACCTCCTAATAACCTATTTTGTAAATTTGTTGTAAGAATAGCCCGATCCGGTAACTGATCGGGCTATTTTATTTAAATTTGCTGGCATGGGAATTTTACGAGAAACCGGATGGCTATTACAAAAGGAATTCCTACTGGAATGGCGGAACAAATTCGCACTCAGTGGGATCTTACTTTATGTATTTTCAACCATTTTTATCGTTTATCTGGCTTTTTTTAACGTCGATCCAAGAACCTGGAATGCTTTATTCTGGATCATTGTGCTTTTTGCGGCCGTCAATGCGGCCGTCAAAAGTTTCGCTCAGGAAAATAGCCAGCGGCAGCTGTATTATTATACGCTGGTTAATCCGATTGCCGTTATCCTCTCCAAGATTTTGTACAATATAGGTTTGTTGTTTTTGATTAGCCTGCTGACCTGGTTGGGTTTTGGTTTTGTCGCAGATAACCCGGTAAAAGACCCGGGGCAGTTTGTATTGGTTATTTTTCTGGGTAGTTTGGGTTTTGCCATCGCCTTTACTTTTATTTCTGCCATTTCAGCGAAAGCAAACAACAATGCCACGCTGATGGCCATTATGAGTTTTCCGGTTATCATTCCCGTTTTATTGACCCTGATTAAATTGTCAGCGAATGCTCTGCGTATTTTGCAGGATACCGATATTGGGACCGATATTACGGTTTTGGTCTCCATCAATATGATGTTGTTGGGCATGGCTTTGTTATTGTATCCTTTTTTGTGGCGGGGGTGAATTAACCGTAGGGGCGACCCCTTGTGTTCGCGCGATAAAAATCGAGGTGAAAATAGATGGAAGATTATATATTGAAGACAAGATAAATCATGAAAAAAAACTGGTGGAAAATTTTGGGCGTACTTCTGCTGTTGTACGTATTAACTGTAGGTATGTTGATTCCCCTCAAGCCTGGCATTGTTGAGGTCATACCAGGTAGCGTTCGGACCGGTGATCAAATAGACTTAAAGGTTTTAGGGTACAACTCATTTTATTCCCTGGCTAAAAAACCCATACGGGCCTGGTTAAAATTGGATGACGACCGGGCGTTACAAGCTTCGGATGTAAAAGTGACCTCCGACCGGCAACTAGCCATTCGGTTTGATATCCCTGACTACCTGCCAATCAATACAAAGGTGCAGGATTTCGCCCTGGTGCTGGATTCTGATGCGGATGGCCCCTCCATTTTGCCGAGTGCCGTGTTTGTTACCCAGGATTCCATCGATCCGGAAATGGGACTTCAGGTTTGGAAAAACAGTCCGATTGATCAGCTGACCAGTAAAAACATCCTTACCTTTCCCTTTAGGAATATCCTTTCAGAAACCATCAGGAATACCTATTTCCATGTATCCCTATGGTTGTCGATGATGATCATTTTTATCGGTTCAGTAGGCACTAGTATTGGCTATCTACGCACCAATAACCTGGATTTTGACCGCAAAGCCAAGGCTTTGACCGTGGCAGGATTTTTGTTTGGACTATTGGGACTGACGACGGGGGCTATTTGGGCCAATTATACCTGGGGGCAGCCTTGGAGCAATGATGTTAAACAGATCACTACTGCGATTGCACTATTGATTTATGGCGCTTATTTTATCCTGCGCTCAGCTTTTGAAGATGAAGAACAGAAAGCCAGGATTTCTGCCATTTACAATATTTTTGCTTTTGTCACCTTGATTCCATTGTTGTATGTCATTCCCAGGATGACCGATAGTTTACACCCGGGTGCAGGTGGAAATCCAGCATTTGGCTCACAGGATTTGGATAGCACGATGCGTATGATTTTTTACCCTGCGGTAATTGGGTGGGCACTGATTGGTTTGTGGATGGCTCAATTGCTTTACCGCGTAGATCGGATACGTGCAAAATTGCTGGATTTGCACTAATATTATTCGCTCAACCGAATGTTCACCTTTAAATCTTTGTTTTTCCTGTTTTTGCTTGAAAAACTAAAAAATTAACACGACTTTTAGCCCGTAAATTTTAGACCTATGAAAAAGGCGATTTTTTCCGCTCTTATTTTTCAATTTTGCTGGTTTCACAAGCTTTTCGCACAGACAGGCTCGCCTGATTTTATGCGTAGCGTGGGAAAAATTTATGTTGTAGTAGCGGTGATTGTTACTGTATTCATAGGTATTGTTCTGTTCCTGATCTATCTGGACAGACGCCTAACCAAATTAGAGAATCAAATAATAGAACATGACCAAAACGACAACTAGCTTCTATCAAAGTGTACAAAACTACTTTGATGAGGCTGCGATCCACACCGGACTGCCTGAAGGTTTGCTGGGTCAGATTAAGATCTGCAACGCGGTTTACCAGATGCGGTTCCCTGTTAAGATTGGCAATGGAGTACAAGTAATTGAAGCTTATCGCGTCCAGCACAGCCATCACCGTACACCTACAAAAGGCGGGATTCGTTACAGTAATCATGTTAACCAGGAAGAAGTTATGGCCCTGGCTACGTTGATGACTTACAAATGTGCTATTGTCGATGTACCCTTTGGTGGTGCCAAAGGCGGTGTGAAGATTAACCCTTGGGAATTTACACCCGGACAACTGGAAAGGATTACCCGCCGCTACACGACAGAGCTGATTCGTAGAAATTTTATTGGCCCATCCATTGATGTACCTGCGCCGGATTATGGAACAGGCTCCCGGGAAATGGCCTGGATTTATGATACCTACCGGACTTTTCACGGTGATGATATCGATGCGGCTGGTTGTGTGACCGGTAAGCCGGTAAGCCAAAATGGTATCAGGGGTAGAGAAGAAGCTACTGGTCGGGGTGTGTTTTACGGTATACGTGAAGCTTGTAGTTATAAAGATGATATGAAAGCTTTGGGGCTGAAAGTCGGCACTGAAGGCAAAACAATGGTGGTACAGGGACTAGGTAATGTAGGGGCCCATACGGCCAAGATTTCACAGGATGAAGGAGGTATCGTCATTGTTGGTATTTCAGAAGTGGAAGGTGCTATTTACAAAAAAAGTGGCATTGATATCCATGACCTGATAAAATTCCGTAAGGAAACGGGGTCTATCCTCAATTATCCCGGCGCTGAAAGCTACGACAAAAAAGACCGCAAGTCCGTCATGGAATTTGAATGTGATATTCTGGTGCCAGCGGCCCTGGAAAATCAGATTACAGCGGAAAATGTGAAGAAGGTTAAAGCAAAGATTATTGCTGAAGCAGCCAATGGCCCGGTTACTTCTGAAGCGGCTACGGTACTACAGAAAGGCGGCAGAATGGTGATTCCCGATGTTTTTCTTAATGCAGGTGGGGTGACCGTTTCCTACTTTGAGTGGCTGAAAAACCTTTCCCACATGCGTTTTGGTCGGATGGAAAAGCGTTTCAACCAAAAACAGTACGATCAGGTAGTCGGAGTAGTAGAAAAGCTCACCGGCAAAAAGGTAGACAAGCGTGATCGCCAACTGATCGTGCGCGGTGCCGATGAGGTGGATCTGGTGCGTTCAGGTTTGGAAGAAACCATGATCAACTCATACAATGAGATTCGCGAAGTCATGAAGCGGAAAAAGAAAATTAAGAGCTTAAGAAATGCCGCTTTTGTAGTTGCGATCAATAAAATAAGCAGCGATTATATGGCTTTGGGTATTTTCCCATAGCAGGTATAGGAAACGAAAAGCAATGCCGGAATGTGGGTAAAACATTTCGGCATTTCTTTTATAAAATGATATATTTCGGAAAATTTTATTGAAGTAAATCCGAAATTTTATTGTAAAATATTCCTTATAAATCAAAGGAAATAAAATTTCAGAGGGTTTTTTAGGGTTTCACTTGTATTTTGTTTTATTACTCAATATCTTACACCCTATTCTGAACCACAAGATTAATTTGAAAACGAATAAGCAATGTCGGAAAAGTTAGACAAAATTGACCTGAAAATCCTGCAGATATTGCAGGATAGCAGTAAAATTACGAATCTGGATCTTTCAAAAAAAATTGGCTTATCACCAGCACCTACTTTAGAAAGGGTGAAAAAATTGGAACAATCTGGTGTTGTTGAAAGCTACCATGCGCAGGTCAACCCTCAGAGCATCGGTCTCAATGTGAAAACTTTTGTTCTGGTATCTCTGGCATGGCAGAAAGAAAACGCGCTAAATCACTTTTTGGAAAAAATCAAGGAGATTGAGGAAATCACGGAGTGTTATATCATTACCGGGGAGGCCGATTTCCTGATCAAGATTGTCTGCAAAGATATCCCAACTTACGAGCAGTTGTTATTTAAGACCCTCTCTCAGATTGAAGAAATTGAACGCTTGAAAACTTTGATGACGCTTTCTACCGTGAAAGATAGCAAAGTACTTCCGTATAAATATGACTAGAGGGAAGCTGCCTTATTTACTTTGTAGGTAGCATTTTCTATTCCGTCAACCGGGAATTCGAAAGAAGGAGCATGAAGCAAAAAAAGGAATCCTTGTTGTGGCGGATCGAAAGCAATGACCTGCCAGGACCTTCTTTTCTTTTGGGAACAATGCATATCCGGGACCAACGGGCTTTTGGTCTATTGGAATTGGTGTATGAAAAAATCAACACCTGCGCGGCCTTTGCCGCTGAAATCGACCTACAGGTGACGGAAATTCCGCCGGAAAAATTAAGTATGAACATCCCGCCCTCTAAATGGCTGGATCAGATGCTCTCACCCCGGCAGTTTCAGAAAATGCGACAGATTATCCTCAAAGGTACTGGCCTGGACTTGTATCTTTACCGCTTTTTGCACCCCATGGTGATTAACAATTTGATTTTGGAACGCATCCTTTCCAAGGATATGTCGATTGCTTTAGACCGGCATCTATGGGATTATGCCCAGGAACAGGGAAAGCAGCTGCTGGGTATCGAAACACTGGAAGAACAATTGGCAATAATGCAAGTCATTCCCTTTCAGCGTCATCTCAAAGATCTGCTTGGCATGTCAAAAAACTTCACCCGCTACAGACGCCACATGCATCACCTGGTCCACCTTTATCAGGAAGGAGCCCTGCAACGCTTGCATAAAGCTTCCAAAAAAGGAGCAGGCTCTTTTCGCCGCATGATGATCTACGATCGCAACGTGAATATGGCTGATAGGATAGCCGATATGGTTGGCCAACAAACCACCTTTTGTGCAATCGGCGCCGGACACCTCGGTGGCTCCAAAGGCGTATTACGCTTGTTAAAAAAGAAGGGACTTAAAGTAAAACCCGAATTCCCGAACTAAATCCTTAACCAATTGCCCTTCCCGAACGTTATTCTGGAAAACCAATTCCATCATGAATCGGAAAGCCCTCTTTGGTCTTACGCTGATGTTTTTGTCTTGCCAATTTTTGATTGCTCAATCAAACCCCACCATTAGCGGATATATTACAGATGAACTTACCGGGGAAACACTTATCGGAGCCAATATCAGCATTCGGGAATTGCCGGGCAAAGGAGTGGCCGCCAACGTTTATGGTTTTTATTCACTCACGTTGCCGGTGGGGGAGTATGTGCTCGTTTATAGTTACCTGGGTTATACGGATCTGGAAAAAAAGGTGGAACTGAAGGAAGATATCCGATTGAATATCCAACTTTCGCAGGGTGTAAATTTGACGGAAGTGGTGGTTAAGGCCAAAGAGGAAGACAAAAATGTCCAGGATGCAAACATGGGAACGGTGGACCTACAGGTCGATCAGGTGCGAAAGTTACCAGCATTATTTGGTGAAGTAGATATCCTAAAAACCATCCAGCTCTTGCCGGGGGTCTTATCGGCAGGAGAGGGCAATGCCGGTTTCTATGTGCGCGGAGGTGGACCCGATCAGAATTTGGTGTTGCTTGACGAAGCAGTTGTGTACAATTCCGGCCATTTATTAGGGTTTTTCTCCGTATTTAATGCCGATGCCATCAAAAACACAACCTTAATTAAAGGCGGTATGCCTGCCAATTACGGTGGACGTTTATCTTCAGTTGTTGACATACAAATGAAAGAAGGCAATGACAAAACCTATCAGGTGGATGGAGGCATTGGCCTGGTGGCTTCCCGCCTAACCGTGCAGGGCCCGATCGTCAAAGAGAAAAGTTCCTTTATTGTTTCAGCCCGCCGTACTTATGCGTTGGATTTGGCGCAGCCTTTTATCAATGAAACCTCCTTTGCGGGAACCAACTACTACTTTTACGACCTCAATGCCAAAATCAACTACCGTTTTTCTGATCAGGACCGCCTATACCTGAGTGCCTACTTCGGACGGGATGTGCTCAAATTTCGAAGCAAGGCCCGGGAGTTCTTTTTTGATTTGCCTTATGGCAATGCGACTGCTACGTTGCGATGGAATCACTTGTTTAATGACCGGCTTTTTATGAATCTTTCGGCCATTTACAATGACTATGACTTTGGTTTTGGCGGCGGACAGGCCAACTTTACCGTCGATGTCTTTTCCGGGGTGCGGGATGTTAATGGTAAGATGGATTTTGACTGGTTTCCTCATCCCGATCACCAGGTTAAATTTGGGGGCAACTACAGCTACCACAAACTCACCCCTAACATTGCCAATGCAACCAATGGGGAGGTCAATTTTTCCAATAACCTGAAACCTAAATACGCCCATGAAAGTGCCGTCTACCTTTTGGATGAATGGCGACTGGGGTACCACCTGAGCATCAATGCGGGCATTCGGGCCTCTCTGTTTACCCAACTGGGACCATACACTTCTCCACTGGATGCCGTAGAGTATCAAAAAGGAGAGCCCGTCACCACTTATTGGGGGCTAGAACCTCGCCTCAGCATGCGTTGGCGGCTCGATGAACAAACGGCTATTAAAGCCGGCTGGACCCTGACCAACCAATACCTGCACCTGGTCAGTAATTCCACCAGCACGCTACCAACGGATGTTTGGGTGCCCAGTTCCCAATTGATCAAACCCCAGCAGGGAATTCAATATGCGCTCGGTTTTTTCCGCAATTTTAAAAAAAACACCTACGAAACCTCCGTAGAGGTGTATTACAAAGACTTGCAAAATCAGATTGACTACCGCGAAAACTACGTCAACAATCCTGCTGATGACTTGGAGCAAGAGTTTGTTTTTGGTAAAGGCAAAGCTTATGGATTGGAGCTTTTTGTCAAAAAGGCCAAGGGAAAACTCAATGGCTGGATCGGCTATTCCCTGTCTCGTACCGAGCGAACCTTCCCGGATATCAATGATGGAGAAACCTTTCCCTCTGTCTACGACCGCACCCATGATTTATCGGTAGTCTTCAATTATCAAATCAGCAAAAAATGGGAAACAGGTGGTGCCTTTGTCTTTGGCACTGGCAATGCCTATACCCCGGTTAAGAGCCTCTACCTGATCAACCAAAACCTGGTGCAAGAATACGGCGTTCGTAATAGTGCCCGTGTGCAGGATTATCACCGCATTGATCTATCGGCTACTTTCGTACCAAATCCTGATACTAAAAAACGGTTTACCTCTAGCTGGACCTTTTCGGTCTACAACGGCTACAACCGCAAAAATCCCTTCTTCATTTATTACGATTTTGAGACCAATCAGGCCGCCGGTACCGCCAAAGCTTCAGCTGTCAAAGTGTCATTATTTCCCATCATCCCTTCCGTCACCTGGAATTTTAGCTGGAAATAACCGGTTTCGGAGAGGACTACCGGGAAAATGTGTCTCTCTTTTTTTTCACCGCTGAGGCGCAAAGAACGCTGAGTTTTCGCGAAGTAATTTTGAAAATATATATGTTTGAATGCTCTCTATTACTATTCAAATAACCTCATTCCTAATATTTAGGAAAATTTATTTTCCAATAAAAATCCTGTTAATCCTGTCCAAAAAACAACTTGCTCTGAGGGTGTTTGCATTCCACAAATCGTCCTTTTGGTTGCCGCATGCGTTGCTATGGGACCAATGCCCGATCCATTCGCGTTAGTAAGTGGGCAACCACAAGGATTGCCCCTACTCTTTCACTTCCATCACCGAACGATGCCGGCCTCCCTCATACTCCGTCTCCTCATTTTTCGGGTCCAAAATCGAAACCCCATCCACGACAAATTGGTACGTATACTTACCCGGTTCCAGATCCAGTCGAGCAATCCATTGCCCATTTTCCCACACCATCGGATACGTAAGTCTATTCCAGCCATTAAAACTGCCCACCAGCGACACCTGTTTGGCATTCGGATAAGCCCCCAGGATAAAAGTTTTATTGCCTTTTTTGTTGCCCTCAGTCAGTTGGTAGGCGATGGTTTTGGCCGCTTCATTATTAGGGTCCATTTTGGCCGCTTTCCCATAATATTCGGCTGCTTCTTTGAGTTGACCATTGCGCAATAAAGCCTCCCCGTAGCTATCATATACATTGGCCGATTCAGGGTAAGCCAGCATATTCATCCGAAGTATTTCCTGCGCCGCTTCAATTTTACCCAGTGTGAGCAGATTATAGCCCATTCGATTTGTGGTACGCTCATTAAGTAAGGCCGTATCCTGATGCAGGCCATTTTTCGCCAGATAGGGACGTATGGCTACTTTGAAATCCTCTTTCGCCAGGGCTCTCAATAATTTGAAGGCAGGCAATTCCGGTCCCGAATAATCCAGCCAGCGGATAGAAGGATAATTGCCACCAAGCACCCCCTGCACAATTTCCTTGGCGATGCCAAGCCCCGAAGCACTATTGGTAAAATACACCATGCCCACCTTTTGCCCCGGATAGGCGATCACAAAACATTTAAACATCCCATTATCGCCCCAATGCCAAAAAGCCGGACCGTCGGAGGTTTCTTGCAGACCTAAACCAAGCCCCCAGAATAGCCCACCATGTTCCTCATCTCCTTCCTTGGTGACGCTGATCTCATGTTTGAGCATCGCCTGGATCGTTTGTGGTTTGAGTCCCTTAGCATGGAGGATGGCGCGGATAAATATGCTATAATCCACAGCCGTAGTCAGCAGAGAATAGGCGCTATTAGCCGCGTCATACCTGCTGGGTGAGTAGGTATGTCCCAGATCATCATGTGGAATGGCTACATTGGCTTCAAAATCAGGCTTCCACACATAACTGCTGCGTGTCATGCCTAGCGGTTGCAGTACGGTCTCCTGCATAAAATCCTGCATATTTTGCCCGGTTATCTTTTCAACCACCCGCATTAAGTATACAAATCCCTCTCCCGAATAACCAAATTGTGTGCCCGGATCATTCGAAAAATCGAGTTGACCCCGCCGCCAGTTAGGCAAGCCACTGGAATGGCTCATCACCATACGTGCCGTAATCTTTTTATAGCGATCATCGTGTTTCAAATCCTCATATTCCAGATATTGAAATAAGGGTTTATCCAGATCGATCTTACCCGCTTCCATCAATTTCAATACCCCATAAGCAAACAAAGGTTTACTCAATGACGCCGCCGCAAAAATAGTGTTATCATCCACCTTTTCTCTGGTATCCATACTGCGCACGCCGTAACCCTTATAGTATACCAATTCATCACCACTCACTATCGCCAGACCCAAACCCGGTACCCCAGCCTCGGCCATATAGTGTTGGATATAGTCATCAAGCTTTTCCGGTTCATCGACATTCAGTTTTACAGGCGGGTATTTTTGGGCAGAAAGATGAAGCGTCAGAAAAGTGAGTAGCACAGCTGAAAACAGTGAGTTGGTAACTTTCATTTGTTGAGTGTTTTTTTTGATTTAAGGACAAGGGGATAGGGGAGGGGGTTGCATTAATAGTTTAAAGGCCAAAACATCCATTTTTATCCAAAGATAAAGTGAAAGGTGATAAAGTGAAAGGTGATGTGGCGTAATATCCATTTGTATTTCGGAACATCCGCACATCAAATATTCCATTCCTTCCAAACATGCTCTCAGACAATAAGTATTCATTTATAGATAACCCTTAATGACATTTTCCCCGCTTGCTGACCATTAGTAGTTGACAGGTTTTATTTTGGGGTTTTTGCGGATAAAGCATACACAATGAGTAGCTTATGATGAGTAAGTTGCCTGGCGGAGCTTTGCCAAAACCCAAAAGGAGCCAAGCTTTTCAACTTTAATTCATACTACTATGAGAACGCAAAAAGCGGTAACGGCCGATGGGCCGAATGGCGGAGCTATGGATCAATTCAAAGCTCGGGAATTATCAGAAGAAGAGACACAACACCTCAAAGGAGGAGACGGTAATGAGAATCCGCCACCACCGGATGATGAAAGCCTGATTGGGCATGAGGAGATTGTAGATCTGTAGGTTTTCAGAAAGATGCAAATGATGGGGAGACTGCCCGAATAAGGCAGCTTCTTATCTCCTGAACGAGATGGGGGAGTGGGTCAAACCGGCTCACTCTTTCCATCTTCTTCCAGCAAATCCTCCAGCCAGGGGCGCAATACGATTTTCTTTTCCTCGGCCAATGCTTTTTTGAAGCTGGCTTTGGCATCTTTGTCTTGCCAGTTGATAGACCGGAGCATGGCCATTTTTTTGGCCATTTTGCAAAAAGCACGGTATTGGTTTTTACGATTATCAGATAGTTCTGGCTCTCGATTTAAGAAACGACGAAAAGCCGATAATCCGGAGAGCAAGGTTTCCAAAAGATGACTTTTGGGGTCTTTGATGTGTGCCCCCAACAAACAACGCACATCAAGCGTTCGGATGCGCAATTTATAGTGCATTCCCTTTCTCGGAATCTGTTGGAGGAGCTCATGGGCTTGGTTATAGTTATTTTGGTGAAATTGTAATAAGGCATGAGCCAATAGGCTTGATTCCCGACGGGTGTCAGGTGATAAAAAGGGACTGTAGCGGCGGATAAGGTTTTGAGTCCATAGATCGGCCTTCTGAAACCCACCAACTGTACAAATATTGAAGAGTGTAGAATCAGTCACTTTGCCATTGAGAATCAATAACTCATTCTGGTCTCCGTATTGGAACAACTCGAAAAGGTTTGTAACAAATTTGCGATCAATATTTAAAGCCTTATTTAGTATGGAAACCAGCTTTTGCAGCATAAAAGCCTGATCGGTTTTAGCCAACTGTGAACCTTTGGTAATAAACAACTGATACACTTTATCCAGATGGTGCTCAGAAAATTCTTGCTGAAGTAAAAGGCAAAGCTCATATAACAATTCAATCTGTACATATTGGCTTTTTAAACTAATGGCGGCTTGCAATACACCCTCTACCATGCGAAGTTGATCGCTTCGATCGTAAGTCAGTTGCTGGGCATAAAAGTCGCAGAAGCTTTTTAGTTTTTCACTGATCAGGAATAAATCCAGGTAATGGTCTAGCTGATCGTATGTTTCTGCACCCGTTTCATGACTAATACGGGAAGGATGATCATAAAGGTCCGTATATACTTCAAAAGCCGTCAAAAAAGCCTGGGCATTATAATACTTCGGCGATCCAAGTAACCGTAATTGTTTTTGACAACTCTTTTGAAAAATTTGATACAGCTGTTGTTCAAAAAGAGCTTTCCGACGGGCTGTTCTATTTAAATAATGATCTTTTTTGAAAATTTCGACGGCCAGAAAAGTTTCAATCAAGCGACTAAGCTCACTGTAACGCTGATTGATAAAGGAACGATCGTCCTTGTATTCAGGAAATAAAACACTGGCAATTTCCATTTTATCCACCCGCTCATAGTTTGGATGCAGCCCCTTCAGGTAATCAAATAATAGTAAAGGATGAGGAGAGCTTACAAAATAGGGCGAAGCCAAAAACTGCTCCAAAAGTGAAAATTCTGTTGGCTTTAGCTGCTGGAGTAATTGGTATAATTTTGCCAATGTGAATAATTTTATAAAATAATGGTCTTTCTTAATAGGCTGATTATCAGTTAAAATTATAAAAATTATCAAATAAATTCTCGTTTTTTATAAAAATAAATACAAATAAATGTCTCCGTTCCGGCTGGCTACATCGGGTAAATTTGAAACATCAAAGACATAATGAACAAATGCAAAACCTTGATGTACTTCACCTCGTTTTCGAAGACGGTATCGCTCCCTGGGAGTTGAGCCAATTTCGACAAAAATTTCTCGCCAAATGGAGCGACGGTCGGCAACTGCCCGGCATTCGTAATGCCAAATCCAAGCATTATCCACGCTTTCAATTTAAGGTTCGTTACTACTTCGGTGAATACCGGCCCATGTTATTGGTATTGGGGCAGGAAGCTAGTTTGCTAAATCAGGCATTGGATCAAAGTGATACCTGTCTTCCATTTCCCTTGGCAGACAGGCGTTTATTACAATTCCCAATAAATGAATCTGGCACATACAGACCCTATAATTTATACAATTACCAGGCTTTTAATCCTGAAAACTATGAACGTTATCATCAAATAAAGACGAATGCAGGTCGACTGGAAATGCTCAAAAAACTACTCAATAACCATCTGGTCACCCTAACCAAAGGCATTGGCCAGCAAGCTGCGGCCCAGATTCAAATTCAGCAATTGACCCTCAAAAAATCAAAGCAATTAAACTGGCAAGGCATTGATTTTCAATGTTTTGATCTCAGTTTTTACACCAACCTCTTTTTACCTGAATACATCGGTTGTGGCAATTGTGTGAGTAGCGGTTTTGGTGTTATTCGGCAACTAAAAACACAGAGCTCAAACGAAAGCCAATCCCCACTACAACAGGCTTCTTAAAAACGTAGCTCGGTAAACGCTTATGTCTTTGGTGGCCGGCCGATAGCCTACGGGTTATTGGTCGGTGCTTTTTTTTATCTTTGGTAAATGACCAAAGTACTCGTCAGTCTGGTAGGGGACCAAACTGTGCCCAATGTATTTCTAATTAGGGATACTGCCTTTCGGCAAATCACTCACTATGTTTTTGTCACCACGCCACAGATGGAAGAGCGCCAGCGGCTGACACATATCCTTGCTGCTACTGGTTTAAAGGCTTCCAGCTTCACAAAAACCGAAGTCGTAGCTGACAACCCGCACCACATCCGGCAACAGCTCGAAAAGCTCCCTATTCTCCGCCAGGCCGACCATGTTTATGTCAATTTGACCAGCGGCACCAAGGTCATGTCGATCGGGCTATATGATTATTTTACCCGACCCGCTTTTGCGGAACGTAGCAGCATTTTTTACATTCCAATCGGTGGTAATGCTTTTGCACAGATCTTCCCCGAGCAAGCCTTTCAGCAGCGGCCCATCACCTACCGCATTACCCTGGCCGAATACCTGACCAGTTATGGCATCAAGGTGATGGAACAATGCAATGAACAGGATTTGCATCAAACCGCCAATTACACCTCGTCCATTTTTCCTCACTTTTTAATAGATGGAACCCAAAAGAAGGCTTTCGCTAAGATGATGGAGACCTTACGTGGTAGATATAACGGCAAACAACAAAAGCCAGATTTTGAAATTCCCCTTTTGCCGGAAATGCAGCCTTTCCTAAAGCAAATTGCCTACCATCCTTCCGTGGAAGGTGCCCTGCAAAAACGTGAAATTCGATACCTTACCGGAGGCTGGCTGGAAGAATGGACCTACCTTCAGGTGCAACAGTATTTGCAATTGCCCACTGAATATATCCGGTTTCAGGTAAAAGTAGGCCGCAACAACCCTCAGGGTGTTGAAGTACCCAATGAATTTGACCTGATGTTTACCTTGCAAAATACCTTGTATGTAGTGGAATGCAAAACGGGGCTTCGACGGGATTCCATCAAAGCTCAATTTGAAGAATCCATCTACAAACTGGCAGCCCTTCGTATGGAATTCGGCCAGCGCGTCACTGCTATTTTCCTCACCCTCTCCAACCTCCGAGACGGCAAGGGTCAACTCAGAAAGCCCTACGCCAATCGTGCTAGTTTGCACCGCATAAAATTGTTTGACCGCAAGGGAATGTTGGAGGAATTTCCGATCTATTTACAAGAGCTGGCATCTGGCTAGCTATCTGGTATTGAAATTGGAAAAGCAATCCAGAAAGTAGTGGCGAGTTTTATTTCTTCATCCTACAGGACAGCTTTTTTTAGCTCAATTTGCCAGCCGGTGGTTTTCTTTTGCTTCGTTTACTTTTGCCACCAAAAGAAAATGAAGATGTCCGATTAAAGAAAGACACAACCTTCAAAACTTCCTACAAATACCAGACATTTTGCGTCAGCTACCAAGCACCTATTTTCATTTTATCAACCCAATTTCGAATTATCCAATCCTCAAAATTAAGGGGAACTTGAATTGCAACCTAATGACCTAGCTAGTCTCTTATTCTGATCAATTTGTACAAAAGCATACTGCGCGGCCTCGCTCTGCCATAGCGGCTACGCGAAGGCGCGGGCAGGTTCCGGCCTAGGTGAATTGAGCGTTAAGAAAAAAGCTGTAACCGAAGTGGTTATAAGAAATAGTGCTTGAGCTTAACCAAATGAACCATCAAATCGAATAAAATCAACAATCAGAAAGGACCAAGTCAGCAAAAATGCCCAAAGCGAGTTTTATTTCTTCATCCTACAGGACAGCTTTTTTTAGCTCAATTTGCCAGCCGGTGGTTTTCTTTTGCTTCGTTTTGTTTTGCCACCAAAAGAAAATGAAGATGCCCGATTAAAGAAAGCCCCAACGTTCAAAATTACCTACAAATACCAGACATTTTGCGCCAGCTACCAAGCACCTATTTTCATTTTATCAACCCAATTTCGAATCATCCAATCCTCAAAATTAGGGGGAACTTGAATTGCAACCTAATGACCTAGCTAGTCTCTTATTCTGATCAATTTGTACAAAAGCATACTGCGCGGGCAGGTTCCGGCCTAGGTGAATTGAGCGTTAAGAAAAAAGCTGTAACCGAAGTGGTTATAAGAAATAGTGCTTGAGCTCAACCAAATGAACCATCAAATCGAATAAAATCAACAATCAGAAAGGACCAAGTCAGCAAAAATGCCCAAAGCGAGTTTTATTTCTTCAGCCTACAAGACAGCTTTTTTTAGTTCAATTTGCCAGCCGGTGGTTTTCTTTTGCTTCGTTTTGTTTTGCCACCAAAAGAAAATGAAGATGCCCGATTAAAGAAAGCCCCAACGTTCAAAACTTGCTACAAATACCAGACATTTTGCGCCAGCTACCAAGCACCTATTTTCATTTTATCAACCCAATTACGAATTATCCAATCCCAATCAACAACAACATTAAATATCAAAACCCACTCTACGCCGCCGACTTCCCCCTCTCCCCAACAATACACTTAGCACTCTTCACCAAGCCAGCAAATCGATTGCGAACCGTACCCGGTGCCAGTCCCACCAGCGGTGCGATTTCGTCATGTTGATAGCCTTGAATGCGATAATCCAACAATTGTTTTTCGGCGGGCTCTAATTGTATAAACCAAATCCAAAGGCGGGGGTGATCCAGCTCGGTAAAACAGGTTTTAGCATCGGGGATATGGTAAGGGGTTACTTCCGGAAATTCCGGCACATCCTCCAGATCTGTCCACGCCTGACGGCGCATTTTGCGCAAAGCACTTCGGTAGCAATTTTTCACCACACCAATGGCAAAAGCCTGGAAGTTACCCTCGCGGTAAATACCCTCGCGTACCTTTTTGATAATGGTTAAAAAAGCAGAACTAAAACAATCTTCAAAAGCCAAATCTTCGCGACTACCCGGTCCTACCTGGCGGCACAATACGGCCTGCGCTTTGGCATAAAGATGTACATAAAAAGTGTCGATGATCCGCTGATCATCATTTTCAATACCCGCCAATAGCTGTCGGGTAGAAAGCTGTGATTTTCTCATGGCTGCAAATTTCCTGAACAAATGATGGTGGCGAGTCGCCGAAGCGGTCTGCACACACGTTGCTGTGGTCAGGATTAGCATTTACAGCATGTCAATTTTTTTTTTCAGCCGACGAAGCCTTGTGCGTAGTCGGCCTCACTTTTCAGGCAACGAAGCTTTCTCCGACGGCCGAAGCCTTTGGCGAAGGAACTTAGCGTAGTTGGCCTCATTCCTCATTCCTGTGTTCTATATACTAATGTCCACCAGTCGGCCTCTTTGTCATTCCAAAATTCATTTTTTTTCAAAAAACATCAAAATTCATCTACCAAACGTGGTTTTTTATGGAGATAGTACCCGCTGTTATTGATTCTTTAAACATTTTCGCCTATATTGGGAGCAGTTGCTAGCAATCTATCGTCTTTAGCAGCTTTCCATCTTAAATTTCTTTCCGGGTAAAAAGGAGAATTGGTTTTGGTTGTCTTATTAAATATGACAAATGATTTAATCTTTTGTATGTGTTAATGACACTGCTAAGGAAATAAGACCATTATATAAAAATAGAAAATAGCAAAAGGACTAAATGTAAATAAGTAACTTATATAAAAGCTCTTTTGAAGCTATTTAAACTCTTAGGTATTAGTAAAGAAATATGAAATTTTCACAAATAGAAGAAATGCCAAGTTCATGAAGCAGCATTTTAATACATACGCTTTGATCTACGATCTAGATCGGTGGATTCCAAATTTTGGTAGTTCGATTTTACCGGGATGGATTTTAGATGACAGTAAATGGCTTGACCCCTTTTTGGAAAAGGCCGAAAAGATTGTTTTGGATGGCAAGCCAATCAAGTTTGATCCTCAACATCCCGTTCAACTGGAAAGTATCTTTAATCATTTGAAGGTTAAAGAAAAGTCAAGTAATTTGGAGACAAAACACTTTCCCTTTCAACCACTATCCTTAGATAAGGAAGATATATTTCCGACAAATGACCATGGCAGTTTTAAGGAGCTTTGTGAAGGATTTATCCAAGATTTCACACGTTTACCGGGAGGAGCTGGAGAAGAACAGATTTTTGGAGAAACGCTATATTATCTGCTGAAAAAGTATTGCTCCTGCATACCCGTTAGTGAAGAAGTACAGTACATTCAATTATTTGAATTCCTGAAAATCAGAGCAGCCATTGCGTTGTCATTATTTTATCATAATCAGGCAAAGGAACAGACACAGGAAGTTCCCTTTTTGCTTTATTGTGTTGATCAGTCAGGTATACAAAACTTTATTTATAATATCACTTCTAACCGTGCTTCAAAAAGTTTAAAAGGTCGGTCATTTTATCTTCACTTATTGATGGAGACCATCAAGCAAAAGATTTTTAACCATGCGGATATACCTGCAGGTATGCTTAATGTGTTATACGCGAGTGGTGGAAAAATGTACCTTATTCTGCCAAATACGATTAAGGTAAATAATGGACTGACATCAATTGAAGCAGATCTTCTTGAACAATTATTTGGAGTTCACAAAACTGAACTTTATTTGTCCACAGGAAGACTGCCTTTTGGCAGAGCAGCAAATTCTTGGAGATTCCTAGATGAAAAGGGTGAATGGACTTCTGCCAATACCGGTGCACTTTGGAGTGAATTGGCCAAAATCACGAGAAAAAGCGGTACCCAGCCATTTAAGAATTTGATAAGCGCCAATTTTGAAAATTTCTTTTTACCGAATGAGGATGATGGATTTGATACCAGTGAGGGTACAAAAAAAGTATGTGCAGTAACCGGGGAGACTATTGCAATTCCAAATGAAAATGATAAAAAATATCGAGAAATTTTTGACATGTCTTATCATCCGAAGAATAAGGATGAAGATAATAGTGAAAGGATATGGGTGACAAAAGCAGTAAAAAGACAGGCTGAGTTAGGTTACAAGCTTCAATGGTCAAAATACTACAAAACCTTTTATACTGAGAAAAATATTTCAAAAGAGCATAAAAAGCGCTTATTTTCTCCTTTAAATGTAGAGGTTTATCACGGTATGGCTGAAGAAAATGATATAAAAGATGAGTATGGTAAATTCGGAAGCCTACCCTCATTTACCTATTCGGTTGTACAAAAAATTAATGACCCAATTCGGTTTTTGCCGGGAGAAGATCATAATATTCCACAAGGGGAGCATTCTGCATATGGCTTTGCTTTTTATGGAGGAAATATCCAAGCTTATAATCCCAAAATGCGGGAAGATGAAAGGGACTTTCGAAAAGCAGTAAAAGACTATTCGCAATTAACGGGCATTGAAAGCGAGGAGGACAAACATAAAGGCTTCCACCGTCTTGGTGTATTACGAATGGATGTGGACGGATTAGGAGAGATATTTACAGCAGGGATGGAACACCTTTCTTCAATAACTGCTTATGCGACCTTATCCTCTCAATTGGATCTTTTTTTTAGTGGATATCTCAATACTATCCGTACAGAAGTTTCTGGCGGCAACGAATATCTAAATATAATTTATTCTGGTGGAGATGATATTTTTGCTTTGGGTCGGTGGGATGTGGCATTAACTTTTGCAGAACGAATAAGAGCTGATTTTAAAGAATTTGTAAATGGCCGGGAGGAAATCAGTATTTCGGGAGGTTTAGCATTAATTGGACCCAAATTCCCAATTGCTAAGGCTGCCGATATGGCAGGTCATGCCGAGGATGAAGCAAAGGACTATCCAAAATATTCAAAAGACAAAAAGAAGAATGCAATTTGTTTTCTTGAGCTGCCAATAAGCTGGGATAAGGAATATAACGAGGTGAAAAGGCTTAAAAACGATATGATCAAACTATATAATCAAGGAGAATTAACTTCTGGATTTCTTCAAAGGATGATGGTTTTCCAAATGGTAAAAGACCTTCATTTAAATGAAATCGGGAAAAGCAAAAAACCCGATCTAAGTTTCCTTTGGACTTCTGCATATTTTATCAGTCGATACCAAGGAAGGTTTAAAAAGAAATCTAAAGATGCACCCATTCACCTGTTTCTTGAAAACATCAAGTTGAAATTTTTTACAGCAGTAAATGACAATGCCCGTTTTTATGACCTTATAGCTTTAGCATCTCGGTGGGCAGAACTTGAAATCAGGTCTAGTATTGATTCATAATTTATAACTAAAAAAATATTAATTATGGCATATAAATCAAATAGTTTAAACCCAGATTGGATACAAAACCCAAATGGATTGGAGCGAGATTCCATTCATTGGGCACAGGAATTTGGAAAGTTTTTAGCTCAATACGATAATTCAAGTCGTCAGAAAGAACTTTCTACTTCCCAGATACGTAAATTTTTTGGATTAGTCAAACGCCTTCAGGCTCAAGGGTATGATGAAGTCAGTCGTACAGATTTATTAATGTTAGCACCTCAACTTGCATACGCAGTAGGCCGTGATAAAAAGAAAACTCGACAGGGCATGGTGGACGGTTCGAAAATCCATTTTTTCTATGATGAGATTAATACTGCTATAAATGCTGTGCAAGCAGATGATATATCTATGGAGAAAATCTATTTCAAAAATTTTGTTAACCTGATAGAAGCAATTGTAGCGTATCATAAACATGCAGGTGGAGAATAATTAATAATCACACAGTATTGAACTATAAAACCTATAATAAAATGAGCAAATTATATAAAAAGATTTTCATTTCAGCTAAAATGCGCCTTTTGACTGGCTTGCGTATTGGGGATAGTAAAGAAAAAGTCGAGATCGGAGGTGTTGACAGCCCGATCGTAAGAAGGAAAGACAATTATGCCCCATACATTCCTGGAAGCTCAATCAAGGGAAAAATGAGAAGTTTAATTGAATTAATGGCTGGAGAAAATTTTGATAGCAGAGCCAAAAATACCGGAAGTTTAATAAGCCAGTTATTTGGTGCGGCAGAAAACAAAGAGAAAGATTTACCTAGTAGACAAAGTCGTTTAATCGTTCGTGATGCTGACTTGACAAAGGATTCAGAAAAAAGCCTTCGAGAGTCTGAATATACTGATCTACCTTATACAGAAATCAAGTGGGAAAACGCTATCAATAGATTGACTGGAACGGCAGAAAGTCCAAGGCAATTTGAACGTGTTCCTGCTGGAGCAGAATTTGACCTCCAATTCGTCATAAATGTTTTTGAAGAAGAATCAGGAGAAGATTTGCTACATCTGTTACGTAAAGGAATTGAAGCGCTCCAAGACGATTACCTTGGGGGAAGCGGTTCTCGTGGTTATGGACAAGTAGAGATTTTTGATGAAGAAGTCACGGAAAAGACTCGTGAAGATTATCTCGCAGGAACAGAATTATTAAATCAGATGGAGTCATGATTACAGCGTTTAAATTAAAATTTACTTCTCCTCTGCATCTTGGATCTGTCCGATCGGATTATGACAGTTCAGAAACTACTTGGCATTCTGATTCTTTGTATGCAGCAATCATTCGGGCATGGTGTGACCTTGGATTAGAAAACAAACTTGAAGAATTTCTTTTGGAAGAAGGAGGGCAGCCTCGTGATTTTGTGCTTTCCAGTTTATTTCCATTTTGCAAAAGTAAAGAAAGGTCTTTGTTTTTTCTGCCTGCCCCAATCGGGACACTCCTTCCAGCTAATCCAGGATTACAGAAAAAAGTCAAAGCTATTCGCTTTGTGGATCATGAAAATTATTTATTTCTCCAAAATAAAGGCAGGATTTATGTGACAGAAGATGCTATACACCAAGAATATTTGACCACTACCCCTGAATTTGACCCTGATTTTATAACAAAAAAAGTATTTCCAAGAGCAAGGGTACCTCGTTCTGGAATTACTAATGAAACGGAGATTTATTATCTCGAGCGTATTTTTTTTCAGCAGGGAAGCGGTCTCTTTTGCATTTTGCAATATGAGGATGAATTAACGAAAAAGAGAATCGAAGCCATGCTCAACTTTCTGGGAGATGAAGGGATCGGAACGGACCGACATATAGGAAATGGTTTTTTTAAAGTCGAGGAAGTTAAAGTCGAGGAATTCGATGTCAATTCAATGACTTCATTAGAATCAGAATATCGAACCAACCTTTCTCTCTTTTGTCCTGAAAGTAAAGAGAAATGGAATGAGATGATAGATGAGGGCACAAAATATAAACTGCTTAAAAGAGGTGGTTGGATCACAACACCAGGACAGCTTACATTCCGTAAGCAATCGGTTTATATGTTTGCCGAAGGAGGAATATTTAAAACAAGTGAGCCCGCTGCTGGAAAAACTGTTAATCTTCAACCAAGCGACCTCCCTGCAAGTATGCAAATAAAAAAACCAGTTTATCGAAGCGGAAGAAGCCTTTTTGTTCCAATTAAATTGAATAATTCCTAAAGTTATGGATACCCTTTTAAAAACGAAGCTTAATACAACTGCAGCCATCAATTTAGAGGTGCTATCACCACTACACGTTGGCACTGCCAGTGAAAAGCTTTGGCTTAGAAACTTAGATTTCTTTTATAAAAAAGAAACGGTTTTTATACTAGATAAAACCAAGTTAATAAAAGAATTATCCGGTTTGCAAAACTCGAATTCTCAATCTGCCTTAGGGGCCTATCAAAGTATTATTGCTTCAGGTAAGGTATGGAAAATAGAGGAATTTCTTGATGATTGTGGGATAGATATTAAAACGGTAATTCTCAATGAATATCCTTTGAAAAACGAACCTGCAAATGAGATTCGGCCTCTAATAAGAACAGGACAGGGAAATACTATTATTCCGGGCTCCAGTATAAAAGGTGCAATTCGCAGCGTATTATTTCATCATTTATACAATCTGCATAACCCCCAAAATGAGAGAAAGGTTGATGATACGTTATTTGGTAAGATTGGGAATAATATTATGAGTTATATCCGCCTGTTTGACACCCCATGTTCAGAAACAGGCATTATTAATATTGAGCTATTTAACCTTTACCACGAACACGGAGATTGGCAGAGCGCTTATAAAAACGGATTTATTATCTCTGCTGAAGCTTTTTTAGTCGGAGCTGCCACAAACTTCAGGTTAACGGTAGCAGATGGATTATTGGAGGTAATCAAAAAAGAGGAAAAAAGGCTAAAAAAAGATAATCAACTGAAAAGAGATATAATCCCAGAATACATTGATGATATAGTGAAAAGAGGTCGGGCAATTGAATATTTATTTGACCTCATTAATCAATATACCCGAATACATATTGATAGAGAGATCGCGTTCTTTGCAAAGTTTAACCAGGCAGAGGATGTTCAATTCATCATTCAAAACTTAGAAACTTATAAGGCACTAACTAGTGAAAAAAAACAATGTATACTGAGAATGGCATTCGGAAGCGGTTTTCACGGAATTACCGGAGATTGGCGTTTCAAAGATCATACTAGAACAGTATATTCACCAGATAGAAAAAACAATACTTGGAATATGAGAACCCGAAGCCGCGAACCGGCAAGGTATAAATCAAGAAAAATCACGGGTTTTGACATTGATGCGAGTTTAATGGGCTTTGTAAAATTAAGCCTCTGATCATGGAAAAATTGTACAAAGTAAAAGAAGAATTAAAATCTTTGATCAGCAAAAATCGCTTGGCTAGTGCTATGGAGTTTTTAGGTCGAATCCTATTGGAAGAAGCAGAGGAGAAGTCGGATATTTTGGTTCACTCACTTCGTAGATTTCGGGAAAACAACACAGAAAAAGCTAAAGGAACAATCAGTAATGAAAACTTTTGGTTGGAAAAAAACCGGATTGCAGATACTATTCTACAAGTTGTAAAAGAGCTAGAACCTTCGGATATTTCTGAATTGGGGGTAATATTGGAAGAAATTCACAATCCAATTTTGGTAATATGCAATGATGAAAAAGGCAAAGATAAAATGGAACAAATTTTTAATTCCTTTTATTTTGTAAATCTCAAATATTACTATGATAAAAGGCCTCTTTCGAAAGAAGAGCTAAACGATTACGATTTGGTAATACTCAATGCAATGTATAGCTCCAACTTTGATTTTTACAACAAGTTGGAAGGCTATTTACAGTATGATGGGGTCTATTTCCTTTATTTTGGTAAAAAGGATTTTCGTTTTGAAGAAGAAGAGTATGCAGAAAAATTACATTTTGCCAATTCTGTATTTTCATTATTTGCTCGTATTCGTGAAGTCTTGGACTACAGAAAATATTTTAATCCAATAGAAAAATAATTCAAGCATTTAAACCCTTCTCATTATGAATATACTGGAACCAAATTCAGTTCTAAGCATAGGAAAAATTAGACTTCTCTCCCTCTCCTTCAATCTCCCCATATACCCCCGCCAAATCAGTCAATGGCGCGGTGCCTTCATCGAGATGGGTGGCCTGGACAACGATCTGTTTCACAACCACAAAAGTGCGGACCAATACCACTACCGGTACCCATTGATCCAGTACCGCATGTATAAAAGACGGGCCAGCATTCTGGCCATCAATGAAGGGATTGATGCCATTCAACAAGCCCTGTCACAAAATGCCTGGGAGGTCAACTGGGAGGGAAATCGACTTCTGTTGAGCATTGAAGATATGCAGATGCAGGAACACCACCTGCGCATGCTCTCCACCCCAAAAACCTACAACCTCTTCAAATGGCTCCCCTTCAACAATGACAACTACCGCAAATGGAAGGACTGTGCCAACCTAAGCGAACGCATAGTGCTGCTGGAACGCATTCTGGCCTCCCAACTCATTGCCTTTGTAGCGGCCATGAATTACCGCCTGCCCGAACGGCTGGAGGTCAATCTGCAAAATATTCAGAATATGGAAACGGTGACCTGCCACGGCACCCAAATGGTGGCCTTTAATGTGAGCTACACGGCCAATCTGCTACTGCCACCCCACATCGCCATTGGCAATTCCGTAAGCCATGGTTTTGGTTGGCAGGTGCCGGCGCGTATTAACCACCGCCAGGCAGAAAACAAGACTAAAAAAGAGAAAAAACAATTGTTTTTGGATAATGCTTTGTAAATTTATAAACCAAACTATCATTTCTTCTTTCAGACAACTAAGTCTGGAACAAAATTGTCCAATTTCTGCTCAGAGCACACGTTCTTTGAAACGCTGATCAAAAAAAGTACATTATTATGTTAAGTACCCTTGTATCGTCGTTTTTCTTAATGTGATAAACATATAGTTGATATCTATATAGTGTAAGTTGCTGGCCAGTTTTTATTTATAAAAATAATCTTTAAATTGTTTTGATTTGTGACATAGTTCAAAAGAGATAGAGGGTAGGAGGCACTCACGGATTTTCTGCAAAACGTTAAGGAAAAGTTAAAAAACAAATAAGTTAAATTTCGCCTTTTACCTGATAATCAGTTATATGAATTTTTTAACAATACAAGAGTTTAAAAATTGTGACATAGTAAATGAAT
>BQJU01000057.1 GCA_021604865.1 Saprospiraceae bacterium | reverse complement strand
TGGCACGAGTGCTTCGTACCAACCAAATTCATTTGGTTGACCCAAAAGCGCTGAAAGCCAGCTTTTTATGGGTGAATGGACGGCTTGGTAGCTTGACGAAAGCCGACTCTAGGGTCGGGCGGTAGCCAAAAAATTTTGGCTGGCACGAGTGCTTCGTACCAACCAAATTCATTTGGTTGACCCAAAAGCGCTGAAAGCCAGCTTTTTATGGGTGAATGGACGGCTTGGTAGCTTGACGAAAGCCGACTCTAGGGTCGGTCGGCAGCCAAAAAATTTTGGCTAGTACGAGTGCTTCGTACCAACCAAATTCATTTGGTTGACCCAAAAGCGCTGAAAGCCAGCTTTCTTTATAGGTGAATGGACATCCTGAAGGCTAGACAAAAGCCGACTTTGGGCCGGGCGGTAGCCAAAAAATTTTGGCTGGCACGAGTGCTTCGTACCAACCAAATTCATTTGGTTGACCTAAAAGCGCTGAAAGCCAGCTTTCTTTATGGGTGAATGGACATTCTGGTGGCTAGACAAAAGCCGACTTTGGGCCGGGCGGTAGCCAAAAATTTTGGCGGGTACGAGAAGCCTTTTCAGCGGATTTTGCCATTTTTTGGTAATCGAAAAGACACTCGATACAACCAACTAATAATCAGCAGTTTACAAACAAAAATAATTCCTACCCCGTCCTCTCCTACTCTTTTTCCTCACCAATTCCTACTTGATTTTGCCGATTATTTGTAATTGTTTTCAGGGGTGTTTGTGGCTTAAACTTGTGGTATCATTCATCGCGATGCCATTTATTAACCACAAAACCTTAAAGTCATGTTACGCAACCACGGAGTATTTTTGTTTTTGTTGTTTTTTATACATGTTACCGCCCTTTTTGGCGCACGAAAACCTTACGTTTTTGTCAATAATACAGGAAAAGAAGTCAATGATATTCACATCGTATTCACAACAGAAGGCGTCGAAATAGAGGAACCCAATGCACATTCCAAAATTGAAGACCATATCAATAAACGCTTCCCGATCGATGATACTGATCAAAATGACCCAAATGCCATTCATCGCAAAGGAAACCTGCCGCTTCCTAATGGCGGTGTCGTATATGGTGTGTTTAAGAAAAACGGTCGGGGGCCAATCAAAATCCGTCAGTGGTGGTGGACCTATGATGGGGAAAGAATAGGAGAAATTCAAAACGGCGACGAGGATAAAACCCAGCAGTCTGGGAGTCTGGTTGTACCCGGCGAAGATATTGTCAGAGGGATATCTTTAAAAAATAAAGTGAAGGATTTTGAAATAAAAGATAACAAATGGGAACCCAAGGAGGCGCCCATTAACGATCTGCATGTAGTCTTTAAAGGCGAAAACAGTCCCGATCCAATTAATAAAGAAAAAGCTAATGCTGAAGATACCCCAAAATATGGTGGTAAATTCGAAGAATTCGAAAAGGTGACCTGTAGCTGTGATGAATTACCTCCATTCACACAAAAACATGCCAGAGAAAGAGCTTTAAGCCGACTTGATGAACCTTGTAAATCCCTTTGCAAAAATGCTGATCAACGACTTCATGTCATACATTTCAGAAATGGATCAATGCCTAAAGGTAGTGAGATCGATCTTAAATTTCGAAGCAATAAGGATTTTGAGTTGACCGACTGGTGGTGGACCAGGGATGGAAAACCGATCACATTTATTCCTGATGACAAGGTAAATCCCATAAAATTGGGCGATACAAATGCACCCCCAAAAACTGAATCAAAACACAAAGAGGGTAATGCCGGCAAGGATGAAGGAAGAAAATACGACGACCATGTCATTTCGTACCGGCCTTTACGCCTTGAAGGTGGTGGCCAGTTTAGCACAGGTTATCGCCCTGAAGGTGGCGCCAATCTACCAACTACAGAGGGCGAAATTCTTAAACCTCTTTATAATGATCCGGTACTATTTGAAAAGTTATTTGAAAGATTGGGTGGAGAATTTTTTGTAGAAGAACCCGTGAAGAATTACGCTGCCAAACCTGGCATAGGCATCAACTTGAGGACCTATTATCCATTATCTGACCGCCTGCTCATTGGTTTGGGTTTCAATTATCAAAAAACCAAAATCAATGGTACATTACCCCTTCAGCTTTTCAGCACCGGCCCGGGTACGGAAGGTTATGCGGCAAATCTGAGCACTCAATTCCACTACTATATGCCGGATTTGAAGTTGCGGTATTTAATTACACAATCCAAACTAGCACTATACGGTGAAGTATCTATCGGTGCACAATTCATTCGTGCCCAGGACGTAGAAGTCGAGTTGGCAGGCGTACAATATATTCTACCTTACTCTTTTAAACACAATGCGTTAAATGCCGGCCTGGAAGCTGGCGTTAATTACACCTGGAATAATTGGTTGTACACCGGGATTAGGAGCAATGTAAACTTTTACAAAGGTGCTGATGGAAAAATCAACAACACAACTGGCGTCGGTATGCACCTTGGGGTAAAGTTAAGCAGATAAGTGGAAGTCAGGGAGTGTAGTCATTGCTTTGAAGGCTCTATAGTTGACGACATTCAATTGGAAGAATAAGGAATACCGAAATTTAATCATTGGTCTGATCATCTAGTGTGGTCAGATCAATTTTTCTTTTGAGTGAAGATCGGAGAAGATAAAACTCCATTAGCAGCAACTAGCTGACCATATTTAACCAGTTTAAGTCATTAAAAGTCATTATATTTATTCTTCGGTTATTTTCAAAACAAAGTTACATGAATACTTCCCCGGTAATACTTTGTCTGACTTATTTCGTGATAGGTCTGCTTCCTTTTTCCGCTTTGATGACCGGGGAGGGGAAGCAGTTGGAAGAAATCTGTGATAATGCTGCGGACGATGACGGAGATGGACTTATCGATCTCAATGATCCCGATTGTGACTGTCCGGTTGTGGAGCCTGTTTCTTTGATTCCGAATCCTTCTTTCGAAGAAATGAGTTGTTGCCCTTCCGACCGGAGTCAGCTGTATTGTGCTGATGACTGGATTCAAGCCTCTGATGCAACGACTGATTTTCTTCATACCTGTGGCTATATGGGTTGGCCAGAATTTCCGCCCCCCCTACCCTTTCCCGATGGAGAGGGCATTGTTGGTTTTCGCGACGGGCGGGTGTTGAACCAAAGTAACCCACAACCTGGGTGGAAAGAATATGCGGGTGCCTGCCTACTGGCTCCCTTGCAAGCTCATACCGAATATCGATTTGAATTCTATGTAGGATTTGTAAATCCGTTGCTGTCTCCACCCATTAATATTACCTTTTTTGGTACTACGGATTGTGAAAACCTTCCTTTTGGGGAGAATAATAATTTTTTTGGTTGCCCTACTAATGGCCCCGGCTGGGTCAAATTGGGTTCTACCAGACTTCAAGGTTCGAACAGCTGGATAAAAGGGGAGATCACCGTGACACCCAATCAGGATATGCATGCAATCGTGATTGGGCCAGACTGCCCCGATGTCAGAGCAACGCAAAGCATTTATTATTTCTTTGACAACCTCGTACTGGCCGATGAGCGTTCCTTTTCGCTGAGGATTGCGGAAACTGAACACCCCTGTGCTGAGGATTTCACACTGGAAATCCCCGATGACCCGGACTTGACATTCCAATGGTATAAAAACGGCATTGCCTTAATTGGTGAAACCGCCCCTAAACTGAGTCAGATGTACGGAAACGGTCAATACCTAGTACGGATGATAGGGGAAGATGAATGCCAGCTCACTCAGGCCTACAATCGACAAAAACCCGTTTCTGAGGAATTTGTTGAGCGTACTATTTGTGAAGGAGATCAATTGACTTTTGGCCCTAATCAACTCTTGACCCCCGGCAGTTATATTGATACGTTTAAAACAATAGATAACTGCGACAGCATTGTGCATTTGGAATTGGCTGTGATTGGCTTTCAACCGGATACAGTCAATGCCATTATTTTTGAAGGAGAGCATTACGAGGTAGGCAATCGACAATTTGGTCGACCTGGAGAATATCCCGTCCGTTTAACCTCTTCTTTGGGCTGCGATAGCCTGGTCATCTTGCAATTGGATCATTACCACATCTATTTGCCCAATGTATTTTCGCCAAATGACGATGGCTTTAATGACCATTTTAATGTCCTGGGAAAAGGAGATCTAATAGAAATACAAAACCTGAAAGTCTTCAACCGCTGGGGCGCACTTGTCTATAGTGGAGATCATCTTCCGCCGTCGCTAAGTGCCGGATGGGATGGCAAATTTAATAACCAAATGGTCAATCCGGGCATCTACGTTTACCTGGCCAATGTTTTGATGGATGATGGGAAAACCCGGCAATTCTCAGGATCGGTGTTGGTGATTCGGTAGGGAACTGGCCGAAACTGTCAGCCCCCTGCACCGTCCATCGGCCGCCAGGCGCCTATGCTGAGTCCTACGCCAAAAGCTTCGGCCTCCGGAGAACCTGCTTGCTGAGAGCATGTTTCATACTTTATCTGGAAAGATTTCATTGACAACCTTTTCCCGATATACAAAGATGGATTCGATTTTTTTATCTACAAAAAAAGCATCGACTATGCTGCCGATGATGCTATAAGGTATTTTATAATGGAGGATATCCCGCATCATGACACCTCCGTCTACGGCTTCAAAATGGTGTTGGTGATGCCAAAATCCATAGGGACCGAAACGTTGTTCATCGATGAAATATGCTTGATCCTTAACGTTGGTAATTTCCGTTACCCACCTCATTTTTAAACCCCAGAACGGGCTCACCCGATATTGAATGATCATTCCCGGATACATATTTACGATACTGGGTTCCGAGATTATTTCAAAAGACATGTCATTTGGAGTAATGCGATTCAGGTTTTCAGGATTGGAAAAAAAAGCCCAGACTTCTTCTATTGGTCGGGGAATAAACTGATTCCAAGTTTTACATTTTATATTCATAAATTACTGGTTTTTATGACTAATGACATAGTATTAATCATAAAATGAGAATTTTGTTCAAAAGCATGAAAAAACGCCTATTAACACGTTAAAAATTGTTTTAATGTAAAAAATACCCTATTTTTGGTATGAAACAGAGTTCAGAAGATCATATCTTTGTTGCTGACTAAGGTGTGAGCTTTCAAAATTATATTTTAGTCTGTAAGCAAGTTATAATTCATAATTCCCACAAACCGCACGATCCCATGATTAAAAAAACAAACCTCGGTATTGACCTAAGGCGAAGATTAGATCGCATCAACTTACCTTTCAACCATCATTTTTCCATACGGAGCTAATATTTTTCACTGTCAGCAATGCCTGACACTTAAGCTCTATTGCCCCATTTACGATAAATACAAACGATAAAACGATTTGGTAAGTACGCAAGTTATTCTTAAAAGTGGATAGCTATCAATTATAATCCCTATGATCTTGCCTAATAAACTATATTGGTCTACACTAACGATCCTTTTATGGAGCAGTATGTTGTCGGGCACTTTTTCCCAAAGTGCACCCTGCACTCCCAGTTATTTCAACATCAGCTCTGATTGTCAGTTGTTGGTCAACCCCAAACACATCTCAACATTTTGCGTAGATGCTTCTTGCGCAGAAACATTCCCCGTACCTGTATTTGAAAAACCCTGTGCTGCAACCACATTACAGCTGCAAGAAAGCCAGTTGTACAATTTAAGTTGCCAGCAAGAAGGATGGACTGCTTATTTCGCGCCGGCCAATTGGACGGTGCACAAGATAAATGGTGACGGTGGGGTAGATGTCACCGGAGCTCCCAATGCGTTATTGGTTGAAGGGGCCAATAAGGCACTTGTTCAGATTGATCCTCTTAATGAATTGCAATTACAAATTGTGATTCCGGCGGAGGGCTATATCAACTTTGAATGGGGTAATGTTGGGGGCTCCAATCTATTTTTGGAGGTTTGGGTAAACGGCCAACTCCGTTCGCGGAAATACGCCGGACCCAATCCTTTCTTTTCACCCCTGTTGCGCACAGGCGATCTAGTATCCCTACGCTTTGTTGAAGAAAATTATCAACCTGCTACAGCCAGCATCCGTAATTTTCAATTTTTAACAAACACTGTTGGTGTGCTGGTTAGAAAGTGGGCTATTCAAATACCCAAAAAATCAGACCTTGTTTTTTCTCAATTCATCACCCTGGAGAAAGCAAAATTGACGAATATTATTTTCCCGGCTAACCAAAATGGATCTGGCCTCAAAAACGAAAAGGATGAAACCCCTATCTCTCCTAAAAAAATGGGTTATCCTCTTATCGATTGGGATGGAAATCCTTATACACAGGAAGATCAAGTTCCACTCGATAATAATATGTATCAACTGGAAATGAGTTGGGAAGATGAATTTCAAAAAACAGATCTGGGCATTGAGTTGCTCCGCCATTGGAAGATCAACGATCATTGTGCCGGCAATTATGTTCAAGAAACGCAAATCATCAAATTATACGATCATCCGGAACTAGTTCCGAAGGATCAAAGAAAAAACTTATTATCCGGAACAGCTGGAGGCGCTACCGTCTCCATTGACTGAACCACATTTGTAATAAGTTTGTAAAGGGTTTCTCATACAACTTGAGGATAAGGGGATTTGGCCTTTATCCTCTTTTTTATGGGCGTTAGGATAGTGCCACTATAGCTGAGTTGTGTGCTCAGGGAGTGTACGGGAAAGTGTGTTTTTTTCACCGCAGACGCAGGGAACGCGGGGTTTCGCGGAGTAATTTGTTGGAATTCAGCATTCTATGCGCTTTTTGGGAGTTGGAAAATACTGAGTAGGACACATTTTGCTAGACATTCCCCACTCCTTCTCACCTCATCGCCCTCTCACTTTCTATCTTTCCATTATCACAATCTCCATATATTTGTCACTGAACCAAACAAAATAAATAGCCATGTCAGTAGTCAAAGAATTTAACGAATACCGGAGTTTGATGAACGAGAAGATTCTGGGGGAGGACAATAAGGTACTCAAGCGGTTTTTCAACCTGGATACCAATGCGTATCAGGATGGAGCGCTGGATAAAAAAACCAAAGAATTACTTGGCCTAATAGCCTCTATGGTTTTGCGGTGTGATGATTGTATTCGCTACCATTTGGGGACCTGCTACGAAATGGGTGTTAAACGTGCCGAGATATTTGAACTGTTCGCCATTGCCAATTTGGTAGGTGGATCTATTTGTATCCCACACACCCGTAGAGCTGTGGAATATTGGGAAGCACTGGAGTCTTCGTGAGTCACAGAGGGTGATTTTCGAGCTTGTTTGATACGGTTGCTTTATCAAGGTATTGTGAATTTATTAAATTGTAAGTAAATTAGAGTATCCATTTCGATTAATCCATTCTCAATGAAGCCATCAAAAGACAAGTTGTACAGTGCTATTGGCGAAATGATTTATGTCGTTGCAAAATCCGATGGCATTGTACAGGACCAGGAAACCAGTAAATTAGTAGCATTACTCACACACATACCAGGGGCAGCAGACATCGAATGGTCATTCAATTATGAGAAAAATAAAGACACCAGCGTAGCCGAAACCTTTGACCGGGCCCTGGAAACTTGCAAGACATACGGGCCGGCCGAGGAGTATGCCATTCTTTTTGATGCATTGGATGTTATTGCCAAAGCCAGTGATGATGGCATTCAACCAGAGGAACAAGCTGTGATTGATCGATTCAAACATGAACTAAAAGAACACTTTCTTACGCTCGATCTTTAATCCAAAAAATCAGATATTTATCAGAATTGACGTTGGTCCAGTAACATTCCAACGCCTGCTCTGTTTTTATACGTCTTAACAAATAGGAGGCGCTCAATTGTTATTAGCGTTATTTCGATGGTGGTCATCAAATATCGTTTGACCCAATAAATACTATGATCATGAAAATTACCCAGTTGCTCACGTTGCTCTTTATGCTGATGTATTTTTCCATTTCTGCCCAGGACTTCAACATTGCTTATCAGCCCTCTTTTTATTCTTTTTCCAACCGCCTATTGCCGGTTAGCGAAAATCGATTTTTGATCGGTGGCCAGGTTGGCGTTTTTATGGGATACCCTGTATTTGCTCCCTTCTTAAAGATGGTGGATGAAAACGGAGTTGGCGTATGGGAAGACCGGATATTGGAGGTTGAAGGAACTGAATTAGGTGAAATTACGGATATGGAAATAAATGATAATGGCCAAATTTTTATAGCTGGAGTGGTATCGGGCTGTGATTATGGCCTCCCTGGTTTTATGGCTGAATACGATAGCCTGGGCAATAAAATTTGGCTGGAAGAAATATGGGGTTTATTACACATCAGTCTATTGCCGGATGGAAACCTGGCCTTGCTTTCCCAGCTTGGGGAACTATCCCGATTCGACCCGGCAGAAGGAGTGGTCTGGGAAGTTGATTTGCGCGAAAGCGGACAAATCTTTCATAGCCGGGAAGTGGTTTATGGTCCTGATCAGCACATCTACGTTTTGTCAGCAGACAAATTATTTAAAATCAACCTTGAAGGTGAAGTTGTATCGGAACTTGAAATAACACAAGGTCAAACAATCGTGGCAGCATCCGGCAGCAATCATTTGTGGTTGCTCACCTCTAACAAATTGCAAAAACTCGATACTCAACTCAGTACTGTTGATGAAATTGAGCTTAGCGGGGAAGGTCAGTTTGACAAACTTAAAGTGGAGGGCGCATTGATGTATGCAATGGGTAAAACCAATAACGCCCAACCGGTAGTTGTCAAACTCACGGATGATTTACAAATTGATACCTCCTTTACAATATTGGACGAATATTTTATCCCTTATGATTTTCAAATAGTCAATGACCGTTTGATTTTTACTGGGGATGAACTGGTTGATCCTTACACCAGTTCCCAGGAAATAAATTATTACAACCGCACCTTAGTGCATCGCGGCAGCAATATCTTTTTGTACACTACTGATTTGGCGGGCAATGCTCCCGAACTTATGGATGATGCTGCGGTAACAGAGGTTAGTTATCAAAACATTACCCTTGATTCTATAGGCGATTGCGGAAGTGCTGCCGGAACAGTTACCTGGGACGGCATAAATATTTCCATAAAAAATGAGGGCAGTACCATCTTGGAAACAGTGAGCCTCAATATCTCTTTTGTGCCCTGTTCCTTTATTTGTGCCTCAAAAATTACTGCAACCCGAAATTACGACAACCTCAATCTGGCTCCTGGTGAAAGTATCACCATCAATTGGGGGGGACTACAAGTACAAGGGTTGGTTTTTCAAGAATTATCGGAATTGTGTTTCTGGACCAGCATACCTAATGGCCGAATTGATGGCGATCATAGCAATAATAACTTCTGTGCGGATATTATCATCGATACTAGAGAGGTGGTTGCCAATTCGCATGACTTGACGCTTTTTCCCAATCCAGCTAGTGATGTATTAGAGGTTCAATATAGTGGCCAAAGCCAGTTGTTTCAGCAGTATCGAGTGGTAAACATTATGGGACAAGTGGTGTTGAGTGGCCAATGGCCTCAGGGGCAAAACCGAATAAGTCTGAATGTAAATGATTTGGATTCCGGGATGTATATTTTTCAACTTAGTGGTGATTTGCAAGTGTTGGTTCAGCAAATTGTGGTGGAATAAAGATGGAATGAGGTCGTGTTCACTCCAATTGGGGATCAACAAAAACCGGAGCTGCCATAATAGGCAGACCCGGATCCTTAATGCAAACATATTATTCTTAACTCAATCTTTACCTTATTTCCAGCATCGCTAGCGGGCTGCGTTCTGGGAGGAAACCATAAACTTCTGTTTCGGGATGGAAACCATACCAGGCAAACCAATAGGACGTAACAGAAGGTAATACATTTCCGATTCCATCGGTGACAACGGCGGTACGTGTGTCGGCGTTGAATTCGATGCGAATTTGCTGGCCGTTGAAATTGTCGTCTGTGACCCGATCTTTCCCATTAGGTAGAAGCGCGAAGGGATAGGCTTTGAATCGCCCATTCACTTCCACGCCTACTACCTGGGATTTGGTTGGTAGAATCCGGTTTTTAAAGCTCACTGGAAACATCGTTTTGCTGTTGTTGCCATAGGCCAAATAGGGGGACTGATCATAAGTGTGCTTGAAACCGGTATCTGTCGACAAAACCTCTGTTGCCGGATGAAGTTCTTTCCATTGGGCCCAGGTGGTATACGTTGTTGGTATTTGTTTCATGCGCTGGCCCGCTTCGGAGCCAGAAATTGCCATTCCTGTAAATTGTGACCAGAGAGACTCTGTCGCCTGATCATAAAGAAGGCTGTTGTTGTTGTATACCAAACCTGATACGCCAAAGGTCTGAACATTATTTTCTTGTGGTGCGCTAAACACCAGGGTGCTTCCTGTAAGTGGGCTGTAGGTCACCAGAATTTTTTCTTCTCCAATCTGGTCGTTTACTACTTCGTGGTAACCCATGATTTTTACCGGATAGGCTCTGGTAACGCCATTGTAGCTAATGCCAATGACATAATCCTGGGCGGAGACAAAATCTTCGGCACAGCTTGCCGGTTCAAATTTTGGATCATTGAGACTGGTGATGCCATTTCTGGCTGGTCCGCCAGGGTAAATTTCACTGATAGGCAATTCCAAGTTATCCAGTGAAAAACCATTGCCCGTGGGGTATGGCTGGCTAACAGATTGTGCAGTACTTGTAAAAGAGGTGGCGATTAAGATCAAGCCAATTAATGCTAAAAAACGAATTACAGTGCTCATAGGTGTAGTTATTATTGGTTAATTATTGAAATTCTCTTTACCCTTTGCACAAAGCGTGCCAAAAGAGGAAAGGTGTGGAAATATTTTTCACAAAACATGCATAACACACTGTATATCAATTAAATAAAAATCCAATCGAATTATATGTAAAAAATCGATCAGAATTAAGGCTACATTCTCCGATTCGAAAAGTTTCACCTAATTAGATAAAAAATACCATTATTTAAACAAATAAGTGACATGTTTTATATATTTGCTCTATCACGGCATTTGTCAAAGAACAATTATACTTTTCGGGCTGAGGATTCAGATTTCCAAGCAAAGAGTCGTAAAATTGCACTCTATTTTCCCAATCTTGTAAAAGTAGATTCATGACACCAACGGGCAAATTTTCCTACCTTGATGAACTCAATGATGTACAACGGCAAGCTGTTGAAGCCACAGAAGGTCCCGTATTGGTGGTGGCAGGCCCAGGATCCGGAAAAACCAGGGTACTCACATACCGTATCGCTCATCTTTTAGAAAAAGGCGCTGCTCCCTGGGATGTTTTGACGCTAACCTTTACCAATAAGGCTGCTCGCGAGATGAAAGAAAGGATTGAAAAAGTAGTAGGTCCAAAGGCCAATAAGGTATGGGCAGGCACTTTTCACTCCACTTTTGCCCGTATTCTTAGGGTAGAGGCAGAAAAAATAGGCTATCCGTCCAACTTTACCATTTACGATACAGAAGATAGCAAGAGCCTGCTCCGGACCATCGTAAAAGAAATGAATCTGGATAAAAATGCGTACAACATCAATACCGTTCGCTCTCGAATTTCTTCTGCTAAAAGCAACCTGATTACGCCCAAGCTGTATGTCGATAATGAGGAATTACGCAGCCAGGACCGCATGGCAAAAATGCCCCATGTAGCGACTATCTACGGCAAGTATACCGCCCGTTGCAAGCGTTCAGGTGCGATGGATTTTGATGATCTGTTGTATCGGTTATACGAACTGCTGCAATCCAACCCGGATGGTGTACTGGATAAATACCGCAAGAAATTCAAATATTTACTCGTTGATGAGTTTCAGGACACCAACCAATTGCAATACGCCATTGTGCGAAAGCTGGTCAACTACGACCAAAGTCCCCGCAATATATGTGTAGTTGGTGATGATGCTCAGAGTATTTATGCTTTCCGTGGAGCGACTATCCAAAATATCCTGGACTTTGAGGCGGATTTCAAGCCGCATGGTATCCGGGTCTTTAAGCTGGAGCAAAATTACCGCTCAACAGATCACATTGTGCAGGCAGCCAATGAGGTGATCACCTATAATCGCCGACAAATTCAGAAGAAAATATGGTCCGACAAGGGCGACGGACAACGCGTAAAAATCATCAAAGCGATGACTGATGCCGAGGAAGGTCGCCGGGTGGCGGATACTGTCCTGGAACAAAAAAACCGGTACCACCTTAGAAATTCGGATATTGCAGTCCTCTACCGCACTAATTCACAATCCAGAATTTTTGAAGAATACCTCCGGCGCTACAATGTGCATTATCAGGTATTTGGAGGGCTGTCCTTTTATCAGCGTAAAGAGGTCAAAGATCTGATTGCCTACCTGCGTCTGGTGGTTAACCCACGGGATGAAGAAGCGCTGCGACGGGTCATCAACTTTCCTAAAAGGGGTATTGGCAATACCACTATCGAAAAAATAGGGGAGATAGCAGCCAGCCAAGGTATTTCATTTTGGGAGGCATTGCCTATGGCTCCTGCCAGTGCCCGAGCCAAAAAATCAATTGCAGATTTTATTCAGATGATCAAAGGAGCAGCCCTGAAAATAGAGACTGCAAATGCTTTTGAACTGGCCGCCTACATTGCCAAACGTTCGGGGCTGGCGGATTTCCTGAAAAATGACACGAGTATTGAAGGCATGGGCCGACTGGAAAACTTCAATGCCCTGCTCGACGGTATCAACGCCTTTGTGGAAGAGGATACGGTCATTGATACGGAAACTATTCCCGATAAATCACTAGCCACTTATCTTCAAAATATCGCATTGCTCACCGATTTTGATGTAAAAAATGCAGACGGTGAATACGTAACCCTAATGTCGGTACATGCCGCAAAAGGGCTTGAATTCAAATCCATCTTTGTGGTGGGTATGGAGGAAAAACTGTTTCCTTCTTTTATGTCGATGGATACCGTCGAAGGCCTTGACGAAGAGCGCAGGCTTTTCTATGTGGCCATCACGCGGGCAGAACAATTCCTGACCTTATCTTACGCCAACAGTCGTTATCGCTTTGGGCAGATGCGCTACAATGAACCCAGCCGTTTTCTGGCAGAAATACCCATGAATCATGTGGAAAGCACCCACGCCATCCCTTCCTCCGACCGGGTAGAAAACATGGCTACCAGTGCCAAAGTCAGCGGGAGTTTTAAACGAAGGACTTCAGCTAATGGACCCAATTCGGGTTTTATGACCGATCCGAAAACTTTTAAACCCAGCCCTAATGAAAAAATTCAGGCAGGCATGAAAGTACTGCACCTCAAATTTGGTGAAGGAAAAGTGCTGAGTATCGATGGCGGGCAAGGCAATCGGGTGGCGACCATCTTTTTTCAAAAAATAGATAACCCACAGCGCCGGATTATGCTTAAATTTGCTAAGTTGCAAATACTTGATTAATTAAGCGCTTGTCTAATTATAAAATGCCCTCAGTTACAATAATTATCCAAGTGTCAGCGATATATATCGTAGTATGCCTGGCCGACTACTGCTAATACAGTACAACTAGCTCTAATGCTTCCGCATAGACAACTACCTACCTATTTCCCAAAGAAATTACATTCGACATTTTACTTACGAATGTGGTAAGAACTTATTTGGACTATTCATCTCAACAATTATGGTTACGACTTTGATTATACTTTACCTGATTCGATGGTACACTTCCAGAAAAAGGCGTTTCAGCAAGATTTAAGCAATTCTTAAAGAAACATTAACACAAATGTAGGTTTGCGGGTAGTTGTTTTAATGTACTCCATATTCCTACCTTTACCATTGCATTAAATACTTCATGTTTTAGTGGGGGTTTGGTTTATCTGAACCCACCACCTTTTTTTTTTAAAGGGATGGAATGGAAATGGAAGAACCCAAAGAGTTACCCCGTTCTAAACCACCACTACTTCCCCTAAACCTGCTAAACTTCTCTAAACCTGTTTCTAAAACACTTATCTTTGCAGCATGTCTGCAAATACAACCGTACATACGCAAATCATTCGGCAGGAGGCAGAACGCCTGGGCTTTAGCTTTATTGGCTTTGCGAAGGCGGCGTTTATGGATGAAGAAGCCCGAAGATTGGAGGCCTGGCTAAACCAGGGTATGCATGGCAAAATGGGCTATATGGCCAATCATTTTGAGAAGCGGGTCGATCCTCGCAAACTGGTAGAGGGGGCTAAATCAGTGATTAGCTTGATGTATAATTATTTTCCCGAGCAGGAGCAGGAAGACCCGGAAGCGCCCAAAATATCGCGGTATGCCTATGGGAAAGATTATCATTTTGTCATCAAACACAAGCTAAAAACGCTCTTACAATTTATCCAGGAAAAGATCGGAGCAGTCAGTGGCCGCTGTTTTGTAGATTCTGCACCGGTGTTGGAGCGCGATTGGGCAAAAAGAAGTGGCATTGGATGGGTGGGCAAAAACACCCTGATGATCAACCCCAAAGCCGGATCTTACTTTTTCCTGGCCGAACTGATTCTCGATCTGGATCTGGACTATGACCATCCAATCAAAGACTACTGTGGTACTTGTACCCGGTGTATTGATGCCTGCCCTACGGAGGCAATTTCCCCCGAGGGTTATGTGGTAGATGGCAGTAAATGTATTTCCTATTTTACCATAGAACTCAAAGAAGCCATTCCTGAGACTTATCGGGATAAATTCGAAAATTGGATGTTTGGTTGTGACATTTGTCAGGAGGTGTGCCCCTGGAATCGGTTCTCCACGCCACATCAGGAGCCCGAATTTAATGCACCTCCTAATTTATTGAGTATGAAAATGGAAGATTGGGAAGAAATTACGGAAGAAGTATTTCGGGAAATATTTCGGCATTCGGCCGTAAAACGTACTAAATATGCCGGTTTAAAACGCAATATTGAGTTCCTGAAAAAAGGTTAATGTTCTAAAGGATTGATGTTATGTTCCAACCAAAATTGTAGAACAGCCTCGATACTTCGGCTAAAATCATCAAATTCCACCGGTTTAGCTACAAAAGCATTAGTTCCTAACCTGTAACAAGCTTCCACGTCTTGATACGAACGGGAGCTGGTTAGGATCACTACCGGTAAATATTTGCCTTTATCATCATTGCGGAGCGCTTTTAAGACTTCCATGCCCGTCATTACCGGCATATTCAAATCCAATAAGACCACTGCAATATCCTCCATGGAACTTTCTTTTACAAAAGTCAGGAAAGATTTGCCATTATCAAAATGCAGCAATTCAGGACGCACGGATAGGCTGGACAAAACAAATTCGATCAGTTTGACATCTCCGATGTTATCTTCGACCAGCACGATTTTTTTTGCTTTATTCATATAGCAAACAAAGTGCTCACAGCTTATTCAAACAATAAAATATTAGTATAGATCGTATTCAATCTCTTTTTAAAAGATAAATATGTAGTAAAAGTATTTATTTTTGGTGTATTCCTCAACAAATAATGTCTATGAAACCTACTTTTCTGACTTTAGTGTCTATATTTTTCCTGATTTCATGTAATAACAATGAAAATACCTCTTCGGAAACAGATGCCCAGCAAGAAACCAGCCAGGAGGTGCCTGTTAGCCAAGAGAAGAAAAATAAAAAAATCATTTTTTTAGGCAACAGTCTTACTGCAGCTTATGGCCTGGACCCCGACCAGGGTTTTCCGGCATTGATTCAAGCCAAGATTGACTCTCTGGGTTTAGATTATGAAGTCATTAATGCCGGCCTTAGCGGCGAAACTACTGCCGGTGGAGCCGAACGAGTAGACTGGATTTTGCAACAACCCGTGGATATTTTCATCCTGGAATTAGGTGGGAATGATGGCTTGCGTGGTATAGAACCAGAAGCTTCTTACAAAAATTTAAAGTCCATCGTAGATAAGGTACAGGCCAAATATCCAGACGCTCAAATCATTCTGGCTGGCATGCAGGCGCCGCCCAATATGGGGCCGGATTTCACCCAAAAATTCCGGGACATGTATCCACAGTTAGCCCGTGAAGAGAACCTCGCCTTAATTCCTTTTCTGCTGGAAAATGTAGGTGGCATCCCAGCGCTCAACTTACAGGATGGCATTCATCCAAATGTAGAAGGTCAAAAGATTGTTGCTGAGAATGTGTGGGAAGTGTTGGAGCCGATGCTTTGATGGTGTGTCCATCCCTATCCTACTGTCATACAAATAGATTCGACTCTGGCCAGGTTTCCGCTCAGGCAGGTCCATTGGTCGCCGCCATTTTCCGAAAGGTAAAGATTGCCGGTTGTGGTGCCAAAAACCAGGACATCATCGATATTGGCAAAGGCATGCCGAAAGACGATATCGAAACAATTTTCCTGAGGCAATCCCTGACGCAATTCCTGCCACGTTTGGCCTCCATCTTCAGTACGGCAAACACATAGTGCCAGGTTTACGGCTACTCTGATTTCGTCACTCACTGCGGGAATCACCCAGGCTCTTTGTGGGTTTCGGTGATCAATGGCAATCGCAAATCCATAATTGGGAAAGTTGTTGACTCCGGCAATATCCGTCCATTGCCGACCGCCATCTGTAGAGCGGTAGATGCCGCAATGGTTTTGTTGCCATAAAATATCCGGTTGCATAGCACAGGCAAACATTCGATGTGGGTCGTGGCCAATTTCTGCCTGGGGATTAGGCAGGTAAGCCGCTACCAGGCCATTATTACGGGCTTGCCAGCTATTGCCGCCATCCATTGTTTCAAATACTCCGGCACAACTTACGGCAACATACAGATGGTTGCTATTGCGAGGATCAACCACAATGGAATGGATGAATGGATGATCCCGGCCGGCTCCAAACCACTGGTCTTTTCGGGAAGGATGATTCCAAAGGCTTTCCACCAGTTCAAAACTATCCCCACCATTATTGCTAAAAAACAAACCACCTGGTTCAGTGCCCAGATATAATCCGGTTGGCCGGTCGGGACCAGCCTGTTGCATGGTCCATATTTTACGTAAAGTAGCTGGTTGGCCGGATTGCAATTGGGCGTCTTCCGGGTATTTTGGAACCGGAAGTGCCTCCCAACTTTTTCCTTGATCTGAAGACCGGTGCAGCTTGAGTCCCCAATGTCTATGGGTCAGACACACCCACCAGGTACCATGCCGCTCGTCGACGTATACCATAGACACCGGAAAGCCTACAAACTGAGTAGTTTCAATCCGCCATTTATTTTCGACATGCCGGTAAACCACCAGGCCCTTGCTGGTGCCTACCAGAATTATTTTATTCATGAACTAAAAATTGGATCAACCACCCGACAAGGCTTGAAACACAAACACCTGGTCTGTTTCAGCAACCACATCACTCAACGTCTCACCATCGGTGATCAGTTCTTCGCCAATAAAAATGTTGACATGTTTGCGTAGTCGGCCACGCTCATCTACCAGATAGTCTTTCATACCCGGATATTGTTGTTCTATCTGATCCAGAACAGCCGCTACCGTTTTCCCTTCCACCTGAATGGTGTCGAGTTTTGGGAAAAATCTTTTTAAGGCAGATGTGAAGTTGACCGTCGCCATGGTTTATGTAGAATTTAGGACTAAATTAATAAATTACCCTTCCTTGGCAAATTACAAGGCTATATATATGGAACGTCACCAATAAAGGTTAGGTTTTCCGGTGTGCTTCAAACATCTTTTTGAGCTTGTTTTGTGCTTTTACAAATAGTATCTTAGTTTTCGGTTATATTAGCTCAAATAAATTGTTGACTGACATGAAAAACGGTTTCTTCATTTGTATGTTGTTTTTGTTTTGTTTTGTTACCCAACAGGGTTTTACTCAAATCAGTTGGGGGATAAAAGCCGGTATCAATACTTCCTTTTTCAAGGTTAATGACCCTGATCGTTTTTTCTTTTTTGATTCAGAGGGAACAATACCGGGCCTGGCCACAGGGGTTTATGCCCTGATAGGTCGAAAAGAGTCCCCTATTGCGATGCGTCTGGAGTTGCTTTATTCTGCAAAAGGAGGTAAAACCCGTTCCTTTTTAGAGCCCTCTGCGTTTACAGTATCTGCTGTCTATTTGCAATACCTTTCTCTTCCCGTCTTGTTCAATTACCATTCGGGCCCTCTATATCTCGAGTTTGGCCCGGAATTAAACTATTTAATCACAGGTAGGGCCAAATTTTTAAATAGCAGCAATAAGGAGGATGTTACGGACCTGGTTAGCAATCGTAGCGAGCTGGCTGTGGCGATGGGTATGCGTTATGAACTTCCACTTTTTCAGCTTGGTTTTCGGTACTTGCATGGACTCGGGAAAGTTCAAGAATTAGTACTTACTGATTTTAATGGCGCGCCCCGCAATGCAGGTATCCTCAAAAACAGGACGGTCCAATTTTACGTAAGTTATCAGGTTTCGAGGTAATCATTTAAAAATCGAGACCCAAATATTTTGTTATGCCCATTTCTCAAGGCGACTTATTGTTCTCTTTAATCAAATCCCTCACCAAGGCGGAGAAAAGGAATTTCACCCTTTACGTCCGCCGGATTCAAAGTGAGGGTGATGTGAGATTTTTCCAGCTTTTTGAAATACTGGAAAAACAGTCGCTTTTGGATGAAGAAGCTGCCATGGAAAAACTGGATGAACCCAGTAAAAGCAAATTTTCCAACCTCAAGCGGCATTTATATCAGCATATTCTGACTTGCCTGCGGTTGATCCATATCAAAAAACAGCTCGACATACAAATCCGGGAGCTGATTGATTATGCCCAGGTGCTCTATGGGCGGGGGTTGTACATCCAGGCTTTGAAAATATTGAGTCGTACTAAATCCACGGCCCGAAGTAATAATATGGATTTGTTGCACCTGGAAATTGTCGAATTTGAGAAAAAAATCGAATCGCGGCATATTACCCGAAGTACCACGGAACGTATTGAACAATTGCAACAAGAAGCATCAGAGCGCACTACAATCACCCAACGCATTGTAGATTGGTCGAACCTTAAACTTCACCTTCAGCGTTTGTTTATCCTGAATGGACATGCCCAGGATGAAGCGGATCGCAATAAAATCAAACAACGATACGAGCTAAGATTTGCTGATGCTTCGACAGCAAACCAGACTTTTTTTGAAAAAATATATTTCTACCAGTCTCTTTATTGGTATCACTATATCCTGTTTAATATTGAAGAATGCCATTCATTTGCCCTGAAATGGACCAATCTATACCGGGAAAATCCCAATATGATTACCGAAGATGTCGATATCTATATGATGGGACTAAATCACTTATTATCCACTTCTTTTTTCCTGCGTGACTATGCCACTTTTGCGGAAACGCTGGCTCGGTTGGAAACATTCCGCCAGGAAACGTATCACCGTTTCAACACCAATTCGAAAATATTATCCTTTTTGTACGTACATCAGGGGCGGCTCAATAAATGTTTTATGGATGGCCAGTTTAACCAGGCCCTGGAGTTGATTCCCCGAACATTGAAACGTATCCGGCGCTACGGGTCGAGGGTTGACCCTCATAAATTGCAGATTTTGTATTACAAATTTGCCTGGATGTATTTGGGCATCAACCAAGCCGACAACGCCATTGAGTATCTCAACAAGATCATTCATTCCTCATCTGCGCATTTGCGGGAAGATATCCGCGCTTATGCTGAATTGATGCTGCTGATGGCGCATTATGACTTAAACAATTTGGATATTTTGGAATACCTGGTAAATTCTACCAGCCGGAAGTTTGCACACCTGCACGAGCCTAATCCTATATTGGTGCAAACCCTCAATTTTTTCCGGAAGATCACCAAACTCAACCCACAGCAAATGCGGGAAAAATTCAAAGAATTCCATCTTCAGTTACACGGGTTGGAGAAAGACCCTTTTCTACGGCGGTCCTTCACCTATTTGGATGTCAATTCCTGGGTGGAGAGTAAAATTCAGCAGCGGCCGTTGGGGCAAATTGTTCAACAAAAATTCAAAACGAGGACAACGGTTTAAAAATTAAACGCTGCCTTTTCTTCCTTGGCAATTTGTTTCCACCCCTCGCGTACATCTACCAATGGATTTTTGCGGTACCAGATATAGCCAGGATCCCGGGCATAGGGATCAGTGATGCTGTCGCGAAACGCTACGGTACCAAAATAGGGCGATTCCTCCTGCCAGGTGTCATCTACCATGATCTGCTGATTAAAGTCGACTTCTTCGGGTGCCCAAATCATGAAGCTGCTGTTGAAGCTATATGCCTCGGGAAGGTTGTATTTTTTACGGTAATAATTGAGCGCCCCAGCATGTCCGTAGCTACCTCCAAAAATCATACAATTGGCCTGGTCTTCAGGTGATAATTCATGGTAAACCTTGCTTACTTTCGCCACCATCTCCTCCCAGCCCCGCATTTTCCATCCAGGCTTTATTGGTGACAATGGCATATCTGCGAATATGTCGCAGTGCAAACCCCTTGATCTTCTTCCCAAAAAAGAAACTCCGGAAATACCTCCAGCCACCAATAAAATCAATTTCTACCAGTAGGTTGACTTCTCCTTTAGTCTGGGCGATCTTTTTCATTTGCCGGAAAACGGCATATACTTCTGCACGATCTAGAGGGCCATTGATTTTGAAATGCACGGTGGTGGTAGAATTGACCATGATGCTGAATTGTTTTCGTGAACAAATAGGTTTTCTAAAAAAGTGCGGGAAGAGGAAACCAGGGCATCCCCTCCCACGCTTCAAAAAATTAAACAAAACACCTTATCAGTTTGGTTCTTAGAGCATGTTTTAAGCAGTTATTTCCTGCGGGTTTGCCGTTTTCAAACCTTTCTTTTTTGCTCTTTTTGCTTTCCAGCCATCGATTTTTTCCTTGAGGCTATCTACTGTACGATACATAATGGGCACAATAATCATCGTCAGGATCATGGAACTCGTCAGACCACCAATCAATACCCAGGCTAATCCATTTTTCCATTCTGATCCCGCACCTGTAGCTACCGCAATTGGAATCATGGCAATAACCATGGCAATAGTGGTCATCAAGATAGGACGGAAACGCTCCAGGGTACCTTCAATAACGGCCTCTTTCGGGTCCATACCTTCCGCTTTTAATTGGTTGACAAAGTCGACAATCAGGATGGCGTTTTTCACCACAAGCCCGACCAACATAATCAGTCCCAACATACCAAAGATGCTCATGTTTTGCATAGACATTGCCAAAGCAAGCAAGGCACCAATCAAGGCAACAGGAATTGAGAACATCACCACAAAAGGGTAAACATAACTATCATAAAGGGCTACCATGATAAGGTAAACCAAAAGGATGGAGGTCAGCAGCGCTGTAAAGAGGCTACCAAATGCCTCGGCCTGGTTTTCCAGATCACCACCGGTAGAAATGCTTATGCCGGCAGGAACATCCAATTTAGCAATCCCCTCTTCAATTTCCTGCCCCACTGTACCTACCGCTCTGCCTACGACCTGAGATTTCATGGTCACCGAGGTAATCTTGTCTTTACGCTCCAATCGGGCAGCTCCAGAGGCAGAGGCTACTGTAGCAAACTGGCTTAATTGAATCAACTCACCATCCGTATTTCTGAAAGTCAGATTTTGAATATCCTGAATATTCCGGCGGTCAAAAGCATCAATCTGTACGCGAATATCGTATTCATAATCTCCGTCCTTAAAACGGGTATCCGTATTTCCGGTAAAGGCATTTTGCATGGTTGCCCCTACTACATCCAGGGTGAGGCCCAAATCTGCCATACGTTCCCGGTTGATATCTACATTAATTTCAGGATTTCCACCTTCCACCGTGCTTTCTACCTCAGCAGTACCGGGCACGTTTTCCATTACCTGCTTTATCTCTTCACCAAAGGCTAACAGTTCATCGAGGTCAGATCCCTGCATAATAATTTGAATTGGCGCTTCGGCACCGCCACCAACCATGCTCACTGCTGCTGCAGAAAGCTTGACTCCTGGTATTTGTTTTTGTAAAGCCACCTTGGTTTTGCTCGCATATTCATTTGAGGTTAACTCCCGCTCTTCTGCTGGCACCAATTTTACGTTAATACTTCCCAGGTAAGAGGAAGAAGAAGTGGCCGCGCCGCCGCCACCTTGGCCTACGGTCGTAAATACATTCAAAACATCCGGGTCATTCAACAAATATTCTTCAATTTGTTGTGCTACATAGTTGGTTTGCTCCAGTGGTGTTTCTTTCGGCAATTCTATATCAATAAGAAATTCTCCATTGTCACCGGATGAAGCAAATTCCATTCCGATAAACCCTCCGGTCATCAAAGCAAATGAGGCAAAAACCATAGCAAAAATGCCAATGACAGTCACAAATTTATGCCGCAATGACCAGCCCAACATAATGCGATACGCCTCTTTGAAGCTATTGATCAGATTTTCAAACTGGATCAAAACCCAATCCAGCGGATTCTTTTTATTTAAATGACTTAATTTAGTAAAGCGGGAAGCCAGCAGTGGTGTCAGGGTAAAAGATACCAACAAACTGATAATGGTTGCAGCCACAACAACCAGAGAAAACTGGCGCAATAAGTCGGCTACAATACCGGAAACCAGACCGATGGGCAAAAACACCACCACAATAACGGCGGTAATGGAAGTTACCGAAAGTCCAATCTCTTTCCAGGTGTCTATGGCTGCTTCCCACGAACTTTGTCCCTTTTCCATACGTGCGTGGATGTTTTCCAATACCACAATACTATCATCTACGAGAATACCAACCACCAGAGAGAGGGCGAGTAAAGTCATCAGGTTTAAGGTAAAACCAGCCAAACTCATCACTGCAAAAGTGGAGACAATGGATACGGGAATAGCGACCATTACAATGAATGCGTTACGCAAATTGTGCAGGAAGAAAAGCATAATCAGAGCTACCAGAATAACCGCCAAAAAGAGGTCATGAATTACAGAATTGGCAGCTTCCAAGGTAAAGATCGAGCTATCCTGGGCAATTTCAAACTTCAAATTTTGACTAGCATAACGCTGTTCAAGTTCCGCAATTTTCTTTTGAACCTGTTCGCTCACCTCCACTGTATTGCCATCACCCTGTTTGGAAATGGTTATCCCCAAGGAGTTGCGTCCGTTGATCCGATTGATGGTTTCCGTTTCCTTTTTGGTATCAAATACCTCAGCCACATCTTTCAAATAGACCGGCGATCCATCAGGCATTGTTTTGATCACCAGGTTACGCATTTCGTTTAAGCCTTTAATTTTTCCAGATAGGCGTACCAGGATATCCTGTTCCTTGTTTTGTACGCTACCTGTTGGAAAATCAAGGTTGGCCTGAGAAATGGCTTGTGATACCTGAGTAATGGACAGGCTGTAATAATTCAGCATATTGCCATCTACATTAACTTCAATTTCTCGTTTCTGTGCACCGACAATATTCACCTGTGCTACACCTTCAATCCGGGCAAGCTCGGGTTGAATCCTGTTTTCAAAAATATCGGTAAATTCGACTTCGTCCATATCAGAGGTAGCTCCCAGACGCATTATGGGCATCTCATCAAATGAAAACTTGCCAATACTGGGGTCTTTGACATCATCTGGCAATTGAGCGATAATTGCATCAATTTTTCGCTGTGCATCCTGTACTGCCATATCAATATTGGCCCCGTACTTCAGCTCGACAATTACCGTCGAAAAACCTTCCTGTGAAATGGCTTGGGTTCCTTCAATATTTTCTAAAGAAGAGACGGCATCTTCAATCTTTTTGGTTACGGAACTCTCCACTTCCGCCGGTGAGGCACCGGGGTATATTGTGGAAATGGTCAATACCGGAGCGTTGATTTCGGGAAGCAATTCATAAGTTAGTGTTTGATAACCTATGAGTCCAAAAAAACAAAATATGGTAAATAAAACGACTACCAAAGTAGGCCGCTTAACAGATAATTCTGTGATTGACATTTCTTATTAATTATGGTTGTTGATTCAAAAAGATTTTAATCGCCTCCTTGGGCAATTTGAACTTTGTTGAACGTTAAAAGGAAGCCTCCCTGCTTTTGAATTAGAGTAAGGGGAACATTAAAAAAACGTGAGGGAGGCTTCTAAATCACCCGATTGTTACTAAAAAACCAAAATTCTATTTTTGCGATATCACAGGCTCGGCCTGCTGAATAATTTTTATGCGTTTGCCATCTTCCAGGTTAATCTGTCCGGTAGTTACAATCTGATCGCCTTCTTTCAGTCCTTCCAGGATGATAACTTTATCGTCTACTATTTCGCCTACTTTCACCGTTTTGAGCTTTACATTATCACCCTGTACCAGATAAACCTGAGGATTCTTCACACTACCTTCAATACTTTTTCTTGGGACGTACAACGCGAATTCAGTTTGGCTTGCAGGCTCTATTTTTACGGTGCCGTACATACCGGCCTTTAAAGGGTATGTTGTATGATTCGGCAATTCTATTTCTACCTCATATTTTCTTCCTTCATCAGCTTGAACGCTTATCAAGCTAACCTGACCGTTAAAAATGTGATCTGGATAAACTTCCGTCTGAATTTCCACCTTTTGGCCTTTCTTAATTCTAATGATTTCCGTTTCCGGTACTTTGATGACCATTTTCAGGCGACTCACATCAACAACAGTTGCGATTGGAGAACCAGGAGTCGCAAAACTGCCCTCTTCCACTTTCAATTCTTTGATAATGCCTGTCATCGGTGAGTGAACTATGGTATATTTTAATTGCTGCTGGATTGCGGTAACATTGGTTTTAGCATTTTCCATACTCAGTTTTACATCTTCATATTGCAATTGGCTAACGGCTCCCGCTGTTACCAGACGCTCATAACGTTCTACGTCCTTCTTAGCTTTTTCTAGGGATGCATTGGCTGTAGCCAATTGGGATTGTATACTGGTATCGTCAATTTTTGCAACCATCAGCCCTTTGCTGATGTTTTGTCCTTCTACAATTTTCAAGTTGGTAATACGTCCCTGAGTTTCAGCAATAATATTCAACTCCTTACGAGCTACAAAGTTCCCCGTTAGTTTAAGGCTATTGTCTACTTCTAGTTTTTCAACAGCTGCAACCCGTACCGGTACTTCGGTAATCACTTCTTCTTTGACCTGTGCATTCTCTTCAATGATCGCCTTATTATGACTCAATGTCGAATAAATCCAGAAGGCGATACCACCGATGGCTATAACTGCAATAATTGGTTTTATATATTTCATTACTATTTTTTTGGTCTTTAACAATTAGTGTATTTTAAACAATTAGTTTCCTGATTTTTTAATAAGCATAGCCAATTGGCCACTGGTTTTCAGGTGATCCAGTTCAGCTAAATGAAGTTGAAGCAATGCCGTCAAGTATTGTGTTTGTGCTTCTTTCAAACTGGTTTCAGCGTTGAGCAATTCGGTTAGAGGAGCTACACCTTCCTGGTAGGAAAGGGAGCTTACTCCATAGAGTTCCTCTGCCAATTCCATGTTAGCTTTTTGTTGAGTAATCAGGGCTTTATTAAGTTGTACTTCATCACTGGCGTTAACAAATTCCATTTGCGACGACAAAGTCGCTTGTTTGATATCCAGACGCAGTTGGTCCTGGCGGATAATATTTTGTTGCACCTGATTCTTTTTTTGAAAACCGTCAAAAATCGGAACCTGTAAAGTAAGGCCCCACGAACCAGTCCAGAAGCCGCTGCCCTCACCATTTTTGCTACTAAGCAGTTTATCCGTTTGGGATTGGTAGCCGTAGCGGGCAAAAGCGGAAAGGCTTGGATAATAACCCGCTCTAATATTTTCCAGTTCCAGCATGGTCAGAGCCTGCTGCTTTTCTAACAACCTTAAGTTGGTGTTTTCAGCCAATACCAGTTGGTCACTCAATGGATATTGTTGGTTCTCTTCCACAAATTCTGCGACCTGCAAATCCTTCCGGATATCCATACCCATATAGAATTTCAGCAAGTTGAGCTGCTGGGAATAACCCAATTCTGCATTTTGTTTTTCCGTAAGTAAGTTGGTGCGGTTAACCCTTAGCTGGTCTACATCGATTTTCTTGACGATGCCTTCTTCAAATTGTACCTGTGTGATTTCCAGCAATTGGTCGATACGTTCCAGGTTGGCAGTAAGGATGTCCTTTTGTCGGTCTGTAATTTGTAATTGCAGGTAGATTTGCGCGATATTGTAAATTAAATCTTCTTTATTTTTGAAAGTATTCATTTGATACAACTCCTGGCTCACTTTAGCTGCTTTCAATCCGGTAAAGAAGGATTTGTTGAATAGAAGCTGGTTAGCCTCAACCGTTCCTGTCATATTGTAACGGGTACCAAACTTTACCGCAATACTTTCTCCTGGTTGTCCAAAAAAATCGCCAGGTAAAATCTGGCTGGGAAGGGCAAAATTATCAACAAACTGCCCATTAGCAGAAATCTGTGGTAATCCACTTGCTTTGATTTCTTTGATCTGGTATTCTCCAGCAAGCTCGTCCATTTTCACCGCCTGCAAGTTAGGGTTGTTTTGCAATGCATAATTTACACACCCCTCCAACGTCATAGGTTCATCCAAAGCATACTGCGCATAAACAGGGCTAAAAAACAAACCCATCATCATAACTATTACACTGAATTGCTTTCGCAAAATAATTCTCATTTTAAATACTTTTAAAAAATTTCATTCTAAAAAAAAGACCTTAGGCCAATTCAAAAAATCTTTTTTAGATGTTCTTCATAATCCCATTCTCCTTTTAGTTCTTTACTATTTATTTGGTTCTAAATTAAAAGAACCAACTGTGCAAAAAAAATTATTCTTTATTGTATCTTTTTTCAAATTCTTCGATCAGATGAGGAATTTTTGCAGCCATAAACTGATGAAATTCCAACAAGCGCTCAATCTCTTCGTTGAATTCCAGAAACTTGGTATCTTTTCTGAGTGCAAGTGTTTTTTTGAAAAAGGCCTCTATTTCTCTTATTTTTGAAAAATCATTTTTTGAAACTTCCATCCACTTCTTGAGATTGACCCGAAAGTACCGCTTACGATCTCCACTAAAGGTAATGTAATCAACAATGCCTGAATCCATTAGCTTTTGCAAGGAATTGCTAATCGCACTTTTGCTGGCAGCAAGAAACTCCTGAATATCATAAAAAGAGCGATAAGGTGGCTCTGAAAGCAGCAAAAATGCAAGTACTCTGCCCGGCATAGGCGACATTCCACGTTGTTCCATCAGTACACCTACTTCCTCTACCATTTCTTTTATCTTCGGTTCATTATGTTGCGCATTCATAGTTTTTGTAATTTTGCTGGCACAAAGATAGTTTATTTTTTTAGTTCTGCAAGAAAAGAACTAAAAAAACTTTCCACGTTTACATATTTTGGCCTGTTAGAGCTATACATCCTCAACGACAACTTCTATGATGTCCTCACTTGGCCGTTTGAGGTCAAAAAGTTGAGCAGAATCCACACCAACACTAATAATGGTACGGAGGGCTGTTTCAACATTCACATCTACATAAGTAATTTTTTCCTTAGGCACGTGATAAATACAACCGTTAGCCGGATTGGGTCCGGTAGGTACAAATACGGTAACCACTCCACTTTGGTGTTCGTCAGTGACAAAACCAGTCATCAAAGTACCGGTATTAAAACAGTCGACTAACACCACCTCAGAGAAAGAGTTTTGACCTATACCTACAAAGGCTTGCAAACTATCGCGGATGGTACTGTAAAAAGGCAATGCCCGAAAATAATTCTTCTCGATATTTCCAAAAAAGACCCTGCCACCTGGTGTGCGCAATGCCAACCCCAGCAGGAAAAATAACAGCAAACAAATCGAAAAAGAAACGATGCCTCCAATCCAGGTCCCAGGATCAAATTTCAAACCGAAAACACTTGAAAAAGGGGACAGCAGCTGGGTAGCCAGACTCAGCACCGTATAAATACCTAAGATTAACAAGGCAATGGGTAATACACCCAATAATCCGTTGGTTACTGTTTTGATAAAAAATTGTTGAAAGGATATTGGAGGTCTTTGAACTTTCGCAAGTAATGGCTTCATTGTGTAGCATTTTTTGATACCACTACAACAGTACTATTCTCGCAAACGTTTGGTGGAGCAGGAAAATTTATTGTCAATTAAAAAGCATCAGAATTTATATGGAAAGGCGGCTACCTGTTAATCTCAACACCCATTGTTTTGGCAAGACATTCCAGATTGATCCCATCAAAAAGAAAGCTACAGCCAGATACATCAGCGCCGTGATTTCCAGCCATTGAAATAGGCCCAAAAGCAGTGCACCACCCAGGCTGACCAGGAATGGCCCATACCCGTTTCTGAATTTCGCCCGGTAGAGTAAGGCTGCAAAATAAATAGCCAAAGTACCAATCAATACCGGATATAGCCAGGGCTGGTAAGACAAATTCCCTAGACCGATAGACCCCAACATGCCCATATAGGCAGCCCAGCAAATCGGGCATTTGGGAAATAGCGCAATTGCCAAAACCTGTACGAAGGTCAGCAGAGGAGAAAAGAAATGATACCACTTACGCTTTTTATGCTGGGGTGTCTTTTGTTTGATGGAAGCATCGTCAACCAACTTAAGGTGCTCTTCCTCCATAGACGCAACAGGTTCCATTGGGTGATGGCAGGAACAACCAATAGTAGGAATATGACTTTCTTCCTGACTGGGCGTTATGGGGATTCGCTTTTCCATAATTTCATATTTTGGTAGGATTCAAACTCAATGCCTGTTTGGCGTTTTTTCCAGAAAGCATGCTGTGGCCATCGTTGTTCTTCACTGTAAAACTGGGCTTTTGTTTCCAGATAATCTTCGTAAGATTCTCGCATCCAGCGGTCGTATTTTTCCAGGCTCCCCGATTTTCCCTTGAAAAAATCAAGGATGGCGTAAGCACCAAAAATACCGGTACGTAATGCATTGGTAATGCCTTGCGAGGACAGCGGGTCAAGGGTAGCGGCGGCATCGCCAACGGCTAGCCAGCGAATTCCAATGGTTCTTATCAAACGTTGCGAGGCCGCGGGCCAGGCTTGTTGTTGGTCGATTGTTGTTACAGTATGGAGTCTCGATCTGGTATGTGTACTTCTTGTCAGCAATTGCTGCCAGCCTTTGTCGGTATTGAGCTGATACCTGCCTGCCAGATCCGCATCGGTCATGGCAGCAACTATCAGTTGCCGGTTGGGAAGCCGTGCGGAGTACCACCAGCCATTTTCCCAGGCCTCCACAAGGGTGTAGGTATCCTCCGGCATATCTTCCCCAATATAATAAAAACGGCAGAAACCTACCAGCTTATCGTAGCGAATTTTGGCAACTTTCTCCCGTTTTGCCAACCAGGCATTCCGCCCACTGGCATCTACCAGAAAGCGGGCTTTAAGACTAATAGGTTGATTTTGGTATTGAATGTTCAGGTCATAACCCTCTGCTTGCTTGTCGTAGTTTAGCACTTTGCTGTTACAAAGTAATGTCGCGCCTTTGTCTTGAGCCTCTTCTGCCAAAAAAGCATCAAAGCGACAACGATCAAGGTGCCACCCCCGGTTATTGAGTTGAAAAATGAATTCATTGGCATACAACTCATCGCTGCCCCAGGCCGCACAAGTGCCATAGGTTGGCAAATGGTTTTGTTGCAAAAAACTTTCGGCAACCCCTAATGTGCGCAATGCATCCAGCGCCAACGGCGGAAGCGACTCCCCTACCCTTTGTTGCTGATAATTGCCTGTCTCTACGATCATCACCTTCAATTCTGGTTGATGGCGCAACAGGGTCAATGCCGTTGCTGTCCCCGCTGGGCCACCACCGATGATCAGTACATCGTATTGTTGGTTATTGTACACTATTTAAATGGTTGCGTCTTTTTGTTTTACTGCATACCAGGAAGCTACTACGCCGGCCGGATGTAATCCTCCATCACCACCAGGATGTGGAATCACCCTGACGATAGACCCAACAATAGAGGGTACCTGATTGATCCCATTTACCCAGGGATTTACCATGTATCCGACATAATTGTATATCCATTCGTTGCCGCCCACTACACCTTTGCCCTGAAAGCGCAGGCAGTAGGGATCTCCATAATTGACAGAGCCTTTCAAATCCAGTTCCCAGCCCGGTCCAAAGATCAAGCCACTAAATTCATTCATCGGCGAAGGGTCGATCCGGATAGTTCCCTGCCCAAACTCCAAGTCATTAAAAGAAGTATTCAAATTTGGATCATTATTCAAACTGCGGTAAGACCAAAGGCCTTGGATTATTGATTGCATTGTTTTAGGTTTTAGTGGCAATGTATTTATTCATTTTTGCTTTTCTTTTTTTGGTGGAGCAACTACGCCGAGGTTTCATTACCTGAAAGAAGGATTGCTATCCCACACTCACGCTCACCACACCACCAAGTCTCCTTTTCCTCGTCTCACTCATCCGCTTCTGTTTCTACATAAGCCGGGCCAGTCGGATCCACGTCTTGTTTGACTACAAAGCCCAATTTTGCCCACTCGGTTACCATTTTGTAATCTCCGGCTTTAGTGGCAGGGATACCCCTTGCCCAATCCACCTGATCGTAGGAATAAGTTGTCACGTTTTTACCTTTTTCTTTTGTATGATTGACAAACTGCTGCCATACCTGCATCGGTCGATGGGACGGCCACCAGAGCGTTTGTTTTGTTTTTTGCTGACTTTTTAATGGTGCATCGGGAGGACTATCCGGATAGAGCACATTCCATTGATCATAGGTGTAGTCGATATATTGATCCGAGCATTCATTAAAGTCCGACTGCCAGGGTACTGCACTGTATTTTGTCAGGTCTCCGGGTTGCATACCCTGATCAAAACCATTGTCGGTAGACAATTCTGGAGGTGAAAACAGGGCCGTTACTCCCGGGGTTGTTTTCACTGTACGTGAAGTCAAATTGGGCACATAATCTCCGTCTATTTTTATACGATAGGGTTTGCTGTAAATCGCCGGATTGCGAATAATCCAGGCTACCTCGGCTCCTGGACAAAAGGCACCGCCCAATCCGTTGGCCAGTACACCACGGTCAAGCAAAACGCCTTTTTCAACCGGCTGCTCTACCTGGCTATCCAGGATGTCTTCTTGCTTTTCATTTATGAATTTACCCTCCGCCCATTGCTTCAACAAAAACAGTTGGGTATCTGTCAGCCGCAAAAACTTGGAAGGCAGGGTATTGGTAAGCGGATTATCACCACACAATAGAGGCATCAGCTCCTTCATATAATCGGCTGATTGTTGTCCCTGACCAGGTCTTTCTCGTCGTGGGCTCAGGTTGTAGTCTGGACGGGTAATCAGCAACTGGTTTTCTTCGCCGGGCCGACGTAATGCTTCATAAATGAATATGCGCATGGATTTGTAGACATCACGCTCACCATGTTTGGGTGGCTGTGATACCAGACTTTCGTCAAAATCACCGCGGGCCCCAATTTCGTGGGCATCATTGGAAGTAGCCAATACCGAAGTGGTATATTGCATATAATAAGGACGGGTAAGAATGGGCCAGATTTCCTTATAGAAATAAGGGTAATAGTCCGGGTTGTAAGTTTTAGGACTATCCCGCCAAAAATCCAAGGCGTCCGTATCTTCCGGGTTGATCTTTTCAGGCGTATCAAAATTGCCCCGACCATAGAGGTAGGTATTGTAGGCAAACTGCCGAACAGAAAGATCATAAACCAGATCATCGATAGTAATCATATCCACTATTTGCGGTGCAAAGGAAGGATACCCCACAATTACCCAGGCCGGGTCATGTACTACCTGATACCGCAACTGGTGATCCAGGTCATCCTGATAGATCAGTTTGGCCGTCACCGGGCCGTCGGAGATGTCATCAAACCACCCCTCATTATTGGCATAGTGCGAGATTTTGGGTTGAGGGAACTCCTGTTTGTAAGACCCGGAATTGCCAAGGCCACCTCTGACGATCAATCGAATATTTTTATCCTTGGTTTGAATGGTATTGATAGCGCCGAGGCTGGTGATGGAGTTCGGAATTAAGGGCGGTGGAAAATTCTGACTTTGCCCTTCGTTTTCTCCTTGAGTGAAACTGGCCGATTGTTGTCCTTGTTTCATCCCATAAACCGTTTGTGCCCCCGGATCGATGATCAGCTTTTGACGGTCGGTTCCCTGGACATCGGCATTGCGCAAGGGATGATCAGGCGCGTAGCCATGCTCCCCTTCAAGTTGTGCAAACTGGTACCAGCTGGATTTTTTATTGGCCATCCAAACCGTCCATTCAATATCGACCAATTTACCGGAAGTGCCTTCTCCCTGGATAATATCCCCCACCTGTAGTTCTCTGCCATGGGGATTTTTTTCATCGTAAACATAAATCTGAAAGCGGGCAGCCTGGCGTTTCACCCGATTGCTGCTGTCTTTAAAATTGGAGGTCGTTTGTTCCTGGCCTTTTGCATCCAGGGTTGCATTGCCTTGCTCGTCACATGCGATAGGTAGGCCACCTTCCGTTTCAGGAGCCAGGTAAATATCCGTGGGACTATCCCCTACCCGGGCAATACCGATAGCCGGGTGAATTTTATATTTGGTTGTTAAATCGTTCGCTTGCATATTATTATAGAATTTACTGATTGTTTAATGTGGTTCATGCAAATGAAATGGTCTGGTTAGTCCGAAAAATTCATAGAAAGACCATTCATTTGTAAGAGTTTTGGGGCCACCTCACTTCCCGGTCCTATAACAACCAAGGATATTTGCAGGTCATTGGCTCCCTTATCTACCAGTTTTTTGACGGCATCTGTGACATCTAGCTTGACATTTCGGGGTGTATTGTGGTGCATCGACCGAAAATCAAATCGGCTGGGATTGTTTTTTGGTGGATCACAATGGCCAGGGCCACCGATACAATCGCCATGACCAAAAAAGCTAACAAATCCCGCATAATTAGGATTGTCCGTAACCGGCGTTTTGCTATCGGCATCAGGCTGATTGATAAAGACCCTCAAGCCATAAGAAACCGAAGGTTGGATAACGTTATGCAAACGCAATTCCGCCTTGAGGTGATTAGCCAGCATCATCGAAGATGTCCCCAATTTTGTAGAGTTGAATTTTGACATTTTCATGCCTTGATTCGTTTCCACATAATAACTACCAATGACGTATTCATAACCTAGTCGTTTGATGGTAAGGGCATCTTTGACGGTATAATCCAGGCCAGATAAAGAGGCGGTCGTATCTGCCGGGTCCAGACCAGGATGTAGTTCCTGCCAGCGGTTGAAAAGACGGTCTACATTGGAGTGGTGGGGCCAAAAGATGGGATCATAACCAGCGGTCAGGTTATTCAGCATATCGCCAAACTGAGGTTCATTGGGGTCGGGATTATTGGGGTCAAAATTTGGGTTAAAACCACCCGACCAGATATGAATGGTATTATGGGGATTCATGTCGAGCACCCCATAAGATGCGTCGTATTGTGGTCCTCCGCCAAAATCAGTCCAATTGCTCACTTGCAAAATTTGCGCTACATCTTTGGTACGCGGATAATGGTGATTGAATTTTGACTGCATGCCTGCTTCACCTAAAGCCTTTCCGTTAGCATCATAAAAATTAGCAGGATAGCGGTAAGGATACCACAGTGGATTTACCTTTAAGAGTTCGGCACGGATGGCTAATTTGTGCTGAGCAAGTGCCTGCTTACCAATGAGCTGTTCCACTCCCCAGAAGAATTCCAGGCCGGAATTGTATTGAAAGCCTACCATTTCACTAATGCTGGCGGGCACTCCCTGGGCGACAAGTCTTTTGGCAGCTTCTTCAGTAAGGTAACAACGGAGAATGGTTGGAATAACGCCACTGACCATTTCCCGGGGAATCTTCTTTTTTATTTTTTTGGAGAAGTTTTTCATAACCTCTTTCTGTGGAGGCAGGAACCCCTTGAGGTACATATCCATTGGCCAATTCCAGTAGGGCAAAGTCACATCGGGTACGACGTCTTGCAACCGCTGTTCAAATTCGTATAAAAACATACGATGCCAGGTCAAAAACTGTTCCCAACCGTGCTGGCATTCGTCGCCATGAAGGCGTCCCCAGTAGGTATAATTTCTATTATCCAGTGGAAATTTATCCAGGCTAAGCAATTCCTGGATGGCGTAGCGGAATTTGCAAATCTCATCCTCCGTGAGGAATTCGATGTTTTTGCGTTGTTTCAAGCCATCTGACTCATTTTTGATCACGTTGGTGGGTCGGTCGGAAACAACATGTGCTTCCTGACCGGTAGCCAGCGCTTCAGACTTTTGTTTGTCCACCGCCACCTGGTGGTCCTCATCAGGGCAACCGTCATCAATCCAGTTGGAAATATACAGGATATCTTCGGCTGACACCTGCGTTCCCCCCCAAGGTAACAGAGGAAAATGACTTCCGTCAAATGGGAATTCGCCTTTCAAGCCGATAATCAGGCCTGATTTGGCGCCTCGCCCTGGTGTGGTGGTAGTCGGAGTGTCCGCTCCACTGCAACAATCTGAACTTGATGCTGGCGGGGGTTGAGTTTCCTTATTGCCACAACAGCTGTTGCTTTCGGGAGCAGCATTGGTGGTGGTCTCCTGCATCCCGAATGTTGAGCAGTCAATAGGCTCAGGTAACGGAGCAATCATGCGAATGCTATAAATAGATACTTCCAGAAATTCCTTTAGCGGAAGGTCCCAGAAACGACCGTATCCTTGATAGTCTGCAGTGGAATCTCCTGCAGCTTTATTGAGAATAGCTCTGACGTGATCCAGGCGGGACTTGGGTTTACCTGGACCTTTTTTTTGTTTGGTTGCCATAAATGAAGGGTTGTAGGTTTCAGGGGTTAAAGTTAGGGCATCTCTTATGTGGTAACCAGCGCATTATTACCCAGAAAAACAAAGGGGAGATAACACCTACCCCAATGGGTATTTATACCGGATTTGTGGTTTGGGTAGTATTCCGCTTACATTCAGGTTGATTTTTGAACAACTTTGTAGGTAGGGACGGATGCCGCACCAGCGCTATGGAGGGGCGGTGTGCAACACCGGACAAGGCCTGCAAGGCCGCAGGCTGAGCGAATAGCGAACCCCGCAATATAGCGGCCCTTGGGAGGTGCCCTAAGACCATGTTTTCTGGATATTAAAATCTTTACATCTAAAACCTTTACAAAATGAAAAAACCAATGCGTATTTCCCTTATTGGGTTCAGTAGATCGTTGCTGTTCCTTTTTATTGTTACCTCATTCTGGTTTTGCGATAGGACCGAAAAACCGGCCGAAGAAACCGAGCTTGTTGAAGCCCCTTACATCAATATCAGTTCCACCGTACCCAAGGACATTGCCCGCACGGCCAGTATCGAAGATATTGCCAAGTTTGCCTGGGAGGAATTTCTGGCATTGAACTGGAAATCGTCTTATACCACGGCCAATCCGAAAAGAGGCCAGGCCGACAACAGCTGGTCTTACCAATCGGCCGGGGCCTATCCTGACCTGCTTGTTTGGGAAACCTATGCCCACCGGACAGAACTACGGCCTTTCTTTGGCAAGATTATGCCTTTCAATTCTGCCCCTCATTATAGCTTTGGGGATACTAGCAATATCAAACCTGCACCAGGAGAAAACCCTAGCTTTGAATTATTCAACAATCTGGATGAAAACAATGAAATTGGATCCTGTGATGTCTATGCACATGGGAGCCTGGATCAAATGGTGCTCTATCAGGCGAAAGTCAATCAGGATGAATACGATTATTTTATGCAAAACCTGGAGGATACAACTGTGCTGAAAACAGCCATTAGCAATACCTTCAACAATCTTGTGAAATACAAGGCTTATTATGAAGGGGCTACCAGCAGTTGTAATTGCCCTCCTGCCCAAAATGTGATCTGCCTGCCTTGTGGCGGCGCGCAAATACCCAATGGTAATGGAGCTACCTATGAAGGGGCTATAGAAGTAAAAACGGCCTGGCGTAAGCTCGACCCGGCCAAGGATGATACTACCCGGTTTTATATGAAGAAGGTATTGTATTACACCCAAGGTCCCGGTGAGACCATCTATTATCACAATGCGGTATTTGGTCTCGTAGGTATTCACATCATCCACAAAACACAGAATTTCCCGGATTTCATCTTTGCTTCCTGGGAACAGGTGGATGATCGCAATGCCAATATGAATTATGTCATTCTCGACCCTAATACAGGTAAAGAAACGGGAGGCTTGAAGCCAGTTTTAGACAATCAGCATGTGGTGCCGGCTTATCTGGATTCAGTTACCAACAAGGTATGGAGTCAATTGAAGGGCCTGAACAAGGAAAGCATCTGGCAATATTACCGGCTGATTGGGGTGCAGTCCTTACCATACAATAGTTTGGCAGAAGACCCCAGCAAAAACTACTATATGGCTAATTTTGTAATCGAATCTGATTCCTTTTTATCTGTGTTCAGCGGCCCGGGTTTTGGAGTAGATTCTTTTAGTGGCAATAACCTTATCTATGATACTCAATTGTTTAATATGGGCGGTTGTAAAGGCTGCCATGGGGTAGCGCAAACCAGTTTTGGGACCGACTTTAGCTTTTTGCTTGATTTTGGCAATGGCAAACCAACTTTTGCTCCGGATTTGTTGAAAATGGGCACTCCAGCAAATGCCCAGATGTTGGAGGCATCGAAGAAATATTTGGTGGGTACGGAGCTCGAATTGAAGTAGTGCCTGTTTGGCCTCGAAGCTCGTACGTATCGAACTATAAAAAATTGCATCTTTCCATTTTCCAAGTCGGGCAGACTTTAAAGATGGAAAGATGCTTCTTTTTATACACCAATGTCCCGCTATTTACTCAACCAGCACCCGCTGAAAATAATGCTGCTTGCCCTGTGTAATTCTCAGACCATACAAACCAGTAGGCAGGTCGGAAACATCTACGGCAATAGTTTCATGGATACCACTTTTTGCCGTTTTGAGCAGTCTGCCCTGTGTATCAAATAACTGGATCTGGCAGGTAGAGGAAAGCGGAAGATTGGTGGCAACATATAATTGCCGGGAAACCGGATTAGGATATACCCGGATAGGATTTTCAGCCGCCACAATTTCCTCATTATTGACCGGCTCACCGATCAGGCCATTGCGCTCATTTTCCAATACGCTACGCATGATGGCGATCTGCTGCAGGGTAAAGCTATTCATACAATCGTCGGCAGCATAATCCATAAAATTTTCAAACATATCCGGCAGGTCCGTTCCAATATCTGTACAGGTGTTCTGGGTAGGATCACATTGAAACTGGCTGGAGAGGCCTTGCTGTGGGGTATCCTCTACCCCATCGTCGGCATCACAGTCAGGAAATCCGATCAGGGAAAGCAGTCCATCACCCCAAATGTGGCGCAGACCGAGATAATGAGCAACCTCATGGGTAATGGCACGCCCGCGTACCGGCACCGTGGTTTCGCCCCCACCCAACAGGCCGGTAGCAGTATAAGTCCCCGTACGCTTAAATACCGGATAGTGAATCACCACGCCGTCCAAATTCGGACTCGGAGCATCGGCCCCTTCTGGCCAATGGTCCAAACCTGCAGGCGGATAAGCGTAGCCCAATAGGCTACCTCCTTCTATATTACATACCCAAATATTGAGGTATTGTGTTGTATTCCAGGCATCACTACCACCTTCGGTACTTTGTTTTACATTATCTGGCAAACCACCACCTAAAAGATCGAGTTCAAAACTGGCCTCCGTCTCTACCCGCTCAATGCCCGCCAGCTCAAATTCAATAAATGCATCACCTACCACATCTTCAAATTCCGCGCGTACCAAACCCGCATCAGCATTGAGGCGACGATAATCTTCGTTTAATACATCAATCACCTGTTCGATCAAGCTGTCGGCAAGGTTTTGTTCCTCATTTTGCCATACAACATGTACCACTACCGGAATGGTCAGCAATTCAAGGTCGCGGCTGGAAATGCCTTCAGCATTGCGTTGAAAAAGATCGTCTGCAGCCTGTTTAAATCCGGGGTAGGTCTGATCGAGATAATGCACATAGTGATCATATCCGCAACCACTGGGCGCAGCAAACTGCTGTGCCTGCATGTTTCCCAACACCCCAATAACTAAAAGCGTAAGAATAAAACGAATCATAGAATGACTTTTACGAGCCCGCAGAATCGCAGGAACTCTGATGAATAATACGGAATAATAAAATTGTGGAGTTTTAGCTTAATGCTCTATAAGTAGAAGTGTTGCGGTGCGAATATACAAGAAGCCGGGAAAAATTGCAAACTGATTAAGGTTCAGACATTTTTTTTACACCAGACAACCATTTTTCAATATCTTCCGTACTGGTAAAGGTCAAATACCTATACACCCATACCGATTTAATTTGGAAACAGAAAACCAGAATATTCAACTCATTATCCAGGCTTGTAGGGCAGGAAATCGAGCTGGCCCAAGGAAGTTGTATCAACTTTTCTTTAGCTATGGTATGAGTGTAGCCTTACGGTATTCTAGTAATAAAATGGAAGCGGAGGAGATTTTGAATGATGCTTTTTTTAAAGCCTTTTCTAGATTAGACCAATACGATGAGCATTACGATTTTAAACAATGGTTTCGAGTTATTCTCATCAATACTTCTATTGACTATTTCAGGAAATATAAAAAGTTAGCAATCTATCCCTCCGGGGAATTGATATCCGCAGAAGTGGAGCAAAATACAGGGTGGGAAAACTTATTATATGAAGATATCTTAAAACACATTCAATCTTTGCCCCCCAGCTACCGGTTAGTCTTCAACTTATTTGCAATAGAAGGGTATAAACATCATGAAATAGCAGAAAAACTAAGTATTAGCGTAGGGTCTTCTAAATCCAATTATGCTAAAGCACGAAAACTACTTCAATCGTATTTAAAAAAAAGCAAAGCGGTTAGTTTATTCAAATATGGAAAATAATTTTGAAAAACGGATCAGGGAAGTGATGTCGGCTCCTCCGGATTACCTTTTTGAAGAAAAACTTTGGAAAGACTTGGAATCCCGGATGTATCAAAAGGAAAAGGGGAAGCCATTCCTTGGTTTTACTAGTTGGCTCCTGTTGTTGTTATTAACGACCATTACCACTGGTCTGGCCGGATATTTTTATGTAAAAAACGATAAGGCTGAAGAGCGCATCGCTGATTTGGAACAACAATTTCAGGGCTACCAACAGCAGTCAACTATTGATACGATCGTAAAGAAACAAATTACAATTATCTATGACACGACGATTTACAATCATACCATAATTAACCCATCTCAACAAGATAAAAGCTGGGAAAAGGCCAATCAAGCTGGGGTATTAAACCAACTTAATCCGTCAATGCCATTAAACAGTGGACATAAGAAACTGGGTTTTAAAAACGCAACAACCTTTTCAGCTACTGAAGCCTCTAATCCTCAAAAAAAATTAACGCAGGAGGACAATCCTTCTTTTTCTTTGAATCACGAAACACTACTAACAGAAAAAAAACCAGCGCCTTTTCAACACACCGGATTAAATATACCGGCGTTGAACACCATACCTTTTTTACCGGAATTTAACCGGTCGTTGCTAGCCACTCAATCTGAAAAAACAATTGACTTCTCACCAGTACCTGCTGGTAAAAACAAGTCGCAAAAAAACATTGATTTCTTTTTGCTAAAACTAAAGCCAAGCAGCTTTTCACTTTCAGCTAGTGCAGGAACACTTGCTATTTTAAACTTTGGTGGTAAAAGAAAGACCAATCGGTTAGGTAATATACGCGCTGAGATAGGCTATGGAAACAGATTTAGTTTTGTTTTCGGTCTAGAAGTGATCAATGAGAAATTTAAAATGGAATTTAAGGACCCAGGTGAAAAAATGGACGGATTTCCAGAGGCTCCTCCAAATAATCAGGAAGATGTGCTACATGAGATTTATGGTAAATTCCGGTATTTGCAAATCCCCTTTGGCATAAAATATTCCCTAATGCCCAATAGCCGTTTTCATCCCTATATCGGATTGGGACTGATCTCGCAAAAAGCAATAAAATCCAGTTTAAGTTATGAATATCTTGCTATGATGGAGATGTACCACCTTAGCCTAGATAATGTCCTTCCCAACACCTATAAAGTAGAAGATTTTTGGGCTACAATAGGGCTGCAATATGAATTGACCAAGAGATGGAGTCTATTGCTAGAGGGAACTTCACAAGTTAAATTAAAGCAAGGAATCTATAAATATGAAAACCTGCAACTCCTAAAATGGAATGCCGGTATTCAATACCATTTTTAAAGATACATAGTTAACCCCCCTTTCTTTTGGACAATCCCGTTAAGTTAGGCTAATAAGGCTTGGCTTACGGGATTGATCCATTGTTATTTGTTGTATTCTGTTGTTGGTTCTACTACCTCTCATACTATAGACCTAAAATTGGTTGGACGAATTTAATCGTCCAACCTTGGGTCGCTCTTTGGTTCGGTGGAAGCTATTCCTTCGGCTATTCCCGTATCAACCGAAATTAATCTAAGTCTACCGGCTCATAAGTTTTGAATAAAGATCGCGGGACTTCCTCCACCCGTTTTTGATAATTGGCAAAGTTGGTAGCAAAAAAATCATTGATCTTCTCCAGCGCCATTTTCGTTTCTTCTCTGGCTTTATTCATCATGATTTCCAGGGACTGCGAGTGGGTACCTTCATAGGAACGCAGGTAAACACTAGTGCGGTAAAGAGTACCATTAATATTGTCAGAAGAGCGTTGGATGCCTTTCAGGTCATCGGGCAGCATGTAGCGTTTTTCCAGCACAGCAATACTATCCTCCATTGCTTTGCCGAGCTCTTTGATTTGCTTTTGCAGGCTGTCCGGCGCATTGACCAGGGTGCCATTCACCCGGCTGATGGATTTTCGGGCTTCCTGTAGACTGGTAAAAGCCTGCTCTGCTTTTTTCACGATATCATAAAATGTTTCATAGGCCGCCTCTTTGGCTTGTAGTGCAGCGGTGGTTTGTGGCAGCCGCGGATCGGGATGTACCGTTACTTTGGTGGCATCCGTAAACTCGCCATAAGTAAATACCAATTGATAGACGCCTGGCAATACATCCCGGCCATTTGGTGGATCATCATCATCCTTTCTTTCTCTGCGGGAAGGAAACGCTACGCCATCTCTATTGAGGTTCCAGGTGATGCGATTCATGCCTTCTTCCAGCTTGGTTGTGAAAGTGCGAATGGTATCGCCTTTGCTATCAACTACTTGCACCCTGACCTTATCGGTATCCTTTTTTTTGCCTTTTTCTTTCTTTGCATCAACGGGATCAGTCGTCCCCTCCTTTTTTTCCTCTTTGGCTTCGCCTTTTTCTTTCTTTTTTGGTTTCACCCATAGGGTCAGCAACGCTCCGGAAGGCCTTTTTGTCCCCTCATATTCCGCATCAGCGGCAAAACGTATGCCCTGGTAGGAGCGGCTTTCGGCGAGGTAGGCATCGGGAGCGGTAAAAACTTTGAAATCCTGCTCCAGGACGTTACCACCAGTGCGGGCCATTTCCCGAAAGGGGCGCAAATCATCCAGTATCCATGCAGCACGGCCGAATGTGCCTACGATCAGGTCTTGCTCTCGGGGATGGATTTTGAGATCGGCAGTTGTAACCGAAGGATAATCATTCATCCATTTATTCCAATTGTCGCCGCCATCAATACTAAAATACAGCCCATGATCGGTGCCTAGCCACAAGTGTTTGGATTCCAGAGGGTCCTGAACAATGGACATGGCATGGCCGCTCACTTTTTTCTCATCGGCAATACGGCGGAAGGTCTGGCCATAATTGGTGGTATGATACACCATGGGCCGCCAGTCATTGCGGCGATAATCATTCACAATAATGAAGGCTTCCCCCGCATTTTTGGCAGATAATTCGATATAGGGAATCCAGCTTCCTTTGGTCGCTCCGGTCAAGCGGTCGGCCAGGTTGGTCCAGGTTTGGCCACCATCGCGGGTCAGCTGCAGGTTGCCATCGTCGGTACCTATCCAGATCGTCTGTTTGTCCAATGAGCTTGGCGCAATGGCCAGGATGGTGGTATGGTTTTCAGCTTCGGTATCGTCAATGGTCAGGCCCCCACTTTTATCCTGTTGTTGTTTGCTGGGGTCATTAGTAGTTAGATCCGGAGATATGATGGTCCAGCTTTGACCACGATCGGTGCTTTTGTGTACAAACTGGCTGCCGTAATAAATGGTCCCCGCATCAAAGGGATCTTGCGCGATGGCCGCATTCCAGTTGAACCGCAAAGTAACCCCTTCAGGATGCACTGGCCGGATGTAGGTACTTTTTCCGGTTGTTCTATCTACCCTACCCACATTACCTCCTTGCGACATGGCATAAACGTAACGGTTGTTGGCCGGGTCAAAAACCACATCAAAGCCATCCCCAAAATACACCTCTTGCCAGTCGGCATTGGTAATGCCTCCCGACTTCCAGGTGGTACTTGGCCCTACCCAGCTGCCATTGTCCTGCATACCTCCAGCTACATTGTAGGGAATGTCCATATCGTAATTGATGTGGTAAAACTGGGCCAGCGGCAGGTTGGTGGCAAACCGCCAGTTGTCGCCGCCATCACGCGAAATATTCAACCCGCCATCATTGCCATCTATCAGGTAATTCGGATCATCGGGATGGATCCAAAATGCATGGTGGTCGGGATGTACCCCGGAATATGGCAAAATTGTTTCGAAGGTTTTGCCACCATCTTCACTACGGGAAACTACGGAGAAGAGGTTATAAATGCGATTTTCATTTTTTGAATCCACATAGATATCTGCGTAATAGAAAGGCCGGTTGCCGATATTTTTGTCGGCTACTTTGGTCCACTTCTCGCCGCCGTCGGTAGATTTATACAAGGCATTTTCCTTGGCTTCTACCAGTGCATAGACGATATTGGGTTTGGAAGGCGCGATGGCCAGACCGATACGTCCCAACTCGCCTTTTGGCAAACCATCTTCGTCGGTGCGTTTGGTCCAGGTATCGCCGCCGTCGTAGGTCACGTATAGACCAGAGCCCGGGCCACCCGAGTTGAAGGTCCAGGGTTTGCGGCCGTATTCCCACATGGCAGCGATCAATTTGTTGGGATTGGTAGGATCAACCACCAGGTCGCCGATGCCGGCCTCGTGGTTGTTGTATAGGATTTTCTCCCAGGTTTCCCCACCGTCGCGCGTACGGTACACCCCACGCTCTTCATTAGGGCCCCAAACAGAGCCCATCGCTCCCACATAAACGATGTCAGGATTATCCCGATGGATAATGAGGCGGTGGATATTTTTCGTTTCCTTTAACCCCATACAGGTCCAGGTCTTGCCGCCGTCCAGACTTTTGTAGACACCTCCGCCACTGTTGTGAGAATTGCGCGGATTACCCTCACCCGTGCCTACCCAGATGATGCTGGGATTATGCTGATAGACAGCTACAGCACCAATGGATTGCACCGGTTGTTTGTCAAAAATCGATTTCCAGTTGATGCCGCCATTGGTAGATTTCCAGACGCCCCCCGAAGCCGTACCGGCGTAGATGATATCCGGATCCGACAGGTCTACATCAATGGAAGTGACCCGCCCACTCATGCCTGCGGGGCCAATATTGCGAATTTTGATGCCTTTGAGTTGTTCGGTGTCAATTTGTTGGGCGGATAGGTTGGAAAAGCAGAAAATGAAGCATAGAAAAACTATTGAGTGTAGATAAAGTCGCATAAAAGGTGCCGTTTTTTTTGGTATGAGATGCTTGAACCGCTCTAAGATAGTGATGTGGGGGGAAATGACCAAAAGGGAACAAGGTATCGTTTAATATTTGGGCGTGCCCCTCCTTTGCCTCCGCTAATGCTGAGCACAGTCGGGTCGGGCTATCCGCTCTCATACCTACGCCAAAGCTCCGGCATACCGCTGCTATCCCTCACGCGGTTGCCCCGGTTGGGAGGAATTTATTCCGCCCACCTCGTACCGGCCAAATTCATTTGCCTGAACCCTGCGGGCGGGAAAATTTCTACCAAACCAACCCGGCCTTCCCGCAAGTGGTTGAATGACGGGAATTCGTCATATCACTGGCTCGCGGGCGGAAAAATTTCCGCCCAACCAACCACGGGCTACAACTTCCCAATCTCCGCAAACAATCCTTTAAAACACTTCATATAATCGCCGCGTTTATCCTCATTCTCCGTCACGCCGTAATAGCGGTCCAGAAAATTATCCGCACCAGTCCAGATGGTTTGTACCATGCCCTGGAAGTTTTCGCGCATCGCTTTTGTGGATGAATTGCGATAAGCCACCATTTGGTGCAGTTGTTTGATGGCGACCTCTTCGGTGCGCCAGGGGCAGGTGACGACATTGAATCCTTTGGTCGCAAAATAGGCAGCGGTAGGGTCGGCTCTTTCGTAATGCCAGTCGCAGATCACCACATCTTTGGGAATCAGGTCGATGGCGCGGTGGGTGTTGTTCATACTGGCCTCCCACATGCCGATGCCGGTCGTTTTGCCATCGATGAGGCGGTCGCCCCACATCCAGAGTTTTCGGTTATTTGCGGCCAGGTGGTTTCTGATTTTGGTCACTTCTCCAGCGAACAATTCTGCCTTGTCCAGCCCGGAACAACGGGGGCATTCGTCCTCTCCAATGTAAAAGACTTCATCCAAACCGGCATGGAAGGCATTGGCTTCGAAGACGTCCATGATCTCATCAACCAGCGCAAATACCACGCCGTGTACTTCCGGGTGTAGAGGGCAGTAACTTTTGCAATAAAGGCCGTCATCATTAGGCCATTCATACTTTTCGGGCAGCTTGACCGATGGCGTTTCATCAAATTGTGGATAGACCTCTATCAGTTTCGTGGCTTTGCTGTGCCAGGACTGGTGGCCCAACAAATTAATTTGTGGAATGAGTTCGATATTGGCTTCCTGACAAACGGCGACGAGTTTTTTAATATCGGCCTCGGACAGTGCATTTTCCTGAGCGAGTTCAGGATGTGATTTGTATTGGTAATTGTAGTCTACCCGCAAGATCAGGGTGTTGACTTGCATAGGCGCCAACTCTTCACCGATAAACTTCACAAAACGATCCAGGCCCTGAGCATTGGGCGCGGCGATGCAAAGCCCTCTGACTGGCAAAAGGGAATCGAGTGATGATTGTGAAATAAGAGTACTGGAAAACAGGCTGAGCAATAGTAGTAGTGGTAGTAGTGGTAGTAGTGGTTTGATCATAACAATTGACTTTTATGACGTTTTTACCAAAACTACGGCAAAAGGTTTGAATTGTAAAATTTGGCCAAAGGGTTATTGTTATAAAGTTTCGTTCTGCATCGCGTCAGGAGACGCTCGCAAGCGAGAGGAGGTGCAGTTCTTCTGCATCGTGTCAGGAGACGCTGGTAAGCGAAGAAGTGTCCGTATCCGTACCCGCATCAACCACCTCGACAGCCCTAAACCTTCTAAACCAATTTCTCCTGGAAGGAATTGAAAAGTGGAAGAAGTGTTAATATCCGTACTGTCTTAAACCACTTCACTGTCCTAAACCTTTCTAAACCAATTTCCCTAGAAGGAACGGAAAAACCAGAAAGGTTGCTATCATCCGTACTCGCATCAACCACCTCGATTACCCTAAACCTTCTAAACCAATTTCTCCTGGAAGGAATTGAAAAGTGGAAGAAGTGTTAATATCCGTACTGTCTTAAACCACTTCACTGTCCTAAACCTTTCTAAACCAATTTCCCTAGAAGGAACGGAAAAGTGGAAGAAGTGTTATATCCGTACTGGCTTAAACCACTTCACTGTCCTAAACCTTTCTAAACCAATTTCCCTAGAAGGAATGGAAAAACCGGAAAGGTT
>BQJU01000056.1 GCA_021604865.1 Saprospiraceae bacterium | reverse complement strand
ACTTTGTGGTGATGGTGAAATCATAGCTCATGTTGCTTCCATCAACCCACTTGGACAGGGCTGGGCAGGTATTTCCATGCGTGAATCTGAAGCACCTGGTTCGAAAAAGGTAGAACTCATGGTTAACCTGAGCAATTTCGTTCGCCGCGCTGTGCGGACAGTGACCAATGGTGTCGCTTACCCGGCACAATTCTTCCGCCCACAAGCTACCTGGTTAAGGATCGTACGAACGGGGAATCAATTTATTGGTTATGCTTCAACCAATGGGTCGAGTTGGCAAGCTGTTATGGCGGCCTATGTGCCCATGAATACTTGTATTCAGGCTGGCCTGGTAGTCACTAATTACAATGCCGGTAATGTTATTGCTACTTTTGACAATGTGGAAGTCGACGAATATAACAACGCTAATTTGCAGATTCCGAATACGGATAACCATTTACCGGAGGCCACACAGGTGCAGGATTTCTCGTTTTTCCCCAATCCGGTGACTAGCGAGCTACAAGTAGACCTGAGCAACTTTGTAGACCAGGAAGTAGACATTCGCATATACAATCAGGTAGGTCAGGTGATTCTGCAAAATCGCATCGAAGCAGCCGCTCATCTACCCAAAAAGCTGGACATGAATCAACTTTCTTCGGGCACCTATTTTATCGAAGTGATTTCCGGGGAATATCGCCAGGTGAAAAAGCTGTTGAAAGTTGGGCAGTAGGTCGAAAAGAATTTGGGTGGGTATCCAGATTTGATACCCACCCAATATTGAGTCGCTGTTCTTTTTGCTCCCACCCATCAATCACACACCTTCGTCCACCACCCCTGTCCAGGCACGGTCACCTGTATATCCTGCACTTTGATTAAAGGCAACTGAGAGCCATCGATTACGGCAAATAGCATTGCATTAAAATGCAAATTGGCTTGTACATTGTCAGGCATATTGGTTGGCTTGTTGGCGTTAAACCAATCCGTTAGATCGTTGGCTAAACAGCAGCTGAAATCCTGCAAAGTGGAAGCATCAGTGGTATCGGTCGCATCGTTGGGTAACAAATTGAGGTCGTAGACCAGTTTGGTGACAATGGGCACCGTTAATGCATTGACGATATTATTGCCCATAAAATTCACCAGGTTGAAGGTATAGGTACATTCTACTTTCATCAGCCGGTTTTGTGTGCTGGCGGTGCCTGCTTCCGCAAATGGCTGGAAGGCATCAGAAATCGTTTGGCTCAAAGATGTAGCGGTGTCCGCCTGAACAAATGGTACGGTCAGTAAAGGCAGTACCGGGTTGGCAAAGCTGACTTCAGGAGATTGGTAAATCAGTTTTTCATTAACCGGAGCAGTTTCCGAAGCGCTTCCCAAATCGGCGTTTCGAATGATCCAGAAGGTGGTAATGGCCGTTTGTCGTTCTATGGCATTGATATCTTTCCAAACGATTGTCAAAGCACCATCTTCGTTCTTTTCATAAGGGTATTGGACGGAATACTGGAGTCCTGTACCTGGCATTTCTGCATCCGAAACAGTCGTGGGTACATTTTGTGCAGCCTGACCATTAATGGTGGCGGGAAAATCATCATTGACATCTGAATACAGCGTCAGGATGCCATCACTCATATCTTTAAAGCTCAGCGCGAAATGCTCCGTAATGACCGCTGGCCCATCGCTTGCCGCCTCTGCTAGATCAGGTTCATAAAAAGCCTGCCAGTCTGAAACGACCTGATCGATCGACTGATTCAAGGTCGTGACGATTTGCGTCAGCTGCCCCGGATCTTTTGGTGGGGCCTCAAATACTTGATCGATATTGGTACTAAGCTCTGATTTCAGGCTATCATAGGCAGCGTTGAATTGTGCCAGGCTGGTGAACAAATTGGTCAATTTTGTGGTGCTGTCAGCACGAAGGGCTGTTGCAGCATCTAGATTTTGTACCGGGCTATTGTACACCAGGTCGAACCATAATTCATCCTGCGCGGCTGCCTCTGACTTGATTAAATTGACCGTATATTCCCACTTCAAAGCGTCTTCAACGGGGTTGCTGGAAGCAACTAGACCAAGCTCGTCCGCAGCATCTGCAGAAGCACTTTGGCCTTGCAAGCTTGGGTTTTGCGGGAAAGACCGCAGCGGTATCGGGATATTGGCCTCTCCCAAATCATAATAAGATGGCGTACCAGGGCCCGTGATGACAAAGCGCAACCAGGAAGAGGGCACATAGCCATACTCTTCTTCTGATTGTTCGATCAAATGTTCAAGAAATACTGGACTATAGGCCAACTCTACGCTGATATCTGCCTGTTGCGCCGGATGTTTGGCGGTAGCCAGGAAATTCAGGTATTCGGATGCTGTCTGACCGCCGGAAGCCCCAAGTTCAAATTTACCATTGCTCAGGCTGTATTCCTGTTCCAGATCGGTTCCATTGGATCCAGCAGAAAGGCTGGATTCCGGAGCTGATATCCCGCCAAACAGACGCGGTGACTCGGTGGAGCCGGATTCGGGGGTTCCATTGACCGTCACCTGCCCAGCAGTTTGCACTACCGCGGAGGTATTATATGCATTGGATAGTTCCGTCAGCAGTGCCTGCTCAAACCGATCCATAGCACTTTCCAGATCGCCATCTTCATTCTCAAAAACGGGAATCAATCCATTTTGGATCGCTGTTGCCAATTCGGATTTATATTGCAACAAGGTATCAAAGCCACTAGGGTCGACCTTGGAAATGGCAGCGGCAGATTCCGGGCTTAATAGTTCATCGATAGTCCTGAGGAAAGTCTGTGCCGCAGCGTCAACGTCCACATTTGTAAAGGCCGTAAGCGTTGTGGTAGGCGTTAGGTTTTCGTTGTAGGTAGTCAGGCTGACGGGCACACTTGGCAACAATTGAGTGCTTAATGGGGCCAGCGTGAAGTAATTAAACTGGTCAGAGGTAAATGACAAGGCAATGCCTTTGCTCTTACTCCATTTGACCGTCCAGAGGTAGGCATTACTGCCAGTGCTACTGAAGTCTGGATTACCGGTTCTGGTAGCCACCTTAACCTGTCCATCTGCACCATCAAAGCCTTGGAAAACCGCTTCAAAGTCCTCTGCCCATTGTGTCAGCGTGACCGGATCAGTAGAGTCATCAGCTTTTGCAGCGGTAGTTTGTTGCTCCAGATTAGGCTTCACCACAAAGGTATTATCGGCTACTTTTGGAAGCAGGGTGTCTGCATCGGGCGCAAGCAGGTCACTTGGCCTGCTCATGCCCATCGAAACCGTTAATGCCAGAATATCCGTATCGATCAAAGCAATCTGTGTAGGATCTATCGAAATATTAATGGTCGTATCTATCTGACTGAGGCTACCCGCCTGGCTTGGATCAGCATATACCTTTTGCAGGTCCGTGATGATATTGGCAGCCAAGCTTTTAAGTGGCGTTCTTAATTGGTCCCCGGAACTGATGGTACCGCTGGAATTAGAAGCCGTCTGGAAAATGGTAGCCGTCACATCAAAGGCCGTGTTCGGATCACTCACCTGGTTAATGACCGTATACATCTGGAACAACGCAACCTGTGCCTGTTGGCGAATATCATCCCCTTCTTGCGGATCCTCTCCTGCTGCCAAACCATGGACAGCGTAATTGGCCATATTTCGGAGTACCTGGTTCGGATTAAACTCAATCTGAAGCGCTAACACCTTATCCTGATTCGAATCAATATAGATCCGGTAAGCCACCTGAACGCCCGGCCATTCCGCCAGGGAAACCAGCAAATCATTGTAGAGGATTTCTTTTTGTGCCAGTTTGGTATTGGCGTTAAGCACATTACCATACAAGTCACAAAGCCGGAATTCCATTTCTGGGAAACCGCCAATAGCAGCATAAGTGAAAGGTAAACCACCTGTAACCAAAGGTGCATCCGCATTATCCGGCAAAAACTTATAGGCCGGTACCACCTGGCGATAGCTTTGATTGCTGGAACTGGAAGTAGTAGAACTACCTCCGGAACCATCCGAGCCGCCACTACTCTGAGCCGAAGGCGTTACGGCAGGTGCCCAGCCAGAGGCATCAAATGAAGGCCCGCTAGAGCCGGAAGAGCCTTGGGCGATCTGATATTGGATCAAATGATATAATTGCTCAACGGTATCGGCAGAGTATGGTTGGTTATCGCCTTCCGCCGTCAGGAGTGTTGCTTCATCGGGTAGGGTAATTTCAAAAGCAAGACAACCGGCTGGGTAGGTCGGATGGAAAGAAGGCAATGCATTACCTTGGGCATCAGCTACGCCGATATACAGTGGTTGATTGCTGTCTTGTTCATCGGTAGTCAGCACGTTGTGCCAGGATTGGAACGTGGTCGCTTTTGGGAAAGAAACCAGTATATTTAGATCTGCCTGGCTACCTGAAAAGAGGGTAGATGGGAAATCTCCCTGATTTCCGTTCTCGTAGTATAGGAAAAAGCCATTGGCGTTGACCACACTGTTTTCCCAAATAATTTGTAGGAAATTAGCCACCTGGTTTTGCAAAGCGACCACCGGGCCAAGGTTGTTTTGGCTTTGCTCGGTAGCCAGTAGTAGTGGCGCATTAATACTGTCTGGTTCGCTACTGGTCGACAAATTGGTTTTAAGTAATAGCGTATTGGTCGGATTCTGTAGATCTGACTGATAACCATTGCTGCCGGAAGTATTGTCATACAACAAAGTGATTTCGGCCGTACTTAGGTCTGCACCATTTAAGGCGTCCTCAATTCTCTGCCGTGTTTCATCATTGGTAGAGCTAATCTGGTATAAATAGGGCAAGAATCCGGGCAGGGCGGCACCATCCTCATCCACGTTAAACGACTGAGATTTGGCCACCTGCGTGATGGTAATGGGAATCAGCAAGCCGGGTATGGCAGTCGCAATAGTAGCTTGAGTGGTATCCTCGTTTGGAAACTCGTTTTGAATGCTTAAGCTAAGTGTTTGTGATTTTAACGCTGTCAAAATCTGGTTGGGAAGAGGAACGATCAAATGATCTGAATTCCAGGCTAACTTGGTTCTTGCACTAACCCATAATGCATTGGACGATAAAGCGGGCAGCGCTATTGGCGAAGCCGGGAAGGTCGGCGGATCACTCGGTGGCGGCTCAACAGGCAAGGTAGAACTGGCGTTGTCATCCGCTCCAAAATCAACCACCATTTGGCTAAAATCAGGTTGCCCTGTGGCGGGGGTACTGATTGCATTCTTGGCTAAGGTCGCTTCGACAGAATCTTTACTATCATCCACAGCAAATTGCTGGCCGGTCAAATGATATAACCCTTGATAATCCTCGACATTATTAGGGTCCGTAGGATTAGGAATAATTAATCCGTTCAATAAAAAGCGGGAGACCATTCCAGCCAGGTTAGGTGCAATATCCGCCACGGTTGAATCAGGCATTTGCTGCGCCAATTGACGACCGATCGTCAGAAAATAATCGATTAACATCTGACCATTGAGGGGAATGGAATCATCCTCCGCCTTTGCGGCCATAGTGCCAGATCCACTATCTGGGTTAGAAGTCAGATCATTAATGGAGAATTGACTGAGGTAGTCTTCCAAGATGCTGATGTAAGAAGAGGAGACTATTGGTTCATCAAAAGAGACGTTTTTTGTTCCATCTTCATAGCTCAGTTGCAAGTTGGGCAAAATAGGGAATAGCGCCACCTGTTGTTCATCGGGATCATCTCCTGCCTGGCTAAAATCTATTCCGCTGATGCTAAAAACCACCTGTTTGGCCAAAAATTCATTTACCACATTGGTGTCAAAATTGGAAGTACCAACCGCTTCGGGCGACAAAGCAACCGTCACGGGATCCCAATCCGTACCATTAGAATAGGTGTTGAGCAACCAACTGCTATAAGCTGTGAGCAGCATTTCCCACGGCCAGCTACTATCTGGCGTTTCCGGAACATCGAAGGACAATACGGCCACTGCTTTGGGCCCATTATCTGAAGTGGTATCGTAAACCACCGACGGATAGAGCATAAAATTGAGTGGAAATGTTACTGGCGTTTCTACCGTTGCAAGCGGTGCTCTGGTAGCATAAGTCATCGGCTTTTCAATAGTCAACGGCTTCGGGCTGCTCGAACCGCCGCCATTCATGCCTGCAAAGGAAGGATTTTGAGGCCCATCCAGGCTGGCATTTCCATTGGGTCCTGTGCTCAGGGTAAAGGTTTCGGAAATAGTGGCACTAAAGCTAACGGTGATCTTGACAAACAGTACTTTGACACTGGCTTTCGCTTCTACCTTTGCGATAACGGCTACCACTGTTCCATAATCCGTTTCAAAGGCAATACCCGCCGTGACGGACATTTTGACCATCACGGAAAGGGTAATGATCTTGAGGTCTACTTCTCCCTGAAGGGTGCCCACCAGACTTACGGTGGCTGCAAACCAATAGTAGTCAGGAGTGTGGGTGATATCCCCTTTGTCTTCTTCCCAGGCCAGTACACCTTGGAAGGTGCCCTGCAGGGTAAGGCTCAGGCTAGCAGAGAATGGTCCGCTTTGGAAAGAACGCCCCAGCCCGACGGATAATCCCAAGCCAAATTCCAGGATTGGATTATAAACAACCGGCGGATTTGGGTTTTGCGGATTGTCTCCACTGCGCAGTTTTCCAAAATAGAACCCACAACTTCCTGTAAAGATATAGACCTGAATGCCGATCGATTCCGGGCCGAGTGGCCAGCCGACATTTACTTTAAAGTCACCATTGGTATAAATCCAGATCTGGACGGTGGGTAAGGTGAGGGATACCGCACCAAGCTCAATGGTTCGATAAGCCTCCGGTATGGTGAGCTTGCCGTAATAGACGCCCAAATGGGGCCCAAGTTTTTCATATAAAATGATCAGATCCAATCCCGCAAATTGTCCGCCCCCCTCTCCGACAGAAATTTCCAGGCCATAGAGTACCGGATCATTAAAAAGTACCTTTAGATCCCAACCTTTAATATCGATATGCAGTCCAAAAAACCATCCCCGGTCAGGTTGGTAATATTCCTGTACCAAATTGGTCAGCAGATATTCCGGATCATTGCTGGTGAAAGTCTTCTCCAGTTCAGTAAAAATCGTGGACAAGGCATTGGCAAAGTCATTGGTATCTTGAGGCAAGGGTGGCCCAAATCGCTGACCCAGTCCGATATAGTTTAGCTTAAAAAGTGGCAGCTTTGGCGATGGCGTTGGAAATGGAAATTTCACAACAGACGGCTTACCACTATCATCATCACTAGAAGAAGCCGTCAAAGTTTGGGTATCACTTCCCGTCTGATCATGGAATTTCACCTTGGCACTCACATCAAAGCCCTTTTCCGTTGTATAACCCGCCATAAGGGAATACACCGTAATATTTGGCTCAATATCGATATGATACTTAGCCAAATCAGGAGGATTCAAGTTCACCCCCAAAGTATCCGAATCCACACTCTCATACAAATCGATCTGCAACTGAATAGAGGAAGCACTTTTGTCCACCTTCACGACCAAACTGGGTTCATAGGCCCAATCCAATACCCCACTAAAAATATACTCCCAAGGCGGGTTAGTGGTCAAGTCCCCGATTTTCGACAGTACATTCAGGTTCAGCAATTGATCCAATTGATTCAATACATCCTTCAGGGTGAATCTAAATTTCGGATTGGGCTTGATCGTAAATTCCAAAGGCCCTTGCCCGGAATTTAATGCCAAGGCTAATCCGTACTGATCTTCAACCGGCTTATTGGGATCATCTATGATTACGTCTAATTCAAATGTTGCTTTAGCCATAAGGTTTTAGGTTTAGACTTGATACGCTGAAAATATTCCGTTGTTAAAGATTACGTATCCCCTCCCGTTCCGTCTTCGTTAATATTGGTTGCTGAAAAAGAGCCGCCCTGAAGGGCCAGTTGGCCGACAATGGGCTGGGCCTCTCCTTCCGGCCATGCGGCGGAAAATTTAAAATCGTATTGTTTGTTCCCTTTGGTGGGAAGGTCCATCGTTAGTTTGTTGATGGTAAAATTGAGGGCTTCAATTTTGCCAATAACGTCTCCCAAAGGATAAGGCAAATCATCTCCCTTGGGAATATTGACCCCAAAATTGGTATTGAACCAATCGATTAATTCAGCGATATTCCCCAGGTCTTTATCTTCTGCATCCAGGTTGAAGGTCATCCCCTCTTCCGCCGCTTTTTTAGGATTGGCAGAAATGGCTACTTCTACGCCATTGATATTCATAATCAGTCCGAATTGGACATTTTCGGTGGCCATAGGTTTAGGTTTTAGCTATCTTACATTTCTGTTTCTTAGACAAATCTCGTGATTGGAGTCAATCGAAAACGTAAATCAACGCCCCTTGTAGTCCTTTATGATCTACATTTTAGCTTGACCACGAAATTTGCTTAAGAATTACATTTCTTAATTTCTTCAATTTCATCCGGCGAAGCCTTGACAATGGCTGTGGCCTGTATATCAATTCCCATTCCAAATTCAATAGTCGGGGAATCGGCTTGGGCGCAGTAATTGTCCTTTCCAGTTCCCTTGACCGTGATTGCCGTTTCCCAAAGGTCTTTCAGAATACTTCCTGCCGAAAATTCATCTTCCGTAGGCAATCCTGTATCATACAGGGAATTCAAATCTTTAATCAACTGATTAATCGTTTTCGCATCTAATATATCTGCCATATTGTTTAGCATTTAAAAATTCAATTCAATCATTTCTGAACAGCCGCAATATTCCAGGCAATATTACTTCCAGAACCTTTTGTGGGGTCTGAAAACAAAATAAAATCGGCAATGATGCCCGGTGGGAATTTTACGTTGAGAATGCTTAATGCGACATTGTTAAACAGGAGCACATACACCGGCCGTTCTGTACCATCTGTACCCGTGTAAGGCACTTCCATGAGGTTGGCATCGCCGAAAACGGTTTTCAGGATACCCTGAAGATTAAAGCCCTTGAAACCCGCAGAAGCTTCCGGTAGTTGCATATAGAGCAGTGCACCATCATTGTCTGGCGTCGTTTCGCTTGGCCCCCAGCCCAGAAGCATGGTGGCATCAATACTGCCGTGGGCGTCCGAAAGGGAACCCAGGGAGCCCAATGACAGATTGTATTTTAGCGCGTAAATGGGCGCTGTAGTGGTGTAACCTGCCAATTGAATCACATTGACTGACTGCCCTTCCTTTTTTAGACTGATGGTAGAGCCGTCGGCAGCTTGCACCAATTCCGACAATTTAAAAGGCAGACTTGCCAAAAGGCTATCCGATCTAACAGCCGTTTCGTCCGACTGTACCGCCAGATTGCTGGTGTCCAGAACGGCCGTACTGGAACCATCAATCGCCTGCCCCGTTTCATCCAGGAGCACACTGATGTTAAAGGCAATCCCCCTAGTTGGCAATCCCGAAAGATCCGATCCGTAGGAATACAGGTCGGGTTGCGTGGCGCCCGGTACGATCGGATTGGAGAAATAGAGCTGTCCGCCTACTTCAAAACGCGAAGTCACCAACGTGTTTTGGCCCTGAGCCGTACTCCCCGTTGATTGCAAGCTGGCATTATTAATGACAAAGGAATCCAACACCCGGATATAGTTGCCTCCCGGATTGAAGGCATAGGTGTGTTTCTTGGAACTGTTGAACACCACGGTGCCGTCATTGCCATTTTTCTGGTACTGGCCCTGAATATAAAAAGTATTGGGTTCCACTGCTCCCGGCGTTTCGGCAGTTTCGAGGGCTTCATTGTCTTGCAAAAAGACATCGCGCTGGAACAATGCATTGATTTTCATGCCGACTTGCGCCTGCATATCGGAGATCGAGGAGTTTTGGAAAACGACGATTAACTCCTTGGTGATAAATTCATAGGTAGCGGTTGAGCTGTCGTCCGTTCCTGAATCGGTATAATATATGACCCCAAAGATGGAACTTTGATTGATGGTGGGCGTGTCATTCTGAGCGCCGATCTGATTGACTTCCACTCCAAAGTGATGAGCCGTCAGCGGCCCGCTAACCCCCGCAAACAGCATTTGGAAATCAGGCGGCATTTCACCCCCATCGATGGGACAGTTAAAAACGATGACGCCAGTCCAGCTGGGTTGCGTCAAAATCGTATCCCTAAAATATTTAAATGGATCCTGAGGCTGGCCTTTGGTACTTTCCGCCTGTTGAATGGCTGCATCTAAGGTAGCCTGCACATCTGTTGCCGTTTCTCCCTCCTTCAGAAAATAGGAGGGATTGGTCCAGGTATTGGTATTGCCAATTAGTTCCTGAAGGCTTTGACCAGTGGCGTATTTGAAGATCATGATGGGAATCACCTCGGGGCTATTGCCGGAAGCCGGTAAGTCATTTACGCTAAAGGTAAAGCCGCTAACGGTCAGCTGGTGTTCCAGGGAAAATTTTGCCCAGTCGTCCATCACCAAAAAACCTTGAGTATTCATCAGTGCGAGACTCAAAGGAGGGTTCAGTATACTGCCAGAGTTGGGTGGATCAAACTGTAGGTGTTGATCTCCAGAAATGGCTAGTCTCAAGCTGTTCCAGGTACCTGCCTTGCTTTCCTGACCATTGGCGGTCACCAGAAAACCGCTGGAGGTAATCACCTGTCCAGCATTAATCGGCGTTCCGTCACTTAGCGTAAATACTGGGCCATCTCCATTTTCTATAGAAGGAATGAACAGATTGTACCGGCTGCTGGCCAGGATTTGTTGTTCAAAAGCTGAAATAGTGTTTTGGTCGGCATTGTTCGGAAATAAAAAGACATTGCCATAAAGTGCCATTGGAAAACCCGGATTCTCGGAATTTTCCGTTGGGAAACTTCCAACTTGAATGTCAAGGGATCCTGCGACTGGGAAATCACAGTCACCATCATCGGCCTGATTACTAAAATTGGCTAGTGTGGTGGGCTGCGAAAAGTACCGCCAGTTATCGTCGGACAGTATTTGCGTCCAAGAAGTCACAAAAGCATTCGTTAATAGCGATTCGGCCTGGTTATTATTAGCATTTGTTTGTAGAAATGTAGGGGCGAAGGCCGGTTGCCCTGGTATCAATTGTAAAGCATCTCCATTTTTGATTCTGGCAAATTCCATTCCGGAAAGGCCACACATCACCTTTGCTTCGGTAGTATTGGCCGGCAATTCCAATGAAAATTTCCCCAGTGGAGCCAGGTAGTATTCGAGCTTTGATTTATCAATAGTGCTGAAATAGTAGCCAATATTGCTGTTGGGTTGAAGTTGAATTTTGTCGCCTCGGGTTGTAAAAAGATAGGAATTAGGATTAGCAAAAACATCCGGTGCACTGCTTGGATCCTTTAAAATAAAGTAGGTTCTTGAAGCGGTAGTAGGATAAAGCAAGTCCAGCTGATTAAACAGGTCGACTTGGGTAGATTGGCTGATTCTTCCAAAAAACGGATAATTGATCTTTTCATTGCCAGAACTTCCCGGGTAATAATAGCGTATGAAGCCTCCCCAGCCATTGTTAGCGTTTTGCTGGACGATAAAATAAAGCGTTTGCAAATCCCAATTATCTCCACTAAAGTTGAGTGCGCCTCTTTTAGGAGCGGAAGTGTTGGGCAAGGTAGTCGCTCCCGAATCTGCGACAAAAGAGACCTGTGCCTCGAAGATGCGTAATAATGACGTATTACCACTCCCTGGGTTGACCTTTGTAAATTGGAGTGCCTGTTTCGAAGTATCCGTAATGGTCATCAGGTTATTGCTCCCATCAATTGCAATATTGATAGCCAGGTTGGGATTGAGCATTAAAGTTGTCAGACTGATCAGCGTATTGGCCACCTTAAGAAAGATCGTTGAAGGATTACCAGACAGCGTGGCAGTGGCACTATCATAAGTCGGAACGGGAAGCTGAATAGTTTGAAAGCTGGTGGCGGCACCATTGGCATTAATTTCGTTGATCCAAACAATGGAAACGCCTTTGGTCAAGGCTCCCAAAGAAGCAAACAAAGTAGACAGGTTGGTGGCTGGCAAAGTATCCTGATCATAGAAAAAATAGATACCCGTTTTGAGGGATAAGGCCTGAGTAAAGTCAATCGAAGGGCCAGGATTATAGGATATGCCGAAAAGCAAAAACAAATTTGCTTCCTGGTTGGTGGCATTATCGGAAGCGGCATATAAATAATAATTGGATGCCTCACTTGCAATCTGATTAAATAGGATTGCAGACATATCTTTCCAGGTTTTAGGTGAAAGAATGATGAATATAGGTTGAGCCTACGGTCAGGATGTAGTCTACCGACCATTAGGAGTTATGAACCTTTATTACTTACACGTTATAGGGTTAAAACAGGTCATCAAACAAGAATCTGCTTGGTAGTTGAGTATTCTTGAACGTTAGGTTAGCACTGATGAGATAATCTGCGGTAGAATATGCGTTGCCAAATATAGTTTTTTTTTTAATGAGAAGCAACTTTTTGTAACAGTTGTGTGGAAAATCTAAGCTGGACAGCATGCAAAAGTCTAGCTAAGGAGAAGTTGGATAAAAATGTATGTTTTGGGAAGGGCTTGTGCGATAGGTATAATTAATAGATTAGAATACAGAAAGAGCACATAGCTTCTCCAGTTTAAATGAAAAAATAGAAAGAACTACCATTAGCTCCATCAGATTGCACCCAAATGCTTTTTCCATGTCTATCCAAAATATTTTTGCAGATTGTCAGTCCCAACCCTGAAACCTGGCGAATATTCTTATTCTCCAATGTTTGTAGGGGCTGAAAAATCTTATGGTGAAACTCTTTATTTATCCCAATCCCATTGTCAGTCACTTTGAATAATACTCGTTTACCTCTTGAAAACACTTCAACTTTTACAGACGGTGTAGTGGATTTATTGAAAATAACCCCATTACGGATTACATTTTCTAAAATAAGCTCTAGCTCATATTTTGGGAAATTAATAATCTTACGTGATGAGTAGTTCAAAAATTGTAGGTTTAGATTCTTTTCATTAATACTAGGAATGAACTTTTTTTTGACCGACTTGAATATCATAGCTAATTCAACCAATTCAGAAGTGCCTCCACTGGAGCTGCTTTCCATGTATATGTTCAATGAATCAATCATTCCGAAGATGCTTTTTGCACCTCGTTCAACAAACCCTAAAAGTTCCAGCTCTTGAGGATTCGATTTCTTTTTTTCCAAGTTTCTTTTCGCAAGTAATGCAAAGTTATTTATGTTTCTAACTGATTCCTTGAGATCATGAGAAGTCACATAGGTAAAGATAGAAAGGAGCCCGTCTCTGTTTTCAATTTCAGCATTCAATCTTTTTATCTTTTGCTGATACACATATAATATCCATAAAAAGAACAATAGAGTAGCAGTGAATGACGTAACCCAAAAGATTTCTCTCGCACGGATTACGTTTTTGGGTTCGAGCCAAAATTGCTCGCTATCCATTGAACTTCTGTATACGATAGGTTCAACTTTATCTTCTTGATTACCTCTAGAAACTCTTTGCAATTCAAAAAAGAAACAACCTGATTTATGCATACCATTTTCGAATCCTTCTGGAGAAAAGACAAGCAAAGCAGATATACTAGTGATTGCATAAAGAAATAAGCAAAGCAGTGATCTCATAAATACGATTAGAATTACCTTAATCTGCAGCAAGTTTGATCTCTTAATAACCGGGGAAGTATATACCTCATCCTTTTTTATTAAGGCCAGCATGCCAGTTGCCAATACATCATAGAATCAATATCTATTGTTAACAAATCTAATTGCAGTTACATTTCTTTTGACAATCAACCAATGTCTTGAATGGTACTACTCCTTTGCATCCGCCGTAGATAAACTCTTGACATTGCTTCTCGGTAGAATCATAATAGTATGATTTTATAGCCATTCTGCAAGGTCCAGGATCATGTTTTAAATAGCAATCTGTATGAAGAGGTTGAGTATTTGACTCCACGTTGCGATTACATGTGAATAGTAATACGATTAAGATTATTGAATACAATATTTTCCGACTCACAAAAATAATTTTTAATAAAGAGGGCCACCTACCTTATAGCTATCTTCATGATGGCCCTCCGAACTACTTAATTGCTCAAACAATTATGAGCTAGTTTGATTTAGAGACGTATAATTTTAAGCAGTCGATTGATTTCAGGATGCAGAAATCTAACAATATACATACCTGGCGGGAATCGCTTTATAGATATGATACCCTCGTATTTCCCATCAATGCCTGCCAAATTTTGATAACTTATAGGTCGGCCAGTGGCATCTAATATCTGCACTTCAAGTGGCTTTCCTTCCTGGAGACCTTCTACCGTTAATTTAAAGGCCCCATTTGCCGATGGATTTGGATAAACATCCAGTGAATAGGTATCTTTAGAATCAGAGGTACCTACCATCATACCAACAATGATTTCTTCTTCTGACCCACAATTATTGGCATCTAAAATGATAATTTGGTAGGTGCCATTGGATACCCCCGTAAACAGAGATTCCGATTGGAATGTTTCCCCTCCGTCTATACTGAAAGAAAAAGGAGGAACGCCTGAAGTTACCGTGACCAGGATTGTACCATCTCCGCTTCCAAATGAAGATTCAGGTGTAATAGAATATGTCGCTTCCAGGCTACATGGATCACTTATACAAAAATCATTTGATTCTTCAAATCCAAAATTAGCATTGGTAATTGAAGCCAGAGTACTTTCTTCGAAAGTAATGTTGTAACTGCCATTTCCAAACATTGAGGACATTCCATCACCGTAAGTGTCAAAAATTGTGAAAGTATAACATCCTTCCAGTTCCAGGCACCAATTTTCAGTTGTACTTCCAAAGGGTTCTATATTAGTATAGGGACCTCCCGTGTATATTATATTTCCATTCTCATCCTCTAATTGCCAGGACGTTTCCGGGGGATAAGGATCAAAATTCAATTGAAGTGTAACGTCGACACCTCCAAGAATTGATTGAAAAGGCCTGGAATATTCATCATTGTCAGGAATTTCATCTGCTTCTCCATTTGGCATACTCGTTCTGGCTAAAAGTGTATTGGAGCCATTCTGCACCGAGGTCAAAGTAACTTCTACTGCTTCTGTCTCACCACTAGCAAGGTTTCCTGTCCAATCAATAGTCGAAACAGCGCCGTTATTTAATTGATAATCTATTTTCAGACTGGTAATATCTTCCTGCCCATAGTTTGTTACAATGAGGTTCACCGTTATGCTCTCAGCACAGATTATACCTTCCAATCCTTTAATGTTTGAGATTCCGACATCATATCTCGGCAGATTTCGACGAACCCTGCGCAAGGTATCATTAAATGAATTCTGATCCTGTGGGAAGGTTGCAAATATTTTGAAGTTATAGTCTCCTATTGCAGCCATGTCCACAGTAGGAATAAAAGTATGCTCATAAATACTATCCGGAAACAGCGTATCTATTGTTGCAGGCTCCGCCACCGGAGGCATACTCTCAAAAATATACCCTAAAATTATTTCCGTTGCTGGTTCAAGTCCCAAGTTTTTCACCTGAACGGTGACTGTTTCGTTATCCGTCAGCTGTACATCGTCAACTGGAGTAATCAGAGCAACCGGTGCAATATCAAAGGTGTCTTTACGAAGCACAAAGTTGACTATTTTAGTGCCGTAGCTACCATCTGCCTTGACATATTCGCTGGTGAACCAAAAAGAGCCATCAAGTGGGTCTACCGACATTTTGGCGTAATCCCCATAGCGATCAGTTGTTCTTACTCCGGTACCAGTACCGAATTCAAATTCGTCCACGGTCATTTCTCCCAAAGGATCCTCTTCTCTTCTCCCAGTATAGCGAAGGGAAGGAAATATTTCTTCCCCTGATACAGAATAAGCAAGCCCAATATCACCATTACCATTAATAGCGATGCCTGGAATAAATCTATGACCTCCATCGTCAGGTGCATAGGTGCCTTCCTGGTAAATAAACCAGTCCTCACCAGGTTCCCTTCTTAATTCCATCCATCTTATCCCGGAAACGTCATTTCCTGCATCAACGGAAAAGGCCAGTGCAGCACTTTCATGAGTCCCGTAGTTCCAGTAAGCGACATTATGCATCACCACGGCCATGATACCATCTATCCCTTGTGTCGTTCCCGGTTGCGGAATGCACTCAAAGTTCTGGTCTCCTCCTACGGATATAGAGCAGCCGTCACTATCAAAAGGGACTGTTGGCAATTCCTGCTTGGTAGAGATTGTATTATCGGGATCATCCCAGTCTACAAGAATACTCCAAACTTCTATTAGATCAGAGTCGTTTCCATTACCCCAGGCATCATCGTTCATTCTTACCACAAACACTTCGTCTGTTGGAGGCAAAACAGGACTATTCCAATCCATTGGAGTTACAACTGGAAACCCGCCTGATAGCCCCGGAATTTCAATTCGTTGTATATCTATTGTTGACGCTCCGGCAAGCATCTGCTCTCGATTGATTGCATAAACAGGGGAAACACCCCCCCCTGCATTAATCGTTAGAACATATGCATTTGGCCAAATGCCATACTTGGGGTAATCCGCAAGGCTTGGGGCTGTGAGAGAATACAAGTTCCATGAGCCCATCGGGTCAGCAGTTTCAGAAACACCATATAGAACTGTGCTAATACTTGCCAAATCAGTTATCAACCAACGCCCAGCAGCTTCGTCAAAAAGGATCAGAGGGTCTGAAAACGAACTCATCCCAATTTCGTTCCAGATAGTGTTCGCACTTGTAGGCGCAGTGAGCGCAGTCCCATCTTTTGAAAAGACTTGAAACCATGAGGCATTTACCATCTGAACATAGTGGTCAGGGCCAACATCTCCATTGGTATCAGGAACTCCTCCATCTGAAGCATCTTCATCGATACCCTCAATGATTAAATTAGGGGTAACAGTATTCAACAAGTCACGTGAAGTTAATCTTTGGCGTACGGGGTCTTCTCCCCGTGGTAATGCATTTGTATTTACTTTTTCAGGTCTTTTGAAATTGATAAAATTTGGTGGCATAAACTTTGGCTTGTTCGTCTTTTCCTGCTCTCTTTTCGCTCTTGGCGTAGCTGGTTTTGGCGCAAGCTCCGAAAGAGGTTTGGTTTTACCTCTGAAATAAGCATTCAGGGTATTGGCTCCACGTACTTGCGAGGTTTGTGCATAAGATGACTCCCAGGGAGTGACCAATAGGAGAATGAGAATTATTACTAAAAAATTATAGTAAATCCTAGTCATTGGAAATTGATTTAAAATTATAGAATTGAAAAAAGTGTTTCAAAAAACTTACCCGATTTTCAAGCATAGATCTTCCAGACCAAGCTAAGCTTGGACACTAAAAGCATGGCTTTAATAAAGAATGTTATTTAATTGATTGTAAATTGCTTTATTGTACAATTAGCAAAGTCTCAACAAGAAAGGTGGTCTCTCACTAGCGAATAACAATTACTTATATGACGTTTACTAATTGTCCAAAAGTTAGTTGTTTAAGAGCGTATCTATCTGAATTGCAAGATAACTGACCAATTGAAACCAAACATAGACCAACCATCCACTTAATCACCTTATTTCAAATACATTACACACCTTCACAAGCAGCTTAAAGGGGTCTAATCAAGATATATTCTTCTAAAAGAGAATATTCATCTTGCAGAAGGGGAGGCATGAAAACAATTGATAATTTTTAGTTTGCTTACCCAGGATAACCTACTGCAAACACTAACTCATCACATTGCAGCTGGATCGATTCTATTGGATTGTCTTTATTAAATAAAGTTAGACTTAAAGTAGCTGTAATCTTCATTGTTTTATCTCCATCCAAATCCACTTCATATGGTTCAATCGCAATTATTTCAAAAAAACTTTCTGGATTCTGCACTACATCAGTAACAGAGGATGAGTAAACCTTGTTATCTTCTGAAACCCATTCAAGCTCTACTGTAGACAAAAGGTAAAAAACGCTGTCAGGCAATAATAATGGTAAATAGTTAAAACCCATTGCACAACCGGCACCTTGATGAGACTGTACAGGACTGCAAAAAGAATCTGTACAATTATTCAAATAAGTCACCTCTGTACAAACTTCATAAGAATCGGGGGTGTCGTATGTATGAGACACCAAGGATTGGCTATCAAAGACTCCTTGATCACCATCTCCAAAATCCCAGGATGAGCTAACAATATCTTGATCTAGAATAGATAAGAAAAAACCGACCTCCCCTTCTGGTGAATTTAAGTAGTTAAAGGTAATGTATGGACATTCGGGTTGTCCTTGCCACAAGTCTACAGTATATTCCCAGGTACTTACACAAAAATCAAAAGGGTTTGTAACGGTTAAAGAGACTACCTGTTCTTCAAGATTTGGAAAACGGTATATAGGAGAAGACGTATATACTGTATCAACTCCGTTAAATATCCATTGAAAATTCCAATTAGGGTTTGCACCTGGATAATTAGGAAAAAACTGATAGCTCTGTAAATCTATCTGTGGATTAGAAGTTGGTTGTGCGATAGTGACATCCCCAACTTTGAATCTAGTTAAAGGATCAAAGGTTCCGCCATCGGTAGAAACTTTAATATCCTTAAGATTTACTGTAAGCGCCTCTCTACATTCGTTACAATCTTGTTTTTTAAACTCGCCCGAGAAGATATAGATATCATGTTGATCTTTTCTGAAATAACTATCCATGAAATAGCCACCCACACCAGCGGATATGTTCAAGGGACTACCATCTATCGTTCCATCAACTTTAAATATCGGTGATTCGTGGTATGGCGCGGGAAAGTCCTCTGACGAGCATGAGAAAAATGTAAGCAAAAATAAGGATATCAATACTCGAGTCATCATAGATATTTTTTACCTCTCTCCGTTAGGAGTAAGCCCTTTTGAAATTTTAAATTCCAGTGTCCAATAGGAGTATGCCTCCCAGTACAGTCTAAAACCTATACTGGAGAAATACTCCTACAAAAGTAGGTCTTCCAAAATTGGAAATGTCAAAATATTTCGATTTCACCAATCGATCAGGATGGATTCTCAATTGAAGGCCAGTGCCGAGGTTTTTATTTAATTGGTACCTGTATCCGAGTTTTAAATCAAACATCCAACGTGGTATACTAGTACCATAATCTACGTCCCCTTTTTCTGAAATAAGTTCGTCTGACTGAAAAGTAGTATTCTGATAAACGATCAGATTTCCAGCTGTTTTAACTTGGCAATAGAGGCTACCGCCAGCAGTAAACGAGTGTCTGCTCACTGGTGAATATTCTATTTGAAAGGGAATAGAGAAATAATGCAAATTCCGTAGATTCCACTCATAGCGAGTGGTTGTGGCTATAAAACCATAGCTCACTTGCTCCGAAACCCCAATTGGTAGCCTTCCTGTTATCAACTTATAGCCAATTCCCGCTGATAAACGCCAATCTGGTTTAAAATGGTAATTGATTAAAAAAGTTGCTTCTGAAGTGGAAACGTCCTTATAACTTTTGCTAATTCCGTTCCCAGCAAACAATTCAAAAGCCATAGACCAGCGATATGTACTACGATTAAGATCTTCCTTCAGAATAAATAGTTCATCATCTTTTGAGTGAAAAGATAGGGGCTCTATCGACGGCAATGATGAGGCCTTTAAGCTTGGTAAATTCTCTTCCTTTTGAACATTTGTTTTGATATCTGTCTCAATTTCTAAGCTATCTAGTTTCTTTGCATCTAGATAATAATTTTTATTAACTTCAAGCTTATGGGGCACATCCTGGGCATCCTGTGAAAAAGCAAGAACTTTCTTTAAGGACTCAAAGTTCTCATCATTTAGAGGGAGGTCAAGACACTCAATTGTATCTTGAATCTGCGTAACGGTATTAGCCATTACCTGGCTGTCTACCATTTGTAGTCTTTTTGGATGGTTCTGTTCCTGTGAAGACTTAAACATGAAGTGTAGCAATACAACCAACAGGAAAAATCCAAGAAGGAAAAAGAGAAATAGCTTGCGCTGCCTTTCTTTTTTTTCCTTTTTTAATTGCGTAAACTTAGCATTAGCAGCTACCCAATATTCTTCCTTAAAATCAAAGGATTGATCTCTAAATTTATCTTGAATGAATGTTTCAAATGTAGGTTTATCTTTCTTTTCCATTTTAGTTACTACTTTTTTCCAATCAAAGGAAGATTGAAAGACTACGTGATTTCATCACTTTTAAAATCTTCACCTGCAGCTTTTTCTTTGCACTTGCATAATGCCATTTAGAGGCACTTACCCCAATCCCTAGCATATTAGCGATTTCTTTATGCTTGTAACCTTCTATTGCAAAGAGGTTAAATACACTAGAAGTTAACAGAGGTAGCTCTGAGATAAAGGAAAGTATTTCCTCCTGGGAAACAGCTAATTCATCAAACCAATCTTGTTGACTTTCAACCTGCCATCTTAATCCTGATTCCTCAAGTAGTTTAACATGTTCATTATACATTTTTTGTTTTCTCATTTCATCGATAATTGAGTTTATCATAACTCTTTTTGCCCAGCCCAAAAAATTTCCTTCCCCACTATATTTCTTGAGGGATTTCAATATTTTAAAGAATCCTACATTAAAAAAATCCATTGCATCAGGTTTAGATTGGGCAAATCGAATACATACCCCCATGAGAAATGGAAAGCATAACTCATATAGCTGTCGTTGTGACTTTTCATCACCTTCAACACATGATTTTATCAAATCCTTTGTAATCATCATTCATGCTTATGACGTAACTAGAGATAGAAAAAGTTAGCTGTGGGTAGCGTTTTCGGAAATATTTCGAGAAATATGATATAATGGAGACCCTAAAACAGGGGCCAACCCTAGACAAGACTTCTTGATTGTCAGGGTCCAGTCATATCTTTCTGGAGACCAAATGATCGTAACGGGGAAACCTACGTTTGAATCCTTCTATTGACATTAACCTTCCTCTTAAAGGTTTTACTTTGAAGACCGGATGTAGACAATTTAACCTGCAAAACTAAAAGATTGCTCTCATCAAAAAAGCCTCACCAAAACCGGCAAGGTTTCAAAAAAATGGGGAAATATGAGAGGTGGCAATGAGGTTGATTACACTTTCTGAAACGTCTGGCTCAACTCATACAACTGCCGAGCCCTGTGGCCAAATAAGCCCTGGCCAAGCTCTTCCATGAGTTCTCCGATTCTTCCTGGATTAGTTTCTCCTGCGTAATTTTCAAAACCAACAAAAGAGAGATCACCGAGCGTTTTGGGTTGATTGATAAATACACCGTCATCGAAAGTAGCAAAGTTTCTGTTAGAGGTTCATGAGGCGGAGATGAAACATCCGGAAACGGAACTTCAAAATGCAGAGAGAAAACAACGCCCGGATTAGATCAGGTCTAACCCGGGCGGATGTCTTTCCACTAAAATGCTTTTTTATTGGACAATCAGTCGTTTGCTGATCACTTCTCCGTTGGAGCGTTCCAGCCTAATGAAATAAAGGCCGGGCACCAGATCGGAAACCTGAATGGTATGTAGCGTTGTTGCTACCTGTTGTAATCTCTCCTGGCGAACCACCTGCCCAAGGCTATTGACCATGCTCAAGGCGAGGTCTTCTTCACTGAAGTTTTTCAGATCTATGTGAACTTCCTCTCTTGCCGGGTTTGGATAAAGGCTCACGTCTGCCAGAGATTCGGAATGGACATCCCCGAATTCCACACCAACTGCCGGACTTTCCAGAGGCAGTGCGCCACCGATTACCGCAACATTGTCGAAAGTGGCTACCGCAGTAGCGTTGGGATTGATGCCTTCCGCCATCAGGCCTACCTGTACACAGGTGCCCATTGGGTTATAGATGTAGAAGGAAAACGTCCAATTGGTACCGTTATGAGAGGTATATCCTGTGTAAAAATCGCCTTGTTTGACCAGACGCAGCCAGGTACGTCCCATAGCAAATAATTGTTTGCTATTGATCATGCCGTTCGGCGAGGCACGGACTTCCCGGCGCACAAAGTTGCTCAACTGTGTCTTTAATCGGACCATCCGGGAACCGGCGCTGCTGTTCTCCCGCATCATCAGCCCTGCCCAGCCAATATTGGTGACTTGCTCAACCCTGGCAATGATCTCTCCATCTCCGCAAAGGCTTTTCCAGGCATAGTGCAGCTTGTCCTGAGGTCCGAAAGATGGACCGTTGGATGCTACAGTCCAGGGAGTATCTTCGGCACAAGGGGCATATTCGGCGTCGCCAGTTGCCGTTCCGATATCAGCATGATTCCAACCACCAGGCAGTTCGGTACCCTCCTCAACGGTAATCGAAGCGGTACAGTTGGAGGAATTGCCATTGTAGTCAGACACCGTTACAGTGACAGGAATAGTCGTTCCCACATCGTCACAATCCACAGCGTAGCTACTGGCATTAGAAATGTAGAAATTGTCGCAATTATCGGTAGTTTGATCGTAGTCTAGTAGATCATCATCGGTAAAACTATAATAACCACTTGGTCGTATTTGAACAGTCGTATTTTCACAAACAGCAGTAGGAGCCTGGTTGTCAGTAATGGCCACATAAAAAGAACAAGAAGCGGAATTATTGGACTCATCTGTAGCCGTAGCCGTAACATAAGTATAACCTACCGGAAAAACCTCTGGGGCATTATCGGTAACGTTAACCATTCCACCGCCGGAACCGCCATCATCATTTAGATTGGAAACTGCTACGTTTCGTATACATCCATTTAAATGAGTTCCGGTAGCTCCGTTCCCGGTTACAAGGTTCGTAGCATATAAATTATCCTCAAAAGAATATCCTGGATATTCCAAAACACCGATAACGTGCGTTAGGATAAGAACATCATCCAGATACAAGTAGGCAGTCCCATTATCATATACCAATTCTACTTTATACCATTCATCCAGATTAACGGTAGTGTTGGAAGGGATATAATTCGAATTCAGATAAGCAATACCTATTTTACCGTCAGGATTGGTAAAGATCCCTATCCAACGGAAACTTATGCTCATCATCAGGATGGGATCTCCAGAAAAGGTATTAGTCGTAAATCCATTCAGTTTAAATTCAGCACTAAATTTAAACCCCGTACCGTCCATACTTTGAAATGATGGGGTTGAAAAGGAACTAGTGTAAGTGACATCCTCAGGAATACAAATAGGGTTTCCAGGAGAAGGAGGGGTTATGCTACCGCTTACATACCCATTATTGGCATTGCCCAACTCGTCTACCAGGTCATCGTATAAGGGGTAAAAGGCAGGCAAATCACCAGTGGGTCCGCCAGTTGCCTCAATGGTATAATCGACCATTGCTCCGCATTGACCTGGATCGGTGTTGACATAAATTGTGCCTGGACAAGAAATACTAGGCCCTTGTCCATATCCAGAAAGGTAACTTCCGGTCGTTAAAAGGGCCATTAGTAGTAATGTGTTAAAAATTTTCATTTGCAGGAATATTATTGTTTTAAAAAATTGAGTTTATTCTGATTTGATCCAATATACAACAAGGTATAGTTATGCACTATACAATAATATTAGTGCGGCCTCGATCATAGATGCCGCACTAATAAATTAAGACCTTGTGGATTATATGATCTGACGGTCCTACCATCAGAAAAATTGGGGGGAGTTATTTTTAAGAAACAAGCCTAAATCAGTACAATGACACCCTTGCAGGAATTGCAAGAGCATATTTTTCGGGACGGAAGACAACCTGAGTATTTATCTAATAATCAAGTTGTTACAAATCAGACAATTTGGAGAAGTATGTGCTAAAATCATTTATGGCTCAAACATACACTTTTACTTTTATTTTTCAAAAGACATTTTTCGGGTCTTACCACAGTTTTTTATATCAAAAAATCATTCAATTATCTGTAATACAATTAATTGCATATAAGAATTACCACAACTAAATCTATACTTTCAAGTGAAAATTGAGTTGTTTCCAAATTACAGTAATTCTGTTTGTGCGCCCGCAACCATGGAGGCAATCTAACATCACACCTGCAAATGCTCTAGCAATAGGAGGGAATAGCTTGTGATCACAAGGGTTGTACTATGAGAGCATGTTTGGATCGTTTTACAGTCAATACCAAATAATGCTGGGTTATGCAAGAAAGTCGTGCAAAATTTAACTATCTTCCGCCCGCCCTCCTTTTTAAATCCCCCTGCCATTTTCTAAATTCTTGATAATCTGTGAATCATGACACAAAACCGCTACTTTGGGATTGTTTTCCTATTCTGTTTTATCCATTTTCAAACCAGTTTTGGACAAACGTTTACCATGCCATCTGGCCTTAATGTCACTGCTTCGGCCACAACTTGTAGTGGCACTTTTGTTGATAACGGCGGTTCTGGCAATTACTCCACTAACCAGAAAACCAAGTACATTATCTGCCCTGATACTCCAGGCAATAAGGTGCAGGTCACTTTTACCAATTTCAGGATAGAAGCCGGATTCGACTCCCTGCTGATCATTGATCGAGACAACTATACTGGAAGGTCACATACAGAACCAAACGTCATTGGTGTTTTCTGGGGCACCAACAATCCGGGTACGCGGACCTCCACGCACGCCAGCGGTTGTTTGACCTTCTATTTTTCTTCGGATGGTTCAGTAGTTTTCCCAGGCTGGTCGGCTACTTTTTCCTGTGTGCCAGCCTGCACTGATGCAGACGAGGATGGATTTGATGATATCGCCTGTGGGGGGACGGATTGTAATGATGGTGATGCAACCATAAATCCAGGAGCTAGTGAAATATTTTGCAATGGCATTGACGAAAACTGTAATGGCCTGGATGACGATGAGCCTGATCTGGTCATGCCATCGGGGGTCAACGTAGTGAGTTCAACCAATACCTGTTGCGGCACTTTTGTTGATCACGGGGGTTCTGGCAATTATCCCAATAATCAAAAGACCAAGTACATTGTCTGCCCGAATACCCCGGGTGATAGGGTACAAGTCACTTTTACCAGTTTCAACATAGAAGCCGGATTCGACTCCCTGCTGATCATTAATCGGAACGACTATACTGGTAGATCCCATACAGAGCCCAACGTCATGGGGGTTTTCTGGGGGACCAATAATCCGGGTACGCGGACCTCCACGCACTCCAGCGGTTGTTTGACCTTCTATTTTTCCGCAGATGGCTCAGTAGTCAAACCAGGCTGGTCGGCGACCTTTTCCTGTGTACCTTGTGCTGCACCAACAGCGCAATGTAAATCCGCTACGGTCCAGCTTGATGGGAGCGGTAGTGGAACCTTACTTCCAGCAGATGTAGACAATAACAGTACAGCTCCCTGCGGTTTACAATCGCTGAGTGTAACACCCGATGTGTTTAACTGTACGGATGTGGGTGACAATACGGTGACCTTGACGGTTGGCGATGGCAATGGCAATCAAAATACCTGTACGGCAACGGTTACCGTAGAAGATAAGCTTCCACCAGTGATCACTTGTCAGGATGTGACCATCCAGCTGGATGCCACCGGTAATAAAGTATTTAATGTATTTGTTGATGGTCCCGCTTTGGTCAGCCAGTCCGACAACTGTGCGCTGCAAGGTGGAGTTTTCAGAACCGGACCTGGCAACTTTACCTGTGCCCAGGTGGGTGATTTTCCGATCACGATCTTCAAAAATGATGTGAATGGCAATCAGACCACCTGCAATATTACGCTGACCATTGAAGACAATGTAGCCCCTGACGCCATTTGTCAGGACATCACTGTTCAGTTGGACGCCACCGGCAACGCCTCCATCACCGGCAGCGATATTGACGGTGGTTCCACCGACGCCTGTGGTATTGCCAGCCTTTCGGCTAATCCAAATACTTTTGATTGTACAGATGTCGGAGCGAATACTTCCACCCTTACTGTAACAGACAACAATGGCAATTCCAACACCTGTACCGCCAATGTGACGGTAGAAGACAATCAGCCACCCATTGCCGTTTGCCAGGACATCACCCTTAACCTGACCAGTGCCGGAACCACTTCCTTTGCAGCAGCCCTGGTCGATGGAGGCTCATCCACAGCATGTGGAACCTTCAGCCTGAGTGTGGCGCCCAATGGTTTTACCTGCGATGATTTAGGAACCCAAACGGTAACTTTAACCGTGACGGATGATTCGAATAATCAAACCGATAATTGTACAGCCACGGTCACCGTTGCCGATCCGAACAGCTTCTGTTGTGACCCGCCGGCTGCAGTTTGCAACGATTTGACGGTTCAACTGGATGCCAATGGCGACGCCTCTGTTACTGCCGCTCAGGTCGGTGCCGGAAGTACTGCCGATTGTGGACTACTATCCGAGACCGTTACATCTGATGTCTTCAATTGTGGTGATGTGGGAATAAATACGGTAACCTACACCATCACGGATATTAAAAATCAATCGGATAATTGTACGGCTACGATCACCATAGAAGATAGGGTAGCCCCTACTGCTTTGTGTCAGGATGTTACTGTTCAGCTCGATGCTGCCGGTAATGGTTCTACCACGGCCGAAGCGGTGGATAATGGCTCCAATGATGCCTGTGGTGTAGCTGGCCTGACTTTAACAACACCTGGTTCATTCACCTGTGATGATAAGGGAACCAATACAGTCACCATTACCGTTACTGATGTGAATGGCAATTCCAGCAACTGTACCGCTACGGCAACCGTTGAAGACAATGTTCCGCCCACCATCACCGAATGTGAGGGCCAATTTGCCATTTTCAATGGCGAGGACGAAATGGATGTTGTACCCGCTATCGACTTCAGTGCTACCGACGCCTGTGGTCTGGCTGGAACTACTTATTCTCCTCTTGTCATCACCTGTGATCAGCTTGGAACAGATGTAGAAGTGGCTATAACGGTAATGGATGTCAATGGCAACCCTTCTACTTGTACCACAACGATCAAAGTAGATGGCCTACCTTGTGGCTTCATGGATTTTGGGGACGATGGCATTGGTTGTGAAGACAGCAATGAAGCTAGTTATGATATTCCATCCGAGACCTTTACCCTGGAAAGTGACGGTTGTTATACCACCAATTTCAACCAGGACAATGCGGCCTATGTCAAGGCTGAACTCTGTGGTGATGGTGAAATCATAGCTCATGTTGCTTCCATCAACCCACAGGGACAGGGTTGGGCAGGTATTTCCATGCGTGAATCTGAAGCGCCAGGTTCGAAAAAGGTAGAACTACTGGTCAACCTGAGCAATTTCGTTCGCAGAGCTGTTCGGACAACCACTAATGGTGTCGCTTATCCGGCACAATTCTTCCGCCCACAAGCTACCTGGTTAAGGATCGTACGAACGGGTAATCAGTTTGTGGGATATGCCTCAACCAATGGCGTCAACTGGCAGGTTGTAATGACGGCCAATGTACCGATGAATGCCTGTATTCAGGCTGGCCTGGTAGTCACTAATTACAATGCCGGCAATGTCGTTGCTAGTTTTGACAATGTGGAAGTCAACGAATATAACAACGCTAATTTGCAAATTCCGGACACGGATAATAATGTACCGGAAATTACCCACGCGCAGGATTTCTCGTTTTTCCCCAATCCGGTGACTAGCGAACTGCAAGTAGACCTGAGCAACTTCGCAGACCAGGAAGTAGAGATTCGCATGTACAATCAGGTAGGTCAGGTGATTCTGCAAAATCGCATCGAAGCAGCCGCTCATCTACCCAAAAAGCTGGACATGAATCAACTTTCTTCGGGCACCTATTTTATCGAGGTGATTTCCGGGGAATACCGCCAGGTGAAAAAACTGTTGAAAGCCGGCCAGTAGGTCGAAAATAATTTGAAAAAGCGATCTTGGGTGGGTATCAAAACCCTGCTAATCCATCATCTGAGCCCCACCCAAGACGCCACCTGTTGATATTGATCAGTTGATAGACAGTAATAACCTATACTACCTGGCTGGTTCAGACAAACTATTTACAGGGACTGTTATAGTGTCCACTTCCCCCAAAATCGAAACGTACATTTCGTGTTTTTCTCCGGCTAAGAGGGCAGCAATACACAGCAAAGAAAGGCAATTCGATGACAAAATTTTACTATGAATATTCACCATATACGACACAGGATGATCAACCCATCGAGATTCCAGCATTCGAAATCTTTAATGAAGTCGGTGAGAAGCTTGCAGATACAATTGAGCACATTCCAATGAAGCAGCAGGAAAATATTGCTCAGTTATTCTGTGCTGCTCCAGAACTATTAAAAGTTCTTAAAGCTGCTCAGAAATGTTTTGGACAACATAACCTTCTTAGTACCGCAACCGATAATGAGCGGAGAGTGGCCATTCAAAGATTTTCCAATTGGATGAACTATAGCCTGGCAGTATTGAAATTTGGATGGCATACACCATATTTGGCTTACTGCTTCAATACTTTCCCACTCAACCTCCCCTCCTCCGTATCCAACTGATACCAATATAATCCAACTGGCCAATCGCGAATAGCCTTCAACTGGTAATTATTCTCGCCGGAGTGCAGGGATAAATCTGTGGTAAATACCTGCCTTCCTTGCGCATCGTAGAGCTTTAAAGCGGCGACCGTTGTCAGCCTGCTGGAAAAGCGAAACCACAATTCAGAATCGGTAGGGTTGGGAAATACCTGCCACTGTGAAATGAAATCGGGTTCTTGTGTTCGGGTGATGATGGTGAGTTGTATTTGCACAATGCTATCGCAGCCATTGTCGGCGGCATATATTTCGGTAAGTAGTGTATCGCTTTCATAAACTATGCCATTGTAAGGTTGACCGATTGTTAAAGCTGTGTCTATTTCGGTATAGATATCGTCTTCATGAGTCAAAGCCAAGACTACAACACTATCGCAACCCAGTGGGGTCATGTACTCAAACAGGTAAGTTCCCGCCTCTTCAAATGAAGTATCGGCCCAGACGAACGGAGGGCCACAAAAACTGGTATCGATCAGGGTGGTTGGTGGACAGGAAACAGAAGTGAAAGCAAACGGCTCTCCGCAAGTGGTGGCCAGTCCGTGCACATGGTTATAAGGCACAATGTTGACATAGTATTCCATATCCTCTAGCAGTGCAAAGGGCAGCAAATAGCTGGTATCTAGCCCCACATCCAGTGGCCCGATGATTTCCGTCCCTCCAGGGATCAACCCCACGCTCAGGCGGTATCCATCAACACAACCAGGAACTTTGTGCCATTTGATTTCGGGTTGCAAAGCGGTAGTTGTTGTAGAAGGAGAAATCAGTTGGATGTCACAATCGGCGGGACCGCCTTGGTAATGCTTAATTAAGGGCCAGTATGCAGCCACACCATTGTCAGGCCCGGTCATAAAAATAGAGGTATTTCCAACATTAAAATAAGGGTCGGTACTCTGAGAATGCCAGCTTATTCCACCATCGGTAGTAACATAAATAGAACTAGAAACAGTTGAAGCTGCCCAGCCCAAAGTATCGTTTATAAAGAAAATTCGCATTGCATAAGCATTTCCCCCTTGAGCTATCGAAAAACTATTCCAGCTTTCCCCTCCGTTTTCTGTTTTATATACTAGATTAGTTCTATTGACGAACCATCCGATCTGATTGTTAAGAAAATGTAAGTCTACATTAGGGCCAAAAGAACCATTGCCAGAAGAAGGTGCAGCCAATTGTTCTTCCCAGGTCTCGCCAGCATCTATGGTGTGTAATACCCGAACCGGTCCACCCGAACTAATACTTCCAGCTATCCAGCCTTCCTTACCATTGACAAAATCCAAAGTAGCTAATTCCCAATCCTCGTTTTCAAAAACAATATCCCAACTTTCCCCTCCGTCAACTGAGCGATAAACTCTGGCGTAGTTAGAAACCATATACCCAGTATCAACATTAGCAAACTTGATATCATACGGAGTTCTTGTATCATCAGTTGAAAAATCAAATTCCTCCCAGGTTTCGCCTCCATTGGATGTTTTAAAAATTGTACGAGATGAGTGTGTAACCCACCCATTCTCTTCATCTAAGAAAAAGATACTAGAGCCCCTATTTAGTTCACCTGCTGCGTAAGGGGCCCATGTTCTACCACTATCCAAAGAAGTGTATAGCCCTGTGCCCGTTATCCCTTCGGATATCCATCCTATTGAATCTGTTGAAAAATAAATATCCGTAAAAGCATTTCCATTCCCTTCACTATAAGCAGTTGTCCAACACTGTCCGTGAAGACTAATTAGGATAACCAGCAAACAGGCAATGGTAAGAACAAATTTTTGGATCATAATTTGTGTAATTTATTTCTATACCGATAGCAAACGCCTGGAAGTCGTCAAACTTCCAGGCGGTCTTGGTGTTTTTTGCCTTCTTATTTTTTAAGGACTTTTCCGCTGATACTTTCATTTCCAGTTTCTACCCTGTACCAATATAATCCTGCTGGCCAATTTGCCATTTCTTGTAGACGGTATTTATTGACACCCATCTCCAAATTTAACGAAAATTGATGTACTTGTTTTCCTTGAGCATCATAAATAACAAGCTTGGCAGTTGCTCGCTTATGACTATCGATGTTGAAATCCACTCCCTGACGGGTCGGATTGGGTTGAACAGTAACGGTAAAACTGCTCTGTTGATCCTCCTCGGGTGTTTGGTTTACCGTTGGTAACATCCGATGTCCTCGGTTGGCAACCAGACGAATAACTACTGGTGTACCATCTTCCTTATAGGCCAGTGCTGGAAGATCGGTTTCATTCAAGGCTAGCTCCGTTAAGAGACTGCCACCGAAAACCCATGGCTGGTCTTGAAATTCCAGGCTCAGCATTTTCTCTCCGGTCCCCAATGTTCTGCCCTGTGCCAGGGAATCGTACCAGGCAATATTTAAAGAACCGGAAGAGGCTCCCGTACTGCCAATTGCATCAGAACTCATATATGGGAGATCTTCCTCAATTTCCTCCTGGTATACCCAGTCATCTGAATCAAAATCGAATCCAAATTGAAAAGCCGCAAGCGTATCAAATTCAGAAGACTCGAACTCCAACCTTCTACCTCCTGAAATGATAACCTCACTGACCTCCACTTCGATCGTGTCCTGAATATCTAATGAGCTACTACAGCCACAATTTAGATCACCAATCTTAATTGCTCTAAAATTGATATTTGTGCTATCAGGATACGCAAGGCATTCTGGATACCCTGTCGGCATGCTAGTAGGAACCGGGGGATCAAAGACGTAGTTTTCTGGAATGAATCGCCATTGTGGCCCCGGTAGTTCAGTGATCACCCCTAATATTAATTGGCGCATTTTAATTAAATCCACTGTGGAAATTGACCCACTATTATTAGCGTCTGCGGCTATCCATTCTTCTGGTTCCGTGAATGTATTTAATAAAATATGCTTTTGTACCAATAGCAAATCAAAGGTAGTTACACAATCAGGGTTCTCCGTTTTTGAAGGGGTAAGACTATATCTTTTTGGGGAGGCTTCTGCCTCAACAGAATAGGCCCCTTCGCTGTCTGTTGTCTCGGTTTGAACATAAGTTGTATTTTGACAAACCAAAGTCTCATGTGGGGTTAAAGTGTCCTGATAAATCGTAACACCAGGAATAGGTGTATTTGAGCCACACCATCGATATATTTCACCTTTCTGTCGCCAGCAATCCGTTGGGGCATCTTCAACAGGAGGGACGCATGCCTCCGCAAAGCCAGGTGGATCGTACTCGACCACTACCGTTTTTATCCCCTGAATACAGCCTCCGGTTCCATCAAAAACGAAACTGAATAAATTGTCGGTGCCGGATAAAATTTCGCAATTCCCTATCACCTCAATTCGTACGCTATAGTTGGCAGAGTCAATGTCTAGGTTTACGACCGTCAGGGAACAACCCGGAAAAGAATTTAAGGAATTGACAATTGCTAGCGAATCGATCACAAGGTCTCCTGTTACGGTCGCTTCGACTTCTAACACAAGTGTATCCACTGTCACACTGCTGGAAGGATTATTCAAATTTTCCAGATAAATTGGCACTACCATCCCCTCATCCTCATACTGTACATCGGCAAAACTTATTTGCGGGGTGCCTGCACCCTGACAGGGCGGAAAACCCCCAAATTGTAAGGTGTCCCTTAAACCTGGAGGTTTACAGCAGTGGTTAAGACCTGGAGTAATGTCGTAGGCATCTTTAATGAAAACCCGGGCATAGACAAAGTCGAAGATGGCTTCTCCTCCGGTAATGGGATCGGATGGAGCATCTATCTCGATGTCTCCAATAGGAATTGATTCCAGGCTATCCAACTCAAATGTTAGAGGAAATTCAAAAGTTGAACTTACTTTAATAAAATTACCCTCTGAAGACATCGAAAAGTTAGTAGCTGGTACAAGGTTAGAAATAACTAAGTTGCTATATACATCCTCAACTTCAATCTTAAGATCGGCACGAATAAATGTAATTGTATCCAATGCCTGCACATTACGCATCTTTACAGGAAGGGTTGCCGTTTGCCCATCATAAGGGGTCAGCGAAAAATAACCTCCCCATATTAATACTAAGGCAATGCCCAATAATTCCACTGAGGTAATATCTGATCGTGAACAATTGGATAGTTTTCTAAGAAGTTTTTTGTTGCCTTAATTCCAGTTTGATATTCATTTTTCATTTGTCTAACAAATACCTTTAAGCCTTGCTTGGTTTTAGCTCTGGACTTGATCAAATGACGAACGGTTTGTACACAATCTAACATGACTCCAGCTAATGCTCTGGTAATATGAGGGAATAGTTTGTGGTCACAGGGGTTGTACTTTGAACAATAGAGTTGTTTCGTAGGGGCAGGGCGGTGGGAAAAACGAGAGGTTTTTTATCCAATTGTAGTCTTTATTGAGGCGGATAGCACCGCTACCCAACGAGAGAAAGGCGAAAAGTGGGTAAAAAAGATCCGTTTTAACCTTGTCATGACCCCTGCGAAACAACTCTAATAACTTGGATAGTGAGCCACTCTGATTTGGAGGTCCGTATATTGGGCTAGCTATTGTATCATTTCTTTAAAACGATAGACTCTAAATCCATTACTGCCCCCGAATCGCACAGAATTAACATTTGGCTAGCTTGAGGATGCCTTTTAATCGCATAGTATTTGATATAATCCAATAAGCAATCAACTGCAAAATCAGGGGTATCGGCCGATTGACCTAAAAATATATACCCGTCATTGAGTGGAATATCATAAATACCAAATAGCTCGGAAATATATTCTATGCCCCCATATTCTAATTTGAAGGCTTCTACCGAGGCATAGTGCCGTTTATCTTTTTCCGGCAAATTATTGAACAACCGCTTCATCAGCGTTTCGGTGGATTCACTGTAGGGATATTTATTCGTACCTGCTCACCAATGGTTATTCCAAAGTTACTCCTATCTTTATTGCGTTGCAATTTATTGGGGGAAGTTATTTTTCGCTGACTCCTAAAGATCAGTCCATTTGTATGAGAAGTCCATTTCAAAAGAGGCAACTTGGGGAACTGAGCTTAAAAAACCTGCTATGAAATTACGCGGGTTGCTGGTTACCATACTGCTGTTATGTTGCCTCACCGTTCAGGGAGAAAGTGAGGTGCCCGTAATTGTGGTGGATACCATGCCCGCTAGTCAGTCCTATATTTCGTTAGCCTTGAATGCAGCCTGTGCCAGTGGACAGGAACCCTATCGGATACGTTTGCACAACCCCTCACAAACTCCATTAACACGCATTTTGTACCTGCACGATCTGCAGGTCGTAAAGGTTTTCCTTAAACCAGCTGGTGGTCGGCAAAACTATCTTGGTGAATGCGGGATTATCCTGCCCATGCAAGAGCGAACGATGCCTGAAGGGCTGGTCATTCCGGGATACGGATACAGTGGCCAGTTGGAAATTCAGCTGGAGCCTGGCATCCAGGAACTGACGCTTGAAGTGTATCCCTGGATACTAAGAAAGGTGCCGACAGAAGCTCGGCTATATACTGTAGAGCAATGGGATGAAGCCCGATTGACGGCTTTTGAAAAGGAAGTAGCGATTCATTTGCTGGTTATTGGTGCACTGCTTATGCTGGCCGTTTATCACCTGCTGGTTTTTATCCAGTACCGAGATTCTGGTTACTTGTGGTATGTGATTTATACCCTGTCTATTTCCTCGGTGCTGATGATTGAATCGGGTATTTTTCAGGTTTACATTACGCCTGCTTTTCCCCGTCTCAACCTGTTATACCGGTATCTGCTGCCCCATGCTTTTCTGACCTACGTGGTCTACCTGCTTTTTTTGCGGAGCTTTGTAAGGCTACCCCATCTTATCCCCTGGCTCGACAAAATTTTATTGAAATTCCTGGTGGTTTTTAGCCTTTCCGCACTGATTTGCTGGCCTTTGTTTGTATGGAATCTTGATGCGCATTATGCAAACATGACCTGGCTGACTTTTGCCTTGCCCATTAGTGCCCTGGCTTTTGGTATGGCCTGTTATTTTCCCATTATCAAAGCCAGAAACAAACTGGTTAATCTTTTTGTGTTAGGTAGTATGGTCCTATTGCTGGGCGTATTTATCAATACGTTCATCTCAGCGGCAATTGAGTTTGGTTGGCTGCATGACTTCCCTTTTCCGCACTTTTATATTACGGAAATCGCCGTGCTGATTGAAATCCTGGTTTTTGCCCTGGCCGTAGGCTACCGGTTCAGGATGGCCGACTTTGAACGCAGACGAATCAAAGAACTCGACGGTATGAAATCCAGGTTCTTTGCCAATATATCCCACGAATTCAGGACCCCCTTAACCATCATCTCAGGCCTTGCCGGCCAACTCAAAGGGAATCAACCAGAAGTGGAGTTGATACAACGCAACAGTGGCAACTTGCTGCTGCTGGTCAATAGGCTGCTGGAATTGTCCAAGCTGGATGCTGGCCAGCTCAAAATGGAATACATCACCACCGACATCATTGTCTTTCTTCGTTACCTGACAGAATCCTTTTATTCCCTGGCAGAGCAAAAACAAATACAGCTGGCTTTTGAAGCCAATACAAAGAGCCTGCTCATGGATATCGATGAAATGAATATGCAACAGATTGTCAGCAATCTACTTTCCAATGCGATTAAATTCACCACTCCAGGGGGGCAGGTCATACTGACCGCGGATCATTGCCTGGTTCAGGAAAGAGAGGTCTTACAAATAACCGTACGGGATACGGGCATAGGCATACCGGAAGCGAAAATTGAGTATATCTTTGATCGTTTCTACCAGGTCAACAACGATCAAAGGAAGCAGAGTGACAGCAGTGGGATTGGCCTGGCACTCACCAAGGAACTGGTAGAACTGGCAAAAGGCCAGATAAGGGTTCAGTCTGAGGAAGGAGTGGGAAGCACTTTTAGCATTCAGCTTCCGGTGGTGACCAGTCATCACCCGACCCAGCACAGCCGGAAAAAAGGGGGGCTTACCCAGGATCGTCATACCGTTGCCCCAAGCCGTAAACTTATCCACAGCACGCCTGCTCCTGACCATCAACACCTGCTGATCATAGAGGATAACCAGGATATTGTTACCTATCTGAAAAAGCTCCTTGATCAGCATTATACCATCAGTGTTGCCAGAGATGGACAGGAAGGTATTGAAGTTGCACTTAGCCTGATTCCCGATATTATTATCTCGGATGTTATGATGCCCAAAAAGGATGGTTTTGAGGTTTGTGAAACCCTCAAAAAAGATGTGCGTACCAGCCATGTGCCCATTATTTTACTTACCGCCAGAGCCGCGCAGGAAGATAAAATTCAGGGTTTACAACAAGGGACGGATGCTTACCTGATGAAACCTTTTGACCCGGATGAGCTATTCATCAGGCTGGAAAAACTCCTTGGACTGAGAACCTTATTACAACAAAAATACAGCCAGCATCAGGCCCCGCCGTACACCGCCAAAGTAAGGAGTCTGGATGATCAGTTTCTCCTGACCATCACCAACTGTATAGAGTCCAGAATTGATGATCCCGAGTTAAAAAGCAGCGACCTGGAAAAAGCTACCGGGTTGAGTAATATGCAGTTTTACAGGAAACTTCGGGCCCTCACCAATCTTTCTCCCACTCTGTTTATTCGATCAGTAAGGCTTCAGCAGGCAAAAAGATTGCTGCAGGATCGCCACCTGAATGTTTCGGAGGTCGCCTATGCCTCCGGTTTTTCCGATCCTGCCTACTTCAGTCGGGTATTTAAAGAGGCTTTTGGTATCCCGCCCAGTGAAATTTGAGGTAAATTCCAAATTCTAATTCTTTTTAAAGTATTGATATTCACCTATTTGTGTTTTCGTGCAAGCACAATCCAAGCTTTTGCAAGCTGAGTGAAAGGTCTGAAGGGCACATCTCCCACATCTTTGCATCGACAATATTCATCAATTTTAACCTAATCCTGATTCAGGGATTCTACAGATAGCTGAAACTTATATTCACTACTGGTGAACGAAGCCCTGAATAATCAAAAACAATTTAAACCAATGAAAGCATTAATTGCATGTTCACTGACCCTCTTCATGAGTATTTTTTACACCCCTGTATCGGCCCAGCTGGTCGATTATTACGTCAATATAAAAACCTGGGATGTTTATGGTGGCGGCACCGACAACCACATTGAAATGGAAATCTTTGGAGACAAGGGACAAACCGGTAGGTTTTACGTTGTGGGAAGTTCTGAAAGGGATATGCTGGAAGGCTTTTCCGTTCGCAAATCCGATGTAGGCAAAATCACAAAAATTATGCTGGATGTCGATGGCCAGCTAGCCGACAAATGGAGTGTAGAGTTTGTAACGGTCACCAAAAATTCTACAGACCGGGAAAACCGCAATTCTGAAGATGGTTTTTATGAGTTCTCTCTTAAAAAGGACCTTGACTACGATCCTGTTTACTTTACGCCAACTTATAGCAAAGATCCTCGTCTTCAACTTAAGCCTGATGGTTCACTGGTGATCAACAAAACCTATTATACGAAAGTTAATTTTGGTCACAACCCACACGCTACGGCTGACCAGGGGGTGATGCAATACTCGGAAACCTGGCAATTTGTGGAATCGGTAAGTTTGTCATCCACTGAGGAGACTACGGTAGGCGCAGCAGTTACAGCTTCCTACGAATCTCCGGAATCAGTTTATGGCAAATTCGGGGTATCAGCTACGGCATCCTGGCAGGATATGGTTAGCAAAACCCGAACAACCTCCCAGGAAACGATGCGCTCCTCTACTTATGACTGGTCATATGTTGCTCCGGCCAATACCTCTGTTTTCAAAAAGATAGTCTTCGAGATTCCCTATGGCTACCAGGTGTATACAGATGGTATACACAAAAGAATCTTGCGTAAACTCAACAGTCAGGTGGTCCCTTCAGGTCTGGACCAGTTTCTGTTTATCCCTAAAATAGTAAACGGCCAAGTGGTGCCGATTTTATGGAGTGAGATTGAAAATGAATGGTTACAATTTGTCGATCCTAAAGTGAAAACGGATATTGAGCGGCAATTCCGGAATACCTGGCTAGCGAATGCATGGGTGGTCATTGAAAACAAACCACAGCCAACTCCTCCAACCCCAACTCCTGTTACAGATATTGTAAATGGATATAATGTCAACAAAGTCATCTACACTGGTTCTGATAAGGGCTCTTTCGAGCAAACAGGCCCCGGGGAATGGGCCGAGTACAAAGCAGGAAGCCGTACTGTTCATGCTATTTTTACCGAACAAAACCGGGATGAATGGTCGGTATATCTGCTTAAAAATGATGGTGCAAGGATACAGATTGACCTACATAAAAAGCAGATGTTTTACAATAATAACTTTCTGTTCAATATTTCCAGTGCTCAGGCTGACTGACCGCTAAGTCTTTACCGAAATTAATTTTCGTGATTTGTCCGACGAGGTATGCTCCAGGTGTACCTCGCCGGGCATTTTTTTTTGTACACCTGGATGGTGATCATTTGTCTACCATAATGGGGAAAGCGAGCTTTTCACAGTAGTTTAATAGGTGGATAAGATGCCCTTCGACCCAGGTTACCCCAAATCAATCAACCATTCTTGATTTTTTTTTCAAATGGTTGGTCATTCTGAAAAAATATAGTAATTCAAGGCAGTTTTAACTCAACTAACATAAAAGTGCTACCCGATCATCGCCCTCATCTCCCCTTGATTCATAGATGTACTCCAGAATGGAGATCAATCAATGATCACTTCTGACAAGTTTGTGGGCATTTTTTTCACTTGGGAGTGAAAAAATCAGCGGCTACGGCAACCTGGTTAAGAAGAAGCGCCGGGTGCGAAAGAAATATAAAAAATTTCTTCCCGTCTGTGATCGCTCGCCCTGGGAGGAGGTGGTTGTGCGGCGGCATGTGCTGGCGGCTTTGGATTTTGAGTCTGACCCGGGTTAATGGGAGATTAGGGGATGCAGTGCCGAAAAAGGACTTTTCCATTAGCTTGAGAAACTTTCCGGGGCGGGTTTATCCTATGAACGTTAAATTCTACCTATCCAGCCGATTAAACATCCTGGAGCGTGGCGGCTGGTGGCCTTACACAAAAAGCCTCGACGAATGCCGAGGCTTTTTGTAGACCCACTATGCATTCCCGATCAAGCAAATCTAAGATCGCTGCGCCCCCAAGATTTCCTAAATCGGGATAGACTTCTCGTCCTAGTGATTCTACGCAAAAAGCCCCGGCGAATGCCGAGGCTTTTTTGTAGACCCACTAGGACTCGAACCTAGAACGACTGGACCAAAACCAGCTGTGTTGCCAATTACACCATGGGTCTATAACCAGCCTTTTTGATAAGGCGATGCAAATTTACAACAAAAAAGCATATCCAAAAAGTTCCCGGGAAAAAATTATTCAAATTTTTCGAATATTGACTTCAGGCCCAGCTTTTGCAGGGTTTTTTTGACCCCATTTTTGATATTTTCTTTGGCGGAGGTCTGTACTTTTTTCAGAGTAGAGTCTGTAGGGCGGGGCTTAAAGATGGTGTCGTGGTATTTGACGTCCTCGGCGATGGGGCTGTAATAGTAGCCGTAGATCGAGCGGCGGGATTCGGTTTCGGGGATGCGAATAACGTCGTAGCCGTGGTAGGAGGTGTCGGTGGTTTCGAAGAGGACGGCGCGGTTGAAGTTGACCTTGACCATATTTTCAAGTTTGGTGACATCGTCGTTCCACATTTCAAGGTGACCGCCGTATTCGTCTTTCCAGTTTTTGTTGAGGTAGATCAAGAGGTTGAGGCGGCGGTGTAGATTGAGTACCGGGTGGATGCTGAAGTCGACGTGGATATCGAGGAAGCTGCCATTGCGCCCCTGGTGTACACCGGCACCGCGGTGATCATCGGGCAATATCAGATCGTTGATGCCGACGACTTGCTCTACCCAATGTACAAACTCCGGGCCTTTGATCGCTTCCACTACCCGCACAAAATCGACGTGGTATTCCGAAAAGCTGGACCCTTCGGATTTGTTTTCGTTGATTCCTTTATAATGTTTGCGCAGTTCGGTCATCTTGGGGAAGTTGTCGTAAAGGGAATTGGCAACTTCGTCTTCCAGAAAATTATCGATGACAATATATTTGTAAGGCTTTCCCTGATTAAATTGCTGGCGATAGTCTCGGATACTTTCCTCATTCAGAGGTACATGGATTACTTTGTCGGTAGTGGTCATACTTTATTTCTATTTTGAGCCATCAAATTTATTCTTTCCCTGGAATACTGAGGGCATACCGCCTTGCTTTTTTTGTCGGCGAGTAAAGTTTTTCTCTAAATCATCGTTACTTTGAAATAAAAACGCCCAACGGTTTCAAGCTCAATGGCGGTCTTTATTATAAAAAAATACTAGCTATGAAAAAAAAACTATTACTCCCTATCCTATTACTCCTATCCTGCTATATGCAGGCTCAATTGCTCAATGGCAGCTTTGAGGATAATAATCAGCCTAGTCTGGAAAACTGGGTGGATGCCTGTTCTTATGGTTCATCGGCTGAAGATGCTCCTCCAGGTGGTGGCCAGTGGAGTCTGGAGTTGTTGCCAGGACAAACCCAGGGTTGCTATCAGGCCTATTTTTATCAAATCATTCCTGAACTGGTAGATGGCCAGGTGATCCAGATTAGTGGTTGGGCTAAAACCTTGCAGGCGAATCTAACGGTAAGCATTTATCTGGCTAAAATAGATGCGGTTGATAATATTGTTCTACTCAAAGGGGATACCACCTCCAGCCAGGAATGGACGAAGTTAACCGTACGGGATACTTTCCAGCTAGCCACCGGGGAAGCGGCGGCAGTATTGCTGCACCCTGGCCTCGTAGGTGGCCCAATCGGACCTTCCCATGTTTCCTTTTTTGATGCGCTGAGTATTGATGCTGTCAATGCGGTTATTGATCAGGAAACCCATTTTCTGAAAGTTTTTCCAAATCCCATTACCAGCTCTACCCTTTACCTGGAAACCAACCTTCCGGCTAGTGAAGTGATTTCCGTTGCCGTATATGATGCCTTGGGCAGGCAAATTAACAGGCCTACTGCATTAATCAGCAATATAGATGTAAGCAACTGGTTACCAGGTGTTTATTTTTTGAAAATTGAGATGACAAAAGGCAGCTTGGTGGAAAAAATCATTCGGTAATAGTTCCTTTCGAGGGTTTAGGTGTAATATCGTCAACTTAGTGTTTCTGGTCAACAGCCTAGCGGACAGCTTTTTTTAGGTCAATTCTCCAGCCGGATGGTTTTTTTTGCTTCGTCTGTAGGATGAAGACGCCCCATTAATTAATAAACCAACTCTACTACTGATACCCAAAACCCATTTATGCCTTCTCCCGAAATTGTTTGTAAGCCTTAGCGGCCAAAAACAACGCAAATCCAAAGCCCAAAATGCCAAAAAAGGCATAAAAAAAGTTGAGAGAATTGCGAAAAACGGCTAAAAGGACAATGGTAAGTAAAAACAAGGTCGGCAATTCATTGGCTAGCCGAAACTGGAAGGAAGTCAGGGCCTTTTCGCCCTTTTCGAGACGGACGATGAGTCGTTTGCACCAGAGCTGATAGCCGATCAACAGGAAAAGCAAGGGCAATTTGGCATGCATCCAGTAGTTGACTTTCAGCCATTCCAGGCCGTGCAGATAAAGCATGATCAGCCCAGCTACCCAGGTGATCATCATGGCTGGATTGATGATGATTTTGTATACCCGCCATTCCATCTGTTGGAATTGATGAACTAGTATATCTCGCTCGGGCTGGCTTTTATCCATCGCCTCGACGTGGTAGACAAAAATACGTACCAGATAAAACAACCCGGCAAACCAGGCAACAAATCCGACAATATGCAGAGCCTTGAAAAAGAGCAGCATAATTTTTTAGTGGCGAAGATAAGGGTTTGGTTGGAAGTATGTGGCCTGGTTAACCTTCAATTTCTATTGGCTTTTGATGGAGAGGGTGATGGTGTGGTGAGATAGTGAGAGTGGGTGACTGGGAGACGGGGTGTGACGGGGAGAGTGGTCGAAAAAATACGGCTGCCCGGCTTAGGTGCCTGGAGTGCAGCCGTAGCTCAACGGAGGCTGGCCCGCAGGGCTAATCTCGGCTCGGCCGAGAGCACACGGAAGGGACCGGCCTTGCCAGCCGTAGCCCGACCATAGGAAGGGCGAAGGCTGGCAAGGTAAGCCCCAAATTTTAAAACAAAAGAGGTCAAACTTGAAATCGTCCCTGAACCCTGACCTCTGCTTCCTCGCTCCTGACCCCTGAAACCTGTCCCCTCACAAATTACCAATCCCAGTCCCAATCATCGCCAAAACCGCCAAAGCGGAAGGTGAGAATGCCGACCGGGCTGGAAAATGCATCATTGTCGAGGCCGGGTAATTTACTGACACCATTGACCCAGCGATAACCGCCACCGATAGAGAGCTTAAAGAAATCCGTCAAGTTGACTTCGAAGCCAATTTCGGGAGTCATGGCAAAAATGCGGTCCGAAAAGATAGTTTCCTTATCCTGGCGCAGGCGGGCTTTACCCCAACCAAGTTTGAAGCTACTGTAAAAATGTACAAGTTTGCTTTGTTTGGCCACATAGCCAAACCACAGACCTCCGTGGCCGAATTTAATGTTGTATTGTCCGGCATTCTCGCCACCAACAATTTCATAATCCGGATATTCGGTACCCATACCGTAACCGCCCAGAAAGAGGTTATTGAGGATGAGTGCTCCGCCGCCGCCAACGTCGGCACCAACGTCTTCACCAATTTTGCTGATTTCGACAATAGGGCCGCCAAATGCGCCAATAACATCCAGGTCTCCGAAGAGGGTTTCATGCTGCGCACTTAATTGCAGAGAAAGGGCACAGATCACTAGTGTAAAAACTTTTTTCATATGTAGGCATTTGTATAAATAGTTGAACAAATTAATGATTGTTTTAAGAATAGTTGAACCAGCTTTTGCTTTAAGATGTATTTTAAGTAATTGTTCCCCTATGGGTAAATAAAAAATACAGATAAAACAACATGACAAAAGATAACTTTCAGCAATCAGTCGTTGAAAAAAGCCATGAGAAACCGGTTCTCGTTGACTTTTGGGCACCTTGGTGTGCACCCTGCCGGACATTGGGTCCTGTGATTGAGGCACTGGCGGAGGAACAAAAGGATCGCTGGGAACTGGTAAAGGTGAATACGGAAGAAGCTCAGGATATTGCCGAATCCTATGGCATCAAGAGTATTCCAAACGTCAAACTTTTTCACCGTGGAGAGGTAATCGGAGAATTTACCGGCGCCTTGGGTCGGGTGGCTATTGAGCGTTGGTTGAATGAAAACCTTCCGGATGATCGCAATGAAGAATTGACCCTTTTGCTACAAAACCTGGAGCAGGGAGCATCGGGTGCCATTGCTAACTTGGAAAATTTTGTAGAAGCCAATGAAGATATAGCTGATGCCCGCCTGGCACTGGCCATGGTGCTGGTATGGACCGATCCGGTGAAAGCCAACGATTTGGTGTCTTCTATCCGGTTGGGGCAACCTCAATACGATTCGGCAGAGGATATCCGGACGATGGCGGAATTGCTGAATTTCAAAGCCAATGGCAATCCTATCAGTACAACATTGGCGGAAGCCGGTGAAGCCCTTCGGGAGGCACAGATGGAAAAGGGCATACAATTGATTATCGATGCCGTAACGGCCAATAAAACTTATCAAAAAGATCTGCCGCGCCGGGCCGCTATTGCCTTATTCCGAATATTGGGGCCAGATCATGCCCTTAGCAAAAGTTATCGCTGGCGGTTTGATATGGCGCTTTATTAGCAGTAATAAAGGCCGACTTCGCTGAAGCTTCGTCCCTTGAAAAAATGGGACGAGGTTTTAGGGCATTTGTTGGAAGGCATGGAGCAACTTCACTTTTCATTTTTATAAACATTACCACTCTTCAACTCATTTACCAATCACCTAATAAAATACTCATGCAAGTCATCAACCTAACCGAAAAGTTCAGTCGCTTCACAGAGCAATGGACCCCCAAAATAGCCGGAGAACTAAATGGCCAATACCTCAAACTGGCCAAACTCAAGGGGGAATTCCTCTGGCATAGTCACGATGATGAGGATGAATTGTTTATGGTCATAAAAGGGACACTGATCCTGGATTTCCGGGACCGTACTGAAACCATCCGGGAAGGAGAAATCATTATCGTACCTAAAGGCATTGAACACCGCCCGCGCACCGGTGATGAAGAGGTTCATGTCATGCTATTCGAACCCAAATCAACTAAACATACTGGGGAAGTCGAGCATCAGCGGACGGTGAAGGAATTGGAGTGGGTTTGATGGGGTGAGGAGAAAACAGATGAGCGGATGTGTCCTTTTGGTGGTATAAAACACCCCACCAGTCTCCTACCACCAAATCAGCCACGAAACAAGCACTCCGCGCGGGTGGGTTCCGGCATAGGAGCATTGGCCGTTAAGAAAAAAGCGGCCGCCCGTACTGCTCAAGAAGAAATACTGCTTGAGCTAAAAACAAGGAAAAATCAAGAAAAATCCTGCCCAACAATCAAAAAAGATCAAGCCAGCACAAATCGCTAAAGCGAGTTTATTTCTTCCACCCAACTGGGCCGCTTTTTTTAGGTCAATTCTCCAGCCGGAATGGTTTTTTTTTGCTTCGTTTTCTTTGTATCCGCTCATAAAGTTGGGGCGATATCAAATCATTATGAATATTCATATTTAAAAATAGCTATACATGAGTATGTTATGAATTTTCATTTTGTAACTTCGATCGTTTTACCACACAATTATGAGCGGGTACTTTTCTTTTGCCACCAAAAAAAATGAACACGCCCGATTAATTAATGCTCCAAACCTTAAGCCTACCTCCAAAAACTAAACAAAAGCCTAACATAGCTCCTATCTTTATCTATTACTTTTGCAACCCCTCTGGCGGCGGACCAAAAGACTGTAAGAAAACCAATTCATAACCTAATAGTGGCAAATAAATTGGCCTTGCAGGTTATGTTTTGACCTGCTTGAATTAATTGAACAGATAAATGCTGCATGGAAGAAAGCTGGCTTTCAGCGCTTTGCGGGCAACCAAATGAATTTGGTTGGTACTAAGAGCTACAAACACCACACCAATCTCTTACCACCTGATCAGCTACTAAAGATGCACACAGCGCGAGTGGGTTCCGGCATAGGAGCATTGGCCGTTAAGAAAAAAGCGGCAACCGTACCAGTCAAGAAGAAATACTGCTTGAGCTAAAACCGAAGAATAATAAGGATAATCCTGCCAAACGATCAAAAAAGATCAAGCCATCAAAAATCACCAAAGCGAGTTTATTTCTTCCACCCAAATGGGCCGCTTTTTTTAGGTCAATTCTCCAGCCGGAATGGTTTTTTTTTTGCTTCGTTTTCTTTTGCCACCAAAAGAAAATGAAGACGCCCGATTATTTAATGACTCAAATCTTAAACCTACTTCCAAAAACCAAACAAAAGCCTTCACCCAAATTTAAAAGGCAATAGAAAATTAATGTCGGCAACTTTAGGCATTTATTCAGCAAACACCATCGGTCGGAAAAATTTCCGCCCAACCAAGGCAGCTATCAAACACCCCACCAGTCTCCTACCACCAAATCAGCCACTAAAGATGCACACAGCGCGCGTGGGTTCCGGCATAGGAGCATTGGCAGTTAAGAAAAAAGCGGCAACCGTACCGTTCAAGAAGAAATACTGCTTGAGCTAAAACCAATAAATAATCAGAAAACTAAAAGACCAACAATCAAAAAAGATCAAGCTAGTACAAAACATCAAAGCGAGTTTATTTCTTCCACCCAAATGGGCCGCTTTTTTTAGGTCAATTCTCCAGCCGGAATGGTTTTTTTTTGCTTCGTTTTCTTTTGCCAACAAAAGAAAATGAAGACGCCCCATTAATTAATGCTCTAACTCTTAAACCTACTTCCAACAGTCAAACAAAAGCCTTGTCTAACATCACTCCAATCTTTATCCATTGCTTTTTGCTGTTATTAAACACCACACCAGTCTCCTACCCCCCAATCAGCCACTAAACATGCACTCAGCGCGCGTGGGTTCCGGCATAGGAGCATTGGCCGTTAAGAAAAAAGCGGTATCCGTACTGCTCAAGAAGAAATACTGCTTGAGCTAAAAACAAGGAAAAACCAGAAACCCCAAAGACAAACAATCAAATAAAATCAAGCCAGCACAAATCAAAAAAGCGAGTTTATTTCTTCCACCCAACTGGACCGCTTTTTTTAGGTCAATTCTCCAGCCGGATGGTTTTTTTTTTGCTTCGTTTTCTTTTGCCACCAAAAGAAAATGATGACGCCCGATTAATTAATGCCCCAGCTCTTAAACCTACTTCCAACACTCAAACAAAGGCCTTCACCCAAATTTAGAAGGCAATAGAAAATTAATGTCGGCAACTTTAGGCATTTATTCGGCAAACGCCATCGGTCGGAAAAATTTCCGCCCAACCAAGGCAGCCATCAAGCACCACACCAGTCTCCTACCACCAAATCAGCCACGAAACATGCACTCCGCGCGGCCTCGCTCTGCCATAGCGGCTACGCGAAGGCGAAGGCGGGTTCCGGCATAGGAGCATTGGCCGTTAAGAAAAAAGCGGCACCCGTACTGCTCAAGAAGAAATACTGTTAGAGCTTATTTGGAGGCCAACCCCGATGCAAGATCGGGGCAAGCTATTTTGGCTGCAAAGGATCACTTTTTCGATGATACTTCGTTACTTTTCTTGTCCGTACCTCAGGGTATG
>BQJU01000055.1 GCA_021604865.1 Saprospiraceae bacterium | reverse complement strand
CTTTGCTTCCTGTGTTCTTTTATTTCCTCTATATCTCTCTTCCTCTTGGTCCGCTCTCGTTTAATTCTTCTCTTCTTACCTTTTCCTGCAGTGTCAATGAACTTTTTTAACAACACAAATTCCTAACAAATTCGTGCCATCTCTATCTTAAAATCTTAACGATTTTTCTTTTTCAAATTTGCTTTTCTTCAAAAGCGAGCGCAAAGTTAATATTCTTTTTGAAGTTTGCAAAGAAAATCGAAAAAATATAATTTTTTCTTTTTGCTCTTTGCTTGAAAAGAACCCCTTTTTTCTAAGGGACTACAAAGATAAGACCTTAATTCAGGACAAACAAGTGTTTCGTAAACTTTTTATTAATACAAGGATTTTCTTTTCAACCTCAGCCAGATTTCTTTTAGCATTACCTTGGAGAAGACCAGTATTGGTAGGGCCTTCACGATTTTCAATTCTTCGGTTAGCGTTGTGCGTTCATTTAAAAATTTTAAAATATCAGAAAAGGAATTTTTTTTGAATAGCCTTGCAAATAAATAATCAGCCGGTAGTATATTCTTTTCCAGAATGTAGAGCAGCACACTATCATATAACTTAAACCGGGAAAAATTGGAAGCTTTAGCGGGATATGGGTCTCCTGAGGCAACCATAGATTCAACCATTTTTTGGAGTGCCTGCTGCATACGCCAAAAAGTATATCCGGTAGAAGCTTTGGTATGCCCCCCCGCGGTACCGATATGGATGATTCTTCCTTCCCTTTGATTGAAAGGAAAATCCGTCATAGGAATTACACCAAACTCTTCCTCCAGGATAGAAAAATCCTCCTTATATATATTATGGTGTAGATTGAGGTACTTTTGAATGGCAACATCGTATTGCTCCTGAGGCCAACGTTTGTTCGAAAATATGGCAAGTTCTACTAATGCCCGATGCTGATCAATGGGTAAAACATAGAAAAAGCGAGTTTCTCCTTGTTGTGGGAGTCTAAAATCCATTAAAGTTGCCTTCTCCGGATCAAACCTTGCTGCTTTCATGTTAATTACCCAGCCTTTGAAGTGTTGGTCGAGATAATTGTAGTTTAACTTATCAATGGGTGCAAATAGAATGCTATTGAAACACCAACGCCCTATATAGGATACACCATTTATTGTAACGGAGACTTTCCCCTCTTTATTGACTATGGTTTCAACAGAACCATATACCCTATCAACATTTTTAGATTTTTCAATAGCGGCGTTTACAAAACGATAAAAATCAATTCCCCGGATCATTTTATAGGTAAAAGGAGAAATCGTTGCATGACGCTCCAGATCCTGAGTATAAAAAGAAAGATGCTGCCAGCTTTTGTATACGATACTTTCAAAGGGGCCGGCATTAGGTTCCCAAAAGCACCAGGTTCGGTCATTTTGGGTTTTTTCTGTTTTATCAACGATCAGGATACGTTTGTCTCGCAAAGGAGAATGCAAAAGGTAATAGACCAGACTAAGCCCTGCGGCTCCTCCACCGGTGATGATGTAATCGTATTCCCGCATAAGTTTGAAAAATAGATAAGTGCCAGCCTTTTTACAATAGATTTAATCGGTTGCGCAAGGCAGAACTAAATAAAAGTAATACTTTCTTGCTATCGTTTACTCTAATCCGCTCCTTTATCACCTTGGTAGCAGAAACACATCTGATCTTTTTAAAGAGGTGGGTATAATAGACATAAGCAAGATAAACCCCCAAACGGGCACCTGGGGGTAATTGTACAATGCCTTTGTAGGCATCATCAAAATCTGTTTTTATATCGGCTTCTATCTGTTTTTTATCCTCATTGGAAAAACGGTTAAAATCAATCCCCGGGAAATAAACCCGGCCTCGCTCGTCAAAGTCGCTTTTCATATCCCGCAAAAAGTTGATTTTTTGAAATGCAGATCCAAGGCTGCGAGCAGAAGCTTTCAGGTGATCGTAAGCTGAGGTATCGTTTTCACAAAAAACACGCAGACACATCAGGCCGATAACTTCGGCCGAACCATAAATATATTTTTTGTAGAGGCAATCTTCGTAGGTTTGAAAAGAAAGATCCATTTCCATGCTGTCCAGAAAAGCATCAATCAAAGGCATTTCAATAGAGTAGTCATGTACTGTTTGCTGAAAGGCATGCAAAACAGGATTTAAACTAATCTTTTCGGCAATAGCCTGATAGGTGTCTTTTCGAAAGCGATCAAATAGTATCTTTTTGGGATGATCATGGAAGGTGTCAACAATTTCGTCGGCAAATCTTACAAAACCGTATATGGCGTATATGGGCGCCTGAAAGCGTCTATCAAATACCCGAATACCCATAGAAAAAGAGGTACTGTAACGCTTAGTAATCAATTGGCTACATTCTCTACAGGTTTTATCATACAGCTCCATCATAATGCTCAAGGTTTAAAATTTTCGTAAATTTCATTGGCAACGACCTGACCGGAAATTAATGAAGGTGGAACTCCCGGTCCCGGAGTAGTTAATTGACCAGTGAAAAACAGGTTGGCCACTTTGTTGCTCCGCAATTTGGGTTTTAAAAATGCTGTTTGCAGCAGGGTATTGGCCAACCCATAGGCATTTCCCTTATAAGCATGATAATCCTTCACAAAGTCGCGATGTGCAAAAGATCGTTTGTATATTATATACTTACGAATATTTTGACCAGTCAGGTTTTCCAAGCGGTCCATTATAATGTTAAAATATTTTTCTCTCAATGATTCGGTATCTTCCAAACCAGGCGCAAGAGGAATCAATAAGAATAGATTTTCACATCCTTCAGGAGCCATCGAAGCATCCGTTACAGATGGTACACAGGCGTAAAACAATGGTTTTTCAGGCCATTGAGGGGTTTCGTAAATATCTATGGCGTGTTGACGAAAGTCTTCATCAAAAAATAAATTGTGATGGTCAAGGTTTTTTAATCGCCGATTAATACCCAAGTAAAATAAAAGGGAGGATGGAGCCATTGTTCTTTTATCCCAATATTTTTCTGTGTACTGGCGATAATCCGGAGCGAGCAGTTGTTGTTCTACGTGGTGATAATCTGCCCCGCCTACTACAATGTCTGCTTCATAAGTTTCTGTGTCGGTAATTACCGCTCTGGCATGCCCGTTTGAAACCTTAATTGACCTGACTTCCTGGTTGAGTGATATTTTTACCCCCAATTGAGTGGCCAGGCGCTCCATGCCTTCAATGATTTTGGACATACCTCCCATGGGATACCAGGTTCCCAGGGTTAGGTCGGCGTGGTTCATCAAACTATAAAGAGCCGGTGTCTTTTCCGGAGTAGCCCCCAAAAAAAGCACTGGAAATTCCAACATTTTAATGAGGTGCTCATTTTTAAAAAGTCGACGAACATGCGAAGACATGGATTGGAACATTTGCAGACGGAACAAGCTGGCTATAACTCGGAAATCTGCGAATTCCAAAATAGAATTGCCCGGTTTAAAGACAAATTCCTTCATGCCAACTTCATATTTATAGGCAGCTTCTTTCAGGAATTTTTCCAGCCGAGGACTACTCCCAGGTTCGTATTGTTCGAATAAATCGAAAAGTGCTTCCCGGGAAGCCGGCACCTGCATCACATGATCTTTGGAGAAAAAAATAGAATAGGAGGGATCCAGTCTGTATAAATCGTAATAATCGGAAACCTTTTTGCCAAACCGAGCAAAATACTGTTCAAATACTTCCGGCATCCAATACCAACTGGGGCCCATATCAAAAACAAAACCCGCTGTCTCTAATTTCCGGGCTCTACCTCCGGTAGCGGCATTTTTTTCCAGAATATGTACCTCATATCCCTTAGCAGCCAGACTCGTAGCCGCTGCAAGCCCGGCAAAGCCGGATCCGATAACGATAACTCTTTTTGTCAAAATAGTTGAAAATTAGGAAGTTGATTAACAACGTTGTTCAACAGAGACTTATCGCATTTGTTTACAAAAAATAAAAATTAGGGCAAAAAATTAGGCTACTCAACTTGAGTAGCCTTCTAAAAGTTTCATACACTACATATAAAAAGGAAGAGTAAAATTTTTAATTTATAACTGATTCTGAAAACACATGATGATGCAAATCGTTGGATTTAAAAAGAGAATCTACTATATTTCCACCAACAAAAATTATAATGGGTTAAATCTATTGAAATATAATCCAGGTCTTGAAACAGCTACATAACGCATTGGAAAATTATATATGGATTTAACAATACAAATCTAATTATTTACTAGATATGATGTATCGTTGCGAACTTTTATTTTGCAATTCGATGTTTACAAACGATTGCGCAAACGGTTGCTGTTAGTAACTTGCTTTGATTCCAGGCTACTTTGTTCAAAAAACAACAGAAAACAGTTGTTTTCTTATGCGAAAAATGAGAATCCTCTAAATGAGTAGGATAACGATAAAAGACATTGCCAAGTTATTACAAATAAATCCTTCCACTGTTTCAAGAGCGTTGAAGGATCATCCGGATGTCAGCCCAGAAACCAAAAAATCGGTACGGCAGGTTGCAGATGAATTAGGGTATCAGCCCAATTTTCAGGCTATTCATTTTAGAAATAGGCGAAGTGGGTTGATTGGCTTGATTATTCCCGAGATGAATATGTTTTTCCTGCCTTCAGTTATTCAAGCCATTGAAGAAACAATCCGAAAAAAGGGATACAACCTCATTGTCTTTCAATCCAATGATTCTTTGGAAAGGGAAGTAGAAATCGTTCGTATTTGTCAAGGGTTTAGTGTAGATGGTTTGTTGATTTCCGTTTCTAAAGAAACGCAGGACACGGAACATTTTCGCGAACTGGAAGAAGATGGCACGCCGATTGTTTTTTTTGACAGGGTAGTGCAGCAGTCTGGCTTTCCTCAAATCGTTATTGATGATAAACAGGTTTCTGTTATAGCTGTGGAGCACCTGATCAAAAAGGGGTATCAACGAATTTGTGGATTGTTTGATAAGCCCAATTTGAGTATAAGCCAGCAAAGATATAGAGGATATAAACAAGCTATGGAAAATCACGGTCGAAAAGTAGCATTGGAATACTGCATTTTTGCTGATGATATGGATATGGGTAGAGTGCTTTTCGGAACTTTATTGCATCATCAGGAGCCCCCTGATGCACTTTTTGTTATGAGTGATGAATTATTGGCGGGTGCCATGCAGGCGATCAATGAAAAAGGTTTCTTAATTCCTTCACAAATTGCTATCGTCTCAATCAGTGATGGTAAGTTGCCCTACTTTTTTAATCCGGGAATTACCCACATTCGGCATTCTGGAGCCATCGTTGGTAATATGGCTATTGATCTATTATTTCAGCTACTCACAAACCCGGATTATGTTCAGGAAATCAACCTGGATTTAGATACACCACTGGTCAAACTAGGGTCAGCATGAATCAATGCAAGGCTTAGAGCATGTTTTCATTCCTCTATTTTAGAGACCACATAACTATGGCTGACAGCCAGGTCTTTTTCTGAAAATTGGGCAAAAGCATCTGCAACCTTTATTTGTCGTAATGCTTCAATATCACCATCCCGATTGAATTCCTTGCTAATGGGAATACCAAGTTGCTGATAAAGTGTCCGGTAATGACTGATACGCCAGCGATTTTGGGGTTGGATGCTATTGTCAATCCAATGCCATTGTTGGTTGGTAAACTGGAGGAAATTGTAAATCGTAATTTGTTGGTCGAGGTGCGCAAAATGGTCTGACATATCTATAAAGTGAGACATGAGGCCATCTGTTTTTATGATTCGTTTAAATTCAGTGAGAATGCTTGCCAAAATTTCCGGGTAAACGTGCTCGAAGGTATTATTGGAGGTAATAAAATCAATACTATGATCCGGCAAAGGGATCTGACGGGCATCAGTAACCAAATAGCGGATTTGTAGTACTTCAAGAATTTCACTAAAAGACAATTGCTGGCTATGCCGATCGATATGCAGCAATCTGTCCCAACGTGCTTCCTGTAGATCCCCAATGCCATCCAGTTTTTTTGTTTGTCGGCTGTTGAGGAACTTTCGCACGGTAGTCACCACCCGTTCTTTATTCATCAACTTGCTGATATCAATCGTATAAATGGTGCCAACTCCCGATAAAAATAAACCAATGGGAACTACCGGATACCAACCGGTGCCCAGTTCAAGGGTACTAATATTCTGGTTACTACCTTTTTGGTCCTGGTAAAATTCCAGATGATGAGACAAGTGAATCAACCTATCTTCAAAATAACCATCAGATAATCGGACTCCTCTGGTAATGTATTTTTGAAATAAATAATTGATTCTGTGCTTGTAAGGCAGAAAAGAGATCAATTTTTGGATAATGGCTTTGAGCTTCCACTTTTTCATAAGATCAAATTTGCGGTGCAAATGTAGCGTAATTCTTGGGGGAAAAGTAGTATTGGGGTGGTTGATTGCTTGGCGGCATAAGTGATCGATAACAATAAGCTCCATTATACGTTAATCATACAAACGGGTCATACAATTCAAAAAACCACCAATCTGAAATACAATGAAAAACGCTGATAATGACACTTGCCTCATCGTAGAAGGCGGTGGCTTCAAAACGGGGTTCACATCTGGTATTCTAGATGCCTTAATGGTGAGTCAGTTCAGGCCTTTCAACCAATATATTGGCATATCCGGAGGAGCAGTCGCGCTGTCCTATTTCCTAAGTAAACAATACCGGTTTTGCTTAAATGCGATCCTGCTTTTGGCACAGGATAAAAACTTTACCAATTATAAACGAACACTTGGCGAACAAGGGTTCATGGATATCGACTTTATTGCTGCTGTAGCAGAAAAAGAAGTGAGGTTTGACCTAAATAAAGCACTAACAGAATCCAATCAATACCCCGTTAATTTTATTGCTACAAATCGGAAGACTGGAAGCCCTGGCTATATCGTTCCAACAGCAAACACCTGGATAGATGCCCTCATCGCCTCTTGTGCCCTGCCATTTGTCACTAAGGGCAAACATCAATTAGCCGGAGAAGAATATTTTGACGGGGGATGGAGCGACCCGCTACCTGTAAAATGGGCATACAAACAAGGGGCAAAAAAAATACTTGTCTTAAGAACCTGGCCGGCGGGAATTCGCTCTGCTCAGAGCTGGACAGACTATTTCGGCAGCATTTATTATAGCTCAGAACCTCAGCTAAAAACCGTTTTTGAAAAGTGCCACCAAAATTATAATGAAGGGGTAGCGTTTATTGAAAACCCTCCTGACGATGTGACGATTGAACAGATTGCACCCGTCAAATTATTAAAAAGTGGTACTTATTCCTATTCTAAAAAAAGCATTATGGGGGATTATCGGTATGGATTGGATTGTGGCGTGAGGTATGTTGAGAAGGTGCGGCAAGATAGGACATAAACAAACTACATAAGCTTTGGGTTAGGCCCAAAAAAAAAGCAACACTCCGAATCAACTTCGAATGTGCTGCTTTAAAAGTTTTGCGCCTCAGCAAGGACTTGAACCTTGGACCTACGGATTAACAGTCCGCCGCTCTAACCAGCTGAGCTACTGAGGCATTTTTCACCTAAAAAGAGAACCGATTTTCCGTTGAATTCGTTCCCTCTCTCAAAAGGCGAGTGCAAATTTATAACATTCGAAATAATTGTGCAATATTTGCTGAAATATTTTACAAAAAACTTTTTTTCATGAGTTTACTTACCGTTGGAACGGTTGCTTTTGACGACATCGAAACCCCTTTTGGCAAAGCAGACCGGGTGGTTGGAGGTGCAGCTACCTATATTTCTCTTGCCGCTTCTTATTTTACTGATGATGTGAAAATAGTATCGGTAATTGGTGATGATTTCCCAAAAGAGACCCTTAACTATATGGAATCGCGGGGAATTGACATGGAAGGGCTTCAGGTTAGAGAAGGAGAAAAATCCTTTTTCTGGGCTGGCAAGTATCACGACAATATGAATAGCCGGGATACTTTGGACACCCAATTGAATGTATTGGCGGATTTTGATCCGGTTTTGCCGGAAAGTTATAAAGAAGTGGATTACCTGATGCTGGGTAACCTGACACCATCTGTACAAAAGCGAGTACTGGACCAACTCAAAGAGCGGCCAAAACTCATTGTACTGGATACCATGAACTTCTGGATGGATACGGCACTGGAAAGCTTAAAAGAGGTCATTGGCCTTGTTGATGTGCTCACCATTAATGATGACGAAGCTCGTCAACTCTCTGGTGAGCATTCCTTGGTAAAAGCTGCAGCAGTAATCCATAAAATGGGTCCCAAACATCTGATCATCAAAAAAGGAGAACATGGTGCTCTCTTATTTGAGGGAAATAACGTTTTCTTTGCCCCGGCGCTGCCATTGGCTGAGGTGTTTGATCCGACTGGTGCAGGCGATACCTTTGCCGGAGGATTTATGGGATATCTGGCCTCTACGCAGGATCATTCGTTTGAGAATATGAAACGCGCAGTGATTTACGGTTCTGCAATGGCTTCTTTTTGCGTAGAAAAATTTAGCATCGAGCGTTTGAAAGAATTGACTGACGAGGAAATTACTGCAAGAATTGTAAGATTTGTGCAGCTTGTCAATTTTGATGCAAAATTGGCCTAAGATTTATGGTTCTTTGACAAATCTCGTGGTCAAGTCTGGTTTCATCTGTTCAAGAGGTATTTAAAGGCCGACCATTGGTTTGAAATGGTCAGCCTTTACCGTTTGAAGCAACCCAACTTATTTGTTCAATTTGGCTAGTAAGGCTTTGGCTTCGTTGGCGTATTGCGCTGCATTGATTAAGCCTTTGAGAATTCCTTTGGCCTCTTTTGGCTGATTGGTCTTTAGGTAAGCTAATGCCAAGTACCAACTAGCAGCTTCGTAACGGTCACTGTCATTAATGCTAACCCTTTGCAGGTAATCAATAGCGGATGAATAATTCTCTGCTCCCAGGTTAGCAATACCGGCATAAAACATTGCCTCGAAATCTCCATTTTGTTTGGCGAGATATTGGTCAAAATGAGGCAGGCTATTAATATATTGTTCGTTTTTATAAAAACTCATTGCTGTTTTGAGCCCATCTGGCATCGTTTCAGATCCACTGCGGAGTGTGAGGTAACTGCTTGGCGCAGGTTCAAAAAAATCAACAAACCACCGGTCCTGCTGCGTATGTTGAAAATATAGGTAAGCCGAGGCGGCCAGGAAAAGAAATAGGATAAAGCCAACCATCTTATTCAAAGAAAAAGATGACTCATAACTGGCTTCATGTTCAGTAGATCCCTTAAGTTTTTGTTCCAAATCAGTAATGTCAGATGCCAATTCAGCCTCGGCGTATTGATAGTCATCAGCATAACCTTCTACTGCTGCATTGCACAAGGGGCAATCCAGTAAATGACTTTCTACTTCATACCTGGATGAATCAGATAAGTTTTCTTTTAAGTACGCGATAATTTCCTGCTGCGATAAACAGGAGGTACTTTTAAATAATCCCTTCATTGTGCTTCTTTATTCACACTCTTCAGAAAAAGCCAGCAATTGGCGGCGCAGCTGACGCTTACCATTTTGCAAATGGCTTTTTACCTGTTTTACACTTGACTGAGTTAGCCTCGCTATTTCTTTATAACTCTTTTTTTCAAAATAAAATAACTCCAGGCATTTTTGTTGTTTTCCTTCTAAACGCGTCATTGCTGCCATTAACGCATTTTCTTTTTTTGGGGTACTCCTATCTATTAGACGCTCAAACCCTTCATTTTCCATAAAAAAATCTTCACTTTTTTGATTTTTTTCCCAATCCTGCCGTTGTTGATACTGCCGATAGTGGCTTCGCATATAGGAAATACACTCATTTCGGACGATGGTGAACAACCATTTATTAAAAGATTTGGGCGTCTCTTTTTGGAGAATATCGAAAATTTTAGAGAAAATGATCATGGTTACGTCCTTGCTCTGCTCCCGGTCTTTCAGAAATTTTAACGCTGCCAAAAAAGCTAGATGTACATAACGCTCGAAAAGTTCAGCAAAGCAGGCTTCTGTTCTGTATTCCCGAAAGGCATCCAGTAACTCCTGGTCTGTCCAATGTTGATATTTATGATTATCAGAGGTGCGAATAAACATGGTTGATATGGGTAATCATCAAATTATTGCAAAAAGTTACAAAAAAAAAAGATGTCAGGATTTAAACCCGACATCTTTTTCCAGATTGACTTATAGCAAATGGCAATTAATACCTGACTGTAGCCATAATGTATTCCAATTGCTGCATGTAATCCCGCTTTTCTTTTCCAGGGGCATGTATAAAGCCATCAATGAATAATAATTTTTTCTTCTCCGGATTGTGAATGAGGTAACTTACAAAAGCTCCTCCCATATAATCATTTACAATCTCCCATATTCCGCGGGCCTCAAGGGTATAATTGTTATTGATCGATTTGACGGAAGTAAACATGGGTAAATCTATATCATTGATTCGCATGTAAGTATCCTCAATTGTGGTAGATATGTATTTTCTGCCTAAGGTATCGCGGATTGCCTTGATTCCCTCTGATGTCAGCTGGGTTTCATTTAAGTAATCCACCTGATGCAGCATCAGGTTGCTGCTCAATTCAGCAGTTTCTTTGCGCATCCAGATCAGATTTTCTTCTTCCAGCGGTACCTCGTTGTAGTCGGCGGGTACCCGAATCGTTACATCCATTTCTTCCATGATTTCACTTTCAGCCTTCTTGTTTTCGCCCTCGAAATAAATCGTTGCTTCAATTCTTGGCTGATCTGCTTCGGTGATTCGTTTGGAAATTGCCGGAAAATTATTTTTCAAATTTTCAATCAGGGCATCTTCTGAGTAAGCAAATTGATAAATCAACAATTGACCTTTTGCCCATTTATCCTTGCCAACAATGGAATTATATGAGGGATCTTCTTTCGCCCGCCGGGCTTTTTCTTCACCAATATCTCTGAGAACCAATTGTGTTGTTGGTGATTCTGTATCATTGAGATTCGCAATAATGAAAAAACTTCTCAATTGTTTCTTAATTGGATCTTTATCCAATAATTCTGGGGAGATTTGACGCAAGTCAAAAATAGGCTCCGGTTGTGGCAAAATGGGATATGCGGCTCCATAATAATAATCAAGCGTATCACCTACTGGGCCCTCCCAAATCTGGTCATCAGCCAGGATCATCACCTGGTTTAATTTGCCAAAAGCGAGTGGTACCGGCTGAAGGCTTTGCTGAACCTCTTCACTACAAGAGGTAAGCGAAAACATCATGGCTACCAGCATGCTTAGATAAATCACACTGTTCTTCATATTTCTAGAATAATTTTTGCAATTAATATAGTTCTTTGACCAAGCATGTTTTGAATCAAAGAAGGATAAAAATAAAACAATCAACTATAAAACCAGATGCCAATTGATCTGGTTTTGGTGTAACCGCAAAAAAGATGCCTTCAAAAATATTAGCGTTGTTACACAGAGGAAAGGCCGTGAGAAACAATTCTACTCTATTCTTCTAACAAGAAGGGGCAGCCCGAAATCGAACTGCCCCTTCCTGCCTTTTGAAAAATGCCGGTTAATCAAAAAAGGCTTGCAATTACATTTTCTTCTGAAATGCCTTCCGCTTCCGCTTTGTAATTTCTAACGATCCGGTGGCGAAGAACGTAGTTGGCTATAGCCTGAACATCTTCAATATCCGGTGAATATTTGCCATTGATAGCAGCATGGCACTTAGCACCCAAAACCAGATATTGAGAAGCGCGCGGTCCAGCACCCCAAGAGATATATTCATTGACATAGCTGGTTGCACGATCCGTTCCAGGACGGGTTTTCGTAGCCAAAGATACAGCGTATTCCAGTACATTGTCGGCAATAGGAATCTTGCGAATCAATTGCTGATAATAAAGGATCTGTTCACCAGTGATTACATGATTGAGTTCAAAATTTTGCAACGCCGTCGTACTCTTGACCACCTGAATCTCTTCTTCATACGTTGGATAATCCAATGGTATATTAAACATAAAGCGGTCGAGCTGTGCTTCCGGCAATGGATAAGTACCCTCCTGTTCAATGGGGTTTTGTGTAGCCAAAACGAAAAAAGGAGAAGGCAATACATGACGAATACCACTTACAGTAACGGAACGTTCCTGCATGGCTTCCAGCAAAGCCGCCTGAGTTTTGGGAGGAGTACGGTTGATCTCATCAGCAAGCACAATATTGGCAAAAAGAGGCCCGTGGTTGAATTTGAAATGACGATCTTCATCCAATATTTCAGATCCGGTGATATCAGAAGGCATCAAATCCGGTGTAAACTGAATTCTTTTGAAGTCGAGGTCCAATACCTCGGAAATAGTACTAACCAGCAGGGTTTTTGCCAATCCAGGTACACCAACCAGCAGGCTGTGCCCATTACTGAATAAAGAAATGATGACAGCTCTAATGACTTCATCCTGGCCTACAATAATTTTACCAATTTCTTGTTTCAGTACATTGTAAGACTTTGCCAAAGCATCCACTGCTTCTACGTCTGAGTTGTAATTTATTTGAGCCATGGGTTGATTTTTGCGATAAGAAGGCGCAAGTTCTTAAAAAATAAACGAATTCCAAATGTGAAACGCGCTAAAAGTACCTTTGTTTCACCATTGAAGGGCAAAATGTCCCATCAATAACATTTCCATAACATGTCTGAGAGCTCATACGACGGGCCAACAAAGTAAAAATGCCACCATTCCGTACGTATACCGTGGAATCCGTGTGCCTCCATCGTTTGCGTTAATAAAAGGCGACGGGTCAGGATGCTATCGGGCAGATTGGTGTATGCAGGATAAGCTTCTGGTCCAAAAAAATCGAAGGGAGTACCCATGTCCAATTCCTTACCCAATTGATTGACGAGGGTTAGGTCAACAGCTGCCCCCCGATTGTGCATAGACCCCTTGCGCGGGTCGGATACATAACGTGGATCGGGTACTTTTTCCCATAATTTCCATTGAATTGGGCGGGGACGGAAACAGTCCAGCATCTTCAGTCCAAAACCTTGCTTTAGCAGATCCCGGTGTGCTGCCTGTAGTGCCAATGCCACCTGTGGGCGCAAAAAACAGCGACTACATTCATACATCTTTGCTTTAACAAAATTGTCTTCTGTTGCATATTTCATGTCAACCTGGATGGTCGAATCCAGGTATTCGATATCCGTCCACTTACTGGTATCGTAATCGGGAAGCAAGACTTCCGGTTCAGCCAATGAATGCTGTACCGTATCAGAAAAGATTGGACTAGTGATGGTATCTCCTTTGACCTCATGGTCCTTATCGGACTTATCATGAGGGACATTACAACTCATGACGATCAACAAAAAGGAATAAAATATCCTCATTATTCGCAACTGTTTAATTTTCCGTACTTTTGCCCCGCTTTTCTGAAAAAACAGGGAACCTTGAAACAATTTAAAATTCAAACTAACTGGCTTTATTTCCTGGCCATTGCCCTGCTGTTGCCCGCACTTTATATCAATTTGGGATTAATGTCCTTTATTGATGATGAGGCAATCCGTGCGTTGGTAGCCTTGGAAATGAAACTATCCGGCAATTATATTACGCCTACCCTCAATGGCGATTATTATTATAATAAACCGCCACTGTTTAACTGGCTATTGTTGGTTGTTTTTCAATTGACCGGGGAAATTAATGAATTTACGGCCCGGATTCCAACAACTTTGGCGTTGTTTGGCTACGGAGCAACGATATTTTATTTCAGCAGAAAACATTTTGACGTTAAAACGTCTTTTCTCAACGCCTTTATATTTATCACTTGTGGTCGGGTACTTTTTTGGGATTCAATACTGGCTCTGATTGACATTACCTTTTCTTGGGTAACATTCACCGCCTTTATGGTTGTTTTTCATACTTTCCGCAAGGGTAATTTCTGGCAGTTGTTTCTGTTTACATATCTACTTACTGCCATTGGTTTTTTGATGAAAGGTTTGCCTTCGGTGGTTTTTCAGGGTACGACTTTGCTTGCCTGGTTTGTTTATAATAAACGATTCAAAAAGTTGTTTTCCCTTGAACACATCGTCGGAGGACTGGTGTTTGTCCTAGTCGTTGGTGGTTACTATCTAGTTTATCACCAATATAATGACCTCAGGGAAGTTTTTGCTACCCTTTTTAGCGAATCCTCTAAAAGAACCGTTGTCAATTATGGATGGGGACGTACCATTGGTCATTTGTTTACCTTTCCTTTTGAAATGACCTACCACTTTTTACCCTGGTCATTGTTGGTTATTTATTTATTCCGAAAGGGGATTAAACAGTTATTGCTGGAAAACCCGTTTGTCACGTACTGCGGTTTGATTTTTCTAGCTAATATTTTGGTATACTGGTCTTCTCCGGAAGTTTACCCTCGCTATCTGCTGATGCTGGTTCCTTTACTTTTTACGATCTTTCTGTATTTGCACCAAATTCACAAAACCGAAAAAAGTTGGCAATTCAACCTATTGGATCGTTTGTTTTTTGGGGTTTGTATCTTGATCACGCTGGGAAGTTTTGCCCCTCTTTTTCTGGAGCGGACTCAGGCTACTCCTGGCTTATTTCCCAAAACAATTTCCGTATCGCTAGGGCTAGTTGGTTTGACTTATCTATATTGGAAACGGAAAGAAGACCGCATGTTGATCTTGGTTTTATTCCTTTTGGTCTTTCGCATTGGTTTCAATTGGTTTGTTTTGCCCGACCGCAACGGAGAGGATTATGGCAACATTTGCCGCATGAGTTCCATTGAAGCGGGCAGACAATTCAAGGACCAGCCTTTGTTTGTATATAAATACACGACCATGGAGCCCACCAATGCTTTTTATCTAACCAATACTCGTGGAGCTATTATTCCCAGGGAACTGACTAACTTCGCTCCGGATTTGTTATACATCATCAACCCGAATGAATATCCTGAAACCGAGTATCAGGAAGTAGGATCATTTCATGTTCGACACCGGAAAACCATTTATGCTATTGGTCAATTAAAGTAAATGCTCATGTCTTTAAAGCTATCAGTTGTTGTTACCGTTTATAATGAGGAGCTCAATATTCGTCCATTGGTTGAACGCATTAGGACAGCCCTTGACGGTTACGATTATGAAATCATCTATGTTGATGATGGTTCCACAGATGGTACTTTGGCTACGCTTAAAGCCTTAAATGAGGAGCGGCTGAGGGTTGTAGAATTTCGAAAAAATTACGGACAAAGCTTGGCCTTGATGGCAGGTATTGATATCGCAAAAGGGAAGTATATCGCAACGATGGATGGTGATTTGCAAAATGACCCCAGTGATATACTAGCCATGGTGAAATTGGCTGAAGAAGGAGACTTCGATATGGTGGCAGGGGAGAGGGTCAATCGAAAGGATGGCATTTTTTTGCGCAAAATCCCCAGCAGGGTTGCCAATTATATCATTCGTTCATCTTCGGGTGTACACCTCAGAGATTACGGTTGTGCGATGCGGGTTTTTAAAGGCTCCCTGGCCAAAGAACTCGGCCTCTATGGAGAATTACACCGGTTTATTCCCGTATTGGCCGCCTTGGAAGGTGCGCGCATTACTCAGATTCCAGTCAAACACCATGCCCGTGAATTTGGCGAGTCTAAATACGGATTGGGCCGTACCTTTAAAGTAATTAGTGACCTTTTGTTAATGCTTTTCTTTAAGCGTTATTTGCAAAAGCCCATGCACCTGTTTGGTAATACCGGTGCAATCCTGTTCTTCATTGGCGTATTGATCAATTTTTACCTCCTGATTCTGAAAGTTTTTTTGGGCCAGGATATTTGGGGAAAGCCATTGTTGATTTTGGGGCTTATGCTCGTTTTAGGAGGCGTCCAGCTTATAACGATTGGAATTTTAGTGGAAATACAAATGCGCACTTACTTTGAGTCACAGCAAAAAAGACCTTATAAGGTTAGAAAAATTTGGGATTTCGACCATAAATAGTCAACTTCCACAGGCTCAGATAAATAAATCCCTAAATAAACCCCTGATTTAGCATGGATTATTTGTCAAGGGATTATATCTTTGCATTTCCTTTGAAAAAAGGGAAGTGTTAACTAATTGATTGTTAGCGAGTTTTAGATTGAAGAAGAAAAAATAATTGTAGTAGAATGGCTCTAATAGGAACAATTCGGAAAAATTCCTGGCTTTTGATCATCATGATCGGCCTTGGTCTGGGAGGATTTCTCATCATGGATATGATGAGTGCAGGGAACCCTGGTGGAGGTTCAAGTTCTCAGTTTGTGCTGGGAAAAATTGCTGGTGAAAAAATTGACCGCGGTAATTTTGAAAGAGTATATAGTCTGGTATACGGTAATTCCAGCGGAGATGTATACAGCCGCCGTAACTTTCTTTGGAATTACTTTGTAGAAGAAAAGTTGGTCACCCAGGAATCTGAAGCTATTGGTTTGGGGGTAAGCAACACGGAGTTGATCGATCTGGAATTTGGACCAAATCCAAGTCCCATCATTGTACAGCGCTTTTCTAATCCTCAGGCTCCTGGACAAGTGAATCGTGAACAGTTGAATTATTTCAAACAACTGATTGAACAGGGTGGTGTTAAAGAAGCAATTGACCAAGGTCAGTTGAGTCCCACTTTTCCAGACTACTGGTTGCACCAGGAAAAAGAAATTAGAAAGGAAAGACTACAATCAAAAATCAATGCATTGGTCAGCAAGGCCATGTATGTACCCACCTGGTTGGCAGAAATGGGTTTTGCCGAGCAAAATCATTTTGTTGATTTTACTTATGCAAAAGTTCCCTTTGATGAAATAGACAATTCGGAAATCAGCCTTACCGATGCGGACTATTCAGCCTATTTGAAAGAAAATGCGGCCCGCTTTAAAGTGGAAGAAGAAACCAGAAAGATGGATTATGTGGTTTTTGATGTATTGCCAACTGCCGCTGACTCAGCAGCCAACCGGGAATTCATTGCAGGATTGATCGAACCTTTCCGGATAGCTGAAAATGATTCCAATTTTGTATTGTCTCGTGAAGGGCAAATCGCCCCTGTTTATTACTCCAAGGATCAGTTGAGCCCGGTAATTGCTGACACCGTAATGGCCATGTCAATAGGAGAAGTCTACGGCCCATATTTCGAAGCAGGTGCCTATAAGGCGGTAAAGGTTCTGGATCATGTAACGATGGCTGATTCGGCAGATACCCGCCACATTCTGCTTTCCGCAACTGCACCGGCAGAATTTGCTAAAGCTAAAAAAACGGTTGATAGCCTGGCAAACCTTTTGGAAACCGGAGTGGCTACGTTTGACTCTCTGGCCATTAAATTTAGCCAGGATCCAGGAAGTGCTTCTACTGGAGGTGTTTACGAAGGTGTTACCCCAAACCAGTTTGTACCACAATTCAACGAGGTTTTGTTTAAAACAGGGCAGGTTGGTCAATTGTATAAAGTACGAACAGATTTTGGATGGCACTTAATAGAAATACTCAAGAGAAATAGCAATACCACTACACGGGTACAAGTAGCTTATGTTATGGAGAATATTGTACCTAGCAAAGATACCCAAGCCGAAGCCTATGAAAGAGCTTCTGCCTTTGCTGGCGAAAATCGTACAATAGATGAAATGATTGCAGCAGCAGCCGATCAGCCTGATTTGAGTGTTAAGACTACTAAGGCATTGTTGAAGAATGATTTCTCCGTTGGTGAAATGGGTGCAGGTGATGACTCTCGCGAGATTGTCCGTTGGGCATTTACAGCTAGCAAGGATGAAGTTTCTCCAACAGTATATACCTATAAAGACAATGTTGCCTACTTTGACAGCAAATATGTTATCGTTGGCTTGAAGAGTATCCAGAAGGCAGGTATTCCTTCCATTGAGAATATCAAGGAAGAAATTGAGCCTGCAGTGATCAATAAGAAAAAAGGCGAATTGCTTAAGCAGCAAATGGAGAGCATGGATATGAATGCAGTGGCTTCGCAATATGACGTTCCTATTGATACGGCCAGAAACGCAACCTTCAGCCAATCTTTTGTGCAAAACCTCGGCAATGAGCCCAAGGTTATAGCCAATGCATTCGGACTTGAGCAGGGACAGGTTTCCGCGCCGATTGTCGGGGAATCAGGGGTATTTAAAGTGATGATGATTAAGAAGCCGGTGCTTGCAGCGCCTACTAATTTGCCTCAAGTGCGTCAGCGCATGGCCAGTAATGTAAGGTCTCAGGTTACTTCAAACCTGATTCAGGCAATGAAGGATAAAGCCGGTATAGAAGATTATCGCTCTAAATTTTATTAATTAAACCCAATACTACTAGTCATGTCAGAAGAAATAGAAAACGCAGGTGGTAAAGGATACTGCTTATTATATGGATTTATTTCATTGCTTTTATTTGTGATCTTGGTTGTTGCCATTTACAAATACAATTTCGTGTTGGAGTTCTAACAACCTTCAGAAATGAAGTAGCACAAACAAGCAATCCTTTAGAAGGAAAAAAAGCTCTTACCGGGAAAAATCCTGATAAGAGCTTTTTTAATATCCAGTTGATTTTCAATTCCATTTTGGTCACTGTGAGCGTTTTTGGATCAACGTACAACTCTGGTCCAAAAGCTTACAAAATTAAAGATCTCCCACCTATCTATTCCTTATCTCTATAAAATTATTGCGATAAATACTAACTTTGTTTATTCTTAGTGCTGAAATCGTCCCCCCTAACAAGCTTCGTTAAGCTCTGATCCCCCTATAAATGTGAATTTCTTTTAGTGTATTTGAAAGACAATTGTTGTCCTTCAAATACATTCAGTTTGGGTTTTTATCAAGAAAGGTTTATTATTAAAATAGCACCTTAAGAATATCTATTGAAGTGAATTTATCTAACCTTTTAATTAATAGACTATGAGAAAATTATTTTATTTATCTTGTTTAATGCTGAGTACTATTGGCGTTACTTTAGGACAAAGCGAAACTTTCACCTGCCCCAATGGAGCTTCCGTAACTGCTACTGCAAATTCTTTTACAGACGCTGGAGGTGGTACTCAATGTAATGTTAATATAACGATTACATCTACAATTTTCAATTCCGGTCAACGCATGAATTATGTAGGCGTAGGAAATCCCTCAAATAATTCAAATCTATATAATGGAAACTATGGAGGAACTTTCCCAAACACGGCTTCTAACACAGGTACTATTACCATAAACCTTCCCTGTACTAATGTTGATATGGGTGCCATAGAAATAAGACAAGATGGGCTCACTGGTATATTATGTGGCAACCTTGTATTACCAGTAGAATTATCTTCCTTTACTGCCAAACCTCTTGATGATGCAGTTCAGCTGGCTTGGGTTACTAATTCAGAAATTAATAATGCAGGGTTTGAAATTGAACGAAGTAAAGATGGAAAAATATTTGAACGATTAGGTACAGTTCCTGGTAATGGCACTACTAATACACCCAAACATTATAGTTTCAGAGACAAACAACCGCTTTCAGGACTGAATTATTATCGACTCCGTCAGATTGACCTGGATGGCAATGAAGAAATCCATTTAGTGATTTCGATTTTCTTTAAACAAACAAAAACAGACCGTGCCATAATAGTATTCCCTACGATCGCATCGGACCAACTCTATATTGAACTTAGTCAGGAAATAGATACAAATGGTGAATTGTGGGTGAGTACCTTATTCGGGCACACGGTGCTAAGTAAATCGCTTGCCAGTGGTGACAAACAAGTATCGATAGATATTCAAAAACTCCCTAAGGGGCAATACATCCTCATGGTAAAAACGGGCAATAATTTACAAACCTCTCGATTTGTAAAAGAATAATAGGAGATATGGAGATAATAAAAATGCTCTTATCCTATAAAAACCTGGATAAGAGCATTTTTATTTTGCTTATTTTGCCTGCCTCAATTACCGTATATCTCCTCGATTTCTTTTCCGTATTTTTCCAATATCACTCTTCTCTTCAATTTGAGGGTAGGCGTTAATTCGGCAGCTGAACCATCCGCTTTGCTGGGCTCCCATTCTGAATCCAGGAGACAGAATTTTTTAATTTGCTCTATGTGGCTAAATTCCGGATTGACATCATTGATAATTTGCTGAAAGTGGTCGATGACTTGAGGGTGCTGAATCATCTGTTGCATTGAGGCTATTTCCAGTTCATTTTTCTCACACCAATCCATTAAAGTTTCCTTTGCCGGAACGATCAGGGCAGAGACAAATTTTTGTTTATCACCCACAACCATGATTTGCTCAATCAGGAAATTCTCCTTGAACTTATTTTCAATAGGAGCCGGGGCCACATATTTTCCACCGGAAGTTTTCAACAACTCTTTTTTACGGTCCGTAATTTTTAAAAAATCCTGCCCATTGGGGCCTTTAACAAAGGTGCCGATGTCTCCAGTACAAAACCAGGGTTCTCCATCAATTTCTTTCATGACAGCGGCTGTTGCTTCAGGGTTGTTGTAATATCCCATCATGATATTGGCACCTTTGGCCAGAATTTCCCCTTCACCAGGACGATAATCTCCATCTGAAGCATCGATTTTGAGTTCTACTCCTTTAAGCACAGGCCCAATAGTGCCTAACTTAGCGCCACCTGGCTCAAAACTACCAATCGTTAAACCAGGAGAAGTTTCCGTCAGTCCGTAACCTTCTCGAATAGGAATACCGGCGGCGGAGAAAATACGCGCCATTTTGACCGGACATGGGGCCGCGCCAGTCACGATGCCCTTTATATTACCGCCTAGGGCTGCCCGCCATTTACTGTATATTAGAGCGTCGGCAATTTTTCTTTTTAAAGCAGGCCATCCGCTGTATTTTTTATCAAATTCGTAATCCTCCGTCAACCGTAGTGCCCAGAAGAATAACCACCGCTTTAACCCTTTAAGCTCAAGTCCCTTGTTATAAATTTTTTCATAGACCTTTTCTAGCAGCCGGGGTACCGTGGTGAAAAAATGTGGCTGGATCGCTTTTAGGTCGCCACTATCGCCACCTAAATTTTGGGTGCCCGTGAAGACTACTGTGACCGCATTATAGGTATAGGAATAAGAGGCTGTTCTTTCAAAAATATGACAAAGGGGTAAAAAACTCAACACCCGATCTCCTTTTTTAGGAGGAAGGAGTTCTTTCACAGACATGACATTGCTGACAATATTTTTGTGTGAAAGCATCACGCCTTTGGGGTTTCCGGTAGTACCAGAAGTATAGATGATGGTTGCCAGCTCTTCAGACTCGATAGCGGCCATTAGTGCCTCGACTTCTTCTTGTCCCTCATCGGTGAATATATCCTCCCAGTAGGGCCGTCCTTCCTGACGATCCAGTGTAAAAATACCTTGTAGTGCTGGGAGGTTTTTTTGAGCTTCGGTAACCTTATCATATAAGTCTCCTGTGCCAACAAAACAGTACTTTACTTGCGAATCCGTAAAGATATACTGATATTCACTAGGGCTAATGGTTGGATAAACGGGAACATTGATCGCACCGATTTGCTGAATGCCTAAATCAACAATCGTCCATTCCGGACGGTTCTGATAAACAATGATCGCTATTCGGTCTCCTTTTTTTACCCCCAATTTGAGTAGACCACGACTCACTTTGTTTGCTCGTGTAATAACCTCTTCCGTGCTGTAGAATTTCCAGCCTTCTGACGTTAGTGAACCAAATGCTTGGGTCAAGGGATTGTGCTCCCGTTGGTAATGAATAAAATCAAAAAGACGTGTAGGTTCCATACATTAATTTGTGTCGGTGAGGGCATGTTTGGAGCTTGTTATTATGGCCATTTTTAGCACTTCACAACAACTCCGCACATAAAAAATTTGAAACCCAATATCGGAAAATAAATTTGTTAATCATCAAAAAATAAGCATAAGAAAATGCAGGAAGGTATAAAACACTAAATCTGATTTTGTGAAGGTTGTTAAACTTTATCCAGAAATTCCATGGTTTGGAGAAGGCTTTTCAAAATATAGACATTGGGGCGTTCCTCTATTTCCTGAACGGCCACCTGGTAGCCTGATAATAAAATATTGCAGTTTGGGAAGGATTCAGATAGCTTGTCGATATAATCCTGGACAGGTTCTTTGGCAAACGTTTCTGTAATCATCGTGAAAATGAAGCCTGGTTGATGGATTTTATAAGCATCGCTCACATCCTCTGGAGTGATTTCCTGACCTAGATAAACAACCTGATTGCCTTTTGACTTGAGCAAATAATGCATAAATAAAAGACTCAATTCCTGTTTTTCGCCTTCCGGCAAATAAATCATAAATTTATTGACCTCTTCTCCCCTGAGTATGGGTTCTTCATTGATGGCGACAATGATTTTTTGTCTGATTAGGGAACTGATAAAATTTTCTTGCACAGGACTCATTGAGCCAGTGAGCCAGAGCAAATTCAGTTTATCCAGGAATGGGTAAATGACTTCCAACATGGTTCGTTCAAAGCCCAATTGCCGGATATTGGTGGAAATAATGCGGTCAAATTTATATTCATCCATTTCTATCATCGAAATGGTCAACGCATCAAGTTGAGCACCATCGCCAATATTGATTTCAGAAATTGCAGCAACTTTTACGGCAATCTCTTCCTGGCTCATATTGGCAATTTTCGAAATTTTTGTGCCTTTTTTATTGAGCAGTGCAATGTTGAGCAACAGTTTAAGGTCGTCGTCTTCGTAGTATCGTATATTTGTTTTGGTACGGTGAGGTACAATGATTTTGTACCGTTGTTCCCATATCCTAATGGTGTGGGCTTTAATACCCGAGAGCTTTTCTAAATCTGTAATGGAATAGATTGCCACCGTCACAAAAAGTTTTAAATCAGATACTTACCGGTAAAGAAATCCTGCTTTTGCGGATACAAAAGTAGTCAATAAGCCTAACGTGGAAGTGGAAAAAAGGTTTAATAAAACCAAGATTTGCTGTGTATTCTTTTGCCAGCAGCACGACCAGCTGCAAAATTAGAAAGTGGAGTATTTGTTTTTTTGATTAATTTTAAGCTCCTTGAGGACTTAAAAACTTTAGTTCTTTGATAAAATCCGTGATTTTGAGTCAATCGAAAATGTAAATCAAGCTTCAGCTGGTCGCTTAAGCTTGACATTTTAGCTTGACCTCGGGGTTTGTCAAAGAAAGAAAAATTTAAATAGACTAATACTATCTAGCTTATGAAGTGGACTTCTACTCTTTTTGCTATCATTGGATTGCTCTGGGCGGGCATTGCCAATGCTCAGGTAAGTTGCGAATACACCCTGGAATTATCCGACACCTTCGGTGACGGTTGGAATGGATCTTCTCTGACGGTTACGGCCAATGGTGAGGATCAAGTATATACCCTTAATAATGTTGATGATGATGGATACTTTAGAGCATTCTCCATTATTGTTACAGAAGGAGCCCAATATAACTTAAATTATCAACCAGGAGCCTTTGAAAATGAAGTGAGTTATATTCTCTATGATGCCGAAGGAAATATTGTGTTTCAGGATGGAACGAACCCGACCACCGGTGACGTCTTTACGGATGTATTGAATTGCCCCGAATGCCCACCTCCACCTTTGGGAGGAATTTTTGTGGAAGATATCAGGGCCTTTTCTGCCCGGGTCAATTGGCTTTATTCGGATCCTAACGGCACCTACTTTTTGGAATATGGAGAGGCAGGTTTTGTTCCTGGTACTGGTACCATCATTCAAACCACAAATGATACCCGGGTATTGAGTGGCCTTACGGAAAATACAGCTTATGAATTCAACCTGTCGGTGATGTGTGCCAATGGTGATTCCCTGACGGCAGATTCCGTTTTCTCATTTATGACACCTTATGCTAATGATGTAGGCGTTGTTGGTATAAGCATGCCTCAGAGCGGATGTAGCATGGGACTGGGCAATCAGATGGTAGAAGTTACCCTGGCCAATTTCGGTGGAGCACCCCAATCCCTTATCCCATTCAATTTTAGCATCAATGGTGTACCGGCAGGTGTCAATCAACCGCTCGATGGTGTTTACACGGGTGTATTAGGAACGGACAGCATCGATATGATTGAATTTGATATGAATTATGACTTTTCAATTCCTGGAGAATATGAAATCGTAGCCTGGACGGAATTGGAAACAGATAGCGTGCTGACTAATGATACGTTCACGGTGACGATCTTTAGTATTCCAACAATTGATGAAATTCCCAATTACAATAATTTTGAATCCGGTCAGGTAGGATGGCGTTTAAGTCCTGAAAACTCTGATAATTTCACTTTTGCATTTGGAGAGCCAAATGGCAATATTATATCCAATGCAGCAAGTGGCCAAAATGCTTGGGTGACTAACCTCAATGGCGTGTACAACCCTTCCGAGTTTGGCTACATACTCTCTCCATGTCTTGATTTTTCAGCTTATACCGAAGATCCGATATTCGATTTTGCCTTGAATTTATTTTCTGAAGATACCTACGACGGTATGTGGTTAGAGATGAGTATTGATAATGGAGAAACATGGGAGAAAGTAGGGACAAGTCTTCCTGGAGACGAGGGTATCAACTGGTACAACCTGGATGATGACCTATATAGCCATTGGTGGAGTGGTGATCAGATCTACAACGGTTGGGTGATTGCTTCACATGTTTTAGACGGAGCAGCCGGCAATGATGAAGTGCAGCTACGTTTTGGTTTTGCTTCTGATGGTTCTGTACAACAGGAAGGCATTGGCGTTGACAATATTTATATCCATGGAGCAATTGATCAGGATCTTTCTTGTGTGACGGCTATCCGGACTAGTGCCGAGCCTTGTGGTTCTGAAACCGACCAAATCCAGGTGAGTATTTTTAATCATGGAGAAACACCATTGTCTGATTTCACTATGAATTTCCAAGTTAATGGTGGTCCTGTAATTAGCGAAGTGGCCAATATCACCGTTAACCCGGGAGAGCAAGTCCTTTATTCATTTGTTACGCCTTTCAATTCGCTGGGATTGACCGCTTTCAATGCGCTGATCTGGGGAGACTTTGGAGATGATTTTATCGGTAATGATTCCACCTCGCTATTCTACTCCTCTTTGAACGCACTGCCGCTGGCTGAAGACTTTGAAACTGGTTCCTTCCCTGGTGGCTGGACAACCGATGAATTTGATCCAATCATTTTCCCGCTAGGCCATAATAATGAAACATTCATCATTTCTGACAATATCTACAGTGGCGATCCAAATTTTGAAGTAACTACTGCTGCTTATGGTCCTGTTGAGCCAGGTACCAATCTGGCTTTTGATTATCGTTTTGTGGATTATTTTGATGGCATAGTGGCTACAATTCTTGGCCCTGGAGATAGCCTCGAAATCCAGGTTTCTCCTTTCTGTGAGTTGAACTTCACTACCATTTATACCATCAACATGGATAATCATGTGCCAACCACGGATTTTACCCGTCTGGTATTAGATCTTTCCGATTATGCTGGTGAGGGAATTCTTGTGAGGTGGTTTGGCAGTTGGGGTCAAGGAGATTACTGGATGGACCTCGATAATATCAATATGGGTACCTGTCCAGAATCACTCGACCTGGAGACCTCCGTATTGAACGAATGGCCCGAAGGCTCTTCCAACGGATCTATTACCATTAACCCGGGTACCGGACAAACGCCGTTCTACTACGAATGGAGTAACGGCGAGACTACCGCAACCATTGATAGTCTAATAAATGGCAATTACGCTGTTACCGTTTCCGATGCTAATGGCTGTAGTGAAGTGACCAACGTTGTGGTAGAGTTGGCGGTAGGAACTGAAGACATCAACCCCATTGGTGATATCTCTTTGGCACCTAATCCTACTTCGGGACTGGTTGACCTTAAGGTTTCCTTTAATGAGGCTGTAGATGCCCAGGTTCAGGTGGTGAATACACTGGGGCAAGTACTCTTCAAGGCCACAGAGAATCGCGTTCGGGAAGCACAATATCAACTTGACTTAAGTCGATATTCTGACGGCCTGTATCTGGTACAGATAGTAGCCGATGGGCAGGTTAAAACAAAAAAACTGATTAAGTCAAAATAAAATATTCAACACGTTAATAATTTTAGAAAAGGGCGTCTTAACGGCGCCCTTTCGTATTTAAATGCGTGTTTGTAGCTAAAAGGTCTACTTACAAACAAGCTTTGAGATGAACTATTTCCCAACTCGAACCTTATTTATTAATGAAAAGCTAATTAAACCCTATTACGGGAAAATAAAATACAGCGGGATAAATTTATGAAAATAGGAATCGTCTGTTATCCCACCTACGGGGGGAGCGGCGTTGTCGCAACCGAATTGGGAATCGGTTTGGCCAAAAAAGGGCACAAAATTCACTTTATCACCTACAAACGCCCTGCCCGGCTAACACATTTTCACGAAAATGTGTTTTTCCACGAAGTCAGTGCCGAAGACTACCCTCTCTTTGAGTACATTCCCTATGAAACTTCCCTGGCAAGCAAGCTGGTGGATGTAATCAAATTTGAAAACCTGGATTTGCTGCACGTCCATTATGCTATTCCACATGCTGCGGTAGCTTATATGACAAAAAAGATTCTTTTGTCAGAGGGGCGTTATGTACCGGTGGTAACTACACTGCACGGTACAGACATAACGTTGGTAGGGAATAATAAAGCCTTTGCACCAGTAGTTGCTTTTTCGATTGAAAAGTCAGACGGTGTAACGGCCGTTTCAGAAAGCTTAAAGCAACAGACCTACGAATATTTCAATATCAAAAACGATATTAGAGTTATCAATAACTTTATCGATTTTGATCGTTTTCGCAAGAGTGATAAAGACCATTTTAAAAAGGCAATTGCACCCCAGGGGGAGGCAATTCTAGTACACACCTCCAATTTCCGCAAGGTAAAAAGAGTAGAAGATGTTATTTACATTTTCCAAAAAGTAAACGAACATGTTCCGTCAAAATTGTTACTCATTGGCGATGGTCCAGAGCGCTATAATTTAGAACAATTATGTCGCAAGCTTGACCTATGGAGCGAAATACGCTTCTTAGGCAAACAGGATGCTATCGAAGAATTGCTGGCAGTAGCTGATTTATTTATAATGCCTTCTGAGAGCGAAAGTTTTGGTCTGGCGGCATTGGAAGCCATGGCATGTGAGGTTCCCGTTATCTCTACGGATGTCGGTGGCCTTCCTGAGGTTAATATTCATGGCAAAACAGGCTTTTTAAGTAAAATAGGCGACGTGGAGGATATGGCAAAAAATGCCATCAATCTCCTCACCAATAAGGAAATGCTTAGCCAGTTTCGAATCAATGCTCTTGAACAAGCCAGCCGTTTCGATATCAAGCTTATTTTGCCACAATATGAAGCTTATTACGAAGAAGTTCTAAAAGCAGCTACCATTTCTGGATAACCAGTTGATGAAAAAGTGAGTGCCCTGGCGTGGGGACTACACGATGACTCCCTCCTCCCACACTTCAACTCAGTCCTCCTGAAGTCGAAATCCCACTCCGTGGATATTTTCGATCCGAATATGTTCATCCTTTTGCAAATATTTGCGCAGGCGGGAAATAAACACATCCAGGCTTCGTCCCAGGAAATAATCATCCTCCCCCCATACACTTTCCAGAATGGCGGAGCGCTTGAGCACCTTGTTTTTATTTTCTATCAGGAAGCGAAGTAGGTCCGCTTCTTTCTGAGTCAATTGTTTCTCCTCCTCAGGCGTACTAAGGTTTAGATTGGCATGATCAAAAAGATATTTTCCCAATCGGAAACGGATGGGTGATTTCGGATTGGTGATTTTGCTCCTTCGCAGGAAAACCTCTATTTTTAGAATGAGTTCTTCAATGCTGAACGGTTTGGTCATGTAGTCGTCAGCACCTAATTTGAGGCCATGAATCCGATCTTCTTTCAAGGATTTTGCGGTGAGAAAAATAATGGGCACCTCCGTATCAAATTTCCGAAATTCCTTCGCCACGGTAAATCCATCTACATCGGGCAGCATCACATCAAAAATACAGAGATCAAACTGTTCTCTTTTGATGACTTCAAGTGCTTCCGAACCATTGATACAATGGGTAATGCGATACCCCTGGTGTTCGAGATTATCCCTGGTAACAAAACTGAGACTTTTATCATCTTCAACATACAATAGATGAGCTTTCATGATTGACGGAGTTTTATTGGTTCTTTGATGGAAGGCATTTCTATCTCGACTTTGGTGCCACAATCCTGTTTGCTATATAACCGTAAGTTCCAATGGTGCGTATCACAAATATTTTTCACATAATACAAACCCAGGCCAAAACCTTTAACATTGTGAACATCACCAGTTGGTACCCGAAAAAATTTATCAAAAACGCGAGGCTGGTGTTCTTTTGGAATGCCCACACCTTCATCTTCAATGATCACCTCCACCTTTAGCCCTTTTTGTTTTAGCCGAAGCTTAATGTGGGGCGATTCCCGACAGTATTTTATAGCATTATCAAGAAGGTTGTACAAAATATTGGATAAATGTAACCGATCAGCCATGACGAAGATGGGTTGACTACCCAAATCCATATCAAAATCGCCCCCCCTTTTGTCTACTCGCATCTGGATACTTTCACCAATATTTTGTAAAATTTCCTTAAGATTTACACATTCCATTTTGAGCAGGAAACTGCCTTGTTCTATTTTTGCCAGTTGAAGTACTTTCTCCACCTGATTGTTTAAGCGTTGATTCTGTTCCTTGATAATCGTTGCATACTGTAATAAACGCGGATCGGATTTGATGTTTGGGTTATTTAGAAAAACATCAGCAGAAATTCGGATTGTTGAAATGGGCGTTTTGAATTCATGGGTCATATTATTGATAAAATCCTTTTGCATTTCCGAAAGGCGTTTCTGCCGCAGGATAACAAACATCGAATAGGCAAAAAACAAGGTAGTGATCAGCAAAATCACGGAAATGAAAATAGACAACTGCATCTTGCCAAATAAATATCCGGAACGAGTGGGAAATTTCACCCCGAAATAGTAGGTAAATTTACTGTCTTTGGGGAGATCACCAAGCACTAGGTCTTTTTTGATGTGAGGCGAATAATTGCAGTAGTTGCCATAAACCATTTCATTTGTATTGCAATCAAAAACAGCATATTCGAAGTCGATATTTAATGCCAGACTTTCCAGTTCTTTTTGCAAAAAATATTCGAGATAATCCGAATTGATTTCATCTGCTAGATTGACAATATAGTAGTTGGAGGTTTTTCGGTTGATAATTTCACGGGGTGGCAAAGTACTGTCATTAATATTGGCCAATGATTTGGCTACATTGTACAGCGCGTAATTTATTTTTTTATTAAAATCCTCTTCATTGATATCCCAGGTACTGGTTACCCAATAAGATTGCAAGCCAATAATGCCCGTCAAGGCAATAACTCCCAATAGAATAACTCTGGTAATCGTTTTATTATTCATAAACCTAATATACTCTTAAGAAGAACGCAATTTATTGCCAAATTTTACAGACTTTTAAGCATTAACAGCACATTAACAAGAATTCCTTATTTTTGGGGTTAAAAGTTTTACGCCTTTGAATAAACGAATTACATTTTTACTACTTTCTATTTGGACTTTTACCTGTCTGGCTTCAGCTCAATCGGGAAATAATCCGTTTGAAATGGTGCCCAGGCTTAAAGAAGGACCTAAGGTAGAAACACCTTCAGCCAGTAAAGTGGTTGAGCAAGGTAACCCCTTCGACCTTCATCGGAATAAGGAGACTCCCTCTTCTTTCCGACCCAAACCTGTAGCTACTCCCAAGGTAGTGGCCAAACCCAGGCCTATTGAGTCCAATTCTACAGCCTATGATTCGTTTCTATTTAGTGTTATGATGGTCTGCTTGATCTTGTTAGCAGTTTTGCTGACACTTTTCCGATCGCTTTACAGCAAAATCTCGCGCGCTATTTTCAGTGATACGATGCTCAATCAGTTATATCGGGAAAACCCTGGCATGAAAATTTCTTTTATTTTCCTTTATAGCTTTTTCTTTATCAATCTAAGTGTATTCATTTTTTTATTGCTCCGTCATTACGGTATAACAGACAATAACACCTATTGGCAATTTCTGGGTCAGATAATCTTGGGTGTCAGCAGTCTTTTCACGTTAAAACATGTCGTATTGTCATTAATCGCGTACATTTTTCCTGTAGAAAAAGAGGCCAGACTTTACAGCTTCACCATCATGATTTTTAGTATCATCTTGGGGTTAATCCTGGCTCCGATGAATTTATTTCTGGCCTATACCCCACCTTTAATCACTCAGACTTTATTGTATTTTACCTTCGCGATTATCGTTGGAATATACGGCTTGAGAACATTGAGAGGTTTGTTCATGACCAACAAATATTTGTTGTTTCACAAATTCCACTTTTTGTTGTATATTTGCACCATCGAAATAGCACCTGTCCTGGTACTAGCCAAGTTGATAATTAAGCAGTTACAAGGTTAAGCAGGTATTTTTTTAAAAAATCCTCGTTGAATGGCAGCAAACGGAAAAGCAAAGGAAGGAGATTACAAGAAAGTAAAAACCATCCTTGTTTCTCAACCCAGGCCTGAGCGCTCCCCTTATTACGAACTGGAGAAAAAGTATGAACTTCAAATTGACTGGCGCCAATTCATTCATGTGGAAGATGTCCCAGTCAAAGAGTTTCGTAGATTTCGGGTCAAACCGGACGAGTATTCGTCCATTATCTTTACAAGCAAAAATGCTATAGATCACTTCTTTCGTATTTGCGAAGAGATGAGAATCAAAATGTCTCAGGACACCAAGTATTTTTGTTTAACCGAAGCGATCTCAAATTATCTCCAAAAGTTTATCGTATACCGGAAGCGTAAGGTTTTTTCAGGTAGACGGACGATTCTTGATTTAGCCCCAGCCTTAAAAAAGCACAAAGGCAATGAAGTTTTTTTATTGCCTTGTTCTAACCTCGGAGCTAAGGATGTTTCAAGATTCCTGGATGAGAACAAGTTTAATTGGAAAGATGCGATGATGTACCAGACTGTAAGTAGTGATCTATCTGACTTAACAGATGTCACCTATGATGTCTTGGTGTTTTTCAGTCCATTAGGCATCCAATCACTTTATGAGAATTTTCCTGACTTTAAGCAAAATGAAACGCGTATTGCCGTTTTTGGCAATAGCACCAGCAAAGCTGTGGAGGATCATGGCTTAACCATCAACATTAAGGCTCCGGAACCGGAGATTCCTTCAATGACGATGGCGCTGGAGAAATATTTACAGCAATCGAACAAAGACGATTGAGTAACTCAAGCAAGCATTTAAAACAAATAGCCCTGGCAAATCACTTTGTCAGGGCTGTTTTGTAATACAAGACAAGGTGCTATTCAACAAAAATTAGCGCTTCTTGTTATTTGTTGTGAAATGAGTGTATTTATTCAACAGTTAAGACAGAAATTAAGCCACCCCTTACCGGGAGCGGAGGCTCAATATAAAATGGCACATGCCGTGCGGCGATCTTATGACCTTCCGCCTGACACGGCAAAATTGGCCTCTGTATTGGCGCTTTTCTATGCTAAAGCAAGTCAATGGCATTTGGTCCTTATCGAAAGAAATTCTACCAATGCAAATGATCGGCATAAAGGACAAATTAGCTTCCCGGGAGGAAAATGCGAACCAGAAGATCAATCTTTGTTTCATACTGCGGTTCGAGAAGCCGAAGAAGAAGTCGGCGTACCTGCGGAATCCATCAAATGGCTCGGTTCACTCACTGAATTATATATCCCCGTGAGTAATTTTCTGGTGCATCCCTTCGTAGGTTTCGTAGATCATATCCCCACCTTTACGCCTCAGTTGTCAGAAGTAAAATCCATTCTGGAAGTCCCATTTGATTATTTTTTAGACAAGACCAATATTCAACATACCGATATGAAGATTGGCCAAAACATTACGCTGCGCCAGGTCCCTTATTACAGCGTGGAAGGAAAAATTGTATGGGGTGCTACCGCTATGATCATCAGTGAACTGATGGAAGTAACTAAAATGTGACTCCTTTTTATTTGTTTTATTCGCCGAACATTCGTCAAACAACTTCGTTTGATAGATGATAAACACGCATTTTAAACACGCTTCAAATTAATGATTTTGCCTATGAAATAGCTTAACACTTGTTAATTAAAACTATTTATTATGGCAGACTGGAAGAGATATTCCAAGGATTACAATGAAGGAGATAATGCTTCTTCTAACCAATCAGCAACCTCTAATACTACAGTTTGGATCTTAGCAACATTGCTTGCTATTGCGGTCATTACTTCTGTCTACTTCGGTATTCAGACCAACAAACTAAGCGATAAATCTACTGATCTGTCAACGCAGTTAGATGATACCCGCACCAACCTGGAAGGGCAACTAGGTGAGTTGGAAACGTCTTATAATGACCAAATGACAGAAAACGAATCACTGACAACGGAAATCCAAACTAAAGTTAAGGAAGTTGAAGAATTACAAGGTAAAATTGATAACATGCGCGGACAATTGGCCAGCAGTAAGGCCAATGCGAAAGAAATCAAAACTAAATTAGCCACATTGGAAGCACTGAAAGTCGACCTGGAAACTGAAATAATTGGTTTGAAAGACCAGAACGTACAACTGTCTACGGCCAATTATGAACTGAACGAAGAATTGATTACGACAAATACAGAGGTAAATAAACTCAGTGCTCAATTGACAGAATTATCCGCAAACAATGAAGCTTTGAATCAGCGGTTGATGACCATTGCTCCGGCAGGTTATCGGGCTGATAACTTTAGAATTGCTGTTCAGAAAAGAAATGACAAACTGACCTCCAAAGCGAGACAAGCAGACCAGGTAGTTGTCAGCTTTAACCTGGATAATGTGCCCGTTGATAGACGCGGCGAAGGCGAAATTTACCTGACAGTGACTACCCTTGCAGGAAATCCCGTAGCGGAAATTCCTACCAAAACAGTAAGTATTGCAAGTGCTAACGAGCCTTTGAAAATCAATGCTGCCGATACTAAAGCAGTGAATCTGGAAACTAATCAGCGTTTAGATATGTCTTTCAAAATGAAAGATGATCTGGAAGCTGGAGAGTATAATTTGTTGGTTTATTCCGACAAAGGATATCTCGGATCAACTGGGTTTCGTTTACGCTAACCACTGTTGAAACTACTCTAATATATAATTTTCGTTATCGGCCCAATAGGAGTTTTCCTGTTGGGCCGGTTTTGTTTTTGGAAATCAGGTCAGATCGCTGCGCGCTCAAATTTCTGAATGCTTTACTATTTTTAGCCTGACAGCCCTGGTTCAGTCTTGACGATCTGCCTCCTGTCAGCAATGCGAGCTGAAACCAAGCCAGATTTATCGGATAATATTGCTATTATTGCGATTGTCAAAAAGAGCTAAAAATTATGAGTACTAAAAAAAATCTCCGAGAAGAAGCCTTACACTACCATGCCAAAGGCCGGCCTGGAAAAATTGAAGTCATTCCTTCAAAAGAAACGGCCAATCAACGCGATCTATCTCTGGCATACTCTCCGGGAGTAGCCGACCCTTGTCTGGCTATTCGTGACAATCCGGATGATGTGTACAAATATACGGCCAAGGGCAACCTGGTAGCGGTGATCAGCAATGGTACGGCAGTATTAGGCCTTGGTGACATTGGCCCTGAAGCCGGCAAACCAGTGATGGAAGGAAAGGGCCTTTTATTTAAAATTTATGCAGATATCGATTGTTTCGACATCGAGCTAAATACCAAAGATGTTGATGAGTTTGTCCGAACTGTAAAAATTATGGAACCCACTTTTGGTGGCATCAACCTGGAAGATATTTCTGCTCCGGACTGTTTTGAGATTGAAGAGCGACTAAAATCGGAATTGAATATTCCGGTCATGCACGATGACCAACACGGTACAGCCATTATCAGCTCAGCAGCCTTATTAAATGCGCTGGAATTGGTAGATAAGGATATCAGCAAAGTCAAAATTATCGTAAATGGAGCTGGTGCTTCTGCGATATCCTGTACCCGGCTTTACGTAGCACTTGGGGCTGACAAGGCCAATATTTTTATGTTTGATAGCAAGGGACTCATTCATCCTGCCCGCACCAACCTGGATGGCAAAAAAGCAGAATTTGTTAACAGCAACCTGCCTGCTGATATTACCCTGAAGGAGGCAATGAGGGGAGTTGACGTGTTTATTGGTTTATCAAGAGGTGATATCCTCAACCAGGAAATGATCAAAGCCATGGCGAAGAATTGCGTGGTATTTGCATTGGCCAACCCCGATCCTGAAATTGCCTATGAAAAGGCGATTGCTGCGCGGGAGGATATTATTATGGCTACCGGCCGATCAGACTATCCCAATCAGGTGAATAATGTATTGGGATTTCCCTACATTTTCAGGGGCGCACTTGATGTTCGTTCGAAAGTTATCAACGAAGCAATGAAGTTGGCAGCGGTCAGGTCATTGGCAGAACTGGCAAAGCTACCGGTCCCGGAGATTGTCAACCTGGCCTATGGAGAAGCCAACCTTACCTTTGGAAAAAATTACATCATCCCCAAACCCGTCGATCCACGATTGTTGACTACTGTGGCTCCGGCAGTTGCCAAAGCAGCCATGGAAGCAGGGGTAGCCAAAGATCCGATTACAGATTGGGACGCCTATCGTGAACAACTGTTGAAACGCCTTGGACAGGGTAATAACCTCACCAAAATCATCCTTACCAAAGCCCGGCAAAATCCGAAGAGAGTTGTCTTTGCGGATGCTGAAAACCTATCCGTTTTAAAAGCTGTGCGAGTGGCTATTGAAGAAAAAATTGCTACACCGATTCTATTGGGCAGTGTCAAAAAGATTAAAAGACTACTTGAGGAGAATAGTATCGAGTTACCTCAAACGGTCATTATTGATCCTTACAACCCCGAAAATGAACAGGAAATAAGCACATTGCAACAATATGCGGATTTGTTTTATGAGAAACGGAAGCGGAAAGGTGTCACACAACCGGAGGCTCATAGCTTGATGAACAGGCGCAATTATTACGGTGCTATGATGGTGGAAACGGGAGCCGCCGATGCGATGATCGGTGGGTTGACCCGTAATTACCCCGATACCATTCGTCCTGCACTAAATATTATCGGCCGGCAAGCGGAAGTGAACAGAGTGTCTGGCATGTATATTTTGATGAGTCGTTTTGGTCCGCTTTTTTTGGCAGATACAACCATTAACTTTGACCCTAGCGTTGACGAGATTGTAGAAATCACAGAATTAGCTGCCCGTCAGGTAGAGAAATTTAACATCAAACCACGCATTGCTTTGGTGACCTATTCCAACTTCGGCTCAGTATCAGATGGCATTGGTGCTGTAAAAATGCGCAAAGCTGTAGCCATTCTTAAGGAAAAACACCCAAACATGATTGTTGACGGTGAAATGCAGGCTCACCTGGCCTTTGATACCGACCTGCTCAAAGAAAACCATCCCTTCAGTGACCTCGCAGATGGCCGGGCCAATACCTTGATATTCCCAAATCTTTCATCCTCCAATATTGCCTATAACCTGGTCAAAGAAGTGGCGGGCATTGAAAAAATCGGCCCCATAGTAATGGGATTAAAAAAGCCAGTGCATGTGCTTCAATTAGGGGCTTCCGTTCGGGAGATTGTAGATATGATTGCCCTGGCAGTTGTGGATGCACAAGGAAAATAAAGGACAAATGCAAGGATGGAAACCTTAGGTTGGTTTTCCATTCTTGCGCTTTAATTATCGAGAAACGGAAGGTCATTGTTCCAAAATTCATTGGTACGTATATTATCATCTTGGAATGGTAGAGGTAGATTGATTACAAAAACAGGTTTCCATTAAGCGTCAAAGCATCAAACAAAAAAGCCTATCTTTGCAGTCCTAATCAAGTGCAGTAAAACCATGGAAAAGATAGCACCCTATTCACCACAAAATAAAGTGCGGATCGTAACCGCAGCCTCGCTCTTTGACGGACACGATGCAGCCATCAATATCATGCGCCGTATCATGCAAAGTTCGGGAGCAGAGATCATCCACCTCGGGCATAATCGCTCCGTTCAGGAAATTGTCAGTACCGCCGTCCAGGAGGATGTACAGGGTATTGCCATTACATCCTATCAGGGTGGGCACAATGAATTTTTCAAATACATGTACGACCTGCTTCATGAAAACGGGGCAGGACATATTAAAATCTTCGGCGGCGGAGGTGGCACCATTTTGCCCTCCGAGATCGAAGAATTGCAAGCCTATGGAATCGATCGTATTTATTCCCCGGATGATGGCCGGACTTTGGGGTTACAGGGTATGATTAATGATGTCTTGAAACAATGTGATTTTCCGCTTGGATTTAGTGTGAATGGTGAATTGAAAGACTTCAAAAAGCAAGACCCACATGCTATTGCACGCCTAATATCCGCTATCGAGAACTTCCCTGTGGAAAACCGGAAGTGGATGGATGATTTGCGGAAAGAAATCGCCAACAAACATGTTCCGGTGCTGGGCATTACCGGTACGGGCGGAGCTGGAAAATCTAGTTTAGTGGACGAATTGGTCCGCCGATTTTTAATTGATTTTCCTAAAAAAACCATTGCCATCATTTCCGTCGACCCCTCCAAACGCAAAACAGGAGGTGCGTTACTCGGCGACCGCATTCGTATGAATTCCGTGATCAATCCACGGGCGTATATGCGTTCTCTGGCTACCCGACAGTCGAATCTGGCCTTGTCTAAACACGTGCAGGCAGCTGTCGATATCCTCAAAGCCGCCAGTTATGATTTGATCATCCTGGAAACTTCGGGCATCGGACAGTCGGATACGGAAATCGTGGATCATTCTGATGTATCACTTTATGTGATGACACCGGAATACGGCGCTGCTACTCAGCTGGAAAAAATTGACATGCTCGACTTTGCCGATATGATCGCCCTCAATAAATTTGATAAACGCGGCGCTCAGGATGCTTTGCGCGATGTCAAAAAACAATACCAACGCAATCATCAATACTGGGACACGCCTATGGAACAAATGCCGGTTTACGGTACCATTGCTTCCCAATTCAATGACCCTGGCACCAGCCTTTTGTACCGTCGATTGATGGATAAAATTGTTGAAAAAACCGGCGCAACGCTGAAATCCGGTTTTGGAAACATTGATGGCGAAAGTGAAAAAATTTATATCATTCCGCCTAGCCGGACCCGCTATCTATCAGAAATCTCTGAAAACAATCGCCAATATGACCGCTGGGTCGACCGGCAATGTGAAATTGCACGCCGCTTGTTTGGATTAAAACAAGCCCTGGAAGCGGTGGCAAAACAGGAATTGGAAGACAAGGATAAAATACTCAAAGGCATCCAACAAACCTACGATGATCTGGCATTAGATCTCGACGGCCGCTGTAACCGCATTCTCGACAATTGGGAAAAAAAGAAGGCCGCCTATGCCGCAGATGAATACGTATATCAGGTAAGAAATCGCGAAATCAAAGTGCCAACTTTCACAAAGTCACTTTCACATTCCCGGATTCCACGGGTTGTATTGCCTCGGTATCAGGACTGGGGAGAGATATTACACTGGAGCTTGCAGGAAAATGTTCCGGGGGAATTCCCCTATACCGCTGGTGTTTTTCCATTCAAACGCAAAGGAGAAGATCCTACCCGTATGTTTGCCGGAGAAGGTGGCCCGGAACGTACCAACAAACGCTTCCACTACCTGTCGATGGACACCCCAGCCAACCGGCTTTCCACGGCCTTTGATTCGGTGACCCTCTACGGTGAAGATCCGGATTACCGCCCCGATATTTATGGTAAAGTCGGCAATTCAGGAGTAAGTATATGTTGTTTGGATGATGCCAAAAAGTTGTATTCCGGCTTTGACCTTTGTGATCCAAAGACCTCTGTTTCGATGACCATCAATGGTCCTGCCGCGACAATTTGTGCCTTCTTTATGAATGCCGCTATTGACCAGCAGTGCGAGCGTTATATCCGTGAAAATGGCCTAGAACACTTAGTTGAGGCTCAATTTAAAGCCCGTTACGATGATCGGGGTTTACAACGGCCAACCTATTACGAATCAATCCCGAAAGGCAATGACTCCCTTGGTTTGATGTTGCTCGGCCTTACCGGCGACCAGGTGTTGGAGCCCGCCATCTACAACGAGTTAAAAGCCAAGGCGCTTTCTTCCGTTCGGGGCACCGTACAAGCCGATATTCTCAAGGAAGATCAAGCACAAAATACCTGCATCTTTTCCACGGAGTTCTCCTTGCGCCTAATGGGCGATGTGCAAGCCTATTTCATCGGCCATCAAGTGAAAAATTTCTATTCGGTTTCCATTTCTGGTTACCATATTGCAGAAGCTGGGGCCAATCCGATTAGCCAGCTGGCATTTACCCTGGCCAATGGCTTCACTTTCGTGGAATATTACCTATCCCGTGGTATGAATATCGACGATTTTGCCCCCAACCTGTCGTTCTTCTTCTCCAATGGAACAGATCCCGAATATGCCGTCATCGGTCGGGTAGCCCGTCGTATTTGGGCGAAAGCCATGAAACAAAAATACAAAGGCAATGACCGTTCCCAGAAGCTGAAATACCACATTCAAACCTCGGGCCGCTCCCTACACGCACAGGAAATTTCCTTCAATGATATCCGCACTACTTTGCAGGCACTTTATGCTATTTACGACAATTGTAATTCCCTGCACACGAATGCCTATGATGAGGCCATCACCACACCCACTGAAGAGAGTGTACGGCGGGCCATGGCCATCCAATTGATCATCAACAATGAGCTTGGACTAGCCAAAAATGAGAACCCACTTCAAGGAGCATTCATTATTGACGAACTGACCGAGCTCGTTGAAGAAGCCGTATTGTTAGAGTTTGATCGCATCACCGAACGTGGTGGCGTATTGGGAGCTATGGAAACCATGTATCAACGTGGAAAAATCCAGGATGAAAGCCTGTATTATGAAACCCTCAAACATACCGGCGAACTGCCAATAATCGGCGTTAATACATTCCTGAGTAAGGATGGCTCACCAACCATTATTCCCAAGGAAGTCATCAGAGCCACCGAAGAAGAAAAGAAAAACCAGATCAAGACCTTAGAAAATCTAAAAAAAGTCAACGAAGATAAATCAGAAGCCTTGCTGCGTCAACTTCAGGAAGTAGCCATCACCAATGGCAATACTTTTGAACAGTTGATAGAAACGACGAAGTATTGTTCTTTGGGACAAATTACCAATGCACTTTATGAGGTAGGCGGTCAGTATCGGCGGAATATGTAACTTCTGGGCAACAATTGGGCGCATCAATTCAAGCCACTTACAGATGCTTAATCCGATCCGGTTATCCCAAAATAGCGTTGTTTAATTATCCGTTTACTAAACCCTTTATCCATAATCGTGTTCTCCTTATATTAAAACCAAAATATATGTCTGTCTCACACCTAAAAGAAGGGGATTCCGCGCCAAATTTTGAGGGCGTTGATCAAAACGGAGAAGCGATCTCTCTATCTGATTACAAAGGGAAAAAACTCATTGTCTTTTTCTATCCTGCTGATAATACGCCGGGTTGCACCTTGGAAGTCTGTAGCTTACGCGATGGTTATGCTGAATTACAAGGCCTCGGGTACGAGCTAATTGGGGTAAGCCCGGATAGCGAACGCAAACATCGGAATTTTATTAAAAAACATAACCTTCCCTTCCCGCTATTGGCTGATACGGAAAAGGAAGTCCTGAAAGCCTTTGGGGTTTGGGATTGGAAAAAGTTTATGGGCCGGAAGTACATTGGCGTACATCGCACTACTTTCCTAATCAATGAAAAGGGAAAAATTGAGAAGATTTACGACAAGGTAAAAACGATGAACCACAGCGATCAGATCCTGGCGGATATTGGGTGATTTTGGACGCAAAGGTCTTGGCGAAACAGCCTCGGGCGGAGTCGCTCTTAAACCGGCACTCCAGCCCGAAAAAGCACACATTCGCCACTAAGGAATCCCTGTCCATAATCAGGAATAAAAAAGCTTTGTCCACGCACAAACCGCTGTCCGGTACCAGTGACTACCCAACCTTCAGCAACAATAAAAATCCGGGGTCCTTCTGCAGGCTGACAGGGAAATTGCTGTCCAGGTTTCAACTGAATACGACGCAATTCAAAGTCGCTGGCCGGAGTGGAATACGCCACTTCCGCTTCAGATAAAGCTGTCCCGCTTAATACGTTAGGGGTTACGGCATCAAAAACCAGGTGCTGCATTAATTCGGGCACATCGACATGTTTTGGCGTCAAGCCACCTCGGAATACATTATCAGAATTGGCCATCAATTCCACATTTACCCCTTCCAGGTAGGCATGAGGAATGCCCGCATCCTGAAAAATACCTTCTCCAGCTTGCAGGTGCACGAGGTTAAAAAGATAAATAGAAAAAATGCCCCGGTCATAATGGCCATCTCTGGTATATTCCTCAAATGCTTTGGCGGCCCAGTAGTCTGCCTGCCCCTTGGATAAATCCGATTGTTTGCTTAAACGCGTATATAATGGCTGAAGCATGGTGTCTACTTCCTCTTGCGGCATTTCCATTACATAGCGATACAAATTGGAAATCCCATCGGAAAGATGACTGCTCAAAGGAGCAAGTTCCGGCATTTCATCCAGGGTTTTTGCAATAGCATTTCTGGACTTAAAGCCATGTAGTAGCCAGAATTCCGTCAAGGCGACCATCACTTCCGGCTTGTGGTTATCGTCTTTATAGTTACGATGAGCAGCATCGATTGGAATGCCGGCGTCATTTTCGCGGGCAAAACCTTTTTCTGCTTCCGATTTAGTAGGATGCGCCTGGATAGAAAGCATTGATTGCACATCCAGTATTTTAAATAGGTAAGGCAATTGATTGGCAAAAGCGTGCGCAGTGCGAAAACCAAGAATAGCGACCGGTTGATCTTCTATCAAATCAGGTAAATCATGCCAAGCTTCTGCCACCTTCACCGTTGAAGGATCTTTAGGGTGGGCACCCATCCAAAGTTCGGCATAAGGTGCGCCATCAGTATTCTGAAGACCCAGCAATTCTGGAATAAATTGCTTCCCGCCCCAGGCGTAATGTTGTATTTTTCCCTTTAATGGCCAAATGGAAATCATAGTCAGTTTACGTTTCTTTATTCCTGAACAAAACAGCTAATCCAGAGTTCTATAAACGATTAGTTTTAAACCCACAAAGTAAAACAAAATCCAGGGCTTATGTTAACTTGGCGACTTGTATTCTTTTACTCTTTAGCGCTTCTTGTTTGTAGCTCTGCCTGCAATAAAGAAGAACTAGCGGTAATTCCTAAGCCTCCTGAAAATAGAGACACTATTCATTATCTGGCTCTGGGTGATTCTTATATCATTAGACAGTTCGTCGCTTCTAATGCCGCTGCTAAAACAATCACTGAAGAATTGGGTGTGCTTTTTCTGGATATTACCCCCATTTCGCGAGAAGCCGCAAATGATGAAACCTTGATTGCGACCGATGGCCTTCACCCTTCTGGAAAAATGTATCGCCGTTGGGTAGAAGAAGTGATTTTTCCGGCTGTAAAACCAGTATTGGAATGAGATAAACAGCTTAATCCACACTCAAATCATCAAGGGATTGGATTTTTTCATATATTGTAGTCCTACTTCACCAAAACTAGAAGGTTACCCAAAAAATGGCTACAACATCTGAAATTCGAGAATTAATTACCAAAGGGAAATTGAAAGAAGCTATTGAAGCAATGATCAACCTGTCTGGACAGGGCGACGACAGCGATTTGCAAAATAGTTTAATCCTACAATCCAGTCGCTTCCAGGAAAATGAACGCAGCAATTTATCGGGCATTATCTCCTCTGGAGACTACAGCCGTTCGCGTTCGCGGATTACCTTCGCTTTGTTATCCTATCTGGATGAATTGAAAGACGTTCCTGGAGTACAGAATAATGCAAGGGGAGCAGCACAACCAGCCAATGTACCTAATGCTGATGCCCAGCAAGATGGGACAGAAGGAGCGGAAAGTGATATCATAAAAATTCTTTTCCTGGCTTCCAATCCTTCCGGAACCGCCAAATTGCAGCTGGATAAGGAACATAGCAAAGTATCCAAAAAATTACAGAACAGTCCAACACCTGGGCGTTTTCGATTGAAGCTAAAGGAAGCCGTTACGCTCACAGAGTTTTTAGAATACCTGATTGAGGAACGTCCGGAAATCATCCATTTTTCTGGTCATGGAGAAAAGGGAAATAAAGAAGTTCGGCAGATGGTCAGCCGGGGGTTGGATTTGGGCGAAGACGAGGTTCCGGAGGATGATACGGGCATCATTTTGTACGATGACAGCAAGCGGGAGCCTTTTTTTGTAGGCACCACGGTAATCCGCCGCATGTTTAAGTCAATGATCAATGTGCATCAAATTCCAATTAAGGTCGTTTTATTCAACAATTGCTTTTCACAGGCTCAGGCCGAAGCGGTGGCCGAATTTGTACCCAATGTGATTGGAACCAGTTGGAGTGTAAAAGATGAGGCAGCAATTGCCTTTGCTACCAGTTTTTATTTTGGTATTGCTAATGATAAGGAAGTAAACGCCGCCGTCGACTTGGGTATCACCAATGCCCTGGCTTATGGTGAACCAGAAGATAGATTTGTATTGTACCAGGAAGGAAAGAAAGTCAGTTTCTAATTTCACCCTGTACTCTTTATTCTAAACCCTGAAGCCATGCCTTCTAATGCTAAAAATCTCTATGCACTCATTGTGGGTATAGACGATTATCTCGCACATGTTCCCATTACCAACCGCTGTAAGTTTGGTGCCTTAGGTGGCTGCGTGAATGATGCCACCAATGTTTACAACTACCTGCAGGCAGAGCCGGGTTTCCAACTAAAAGCTATATTTCTCAAAAATGATGAGGCTACTCGTGAGGCCGTTCTTGATGCCTTTCACAACCACCTGGGCCAGGCTAAGGAAGGAGATGTTGCTTTGTTTTATTACTCCGGCCATGGCATCCAGGAATATGCCGACACCAATCTTTGGGTAGAAGAAACCGATGGCAAACTGGAAAGTATCGTCTGCTACAATGAAATGGGCAAAACCTGTCTGATTGCAGATAAAGAGTTGCGATACCTGATTCACCGTGTTGCTGCCGGCACGGATGCAGTGCCCAAGAAGAAGCACCCTCATGTGGTGACCATTTTTGATTGTTGCCATTCTGGTGAAAATACCCGCAATGGCTATTTATTTGAAAAAGAGAATACGACCAGAGAACGGCGCATTACCTGTGTCGCCAATCAACGTTCCTGGGAGGGATTCACCTTTCATAAGGAAAAAGATCAGCAGCAAATGCGGACCCAACCGCTCTCTAAAACCTTGCCCGAAGGTATTCACGTGCACCTTGCTGCTTGTGAATCCGATGAGTCGGCCCTGGAAGTGAATGGGGCCGGGGTATTTACCAGTCATTTATTGAAAATTCTGCAACGCTCCAAAGGAGACATAACTTATTACGATCTGTTGAGCCAAACCCGGCAATACCTGCGCAATAGTTATAGCCAAAAACCGAAGTTGTTCATTCCCAGTGATGATTCCAGTTATTTGTATGCTACCTTTTTAAATAAAGAAAATCAGGGTCAACCCCTTTACGGGAATGTAGTATTTACCGCAGGTAATGGCTGGACACTCGACATGGGTAGTCTGGTAGGTATTAGTCCAAAAACAAAAACCCTGACCGTAAGAGGTGGAGATGACAAGACCTATACGGCCAATATCAAGAGGGTGGGCCTGGATTTCACGATCCTGGAATTTAAGGGTGAAGAACCGGACCGTGAACAGTCTTACAAAGGAGAAGCCGAGGGTGTTATGGCTTATCAGATCAGGGTGCATATCAACAACAAGGAGGGAGATATGTCCGACATCCGTGACGTAATGGATGCTATCCAGGATCGCAGTGAAAATATGGTGTTGGAAGAAGATGAAAACAAAGCTGATTACACCTTACATGTGCGCAATTGTTATTACTACCTTACTTTCCCAAATCAGCCTTGTAAGCCATTGATAGATCCGATTGATTATTGTACCGAGGGAGCCAATGAAGCTATCGTGCAATATTTACAGCATATTTCTCAATGGGAATATATTCGCCGGTTGAAAAATCCTTATACTTATCTATTCACTAATGATTCGGTCAAGGTAGAAGTTTTTAAGGGTGGTAAAAGTGGCGAGCTTCTCCCAATCAATGAACATAATGAGGTAGATTTGGGCTATTACCAACGGGGAGATGGTGCCTGGAGAGGGGCTTTTTCAATCAAATTAACCAATACAACCAAGCGAAAATTATACGTCAGTGTGTTGTATTTGCAGCGAGACTTTAGTGTCTTTCTGAAATTATTGAGCCCTGAAGTCTACACCTTAAATGAGGGTGAGTCTATTTGGGTTAGGGAGAGTAAAGAGGGCGTAATACCCTATTCGTTGGATGCCGTAGTTCATGATTATAATTGGCCTTTTGTAAAAGAACCCTTGAAGCTGATTATCAGCACTGAAGAATTTGATGTAGCAAAAATGGAAAAGAAAGGGTTGCCTGATCCCCTCACACTGGCGGTGCTCCGTGGGCAAAGGAAAAGAGGGAGTCTGGATATAGAAGACGAGGAAGAACCGGAAATGGTAGGCGATGACTGGACAACAAAAGATATCATCCTGAAATTTGTCAACCCAGAATACAATCGTATAGAGAAGAGTCGGCTTGATGAAATGATGAATTCCTCTCAATTGGCTGAATATGTGCAGGATATTTATCTGGAGCCGACGGTCAATGAACACATGCAACCCGAGTACAAGCCCCGGCCGGAAATAGAAGTGTTTGAAGATGCGCCAAGCAATCAGGAAAAGGGAGCCTTGTTTCAATCAGCAATCACACTAGCCAATAAATATTCGCATAGTCAGCGCCACCGCACTTATTCGAGTTACCTTAAGCGTTATCCTGACCGAATTCGGATCGTAGCGGAGGGAGACTCCTGGTTTCAGCACCCTTTATTAAAGGATGTCATCGATCACCTGATGCCTTATTACAACATTTATTGCACCAGTACCGCTGGAGATACCTTGCGGGATTATTTACAGAAAGGAACGTTTGAAAAAGCGATTCAGCAGGTCAATCCACGCATATTTCTGCTCAGCGGCGGCGGTAATGATATATTGGGAGAAGGATTCCAGTATTTCCTCAATGAGGCCCTTGAGGGATCTTCACCAGAAAAATTTTTAAACGAAAAATTTCAAGCGGAACTGGATAGTTTGATGGATATATACGAAACGATGTTTAATCATTTAAAAAAAATGCATCCCAAAATGCATACTTTGGTGCATGGGTATGACTATGTAATGCCAGGTGACAACCCCAAAAAAGGCTGGCTGGGGCGTTATTTGATCGCCAAAAATATCAAAAGTGCTAAAGACCGGCAATGCATTACCAACTACATTTTGGATGGCTTTAATGAACGATTATCTAAATTAGTGGAGCCATTAGACCATGTTACCTACATCAATTTAAGGGGTGTCGTCAGAGATGATCAGTGGCATGATGAGATTCATCCTACAAATGCAGGTTATCAGGATGTGGCCATTCAGTTTATGCGGGCTATTGATAAACTGTTGTAACCAAAAGAGTTGACACTTTTTTGTAAATAAATTTGGATTTGATAAACAAATAATTTATTTTTGTGTGTATTCCAAAACAAAATGTTGATTCATTCCAAACCTTTTAATATATGTCAAAAGATAAAGACGCGAAAATGAAAGCGCTTCAACTCACTGTTGACCGCTTGGAAAAAACTTATGGAAAGGGAACGGTTATGCGCCTTGGAGACAAGCAGGTGATTGAAGCTGAGACCATTTCTTCCGGTTCTTTAGGTCTGGATATTGCACTGGGTATTAATGGTCTTCCTAAGGGAAGGATCATTGAAATTTATGGGCCGGAATCCTCTGGTAAAACAACGCTGGCTATCCATGCGATTGCTGAGTGCCAAAAGCAAGGTGGAATTGCTGCCTTTGTTGATGCCGAGCACGCTTTTGACCGCAGCTATGCTAACGCGTTAGGAGTGGATACAGAGAATTTGTTAATTTCTCAACCTGATAATGGGGAACAAGCGCTGGAAATTACGGAAAACCTGATCCGTTCAGGCGCCATAGATATTATTGTCATTGATTCCGTTGCGGCACTGGTGCCACGTAGTGAGATTGAAGGCGAAATGGGCGATTCTAAAATGGGATTGCAGGCACGACTGATGTCGCAAGCTATGCGGAAACTAACAGGGTCTATCGGTAAGACAGGATGTTGCTGTATTTTTATCAACCAACTCCGGGAAAAAATCGGGGTTATGTTTGGCAATCCGGAAACAACTACCGGTGGTAATGCATTAAAATTTTATGCCTCCATGCGTTTGGATATCCGTCGTTCGGGAGCTGCTATCAAAGATAAAGAAGGCAACGTGATGGGTAATCACGTTAAAGTGAAAGTGGTAAAAAACAAGCTGGCACCGCCATTCCGTATTGCAGAATTTGACATCATGTTTGGCGAAGGCATTTCCAAAACCGGTGAGATCGTCGACCTTGGCGTTGATCACGATATTATCCAGAAAAGTGGAGCCTGGTACAGCTATGATGATGCCAAGATTGCGCAGGGCCGGGAAGCTGCCAAAAATTTCCTGATGGACAACCCTGAGTTGTCCGTAGAAATCGAAGCAAAGATCAAAGAAAAAATTCTTGGCCGTGCCGCCCCTGAGGTGGAAGCACCTAGCCAAAATGGAACTGCTGAAGAAGCTTAAGAATTGATTGTTAGTATATACAAAAAAGCCACTCGGAGAAACTGGGTGGCTTTTTGTTTGGCGGCAAGAGACTCGAACTCCTGACTCTTCCCGTAAATCCTTTATGATTACTAAGATGACGAGACAATCGCTCAGCCATATCTGCACAGGAGCCTACATAATACCGATTCAGATTTTCAGAAAACAATATGTAGGTGTAATACATCTTTCAGCGATTATAAAAACAAA
>BQJU01000054.1 GCA_021604865.1 Saprospiraceae bacterium | reverse complement strand
GTGCGACTACGCTGTAGTCGAAAAACCGTAACGTTGTGGCGTGCTAACGTATTTGGACCGCGCTGCGGTCCCTAATGGTGGTGAAAACCGGATAAGTGGAAAAGGTATTCCACCCTAATGCTTTGTGGACTGTTTCATCCACATTGATTTATTTAGCAATCTTGACCACAGCGTGGTAGGGTGTACAATCTACCGAAAGGAAGTTGCGTCCATTTTTGATAAAAATTATTTCCCAAAAGCTAGTGCTTCTAAGATTGCTCTATTAAAACGAAAGAAAAAAATAGCCGCATGATTTATAAGACATATTGTACACTCTACCACAGGTGCGACTACGCTGTAGTCGAAAAACCGTAACGTTGTGGCGTGCTAATGTATTTGGACCGCGCTGCGGTCCCTAATGGTGGTGAAAACCGGACAAGTGGAAAAGGTATTCCACCCTAATGCTTTGTGGACTGTTTCATCCACATTGATTTATTTAGCAACCTTGACCACATCGTGGTCAAACTAGGTTAGCAAAATGGTTTGTCTTTTGATTCGACCGCAGCGCGGTCGCACATTCATTAACAAAAGGGGGCATTATTCTTTAGCCGTTAATGGCACAAATCATCATGTCCACCTGTTTTTTGATTGAAAATGGGGTGGTGGAGAATAGTGCGACTACGCTGTAGTCGAAAAACCGTAACGTTGTGGCGTGCTAACGTATTGGGACCGCGCTGCGGTCCCAACCAAAACACATTTTTCCATTAATTTAGGAACCTTTATCTTCCTGATACTGTTCTGATTATGCTTTTAGGAATTACACCGGCAAACAAAAAATCCAATTTCGTGCTTGGTTTTTTTCAAAAAGACTTTATATTTGCAGCGCCTTAGGAAAAAGGCACTTTAAAAGGAAAGCGGATTTAGGGACTTTTTGCCAAAAATAACTAAATTTGAATTCCAGATTTAAATGATTCCGTAGCTCAGCTGGTAGAGCAATACACTTTTAATGTATGGGTCCTGGGTTCGAGCCCCAGCGGGATCACCAAAAATTTTGATAACTGACTGATGGTAAGCGACGAACGCTTGAAAATATTTCTTCAGCATTCGTTTTGGCAGTCGTTTAAAAAAATTAAAGTTATATAAGAGAGGTCAGATGCATTCGTCTGGCCTTTTCTTTTTGTACCATCCAATGAGGTTTCTTCGACCTGATCTAATAACGGCTCCAAACATGCACTTAGATAACGCTTCGGGTAAACATTGTTTATGAGACAGCATTCAAAATACACATTGGTTTTCTTTTTAACACTTGCCTCACTCTGTGTCCGTGGACAGGAGTTGAGTTATACGGAGGCGCCTGAAGACTATCAACGCTATGCCCGGTAACCCACAGGCAAGAACATGACAAGCTCTGGGGCAAGGCAAAAAAAGAATCAGCAAAGACTAAAATATGTTCCCTTGCAAGACTTTTACACAGCCCTAGAAAAAGGTCTATTTTACCCTAATCGTGAGCGCATGTTCAGCTTGATTTCTCATCACCAACACCTTCAATGTTTCAGCTTGATTCTTCGCTTTGAGCACATTAAAAAAGGCTTTTACATTTTTGACTTTTTCACCATCCACTTCAAGTATAACATCGCCAATTTTTAAACCTGCATCTTGTGCCACCGGGCTTCCCTTCCAGACACCAAGCATAATGACACCTTCTGGTGTGTTCAACCCATAAGCGGACTGCTCTTCTTTTGAATCCACACTTTTGATATCGTTCCGGAGCCAGGCAACCGTTGGGCTGGATGATTTTTTCGCCTCTTCATGTTGTATTGTCAGCGGGATTTCAGGCGTTTTTGCCAATGCCTTCAAGGATGGCTTTTGCACGCCAAATGCATCCATCGGGAAGTTCACAAATCCAAGTTTTAGCGCCGGCGAATTGGCAGATACCGTAAAATCTAATGCCTGAGGATTGTTGAATTGAGGGTCGCCAAAAGAGCTATTTGACTCTATGTTGTAGATCTGGGCTTTTAGTAAGGATTCTTCATTTGGAAATAAATTGTAATTCATTTCTTTACCCCATCCTTTGAGGATCACATCCTGATGCCCAACCTGAACAATATTCCTGCGAAATACATCATCGCTATTGGCAAACCAGACGTGGGGATGTAAGGAGTTATTTACGGTGATGTTATTTTCCACTACCCGGTAAAAACCTTCCCGCAATTTAATGCCACCATTGAGACACAAATTGTTATAAATGTGATAATTTGAAGACCCATCATCCAGGTCTATATCCCAACCGTGATCACAACGAAAACGGTTATTTCTGATAGTGGTGGTATGGACGGCATCCCATCTGGGCATTTCGGGATCTGCGGTGGTGAGGCTATCCATCAATTTCCGGTTGGGGTGCCAAAACCGGTCTCTTCCCCACGAATTAAAAGATCCGTGATCACCCGTTTCCAGCACAGTATTGAATACATCATTAAATTCAATGATATGCCCTCCCCAGGTGCCATCGCCAATATTGATGCCTGCCCTTGGAACATCGTTGATGCTGTTGTGACTGACCGTAATGTCCATTGCCATGGAAATCTGTACGCCGGCCGTTTGCTTCTCAATCCGGCCAATACGATGTATCAAGTTATCATGGACCATACAGTTTCGTGGATATAGCTCATTTTTTGGCCCCGGTAAGGTATCCATGTCAGCAAGAGGTACGAACTGCCCATATTGAAACGAAGGAGAACGTACTGCCGAGGGATCGCCCACAAAGCAGATCGCACTTGCTCCACAATCGTGAATGTGGTTGCCTGTAACTTTTAATTGTTTATTATAACCACTTATAAATATCACATTGCCGCCAAGGTTGGTGAACTCGCAATCGGCGATCAAACAATTTTCAGTGCCTTCCAGAAAGATGGCACCGCCACGATAAATGGTCCAGTCACTGCGCAATAACGGCTCATAGGTTTCCATCAATGTCCTTTGGGCATATTCAAATTTTATCCCTTTGATGGTAATATCCTTTACCGGGTTTTCCAGGTCACCTTTTATTTCAATAAAGTTTTTTAAGATTATACCCTCAAATTTTGCCGTTTGCATATCTATATCCGCAGGCGGCCAATAATACAGTTTACGGGTATCCGCATCGAAGTACCATTCTCCCGGACTATCGAGCTCCTCTAGCACATTTTCCACCATTCGGAATATAGGATGAGGTTTAGAGGGGCGGTTGTTCTGATGGCCTCCTTCCAGTATGGCTTCTCCCTGCTCATCTACTCCTTTGACCCGATAGTGAAAACCACCCCATTTCCCGTTGTGCATGACATGAAATATTGCTCCTTTCGGTTTTTGCCATGACGCAATGCGTGCTTTGGACAGTGCATCAGCGGTATGTCCTTGCCAGTAACCGCCGGCTTCATCATAGTTTGGATACCTGGCCAATGTCTGAAGTCGATCATTTACAACCAGCTGATCAAATTGCAGGTCATTAGGTACGTTTGCCACAAAAAGGGCGCTGTCCTGCTTTTCCCACTTCAATGCTAATGGAACCGTACCTTTTATCCTGACCTCCGAAGCGCCTGAACCCATTATAGCCAAACCATTTAAGGCAGGGCTAATGCGGATAGGCATTGACAGCTGGTAATCTCCCGGAAGCAGGTTGATGGAAATCAGGGCATTAGGGTCGTCCTTTTTTAATTGTTCGGCCAGGTTTACGGCCTCCTGGATATCCGCCACTGGCGCTCCCTTCCGGCCATTATTCCCTGCTTGTCCTGTGGTGCTTACATACAAATCAATGGTATTGTTACCACTCAAACCGCCATTAATAACCTGTGCATTTGCATAGAAAATAAAAAAAGGTGCCAGAAGAAATCCCAAAAGTGTAAACCTAACCATAATTGAAAAGCTCTAATTTTTTAACAGGTCTAAATATTTTTGATCAAGTTCTTTTGAGTCCTTGTACTTCGACCTGAGTTCATCCAATTCTTTTTTTAGTTCTAATACCGTATCCGCATAAAGGGGATCGTCATATACATTTTTCATTTCTTGAGGATCCTTTTTTCGATCGTATAATTCCCATTCGTCTACATCGTAATAAAAGTGGACAAACTTGAATTCTTTGGTGACGATTCCATAGTGACGTTTTACCATGTGTACAGAAGGATATTCATAAAAATGGTAATATACGGCATCTCTGTCCCACGATTCCTCATTTCCTGTGAGCAGCGGAATTAGACTTTCACCTTGCATATCATTGGGGGCTTTTATTTGTGCTGCCTCCAAAAATGTCTGTGCAAAATCAAGATTTTGTACCATTTCATCATTGGTGGTTCCCGCTGTTATTCTATTTGGCCAACGAATCAATAAGGGTGTTTTAAACGACTCGTCGTAGATAAATCGCTTGTCAAACCAGCCGTGTTCTCCCAAATAAAATCCCTGGTCGGAGGTGTAAACAACGATGGTGTTTTCAGCCAATCCCTTTTCATCGAGATAATCTAATACCCGGCCGACATTATCATCGACAGAAGAAATACAGGCTAGGTAATCCTGCATATAGCGTTGGTATTTCCATTCAATTTTTTGTTTATCTGTCATAGTGGGCCAATTGGCTCGGAAATATTCAGATATGGAGTCTAATGTTGCCGCATATTCACCACATTGCGCCTCAGTTCCCCGGCCAAAAGCGGTATAGCCCCAGGTGGTATTTCCGGGAACGACTGGCAAAACCTCTCCCATACTTTCCATCGTTTCCGGTCTTATCTTGCTATCACTGCTGTACTTCATGTGGTATAACAAATTCATTTCTGCTGTTTTGGCGGCAGTACCTCTGTTTTCATATTCATCGTATAAGGTTTCTGGAATAGGGAAGGTCTTTTTTGCAAATTCGTTAAATTTATCGGCTCTGGGCCACCAGTTGCGATGTGGTGCTTTGTGCAGATACATCATCATGAATGGTTTTTCGGGATTGCGTTTTTTTTCCAGCCAATCCAGGGTGAGATCAGTAATAATATCTGTGACATAGCCCATGATGGTGGTATCCCTATTATTGGTGATAAAATCCGGATTGATATAATCCCCCTGGTCCGGCAGGATCATGAAGTCATCTATGCCTTTGGGATTATTGCCAAAGTGAAGTTTCCCAAACATAGCGGTTTGGTACCCGGCCTGTTGAAACAATTGTGGGAAAGTGATCTGGGTGGTATCGAAGGGCATTAAATTGTCAATCTTTCCATTGATGTGCGTGTGTTTTCCGGTCAGAATGGTGGCTCTTGAGGGCGCACAAATAGAATTGGTGACACAGGCATTGGTGAAGATCATTCCCTCGTTTGCTAATCTGTCAATGTTTGGGGTTTGGATCAAATGATCGCTATACGCACTGATGGCCTGATACGCATGATCATCGGACATGATAAAAAGTATATTGGGCCGCTGAACCTTATCCTGGTTTCCATTCTTTGTGCAACTAAGGGTCAGTAGCATCAACAGTACCGGCAGAAGCAATACGAATACTTTCTTTTGATTCATCATTTTATTAGTTATTAGAGTTGTTTCACAGGGGCCATGGCAGGGTTAAAATGGATGGATGTCAACCAGGCATTCGCCCTGCGGGATCGCTCAGTCATCCAACCGCCCTGCCCCTGCGAAACAACGCTATCTCTGCAATGCCTCCTTAATGGCTTTTTTGACTAGTGGCTCCATCACTTTGAAGCCTTCCAATGTCGGATGAACACCATCATTGCTGTACTCTTTTTTTAACCCTTTTTGATCGTTTACCATGGGGGTATAATAATCGAGATATACGATGTTATGCTTTTCAGCATAGGCCTTGATCAATTTGTTCAATTCAATAATTTTATCAGCAGGGTAAATAGCAGGTCGCCAGGAATATCTGTCAGCAGGGACCACTGATGCTAGCACAACCTTAATGCCATTGGCTTGGGCCAGTTCTGCCATAGAAAAAATATTGCCCGCGATTTGTGCTATCGTTACTGGTCCATTGTTGGCTGCGATATCATTAGTTCCGGCCAGTATCACAACTGCCTTGGGATTCAGTTCAATCACATCGGGTCTAAACCGGATCAACATTTGCGCGGTAGTTTGCCCACTTATTCCTCTTCCTATGTAGGAATTTGAGTTGAAAAATTCAGGATCATTTCTCACCCATCCTTCTGTAATGGAATTTCCGAGAAAAACCACTCGATCTTCATTCGAATTTGGCAACCCAACCTCTATATTGGCTTGTTCATATCTATGCAGGTTGGCCCAGTCTTCAGCAGGGATAACTTCCAATTTGATTACTGATGCAATACTGTCAGGTGCAGTTTCCGGTAGAATTATTGCATCACCATGCCTTGAGGATTCAATCTCCAATTGCGTTCCTGGTTGGGTCAGCATAGTTGCTTTTATGACCTTCACACTTTGGTCTATCACAATTTGACCATCCTCCGGCCAATCGAATACATGAGCATAGATAATTCCTCTCTTACTGGTGAATCTTCCCCATTTCGGTTTTGCAAATGGACTAGCTTTAGCTCCATATATAGATTCCCCATTCGTCTTTAGCCATGTACCCATTTGATGGAGTCGTTTAACCGAAGGCGATGGGATATTGCCCTCTCCGGTAGGCCCTACATTGAGCAAGAAATTTCCACCCTTGCTGACTATATCTATGAGTTGATGAATTAAGGTTTCAGTGCTCTTCCAATTATCATCAGCTTTATAATATCCCCAGTGGTCATTCATCGTCATGCAACTTTCCCATGGTTTGGGATCATTATCCTCCGGAACTTTTTGCTCATTGACCGTATAGTCTCCTAGGTTTGGCCCAACGCGATTATTGATTATACAATTGGGTTGAATGGAACGTATCAGATCAACAATTTCCTGACCTTGTTCATGGGTCACCAGCTCGTACGTATCGAACCACATGACACCTACAGGTCCATAATTAGTGAGTAATTCGCGAATTTGTGGTTTAACCTTTCGCTCCATGTACTTAGTTAAATCCTTCTTAGTCTCATCGGGATAATCAACAAGGTTACTCCTCCAGCCCGTTCTACCTTCCCAGCCTGTAGGCACATCCGGATCTTCCCAGTCCCGTCCAAGGGAGTAATAGAAACATAATTTCAAACCTTGCTTTTGACATTCGTCAGCAAGTTCTTTAAGTGGATCTCGCTTGAACGCTGTCCCTTCTACCACATTATGTGAGCTGGATTCGGAATGATACATGGCAAATCCATCATGGTGTTTTGCGGTAATGACGATGTACTTCATCCCGGCAGTCTTGGCAATAGAAACCCATTCTTTAGCATCGAATTGTTTCGGATTAAAAGATTTTGCGTATTCGGTGTACTCTTGTAAAGGAATTTTAGACTTTAGCATGAGCCACTCTGCATGAGTAGGCTCACCCTTCCATTCGCCTCCTGCCATAGCATAAACTCCCCAGTGAATGAACATCCCAAACCCGGCATCGCGCCACCATGCCATTCTTTGCTCGTCTGATAACTTTTTAACACTCGTCGAAGTTTGGGAATAAGCTAAACTAGTCGATAAAATGATGAGTATAACTAGAAATAGAAACCGCTTCATAATTATGGTGTTTTTATAAAACTGATCGCCTCGCTGAGGCTGGAATCTAGCAATTTTACCACTGATTTAATGTCGTCAACTTAGTGACAGAGGGGGAGAGTGGGTGTATGCGTTGCGTTTCACCTCTTCCCGTGGCTCCTGGTCTCCTTGCCTTTAAATTCCTAAAGTTGACGACATTGAATGGGAAATTGCCGCTTGAAAGTAGCCCCGCCAAAACATTCCCATTAAACTTCGTTTAGCTCCTAAATTTTGGACAAAGACACCCCTATTCCGCCAGTTCTATCCTGATCACCGTTGCCACAGTATCCGGTGCTACTTCAGGAAGTGAAATAGTGGTCGAACCCGGTTCAACTTCCAGCTGATCCGAAGGGCTTACCAGTAAGGAAGCAGTCTTGATCTTAACCTCCGGGTTAACTTCCAGTTTTCCATCTTCCGGCCAATCAAATACATGGGCATACAACACACCTGGTTTGCTGGTGTATCTTCCCCATTCGGGTCGGTCATAAGGGCTGGCTTTTACGCCGTAGATGGCTTCACCGTTGGCCCTGGTCCAAACGCCCATTGCGGCAAGGCGTTCCACACTTTCCGGAGGGAAAAGTCCCTGCCCATCAGGCCCAATATTAAGCAGGAAGTTGCCCCCTTTTGATACAATATCCACTAAATTTTGAATGAGTCGTTCACTACTTTTCCACTTGGTATCAGAAGGCTTATAGCCCCAGGAACCGTTCATAGTCATGCAGGATTCCCAATCTGAATCAATACCCGTTGCGGGGATTTCCTGCTCGGGCGTTCCAAAATCACCGGCGAAATTTCCTTCCCTATCCATGCCTTCCATTCCCATTCGGCCTTTATCCACCCGATTGTTGATGATGGTATTTGGCTGAATTTCCCGGATATAACTGTACAATTCTTTCCCCATTTCGGTGGTGTAATCGGCAATCCAATCTCCGTCAAACCATACCACACCAATATCGCCGTAGTTGGTCAATAGCTCTGTTACCTGTGGCTTCAGGTAGTTCTCAAAATATTTAGGAAACTCAGGATTGACGATGGTCTGATCCTTTTGTCCTGCGTTATAATTAGGATACAAAGGAGCCTGCGCTTGTGGGTGGTGCCAGTCTACGATAGAGTGGTAGAAACAAAACACGATGTCTTCTTTTTTGCAGGCTTCCGCCAATTCCTTAATGATATCCCTTTTGAAAGGGGAGGCATCCATTACATCATAATCAGTGATTTTTGAATTCCACAAGCAGAAACCGTCATGGTGTTTGGAGGTGAGCACAATGTATTTCATGCCGGCATCCTTGGCCATCGCTACCCATTTGTCGGCATCAAATTGTACCGGATTGAATTTTGCGACCACTTCATTTTCATAATCTTCTATGGTATAATCCAGCTTGTCCATGATCCATTCGGCGCCTCCTCCGCACACTTCGCCGTTGCGCTCACCCCCGGGAATGGAATAAGCACCCCAGTGAATAAACATGCCAAATTTGGCATTGCGCCACCAGGCCATCCGTTCATCGTCATCAAGGGCGACAGTCTGTTCTTCTACCTCAACAGGAACTTTTTCATTGCAGGAAACAATTGCGATCAATGACAGGGCGAGCAATAATGTTGTAACCTTATTCATAATTATTAATTTTGTTTCTTAGACAAATTCCGTGATTTGGAGTCAGCCAAAAACGAAAATCAACACTTCTTCTAGTCGTTTTTGCTTCTCGTTTTTGACTGACCACGAGATTTGTCTAAGAAGGTTAATTTTTAATTTTTTACATATACTTTAAAATCACTATAATTTGCAGACCTGGTGTACATATGCCTTAAGCCAATTCTGCCTTCAGTGATTGACTCGGGCTTATTAAGGTCCCAGGAATATTCCTTTTTCATCTCATTACCTTCAACTTTGAGGTAAAGTTTTGATTTTGTTTTGATCCAGGTCATTTTATAAGTAACTCCGGTCCGAAAAAGCCCTGTTTCGTAATAAGCAGGTGGTATTTCCATATCATCGAAGCTTATCTTTTCTGTCACCGGATATTGTCTGATTCTGATATAATCAGCATCCGGATCATCATTTACCATATTAAAGGCGGCATAACTAATATGGATGGTTTTCATATAGTTGTAATATTTGCTCATCGTGGGCACCTTTCTAAATTCATTCCATTTTGAGATATCTGTTTCAAAGGAGTCCCTGCCTATCCCGGTGGCCTGGATGTATAAAATGTTGACATTGACCATCTGTGAGTCGGTTCGGGTGTAGTTGTATTCAATTTTAATGTCGCCTTTGAAGGATTCTTTGGTCCAGAGGACGGCATGGTGAGCGTCGTTTCGGTTCACCGGCCCGGCGCTGAAATCCATTCCTTTTTCACCATGTTTGATGGTCGCCAATTGACCATCCAGGAACCAATTGGACTGCCAGTCTTTTGTGCATGGGTCAGAAAACTGTAGTTTCCAATCCGGCGATTCACTTAGTTCTTTGAAGTTGTCGTATTCCTTCCCATCACCTACGGGATAATATTTCACCATAATTGACCCTTCACGAATGGGTTCGGTAAAGTCGATCCCGATTCTGTAAGCAGGCCCGCCTTCTCTCAAGTGTTCGACAGGAACAAGCTCATCCTTTATCAATAATGAACCCTGAGGGCTGGTGAATTCTGCTTTGAGCTTTTGATTTTTAGTCGTTAAAATAATGGTGTTGGCGCCCACAATTTCGTAATGAGATAAAGTCATTATGGCCACGCCAAACGCCACCGGTTTGGTGGATGAAAACTGATCGGTTATGGTGATTAAGCCTTGCCCAGACTTGTCATTTTCCATCGTTCTTGTCAAAGCCGTCAAGGAGGGTATCTCATAGGCCGCTTTGAGGTCCATAACCACTTTATCGTAACTTTCCGTAAATTCTGCCGATGTTATCTTTCCGGCGAATTTCCTTCCATTGGATTGAAGCGTGTTGTCTATTCGGGGCACGGGATGACCCCAGGAGCTTCGGGCAGGGTTATCTTCTGCAAAGGCACCAGCAATATAGGATGGTGCCCCAATATCTCCTGTGACAATGTCCTTGTTTAGCACAAGGGTATAGGTGCCCACATCACTGTGGTTGTGGTTTTCAGCATTATGCCCGGCCTTTATGGCTATTGAAAGAGGAACCTCCTGCTTGCCACGGGAAATGACCATGCCAACATCATCGAAATAGGTATGATCTGGTAGCTCCTGATTGGTTAGTTTGGTACTTCCGTCATCAGTAGCTGAGCCCATGTCATCCCACTCGATCAATTGAAAAGCTGCTGAAAATGAATCATGACTTTTCGACTTTTTGGAGGCAGGGGGCATAGCAGCTCCAAAATGTCTGACAGACATATTATAGGCAAAGCCACCATCATTTGATACCCGGGAAACGCCATCCGAAAAGGGCGCGCAAATGCCCTTATGGATCTGATACCTTTCGGGGAAGTTTCCGATGTTTTTTAGTTTTTCGGGATTGTCTGCCTTGAACAGGTCGATTGCGCCCTTCGAGTAGTCGTATAGTATTTCAGCCAGATAAAGGTAATGGCCAAAACCATAATTCCAGTATCCGGCTCCTTCGGAGCAATAGCCATCATCTCCAAATCCATTCAGGTAATTTTTCATACTATTCAGTGCGCAACCTACTGCTGCCCTACGCTCGTCAGGATCATTTGAAGTGGCAATGGACACAAACATCGAACCGCTGGTGCACACGGAATTCCAATTGCTGGTGCCCCGAAACCAGGTCAGGTGTGTCTTCTCTTCTCCGCTACAGGTTTTCAAGTAAGTATCAATGATCCGTCTTCGCAGATTTGTAGCAATATCCTTGCGCAGTTCATCTGACAGCTTATCGCTTAGTAAGACTTCAGCCAAGGCAAGATCCGAACCAAATCGCCTCGCACCCAGGTCAATAGCCCTACTTCGTCCTTCCAGCACATCATTGTCGCTATTGTCATGGTTTGGGTGCAACCAGGATTTCATATCCATAATAGCATTGATGTACACCTCGATCTGAGGGATAAAGCGGCCCTGGTTTTCCATACACTCGGCCAAAATAAAATGCTCCAGCCTGGTCATGGTTCGGTAATACCGGGGCTTGTAAATGGGGCGAATACCTTTCAAATTGGCAATTCGGTAAATGGAGTCGGAGATGGGCACCTCGGGCTCGATTTCCAATTCGGAAATTGCATTTTCATAATAGGCTTTACCCTCACTAGTCGCAAACATTTTATTCCAGTAATCCCGATCGGAGGCAGGCGGGGCCGGTTGGAAAGCACTTTCAGGAATCACCTTTTTGAGCATATCCATTTGTTTGGGAGAAGGATAAAGTTGCTCATCGTTTGAAGCAGCTTCCCAATACGCTTTTATATCTAAATTATGTGATAGTTCATCATGGTTTGAGAAGGCGCAAAGTATGCCTGAAAAAATGATTAGTATGGACAATATTTTTAATGAGTTCATCCTATTATAGTTTAGGTTTTCCTTTTAAGTAGCCCAGAGACTTTAAAAACAGGTCGGTTTCGCGTACCGTTTTTTTGTAAAATCTGCCATCGTATTTAGAGTTATTAAAGAAACCGTGTTCGGCATCATCGTATAAAAACAAGTCGCATCGGCTACTAACAGCATGCATTTTGATTTTATAATTTTCCGCAATGGATACAGGAATTAAGTGGTCTTCTTTTCCTAAAAACACGATGGTTGGTGGCGCACCTTTTTCAATGTTGTGCGCAGGTGAGATCTCTTGCCAACGCTCGCCCATGCGTTCATGTACGAATCCATCAGGTCCATTGTCGAACACGGGATTAAACAAGACCAGTGCATTGGCTCTGGAACTGATCCTTAAATCCTCTCCGGGCTCGTCGAGGCCAGGCAAGGTGCCGCATGCGGCCGCCAGATGCCCTCCGGCAGAGCCACCGGATGCCACAATTTTTTTAGGGTTAATGTTTAAGACTTTGGCATGCTTACGCAAAAAACGGATGGCTGACTTAGCATCATTAACAGACTCGTAAGGGGTGGTGCCGTGCCTTGACTTTACCCGGTAATCAGCTAAAACGGTAATCATTCCGCGAGAGGCGAAATATTCAGCCTGTGGTTCAAATTGTTTGAGGGTTCCTCCATTCCAACCGCCTCCAAAAAAGAAGATGATGGCAGGGTATTTTTTAGATTTTTTGAACCTGGTGGGAAACCTAAGCAGTAAATTAAGCGTATCCCCTTCAATGATTTTATAGGTTAACTCAACAGGCTGATCTCGTTGTTTATCAACCTTTTCCAGGTTTAATTCCTGAGCTTGTAAGCCAACTGTTAGGCGTATCAGTACGAAAATTGTCGCCAAATAATACTTCATAGCTTTATATTATTCCGTTTCTCTTTTCCAAACATGACTACCCTCCAGTAGGGCATTGTATTCTGTTCTCAATAATTCTTCCATTTCTTCAAATACCTTGGGAAATTTGGAGGAAACATCGGTCGCTTCATGTATATCCTCGTTCATGTCATATAACACAAGGTCTGTTAATCTGGCATTTTTAATCATATCCAGATTTCCATCATAAATGTTGTGGAGTCTTACCATTAGGGTAGTGTCGGTCTCCAAGCTGGCCATTATTTTCCAGTCATCGGTACGCATGGCAACTCTCCGCTCGTTTATGGCATCATAAAATGCCCAGGTGAGCGGTTTGACTCTTTTCTTGTTTCCGGTTTCAATCAGCGAAGTAATGGATTCACCATCAAGCGTGCGATCAGGCAAGGTCGCTCCTGCCAACTCTGCAAAAGTGGGCATAAAATCAAGGGAGGACACGATGGCATCGGAAGTGCCGGAATAGGTGGATTTTCCCATCCAATACAAAATACCCGGAACGCGAAAGCCCGCCTCCGTAGTCCATAGTTTCATGCCTCTTAATTCACCCGGTGACCCATAGGATCGAAACGCCCGGGGATGTCTGTCTAAGGTTTCAGGGCCATTGTCCGAGCTGAAAATAATCAGGGTATTTTCTCCATGTTTTTCTTTCAGGTATGCAAGCAGGCGCCCGACGGCCTTGTCAATATTTTCTACATTGGCGAAGTATTTAGCCTGGTTTTCGGTTTCGGATTTTGGGAGATATTTATCAACCAGATCCTGTGGCGAAGCTACTGGCTCGTGTGGCTCATGGAAATTTACCTGCAGGTAAAAGGGGTGATTCGGTGCTCTACTATCCAACCACTGCATGGCTTCGTCTACTACAATCTGGCAACTAAAACCTCCTATTTCGCCTACCTTTTCTCCATTGCGTATAAAATTATTTGGATTCTCATGACTCGGCGAGGCATTGTTGTGGGTAGAAAACCAGTGGTCGAAGCCAAAGTGGTCAGGAGTTGGCTGGGCATCACTGTTGAATTTTGAGCTGCAATGCCATTTGCCTGATAAACAGGTGGAATATCCCACCTGTTTGAGCATGGCGGGTATTGTTTGCTCATGAGCCTGCAAGTGAACCAGGTCCCGGCAATCCTCAATTATTTTGGGACCAGGAATAAAATCGTAAATGCCTGCTCTATTTGGACTTCTCCCGGTCAGTAGTCCTGCACGTGATGGAGAACAAACCGGTGCGGCCGCATAAAAGCTGGTAAACTTGATTCCATCAGCGGCGAGTTTATCGAGATTAGGCGTCTCAATGACCGGATGCCCAAAAGAGGATAAATCGCCATAGCCTAAATCATCACAAAGAATGACCACGATATTGGGTTGGCCATCTTTTTCCTGACAGGAAAAAAGCACTGTGAATAAAATCAAGGTAAGCACCGATAATTTAAAATAGTTCATTTCTATTTATTTTGATCCCATAGTCGATAAGGATCATTATTAATTTTCATTTGCTCCAACAAAAGCGCTTCCATCTCGGCCAGTTTTTCCGCATATTTTGGATTCCCTGCCAGATTCGTTTCCATCTCTCCGGTTTTGCCATGCTCAGGTAGGTATTCGTGTGGATTTGCAGCCAGGTTAAAAAGCTGTGTTTCCCTAACCTGCCCATCCATTACGTCATATTTAATTAATTTCCAGTCTCCTTTTTTTACACAGCGCATTCCAGGTTTTGTGCCTCCGCTGTACACCCCATATTGCACCTCACGAATGCTTTCTTTCTCTCCCATCAATACCGGTTTGAAGCTGGTTCCATCGACGGTGGAGGGCGTTTCAATTCCGGCCAAATCGCATACGGTTGGTAATATATCCAGGAGATAGATGTTCCCCTCCACCCGGCTGCCTGCTTTAATTCCTGGTCCATTCACGATAAACGGCACCCGCCAGGTGTGTTCGTATAAGTTTTGTTTGCCCATAAGGCCATGACGGCCAATGGCCATGCCATGATCTGATGTATAGATCACATAAGTGTTGTCCAGCTCGCCCATTTCTTCCAGCTTTTTGAGCACTTTACCCAATTGGATATCTATATTTTCTGAGCAGGCATATTCTCTCCCCAGCTCATTGCGGACCGTTTGCTCGTCTCTTCTTTTCCATACGCCGCTTACATTTTCTTCATCTCTAAGTTCTGGATGACCGTGGAAGAATGGATGGGCAGCTAAATAATTCTCCTGCAAGGGTGGTTGGTTGGGGTGGGAGGGAGGCAGTGAGCTGGTATCCCGGTGATTGACCGCTCCATATTTTGCCAGCAATTCCGGAGTCCCATCACGGATATCATGAGGGTGCGAAAATCCAAAATAAATAAAAAATGGCTCTTTTTCCAGTTTCGCTTCCCGATCAGCAAGGTATTCCATTACTTGTTTCGAGTGCCATGTGCTACCACTTTCTTCCGTACCTCCGCGCTTGGTGGCATCCTTTACCACGGTAAACTGAGCATTGGCTGCCGGATACGAATTGCCTTTTTTGCAGGTGCGCATGGTTTTATATCCTGCACGGTTGAACACCGCACCTATGGTTTGTAACTCAAGGCTGTCCGGAGCGGAAGGATTCTCATAGCCTTGTTTGTTTGATGGTAAATTCCAGAGCGTTCGTCCACTCATGATCATACAGCGGGAAGGTGTGCATACCGCACCCGACCAGGCCCCCATGTGTCGGGCGCCATCAAAGATCATGCCTTCCCTGGCCAGTTTATCGATGTTTGGGGTCTCCAAGATTGAGTTTGCATTATATATCTTAAAATCAAATGGGGATTGATCATCCACCAATACAAACAGGAAATTAGGCTGCTGACTTTCATTTTTACATTGACTGAAAAGCGATATGGCCAATACCGCCAACACACCAATTTTGATTGCTGACCTCATATTTTGAAAATCATTTTATTTTTATCATTCGTAATTCTCCAACCTCAAAGCTCTTTTTATTTTTCCCATCGGAAATTTCAACCGGGACTTCATTGTGTAATTTCAATTCACCATTTTTCTGCTCTATCACCACATTTCCTTTTTCGGTAGTAGATATGGTGAATCCATTTGCCGAAAGCGCCGTTCCGTTGCCCATGAATAGCACAAAATCACCATCGTTTTCCTTACCAATCAAAGCATAAGTGGCGTCGGAGGACATGTTTTTATAGCTGGCCTTTTTGCCTGCATACGAGGAGAATACATAATCTTCACGGCCTGATTTATGAGAGATGTGCAAACCGGCAAATTCCTTATTTCCATTTTCATCCCCGAATCCATTTATGGCTGAAATGCTTTTACCTTCATCGGAAGTATAGGGTTCATAAACCGAAACAAAGGGGTGTTCCCAGGCTTCGCCATGCTGACGGGCTGCAAAAGTTAAATACGGCGCTTCATCTACTTCATAAGGGAGGCCACCATTGCCGCGAAAAGCCTTGTTGGGCGGTGACTTTATAGAAAATACTTCGCGTCCTTCGGTGCCTTTCATCCAGAGGTTCATCAACACATCGGCCTCTCCTTCGGGCATGTCTATCTTCCATTCGATCTGGTAGTCTTTGTTGGTGCGAAGGGCGTTTTTATCCCACATATAATCCAGGGCATATAAATGTCCTCCCGCAAATCCCATTTCTTCACTTGGTTGAAGTGCTAGTGCATGGCCATCAGCACCCTTAATCTGCATGCTCTGTCCTAGATTATGGTAGTAATAATCGTGGAACTTATCGCCCTTTCGTTGTTTTTTTGATCGAAATACATCGACATAATAACCCGTAGTTTCACCGGTTTTTACCATACTTACCAGACGGCTTTGGTCGCTGCGGGTTTCCGGTTCCAGAAAATAAACATCGGAATAGGTGATGTTTTGATAGAATCCGTCTTTTTGTTCGGATTTTGGGTACTCCCCCATTAAATCGAAAGCGTGGTAACTCAACATTTCGGTGTACGAAGATGCACCGTCAACCATCACCGTATTGTGGGCAGGGAACTGGGAATAATACTCCAGGTAGATTGGCTGCAGATAACCTGCTCCTTTACCCGGATCAGCACCCTGCACAAAGCCTTTACCGTACAACTCCATATTAATACCATTAGCGTGCATATGATTTCCTAAGGAACCATTAAGCGAAACCATCAGGCCATCTTTGCCCTGTCCCATTCGCTGTACATGCCAGCTTACATTTGGTGCGTAGAAGGTTTGGGTGAGGTAATCGCTCAAGTTGCCTTGCTTAAACTCGGGATTCAGTTCTAAAGGTTTGCTTGCGAAAAAGGAAGCTATACCCGCTCTTGGTTTTCTTCCCTGATTAGATGGCCTGGAGTCCTGAGCGAATAAACGATACATTTCGGTAAATTCTTTCTCTAATGCTTGATTACCATTCTTTTGTGCCGTACGGATCATATCGCTTATTGCCCCTGTGTTTAGCGATCCATAATTGCTATCTCCAAATGCCACAGTTTGACCATTTGGGAACAGGTATTGAGGCAGTATTCTGACAGCCTTGGTCATTACGGGCATGTAAGGCAGGATGTTATGGTCGAAGGTGTTATCAAAATCATTGATAAAGTGGGTTAGATCTCTTGTCACTCCAAACGAATAACCAGGACACTCGGCCCAAACACCGTTGTTTTTATCGTAACCATAATCCAAAAATTTGGTAAGCGACCACTGCCGGGCTGAAGTTACATTCAAAATATAGTCGATGTAATATTCGCGTCCTTTTCCATCGTTATAATATTTGTTGTCCTTTAACACCATGGCGGCTTTCAGAATGACTTTTGCCTGATGCAGGTTCCAGTTGTTTTGAGGTACCCCGTTTTTAATGATCTGGTCGGTCCATTTTTTAATCGTTGTATCGTAGGTTTCAATTTTATCAGGATAATTTGCCTCGATGTAGTGATGCAAAAAATCATAGAGTTCCGCAATACTTATTAAAACACCTTCGTGAATAACTTGAAAATTCGTTAATCCTACCAGTGTTTGAATATGGCCGTTCAACAGATCAATAGGCTCACTGCGATAATACATGCCCATCATGTAGGTGTCAAAAATATCGAAGGCAAATTTTGCAAAATGTTCCTCATTTTCAAGCCAGTAAAGGAAAGCAGCATCTCGGGCCAATTCAATGATTTCTTCATTAATGGAATAAATTATCCGTCCGGTTTGCGATATTTCCACCCATTCAAAAGGATGGCCTTCTTTACTGCGATTGGGTAAGTACAAACCACGGGGATCATCCATATACGGTAGAATATCTTCCAGTTTTGGCTTTCCGTAGGGGGTGGTATAATCACGAGAACCGCATAAGCGAACCGTTGGAACGGGTGCTTCTCCATCAGCATGTGAGTAGTATATTCCGTTGATGTAGATATTACTTGCTTTGGTTTTCCAATACATCTGCAAGCGCGACACCATCCATTCCGGGTCGTTTACATGGCGCTCTACATGCTCATCAATCCGGTTGTGAATGCCGGAAAGTACCTCTTTTGCCCATGCTTCCTCCTGGATGGTTTTTTCCAGATTGCTTTTTTCACCCTGAGTGATGTACAAACGTGGATAGCCTTGTTCCAGGTTTTTTGGAAGGGGGATTATGTTGGCTTCCTGGGCCTTAAGCCAGCTTCCAAGGCCAGCCAAAATGATGAAGATTGCTATTTTTTTTATCATGCTACTTTCTTCTTTCTTACTACGATGGGAATCCAGACTAGGCAATATATACTGATACAATGCTTCCGTTCGCTTCCGCAATTTTTGATTTATGAATCCCTCATTCCTCAATTGATCTGTTCGATCAGTACCAGGCTCCAGGGTGACAGCTCCCGTTGAAGGTGGAGCTTCCCATCCTCACCAGCAATTGCAGTACTCGTCTTCAGGTTATCAGCCACTTGTTTCATCAATTTCACCTGTTCGCGTGTAGGGGGTTCCGGCTTACCCATCGCTTCCCAGTAGTCATAAATATTTCCATGCTCCTTGTCGAGCACTTCAATTTTAAACATGGTTCCTGGTTTTAAATCAGAAATTTTCAGATCCAGTTGGCGGCTGGAACCCTCCATATATTTTGCAATTTTTTTGATACTGGCTGGAACCGCATTTTCATATTCTTCAGGATAATTGTAAGCCAGGGCCACTAGTTTGCCATTACCCGATTTTCGGCTAACGAACAGATAATCGTTCTTAAACAGCTTCTCATCCCCTAACTGGTGAAGCATTCGATAGGCATGGTAGGAAGGCTTAACGAGGCCCTGGTAGTTGATCAAACCAAAACCACCGTGAAAGATACTGGCCCCACCGCCTTTTTCCTCAAAGATATCGGTGAAAGTCCAGAAAGCCAGTGAGTTGGTTAAGCCAATGCAGTCCAGGTTAACCTTTGTGATATAGGCCGCAGGAGGTAAAAAGTCGTGCATGGCATCCCTACTGTTAGGGCTGGTGTTCCACTCGGTCAGGTGGATTTCTGCATTAGGGTATGCACTCGCCTTAATGACTTTATTCAGCCATTCAATATCCATTCTGGTGGAGTGTACAAAACGCGAGAAATTTTTCCCTTTTCCCGTGCTGGGATTAAACGGATAATCGGTGGGGTAGGGGTGAGTGGTAATAAAATCAACGGGCAGCTTCTCTTTTGCGCAGTAAGCTAAAAATTCTTCAATCCAAACGCCCTTCCATGCAAGGTCATTTATATCCTCAGCGGTAAAGGTAACGTCAAAACCTCCACGGTTTTCCACCTCACCAGCATAACGATCATCCGCCACAAAATTACTGGTTGACGGCCCACCTACTTTTAAGCGTTCATCTACCGAGCGTACGGCAAGAACGGATTGTTTGTACAACTCAAAATACTGCGATTTGGTACCATCAAAAAAGCCAAAGTAGAGATTGGGCTCATTCCAAACCTCAAAGTACCAGGTCAATACCTCATCAATGCCATAGCGGTCGACACAATGTTGGGTGAAAGCTTTTACCAAGTCATGCCACTCGCCGAATTTGGATTCGTCAGGAGTGATGTTGGCTTTCCACCAAAACTGAGTCTTGCTATTTTCGGCTGCTATGCTGGTTGGAAAAAAACTGAGTTCAATGAAAGGCCGGACATTCAGGTCCAGCATGCGGTCAAACAGATCATCGATATATTGCCAGTTGTATACCGTTTTTCCATCTACTTTAAATACCGGAAACATATCATCATGAAAAAGGCCATGAAAGCGAACCGTTTCAAAACCGCAATTTTCCTGCACCTTCTGAAGCTGTTCCAGCCAGCCCGCACGAAGCCCTTCATTTGCACGACCCGCCCCTACGCACTTACTCCAAAAATGTACAAACTTTTCTCCTTCACCATTGGCATTTATACTTATCTGGTTTTGCGCATAAGCAATATTCATCAGCAATATAGATAGTCCAAAAAATAATATTCTTTTCATTTTATAATTTTTATTCAACGACCAAATTTTCACCTGCAGGATAATTTTTGGCTTGACCAGTTTCCGTAGATATCTTCACCATTTTATTCGCGGAATAGTAATACTTTCCATCCTTGTATCTAAGTTGAGCAGCAACATCACCATCAACAGATTCGATACTGACCTTCCCTTTTTTCAAAACCTGACCACTTCCGAGGTATAGGTACTCCAGCTTGCCGTCACGCTCAGAGATAATGCCAAATGTCCCTTGGAATTCCACCTCCTCCTGCGGCTGGTAATTTTTATGATCAATAGCATTCATGATGAGCTGTTTACCCAATTCTTTGGCGTCCACTTCAATACAAACAAAATGCTCACCGGAAGCCACCTTTGTTATGGAGCCAATTGCTTTTTCACCTTCATTATAGGCATCGAAAACAGCAACAAAAGGACTCGACTGGGCGTTGTTATTGCGCTGACGAACAATCATGGCAGGGGTAGTCTGCGGACTTTTATTCACCGCTCCTGGCGTTAGATCTGATCGTAAAGTGGTTGGGGGTGCGTCCATCAGATACACTTCACGATTTTTTTGTCCCATCATCCACATATCTACCAGGTAAGCTGGTTCGACCTGAGTGGTTTTCCAGGTTGAGATAAAGTCGTTTTCGGTTTTGGCTACTTTTATATTTTCAAAAAACGCATAACCTCTGTCGTAATGATTGCTGATGCTATCCGCTTCAGATAATGTTGCACTTTTACCATCTTTAAATTCGACGGTGTTTCCTATTACGTGTTGCAGGTAATCGTTGTCATCCTGATCCGATCTGAAGATATCCACATAATATCCCGTTTTTTCGGAAGTACGGATCATGGCTACCAAACGCCGTTTTTCATCGGCACTCACATCGGCGAAAGAACAAGTGGCGGAAGTTTCCAAGGCATTGTAAAAACTTTTGGTCTCATCCACAGTGGGATCCATGGCATTAATGGTTATTTCACCACGAGCATAACCCGGAACAATGGTATTTGATCCGGCAATTCCACGATGGTATTTGGCATCATTCGACCAATAAGATTCGTAAGCCGAAGCATCGGGATTTAGTACATATCCATTCCCGTAAAACTGCATACACAAACCGTTGTCAGAAAGATGTCCGCCCTTTTTGCCGCCATACATGGTAAACATCAAACCGTTTTCTTCACTGTTGCCATTTTTCATGATCAGGTGGCGGTGATGCTCCGAATAGGCGGCTTTGTGAAAGGGCAACTCACTGCCCGATTCAGGCAATGGCTGATACAGGCACAATCCCTGCCACGAAATCTCGCTACGATCATACTGCCCGGAAGCGATCCCTTTGCGAATGACCGTGGCCATTTTTTTAGCATTTTCAACATCGCCCTGCCAGGTGTAGTACGCCAGCATTCTTTCGAACACGGAAAAGTTGGTGGGGCCGCCGCGCATATCGCCAAACAAGACCAGGTTGCCACGGGCATCTAACCAGCCTAAATTGGCCATAGCTGCTTTTTGTAAAAGCGGATTTTCGGCAATGGTATTTATCCCTGCATTGTACAAGGGCATACCAATATCCAAAACGGCCGAGATCATTCCTGATGCATAACCGGGAGACTCGGGCCACAAACCGGTTACGGGATCAAAGTTTTTGATAAAATCAGGTAATGCCTCGTGATAATCGGTGGTGATTTCTGTGTAATATGGAATGTAATGTTCCTTTCCTTTTTTATCCTCGTAATCATCGTTTGATTCCAGGACCAGCATGGAGGGCACAATGTTTTTAAAACCATTTACATTCCAGTTTCCCTGCTTTCCTCCCCGCACCAAACCGAGATCTACAAAACGTTTGAATACAACACCGGCTACCTCAAGCACCTCTTTTCCGATGACCGACAAATGTTGGTGTGGTTTTTTTTTCAGATAATCGTACAAAAAGTCGTAGATAAAAGCCGCATGAACCTGATGATTGTCGTGGATCTGTTCATAATCGTAATAGCCCATGATGCCACCCGGTTCATAACCGCCATAACCTTTGGTCGATTTTTCAGGATCGAGTGGCGGCTCCATGTAATAGGTGCCCAAAAGCCAGGTCCAGAAGATATCGCCAGCAAATGTTGCATACTTTTCTTCCTGCGTAATCCAATACGCAAACGAAGCTTCTTCTGCCAATGATAGAATTTCATTGTTGTTGTAGCGAACCATGTGACCTGTTTTCTTGTAGGGAACAAGCACAGGCGTTTTGTCATCACTTGACCGGTCTATGGCAAGCATATCACCATTTTCACTGTAGGGAAGCCGATCTGCCAGCGGCACGTTGATGTAACTGTTCCAGGTCCGCATTCCCGGTAGCCTCACGGTGGGAATGGGCGCATTTCCTTCACCATAATCCCAGTTTTGCTCTTTGATGTAACACTGGGTGTAACGTTGACCCTCTTTCCAGTACATCGACATGCGGGAGATGATCCAATCGGGATCGGTTTGGTGACGATCTACATAGACGTCTATTTTTTGTTGAAGGTTTGTCCAGGCTTCCTTCGCCCATATTTCATATTCAATTTTTGCAAGAATGGTTTGTCGGTCCTCGTTTTTGGCAAACAATAGCGGATGGCTTGGGGCATTAGATAGTTGTACCTCGTTCACCCTTTTCGACTTCTTATTGCCCGGATCTAAGGAAGTCAGGACACCAGAATCAAAGGTTTGTCCTGAGCATGAAACGACCATTATGGCAAAAAAGAGCATGCTTAATTTAATCTTCATTGTACTATTGAAATTGAACATCTTTGACAAATTCGTTAAAGGTTACCTGCTCTGTAACTACTTGCTTTCCATCAAGTAGGACATTATCGAATAACACGCCCTCTATGGTATGATTCTCGTCGTATCCAATGAGTTCCATACTCGCATGATCTCTTATAATGTAGGGTTTCCAGTCTGAACCATCCTGGAAACCAGTCAAGGAGGTATCAATTGGAGCAGAAATTGCCGTTATGTCTCTGAAGGTAACATTTCTGATATTTCCCCGCTCTTCGCTTTCGGTCCACCGGGTCTTACCGATCCAACAGGAGATTAGTCGGCGTGCTTCTTCAATTCTTATGTTTTGAAAAGTAACATCACTGATCACTGCATCATCACAATGGTAAATACGGAGTGCTGTTTCACGTCCAACGTCATGAATGACATCACAGTCTTCGAAAAGCACCTGACTTACATTTTCATGCACCTCGGCTCCGATACTCAGGGAATGGGCCAATTCGTTCCATACCACGCATTTACGGGTATGTATATTCTTTACTTCCCCTCGCCCTTCAAATGATTTAATGACCACCGCATCGTCCAGTGTCCGCATAAAACAATTTTCAACCAGGACGTCCCGACTGTTGGAAATATCTACGCCATCCGAATTTCCACGCCAGCCAATGATTTTTATGTTGTCAACATGAATATTGTCTGAAGCCTGAATTGGAATTGTCCAGTGACTAGGATCACAAATAGTGACACCTTCTATTTTTATATCATTGGAATTCTGGGCAAATATGGTATACCGTCTGTTTGATCTTGGGATCGTGGACTGGTCGATAATTCCTCTTCCCCGAACGGTAATATTTGTTCCTTCCAGGAAAAAGGTGGGAGGATTTCTTTTCTTTCCACGCAATTCCACCTCTTTTTCGTCCGGATCCAATGCACAGCGCAAATAAGCACCTCCGGCGATATACACGGTGGTACTATCTCCTACAGTTACGCTGGTTACATCATGAATTCCTGGTCCAAAATAGACCACATTCGGATCATCGGGATCGGGAATATGCTCCTCAAAAGGGTTGGCAAAAATATGCAGGGATTCATGCCAGTCGCCGTTGAACTCAATGGTAAGGTTTCTTGGTTCATCGAGCGTAAACACTACACTGTTTCCATCTATTTTTGGCTTTATACCAAAAGAAGTCGGCAATACTTTTACCGAACTAACTACCTCAGGATAGGTCACTTTTATTTCCACCTTCTCACTGATGTCAAACGAAGCAAAGGAGGCAAATCCAAATTCGCTGCGTGAATGGTTGAGCCGTGGAATCGGTTTGCTTGGTGGAATCTTTGTTTTGTACACCGGCACTTCTTTGCGCTCCACTTCCACTGCGAAAGCTTTGGAAAGCTCAATGCCATCCGGTGCAGGGTAGATCTTAACTTTTTGCGCTTCCTGCGTACAGGATGTCCATAAGAGTATGGTGCAAATCGCCACCTTAGGGGTCAGCGAAGAATAACTTACCCATTTGATGCGGCTCTTTTGCCACCAGCCGTTGTTGCTCAAATCCTTGCTTAGTAGTGGCCAAGCGCGGTTTTCGCGCCTAGCCTGGTGACAATATAGCACGCCTGAAACAGACAACTTATTCTTCGCTGGCCCCTTAGCGAGCTGTTTACAACTAAAAAGAATCCACCGAATGTATTTGTTCTTCATCCCAAGTCCACCGCCCACGGGAGCAGTATCCAGGTTGTCATAGGTTACCTTTTGACCTGTTGCGGTAAGGCGGATTAAGCACAATATCGATGTCAGTTTTTTTTTCATGTGGATTGAATTGCAACACCAAGTTCGGTTTTTAGATATCAGCATCCTTCTGTATGTTTAACTTTTATAACTTTTCAACGCCTACATAATAGGCACCAATTTCAATCCCGCTATCCAGCAAAAACCAGGTTTCGAGATTGGCTGTTCCTTCCTGAAGGTCAAGTGTGAATTCGATAAATTCTGCACTTGGGTCAACTTCTTTGGACAGCTCCTTGTCCTGGATCTTGAGGCCGGATTTCTGAACAATTAGGGCCTTGCTTTTTGTGCTCTCGGTCACACTCGTACCTTCAATTGCAGGACGAACGGGTGCCAAAGCATTCAGGGCCAAATGTGTTTCTTCAGGCCAGCGCCGCAATTTTAATTGGTAAGTTCCACTTTCGGCGATTTTTAGCATCCAATGGCCATTATCTTCATATCCCTGACGAATGTGTCGTTGATGCCAGGGGCTGACTTTTTCGGTATGCCAATCGTGACAATACAAGGTGGTTGGGTTATCTTTCTGATGCCCGATAATGATGTAGGGCTGATCCTGGTAGCTTGGCGATATGTCACGCCACCATTCGTCATAGGCGGCTTTGAGTTCCTCCATTTTTTCGGGATATTGTTCAGCTACATTGGTGCGCTGTTCAGGATCGGTATTTAAATCGTACAACTCCGTGCCGTTGATCAACCGCCAATTGGCTTGCATTAATGCGGTTCTACGCCATGGTTCAGGAACTTCTATTCTTTGTGAATTGGTGATGACAATTCTGTCTTTGAAATCCTCACTATTGCCGTTGATCAACGGAACCAGACTTTTGCCATCAAATTTTATTTCAGGACTGATCTTCAGCTTACATAGATCGACCAGGGTAGGGAAAATGTCGTAATGTGTTGTTAATTCATTGATATCCTTCCCTACGGAAATATCACCATCTTTCCAGTGTAAGAAAAGTGGAACACGATGACCGCCTTCGTACATACTGGCTTTGATGCCACGCATCCCTGCGTTATTTCCTTTTACCACGAAACCGTCCAAACGATGTCCTTCTACTTTTGCACCCTGAGCCGTTCCATTATCGGTGGTGAAAATCAAGATGGTATTATCCATCAGCTTCATTGATTTCAGGTAATCTACCAGTTTGCCAATGTTTTCATCAATATTGCTGAGCATGCCATAAAAGGGTGCATGATGGATGTTTTCATTGTCGCTATAGGGTGCTGAATAGGTGTCATCAACAAAATAGGGGGAATGGGCCGCATTGGTGGCTAAGTAGACAAAGAATGGTTTGTCCTTTTGCTGGGTGATATACTGCTTGGTTTCATTGAACCAAATATCTGTACAGTATCCCTTGTATTGTTTTAGTTGACCATTATGTAAATACATATCATTATAGTAGTCATTATCCCAGTAGTCCATGGTTTGCTCAATGCCGCCGCCGCCATGAACCAGTACTTCCTCAAAACCTTTATCCTGTGGACGGAAGGGGTAGTTATCGCCCAAATGCCATTTCCCAAAAATTGCTGTGCTATAACCGTTCTCTTTGAAAACCTGAGCCATCGTGGTTTCCCTTTCCAGAATAAGGGAGCGTCCGTTGACGGTATGCCAAACACCGGCTCTGTTGGAGTGATGGCCGGTCAGGAGCGCTGCTCTGGTAGGCGCACACGTTGGGCTCACGTGGTAATCCGTAAATCGCGCACTTACTTTATGGAGCTGATCTATATTCGGTGTTTTAATATACTTATTGCCCAGGCAGGCGATATCGCCATAACCCTGATCATCAACCATGATGAGGATTACGTTTGGTTTTTTTTCTTCAATGTCGTTGCACCCAACAAAGCATAATGGGAGTGCCCATGATAGTATCGGAATAGCCAGGAGATAAAAACTGTTTTTTAAAATTATTTTATGGAAATTCATCCTAATTATTTTCGGTTGTAAAAATGGTAGTTGGAATAGCCTCCTGATCGATCATTTCTTGTTACAAAGACTCGATGGTCACGGTGTTTTTGGTTTGGGAAATGATTAACCACAAACAAATAATGGGGGGGGTATTTTTTTCATCATGAATATTGTAAGCTTACCAATAATTTACGTTTGATTCTGGCGCCGATAGTCCTGAGGATAAGCCCTACTGAGAGAATTAGCAATCCACAAATTGATATATATATCCTTGATTCCCAGCTGTTGGGAATGAAGTTTAACAACATGACAAAGCCTCCATAGATGAGGCAAAGATTACCGAGCACATTGTATTGTCGGCTATCATTTTCTTGCTCATCCTGATGTTCTTCCTCCATGGAAATTGGGGTATTCATTTCTACAAAAAACGCCTCCACCTGCTCTTCATAAGCTTTCGTTTCCCACTTGTAAAAAAGCATAGAAGTGAAATACCAGGCGGTACAAGCAACAAACAGCACGCCGGTGGTGATGGCTATGTTCAAATCATTAAACTCCTGCCCGGTGAATGCCTGTTGGGGGGAGAAAATTGAGTTCATAAAATCAGGTGTCAGGATTATCCTGAGAATAATGGCCAGGACGAAACCGAATACCATCGTACTCCAGGCTGACCAGGCCGGTGTTTTCTTAACAAAGATTCCAAAAAATAGGGGTATGGTAGATGGGATGCCGATGGAGGCGGCAGCTATAAGAACAAGGTCGAAAAGTGGGGTTGACTTTAGGCCTTGAAAATAAATTGCCATCAATATCATCAGTACACCATTAATTAGGATAAATATCCGGCCCACTAGAATTTGCTTGGATTCAGAAGCCTTTTTGTTGACTACCCGGATATAGAAATTTCTGACAAAAGCCCCGGAGGAGACATTCAAAAAGGTATTGATGGTGGTTAAAGTCGCCGCAAATATTGCACAGACTAGCAGCCCCAACAAGCCGGCAGGAAGCAGGGTTTGTGCCATGGCAACATAAGCAGCTTCATTGGGGTTGTTCAGCATGGGAAACTCAACGGCCAGATCGGGATGGAAGTAGGTGGCCGCCACCGCAGGAATCATCCAGATCGGGGCCAGGATCAAATAGCCAAAAATGGAGATTAAAGTAGATCGCCGGGCATCTTTTCCATTCTTGACAAATACATATTTGGCGCCTCCGGTGGTGGTCATACTATTGTTTTGAACCAATTGGTTCACCAGCAGGGTAGCAGCAAATAATACAACCACCCATGGACGATCAAAAAGGGACCAATTCATGTGTTCCTCAGGAAGTTTTTCCATCAGCCCGGAAAATCCGCCAATTTGGGGATGTGACAGGGTCAAAAACACCATGATCAGCGTGATGGACAATACAATGAGCATCTGGACAAAATCGCCAGCTGTAGCTGCCCAGGAACCTCCAAATAGCGTCATTAGAAATACCACTGTGCCCAGCACCACAATAAGCAAAATAATATTCAGGCCGAATACCCCGTACATAAAAATGGAGATGGTATAAAGATAAATGCCGCCCAGGATCAGGTTGGAAAAGATTGGCAACCAGGCAAATATCTGTTCATTGGAATTTCCGAAGCGTTTTCTTATCGCCTCAATGGCCGTCACCACCCGCATCTGCCTGAACTTGTCGGCAGTAAAAAAATAGGTAAAAATGTAGCCTAGGATATTACAGGCAAAAAGCAAGAGGAAAAATGTACCTGTTTCATAGGCTTTGGCTGCCCCTCCTGTAAAAGACCAGGCGGAAAAGGTGGACATGAAAGTAGAGCTTCCTACTACCCACCATAACATGCCGCCACCACCACGGAAAAAATCGCTGGCCGACTTGCTAAAGCTTTTATACACCGGCCCCATAATGAACATAAAGGCCAGATAGAATACTACAACAATGTAATCATAAATAGTCATATCGACAGTCTCTTGTTTAATGGTTCAGCTGACTATATTTCTTTGCTTTCCTATTGAATTCCGAGTAATTCCTGTAATGTTTTTGCATCCTTAAGGAATTGTTCGGCTGAGTTATCTTTCACAAATTCAAGGTTGCATGAAATGGTCTCTGAAATTTTGGATAAATGGTTTATGTACTGCTTCCAGTCATTAGCGCCATCCTGGAGGGGCAAACGCACTTCGGCTTTCGGCCACCAGTGAAATACGTGCACGCCCACTATCCAGGGAAGGATCATTTTTATGCCGGCGCCGTTAATATCCGGCCCGGCTCCGTGAAGTGGTTGCCAGTAGGTTTTTATTTGCGGGTGAGCCAATTCAGTAAGTAGCTCACAACAAGCGGTATAGGTATCATTCAGGGTATTATCATGAAATTCAAAGGCAAGGCAAATTCCTTTTCGTCCTGCTTTATCTGCTAATACCCTGGTCTCGTCCAGTACTTTTCTGCGATAGGTGCGAGTTGATTCAGCGCTGCTTTTCTCTCCGGCCCATATTCTGATAATAGGGGCATTCAAAGCTTCGGCAGTATTGAGCACATCAGCAAACCGCTTCCCTTCATCACTGCTTTTACCGACTACATAATAGGACCCGTAGGCACTCACCATCAATCTAGCCTCTTTTGTTAGTCGGCCTATTGTTGTGGCTTGTTCAAAATGACCAGCAGGCACATGGATATCGCCTCCCCACTCAATTTCCTCTAAACCAGCTTTCACGGCCAGCTTAATAACTTCCTGGGGTGTTCGGTCTCTAAATGTTACGGATGCCACTCCCGGTACCATCATAAGTCGTGCGGTAATTTTTATACTAAAGGAGAATTGGTTTGCATCCTGAAAAAGCCCGAAATATTCTCCAAAAGGTAAGGCAGGTTAAGGAGGTGAAAATTCTCCCCCTTAACCCTTTCCTCTCCTTCACCATCGTGGATGAATACTAGTTTGATAACAGGCTATTAAAATTTTATAAGTTAGTGCTTGTTTGGAGGTCGCTTTTGGCCCGTGCTCCTACGCTTCAGCTCAAGCGTAAGGATGACCTCCAAACAGGTACTTAATAGCCTGGATTTTGTAATAAACTAGAATTCAAACTGGTTTGAGATGTTGGTAGAGGAAATAAATAATGGTGTCTGGCAAAGTTGCGGGTGGATGAAGGTTGCACTACCACACATCTTCTCTGACCAACTCCTGTTGTAGTGGTCTCTTCGGGGAAACCATATTTAGAAGGATCATATAAATCAATATTGTTTTCATACGCAGTCCCTTCTATCACAGCACCATAGATAGTTTGACCTAATTCTTCCTCTGCGATACCCCATCGTCTTAAATCAGTAAACCTTGTGGAGCTTTCTGCGTAAAGCTCAATGGTACGCTCTCTTCTAATTTCTGTTAATAGGTCCAGGTTATTAGCCGCTAAAAAAGCATTGCTAATAGATGGTAATCCAGCTCTGGCTTTAACTAGATTAATGGATTCATCCATTTCAGCATCAGTCAGACTTCCATTTAATTCATACAAAGCTTCAGCATACCATAAATACACTTCTGCCAAACGAATAAATGGCATGTCATAGCTTTCAGTTTTTGTTGCCCTATATGCATTAGCTGCTCCCCAATTCCAACTCATAAACTTTGAATTGAAGTACCCAAAGTTATTTGTTCCATCTAATAGGACATCTCCGGTTTGAGGTATTTCGCCAAGAGTTTGATGATAGGTAAAATAAGCTCTCATTCTGTAATCTCTTTCCTGATATTCATCTTGTGTTTCAGCATACCCTTTGAATAATTGAGATTGATCGATAGGCAAGCCATCTGTACACAGAAACATATCCATCATTTTTCTACTAGGCTTTAACCTGCCTTCATAAACGTGACTGACTAGTGTTCCAGCTTGTCTGAAAATAAAATCATATTTACCATAGAAAATAAACTCTTTATTAGTTGCTTTGTCCAATCCTGCCGGGTTGGATCCACCATCTTCCAGGTTAAATAGAAAATTGGAGCTTAAATTATCAAGTTGATTGTTGTAATCCCATAGTTCAAAAGTGCCTCCATCCATAATAGATTTTGTTAAAGTGACAACTTCTTGAAGATAGGGGGTTATGTTGGACTCGCTAAATCCCTTGCTACCAGCACCGGTAGATGAGCCATCTCCATCAGTGCTGGTGCCTACATATTTCATCCAGGTCGCTTCGTGTAATAAAACTTCAGCCTTAAGTGCCATGGCGGCCTCTTTACTGATTTTTCCTTTATCACCAGAAGCGATATCCGCTTCATTAGGTAACCCAGCTATTGCAGCATCCAGATCATTTAAAATTTGAGCAACAACTTCGTATCTGCTATTACGCGGTGCATTTAATTCTTCAGAACCAACATCCAAGGGTTGTAAAACTAAGGTGACCCCTCCAAATTTTTGTACTAAAAACCAATACTGGTAAGCTCTGTGGAAGTAAGTAGCTGCCACGTACTGACCTATTTCATTGCCTTCATAATTCTGAGCTCGGGCTAATAAGAGGTTCATGTCTCTAATGGCCTGGTAAGCATCATCATAATCAACATCAGATTCTGGTGCCTGGGTGTCTCCTCTTGAATAATCTTGCATGCCACCGGCTTCAGTATACCCAACCAAATCGGAACCGTGATCTGAATATACACCCTGGTCGGTCCATCCAATCAAATTAGTGTAAAACCTGTTAGAACCTGTTAAAAAGTGCTCAGCCTCCGTATAATATACATCGTCTGTAATCGAAGCAGGTGGTGTTAAATCTATAAAGTCATCCTTACAAGCTACAAAAGATAGCATCACGAATGATAATATGATGTTTAATATATTTTTCATTTGAATATAATTTTTTTATCACTAAATCTCTTAAATCGATACTTTTAAACCAAATGCCCAGGTACGCATAAAGGGATATGCACTGTTATTTGTACTAGCTTGAAATTCCGGATCATAACCGTCTTTCACACTAGTAAACTCAAACAAATCATTTCCTGAAAAGTAAACTCGTACATTATCAATTGACTTATTACCAATTTTTAATCCTCTAAAGTTATACCCGATAACAATCGATTTTAACCTGAAATATCTGTTGTTTTGTAAGATGTGATCTTTACTTCGGTAGTTCCAGGCCGATATTCCACGTTGAGTAGACAACCTGGGGAACTCCGCATCACGGTTATCTTCGGTCCATGTTCTTCCTAACCAAGTACTGGATTGGTTCTGCCATTCTGCTTGAAAGGGTTGTGCGAAATAGCCCGTTCTATAAATATTCTGATTGAGAACGCCCTGGAAAAATGCGCTTACATCAAAGTTCTTGAATTTTACATCTAAATTTAATCCATATACGTAATGGGGGGCAGCATCTCCCTGGTAAGTCAAATCTTCATTATTAAGAATCCCATCTCCATTTGAATCTACGACTTTCATATCTCCTGCTCGTAAAGCATCATTTGAAGTCTGTGAAGGCAATATCCCTCCTGGAGTGAGGCTTTCATAATAGGCAGCAACTTCAGCTTCGGAATCAAAATAACCATCCGTTTCCCACAAATAGAAAGAGTTAATTGGTTTACCTAAAATGTTACGACCGAGTTCTGCATCATTGAGGTTCTCAAAAATAGTTTGGGCCCCGTCATATTTAGTAATTTCGTTTCTGGTATCACTCATATTTGCGCTAACAGATATATCAAAATTACCAACTTTACCTCTCCAACCTAAAACTACTTCCCATCCTTTGGTTTCTAGAGTTCCAATGTTGGTAAATGGTGTTTGCGTACCAAGAACAGAGGGGGTAATCCCTCTAACAAGCATTCCAACATTGTTTTTCTGGAAAAGGTCTACCGAACCGAACACCTTGTAATTAAAGAGAGAAAAGTCAACACCTATTTCTGTATTTTTAATTCGTTCCCAGGTTGTTGTACTACTAAATAAACTACTGGCCCGCGAAGTTTGCTGTAATGCTGCATTGGTTTGACCAAAAACGGTATTTCCAAAACCAACGGTTGATAAATATCCGAAGTTGCCAATACCTGAAGTACTTCCCAATTCCCCATAACCACCTCTTAATTTTAAGAAGGTGATCGCGTTGTTGTTCAAAAGAAAATCTTCAGCGCTGATAACCCAGCCACCTGAAATACTACCATAAGTAGACCATTTGGCTCCTTCTGCAAATCTGGAGGAACCATCTCGCCGTCCTTGTATTTCCAATAGGTACTTTCCTTTATAATCATAATTTAAACGGCCGATAAAACCATAAAAGCCCCAGGTGTTACCAGTTGAGCCTGTGGTTACCAATTGATCAGTGGCTCCTAAACTTAAATCATAAACGCCATAATCAACAAATCCATTTCTTCTGGCGACAAGGCTGCTGCTTTCATTTTTTTCTGCTTCAATTGCTAAGAGCCCTGAAATATTATGATTTCCAAAATTATTCGCATAATTCAAAGCCGCTTTATAGTTATTATACGTTATCTGTCCTGCTCCTTCTTCAATGAAGGTTGTCGGATTAATTGTTGTAGCATAATCTCCGTCCCAACTATATAGGGGTACATCTACCTGATATCTTTGATTATCGTTATTTTCCTGACTAAAAGCATAAGAACCGCTGACGTCTAAATGTTCTGTCAATTTATAAGTAACCAGTCCGGAAATTCTGACTTGCTCAGTTATATTTGTTATGCGGCCTCCATCTTTAACTTCTCCTATTGCATTTCTCTCACCTTTAATATCCACCCCTCCAAAAACAGAGTAATATTGTCCTTGTGGGTTATAGGTAGGGAATAGTGGAGCATCATAAGTAGCCGCATCTCTGGCTAAACCATCCTGAGGTCCTGAATAGTTATTTTGAAAATAGGACATATTGGTACTGATACTTAGCCTATCACTTATATTATTTTTATAATTTAACGCGAAATTATATCGATCGGCAATATCATCAGCCACTTTTAATCCACCAACATTTTGATCATAACCGGCAGAAATACGGAAATTGCTGGATTCATCTCCTCCGGATACACTGACATTATGTTGGCTGGAGTATGAATTGCCAAACATTTCATCAAATCGGTTCCCATTAGCCAGCCATATTCTTCCGTTAATGGGTAAATCATAATACCCTTCTTCTCCATTAGCTATTCTTTGTACGGTTTCACGGTCAGACCAAAAGAAATAGCGGGGAGGTTTTGCGGTAGCAATATCCTGATCAACTGCATGCAGAAACAGTTCTCCATATTGGGTCATTGTTGGTGATGGTGGACGAATGCCTATCGTTCCTATACGATGTACCGTACTCAATTCAACTTTAACTGCTCCTCTACCTTTTTTAGTGGTCACCAAAATAACACCACCGGCTGCACGAGCACCATAAACGGAGGCAGATCCACCTTTTAGCACACTTACACTTTCAACGTCATTTGGGTTCATATCATAAAAGGATTGTGCATTGATGGCCGGAATCCCATCTATGATAATGAGGGGGTCAATTCCATTGATAGAAGAGGCACCTCGAATGAGAATATTTATTCCCTCATTCCCCGGTCTGGATGAAGTTCGGGTAACCACCAATCCGGGCGTTCTACCCTGAAGGGCTAATGCCGGGCTACCTACTGCCAAATCTTCAAAGGCTTCCGCTTTTACCTGTTCAACGGATCCGGTTAAGGTTTCCTTTTTTGCTGTTCCATATCCAACCACCACTACTTCATTCAGGCCAACACCCTCCTGCAGCGTGACATTAATGACCGTTCGACCGTTAATGGGTTCTTCGATTGAGGTATACCCAGTGTACGAAAATACCAGCGTCTTCGAATCATCCGGAGCAGTGAGTTGGTATTTGCCATCCAGATCGGTAATTGTACCATTACCAGTATCTTTAACGAGAATATTCACCCCGACAAGCGGCTCACCATCGGCGGATTTTACCTCACCTGTAATGACAATCTCCTCGGAAAATTCCATAGAAGAAAAATCTTCAGTTGCTAATAATTGAATCCCACTGAAGAGAATCAACAAAAGAACATTCTTCGTAAAGTTGAAAATCTTTAGCAAGGGCACATTTTTCGACTGCCCGCGTGACTTTCTGTTGACTTTTTTCATAATTCAAAATGGATTTAATAGTGAGTATAACAAATTGCACAGTCAAGCAGCGAAAATCATATTTTGGACGATATTCCATACACTACACTACTGCGCTTTTAGCATTCTCAGAGGAGCGGCAATATTGGCCCTGTACACGGACCACTTAACATGGAGATTGAATTCCCTAGGCCACAAATCGAGTCGCAAGACAAACCTGATGGAGTCAATATTTTGCTGTAATTTATATCAACTCAAGTTAGCGACATAGCTGTTCTTATGGACTGGGAAATTCCCTAATGCTTGGTAAACTTAGAAAGAATGCAGAAAGAGAAATAGTGGCATTGTTGCATTTTTTTGAATAATTGTTGCACGATTTGACTTATGTTGCTTAATTGCAACATACGTATTAGAGCACAAAAATAAAGCCCTCTAAAATGGTGGCAAAAAGACCGATTCAGACCCTGGCAACAGGATAAAATTGTACCTTTGGTTCGTATTTTAGAGTATCATATTGAATTGGAGTTCCTTTAGGATAGAAAATAAGGTGTTTGAAAAAGTGATTTTCTTTCGCAAGCCACGAGAAAACGCTTCTTAAAATGCTGCTCTAAAACACTAATTGGGGGCGCTTCATTAGTGCGGATTATGCTAACCAAACCATGTTTCCATGAAACTGAATTATCTAATTTGGTTAATATTTTGCTTTAGTACGTTTTGTCTGTACTCCCAAACCAATGATATTATTCTTCGAAGAGTATCCCCGCCAGGAGGCTATAGTTTTCAGGCCGTTCGTTCATTTGAGCAGGATATCTTCGGATATATTTGGATGGGCAGCTTTGATGGAGTGATCAGGTACGATTCGAAGGAAATCGTACGCTTCACGCATAAGCCAGGAGAAGTTAATGGCCTTCCGAGTAATATTATCACTTCATTGGCCATTGACAAGCAAAATAACATCTGGGTCAGTTCGGAAGAAGGACTGTGTTTGTTTAACCACAGCTTGCAACAATTCGAACGCGTGGTTTACAACTATGAAAATGGAGAACCTGCCAATAATACCCTGTTTTCTATCGAACTCGATAGGGATGGAAAGCTGTGGATTGCCGATGAAGATTTCTTTGGTTATCTGGATGAAGGGAAAAAGCAGCTGATAAGAATTACGGAAGGGCTGGACAAACCTCCACGACTGCTCTACAGGGACAAGGCAAACCAAATGTGGCTGGGAACACTGGATGGTTCTGTCTATTTGGTCATTCCGGATGAAAATAAAGTGGTAAAAAAGGTGGAGGGTCCGGGCTCAGAAGCGCGCACAATTTACGCCAATGACAGCGAAATTTGGGTGGGCTATGAAACTCATGGCGCCCGGCTTTATGATATGGAAGGGAATCTGAGGGTCCATTTTAGTTATCCTTCAAACCCTAAGTTTGACATTAAATCAGCCAGTATCCGCAAAATCTGGAGAGATACACGTGGGCAAACCTGGATTGGTTCCTATCACGGGCTATTTCTAAGTGTGGGTACGAAGCTAATCCATTTTAATCATACGGATTATGAAGGCATACCCAACAATTCTATCTATGACATTTTCGAAGATGAACAAGGTGGTATCTGGATTGGCACCTGGTCTGGAGGGGTAAGTTATATGCACCATGCCGATAATAAATTTAATAATTACAGGTATTCTAGAGAACCGGCCTCCTTATCTAATAATATGGTCAGTTCTTTTGCTCAAATGCCTGACGGAGAGATTTTTGTGGGTACAGAACAGGGCGGATTAAATAGTTTTGACCTGAAGACTAAGCATTTTAAGGACATTTCAGCATTAGAAAATGAGGGGGTCATAAATATAAAAGAGCTTTGTGTCGACAAGAATGGGGGCCTCTGGGTAGCTTGTGCCTTTAAAGGTGTTTATTACCGGCCAAAAAATCAAGAGAACTTTATCCATTTCGAATTAGGGGAGGAGGACGGAAAACATATTTCAGCACTGGGGGCATACGGGCTATGCGATTCGGATTCGGGGATGTGGATAGGAACAAATTTTGGTGGAGTGAATTTTTATGATTACCAAACAAAACGAATCAGCTTCAAATCAAAAGAATACCCGTTTTCACAATTATACGATCTCAACATCAGGTCTTTGCTGCTCGATTCATATGATAATTTATGGGCACTCACTACGCATGGGATTTATAAGTTTCATCTGCCCACAGGCAATTCAGCACATTTTAGTACGAATGGGGAAAACAACCGTAAAACCAGGAGCCAGTCGTTTTATTTTGTAGCGGAGTTATCTGATGGTAAAATATGGATGGGTACCGGAGGAGACGGCATTAATATTTATCACCCGGATACTGATGAGCTGAGTTTTTTTGATATCAATGGTTTGCTAAAAGGCAAAGATGTTTATGGAATTATTGAAAGCCAGGATAATCAGATCTGGATTACATCAAATGATGGATTAATCCTTTACAATACCCGGGATACAAGTTCAAGAAGATTTGTGATTACTGACGGCATTCAGGGCAACCTGTTTAATCCCAACGCTATCTTTAAGGATAGGGACAGCAATTTATATTTTGGCGGCACAAACGGATTTACCCAACTTGAGCCCAGGGAGATTAATATAAACCAAAGGCCTCCCAATGTTTTTATAAATAATATCAAAGTTAATAACCGGGAAATTGTTCCAACACAAACCGGTATCAATGAATTTGCCAAATTGGTGCTGAATCCGGAAGAAACCACCCTCAGTTTCAATTTTTCAGCAGATAATTTCCTGCTTCCCGAAAAAAATCGATTTGAATATAGGCTAACCAACTATGTCGATCAATGGGTTCAGGATGGAAATCACGGATCGGCAAATTTTGTAAATATCCCTGCCGGTGAATACGTTTTTGAAGTCAGAGCCTCTAATAACGACGGAGTATGGCAGGATACCCCTGCCCGATTGCCTATTGTGATTAAGCAATTTTGGTATAAATCAAATATTGCCCTGGCACTTTATCTCCTGGCTATCTTAATAATAATCATGCAAATTGTTCGCTTCTACCGAGAACGATTGAAACTAAAAAAAGCCCTGCTAATAGAAAAAATAAAGCATGAGCACGAAGAACAATTAAATGAAATGAAGTTGCGCTTTTTTACCAACATATCTCACGAATTTCGCACTCCGCTAACTTTAATTGACTGGCCGATAAAAAACCTCTTAAAATCGAAAAATTTTTCATTCGAGGAGCGCGATCAACTGGAGATTGTCAAAAGAAATACAAACAGGCTGCTTCAATTGATCAGCCAGATACTGGACCTTCGAAAGGTTGAAGAAGGTCAGGTAAAACTCAATATTTCGAAAATTGAATTGGTTGATTTTATAAAAGAAATAATTTTTAATTTTTCGGAAGAAGCTAAGTCAAAAAACATATCGTTTTCTTTTACTCATGAAATGGAGCAATGCAAAATAGAAACAGATAAAGATAAATTGGACAAAATTATATATAATCTGTTGTCGAATGCTTTTAAGTATACTCCTGCAAATGGCAAAATAGAGGTTTCTCTTCAGGAGAGTGATCGGGCCCAAAGCAACAATTACTTTTCTAATCAATTGAGTTTTGGGAAATTGGAGAACGAAGATTTTGTTGAAATCATGGTAACTGATAGTGGCATGGGTATTGATAGCGACGACCTGCCTAATATTTTCAATCGGTTTGAACAGGGAAAAAGGGAAAAAATCAGAGAAGATAGCACTGGTATCGGTTTAAGCCTTTGCAAAGATTATACCTTATTACATCGTGGCGTAATCATAGTACAAAGTACTCCGGGTGAAGGAACCCGTTTTTCTGTGCGGATCCCTCTTAAGCAAAAAGCGCAGAAAATCCTGTACGAAAGCCATCAAACAGTAAAAAACATAAATTCCTGGGGGTCCCAGGAAAAAGAAGATTTCCCATCTAAAGTCGCCAATAAAAATATCAAGATCTTAGTCGTTGAAGATCATGAGGATCTAAGAAAATACCTCATTGGTTTTCTCAAAGGTTACTATTCTGTTTTATTTGCTGAAAATGGCATACAAGGTCTTGAAATCCTGGAAACACAAAATGTTCAATTGATTATCGCAGATGTTATGATGCCATCCATGGATGGTTTTGAATTCTGCCAAAAGGTAAAATCGCAAATTGAAACCAGCCATATTCCAGTGATTTTACTTAGCGCCTTATCTTCAGCTGAAAATACCACAACAGGACTTGAAAAAGGTGCGGATGCTTATATTTCAAAACCTTTTGATGAAAGTGTATTGCTGGCCCAAATAAACAACCTGTTGCTTCAGCGCAAAAGACTGCAGGAAAGTTATACGCAGAAGTTTATGACAAATCAACATATCGATATTGGAAACCTGGACAACTATTTCCTGAATAAACTAAATGCCATTATCGAAAAAAATATTGAAAATGAATATTTTACAGTTGATTTCTTAGCTAAGGAAATGGGCTTTAGCAGAAGCCAGCTTCACAGAAAACTCAAACAAATTTCCAATCATTCCGCTTCAGAGTACATTACGACCGTTAAAATAAGAAAAGCTACAACCCTCCTTTCCTCCATGAAATACAATATTGATGAAGTTGCTCATAAAGCAGGCTTTAACAGCCATTCTTATTTTACGAAATGTTTCAAGAAGATTCACCAGCAAACGCCTAAAGAGTTTTTGAAGAATATATAGGGTTAATTTGATATAAAGCCATTAGTTTGCAGTAGCAGTGAGCTCCAAACATGCACTAAGGTTTAATCATGCATCTTAATGTATTCCGAAGGATTCATCCCCTTTAATTTCCGGAATTGTTTATTGAAATTAGATAAATTGTTAAAACCAGATTCGTAACAAATCGAACTGATATTTGATTTGTTTTCCATTAATAATTTACAGGCATACCCAATCCGGATTTCAATCAAATACCTCGAAAAAGTCTTTCTGTGAATCCGTTTAAAATAGCGACTAAAAGAGGAAGGATTCATGCCCGCAACTGCTGCAACATCGTTGAGCTGAATGGACTTGTTAAAATATTTGAAAATATACTTATGTGTTTCATCCGACCCTTCGTTGATCTTGGTCGTTTGGTAACCCTCACTAGATAATAAGGTTATGTTTTCCTGTTTTGCCAATTGGTACAAAATTTGGAGCAATTGCAACAACTTCTGAAAGTCATCTTTTTCTGCAATCAATTGATTGATCTCAGCCTCAATTGGAAAATTTAAATCTACAAACCGAATACCCCTTTGCGCTTTTTCAAACAACTTTGATAAGAGCTCCGTACTTTGTAAATTCAAAAATCCTTCCCCTACAAAATCTTCCCTAAAATGAATGCTGAAAGCAGAAGCAATGAGTCCTGGATTTCTCTGAAAATAAGCATCGTCATTGAGCCACATATGCGGCAAATTTTTACCGATTAGAATGACTTCGCCGGGCTCAAATTTTTCGATGCTATCTCCCACAAATCGAGTGCCTACACTCTCCTTTATAACGACCAATTCCAATTCAGGATGATAATGCCATATCTTTAAGAAATTAGGATACCTGTTCTCTCTTACTGCAAATGACTTGCTTTGGGCTGAGCTCCTGTCTAATAATTTTGGTTTCACACTGGATTGAACTTGGAGGAATAATTTATTAACTAACCACAAGATAAAGGTTATGTTCTTTTCTTTTCTAAAAAATCAAAAAAAAATATCTTATGGCAAAAATAGCATCGGTATTTTAAAAAAAAGTGGTAGTACACGCTTAAAAAATGGGCTATGTTTGCTAATGTGAAGCCACTACAGGAAAATTTACGTCATAGTTAATCATTATTGGAACAAAATGCTAAATACCGAATTTGTCTGTCAAAAACACCTGGATTATTGTGTGGCACAAGCCACTCAAACGCTGGCACAATTGCCTGATAATTCTTTGATTCCGCGCAATATCCCACCGGATGAAAAGAAATGGAACCTGGTGGATTATGAGGATTGGACCAGTGGTTTTTGGCCAGGAATTTTATGGCAATTATACGAATATACCAATGATGTAGCATGGAAATCCAAAGCGGAGCATTACAGTCAATTGTTGATCCCACTTTCAGGTCGGCCTGCGATAGATCACGACATAGGTTTCCAAGTCTATAATAGTATTGGTCATGGCCATCGGTTGACTAAAAATTCAGCCTACAAAGAAATTTTATTGAAATCGGCCCATTCCTTAGCCGATCTTTTCAATCCAAAGGTGGGTACGATACTTTCCTGGCCAGTCATGGTCGAAAAAATGAACTGGCCACATAACACCATTATTGATAATATGATCAATTTGGAGCTGCTTTTTTGGGCAGGCCGCAATGGAGGATCAAGAGCGTTGCATGATATAGCGGTGAAACACGCTGAAACAACCATGAATAATCACTTTCGGGAGGATTGCACGACCTATCATGTGGTCGTCTATGATCCGCTGACCGGGAAAAAGATCAAAGGGGTTACGCATCAGGGTTATGCTGATGATTCATTATGGGCGCGCGGCCAGGCCTGGGCGATTTATGGCTTTACCATGGTTTACCGGGAAACTGATGATGCCCGTTTCCTGGATTTTGCGCAGAAGGTTACGGATGTCTACCTGGAAAGGTTGCCGAAAGATCGAATTCCTTACTGGGATTTTGATGCCCCTGATATTTTGAAGCAACCACGAGACGCATCAGCCGCAGCTGCCACCGCATCTGCTTTATTGGAATTATCTGCCTATGTGCCTGATGCCGAAAAAGCGGCTTATTATCGGGATCAGGCCGTAAAAATGATTCAGGTGTTGTCAACGGAAGCCTTTCAAAGCAGGAATCAAAATTCTGCCTTTCTACTTCATTCTACAGGTCATTATCCGAATGGAAGTGAAATTGACTACGCTATCATTTATGCCGATTATTATTATTTGGAAGCTTTACTGCGTCTGCATAAACTACAAAACAAACAAGCTAAAGATTAATAGAAATTAACCAATCAATAAAAAATATTCATTTACCATGAAAATTAAATACGCTACAAATCCAACGGATACCAAATCTTATGATACTTCACGTCTTAGAGAAGAGTTCCATTGCGCTGGCCTGATGGAAAGTGGAGAAATCAAGCTGATTTATTCTCACTATGACCGTTTTGTTTTCGGAGGTGCCGTTCCCGCACAAAAAAGTTTAAAGTTGCCGACTTACAATCAGTTGAAATCGGAATATTTCCTGGAGAGAAGAGAGCTGGGAATCATCAATCTTGGTGGTTCGGGAAAAGTTACCGTTGATGGAGTAGAATACCAGGTGAATAATCTCGATACGCTTTATGTCGGTAAGGGAAAAAAAGAAGTGATGTTTGAAAGTTCGGACCCTTCCAGCCCAGCTAAGTTTTACTTGAATTCCACTCCAGCTCACCACGAGTACCCAACAACTTTAGGGGCTAAAGCGGATGTTAATAAGCTTGAATTGGGTAGTCAGTCCACTTCCAATGAACGAATACTATATCAGTGCATTCACGATGATGGTATCCAGAGCTGCCAATTGGTGATGGGCATCACAGAGCTTAAAGAAGGTAATGTTTGGAATACCTTCCCACCTCATCTACACGACCGGCGGATGGAAGTTTATTTCTATTTCGATATACCAGGAGACAATCTGGTCATGCATTTTATGGGCCAACCTCAGGAGACCAGACACCTTGCTGTGAGAAACGAGGAAGCGGCTATCTCTCCGCCTTGGTCTATTCATTCTGGCGCGGGTACAACCAATTACAAATTTGTCTGGGGTATGGGCGGTGAAAATAAGTCCTTCGCGGATATGGACAGCGTACCATTGACGGAAGTAATGTAAATGGTTCATCACCAAAAATAACAGCAAAAATGGTTTTAGATCAATTTAAGCTCGATGGAAAGGTTGCTTTAGTAACGGGCTGTAAACGCGGGATAGGATTTGCGATGGCCGAAGCCTTAGCAGAAGCAGGAGCGGATATTATTGGGGTGTCTGCATCATTGGAATTGCAAGGTTCCAAAATTGAAAATGCAGTAAGGGCAACAGGCCGTAAATTCAAAGCCTATCAATGTGATTTCAGTAATCGCACCGCGCTTTACGACTTCATCACAAACCTGAAAAAGGATTTCGGAACTCCGGATATATTGGTCAATAATGCCGGCACCATCCTTCGGAAACCAGCTGCAGAACACCCCGATGAGTATTGGGACAAAGTGATTGAGGTGAACCAGAACGCTCCCTTTATCCTGAGTAAAGAAATTGGACGTGATATGATCGCCAGAGGGAGTGGTAAAATTATATTTACAGCTTCCCTCCTCACTTTTCAGGGCGGCATTACCGTTCCGGGATATGCAGCTTCCAAAGGGGCCATTGGTCAGTTGACGATGGCGCTCTCCAATGAGTGGTCAGCTAAAGGTGTACAGGTAAATGCTATTGCTCCGGGTTATATTTCGACCGACAATACAGAAGCATTGCGCAATGATTCGGTACGTAGCCAATCTATTTTGGGACGCATTCCAGCTGGCCGATGGGGGAAACCCGATGATTTTAAAGGGCCCATTGTTTTTCTCGCTTCCGCTGCTTCCGATTATATGACAGGTACTGTCATGCTGGTGGATGGTGGGTGGATGGGCCGATAAGTAGTAATTGAATAATTAACTCAACATTTAATGCAATCAAATTTAGTAATTTCAGATATTGAGGTGAAAGATATCCGCTTTCCGACCAGTAATTCTTTGGATGGTTCGGATGCCATGAATCCCGACCCTGATTATTCAGCGGCCTATGTGATCTTAAAAACCAATCACCCCGAAAATTTAGAAGGACATGGGCTGACTTTTACCATTGGCAGAGGTAATGAACTTTGTGTAGCCGCCATCCATTCTTTGGCACACCTGGTCGTCGGCAAATCCATGAAAAGTATTACTGATGACATGGGCGGTTTTTGGAAGGCCATTACCGGCGATAGCCAATTGCGTTGGTTAGGACCGGAAAAAGGGGTGATCCATTTGGCGACTGGTGCAGTTGTCAATGCAGTTTGGGATTTGTATGCCAAAATAGAAGGCAAACCACTATGGCAATTACTGGCTGACATGTCTCCCGAAGAGTTGGTGGACTGTATAGATTTTACCTATATCACCGATGCCATTACCAGAGAACAAGCCCTTGCTTTATTGACTAAAAAGGCTTCCACTAAAAAGGAGAGAATTGCTCACCTGAAAGCTAAAGGATACCCCGCTTATACAACTTCCGCAGGTTGGTTGGGTTATGCTGATGAAAAAATGCGCAGATTGTGCAGGGAGGCCAAAACAGAGGGATTTACCCATTTGAAAATGAAGGTAGGCTCCAATCTGGCTGACGATATGAGGCGAGCGAGCATTATTCGGGAAGAAATTGGCGATGACCTTCGGCTGATGATGGATGCCAACCAAAAATGGGATGTAGATGAGGCGATCGAAAATATGAAAGCATTAGCAGTATTCAATCCCTATTGGATAGAAGAGCCTACGAGCCCTGATGATATATTGGGGCATGCTAAAATAGCCAGAGCATTGGCCCCAATTAAAGTAGCTACCGGTGAACATTGTCAGAATAGAGTGATGTTCAAGCAATTATTGCAGGCCAATGCCATCGAAATTTGCCAGGTTGATAGTTGCAGAGTTGGTGGCGTAAATGAAATTTTAGCCATACTTTTAATGGCTGCCAAGTTTGATGTTCCGGTATGTCCACATGCTGGCGGGGTAGGTTTATGTGAATACGTTCAGCATTTATCCATGATAGATTTTATCGCAATCAGCGGTTCTCTGGAAAATAGGATCATTGAATATGTTGATCATTTACATGAACATTTTCACGACCCAGTGGTGATTGAGAATGGCCACTATATGCCACCTGTAATGGCAGGGTATAGTATTACAATGAAGGCAGAATCACTAAAGGACTATCAGTTTCCGGACGGGGCAATCTGGCAGGCAGAATTGAAAACCAGAAAAGGAAAAGTAACCCAAAATGGATAAAAACAATGAAGTTTAGCTTAAAAAATAAAACCGCAGTAATCACAGGAGGAGGAAGTGGCATTGGAAAGGCGATATCTGAAACCTTTGCCGAAATGGGTGCTACCGTGCATATCCTGGATATGAATGAGGAAGCAGCTACTCAAACTGCAAGTGACATTAGCTTGAAACACAATGCTGCCTATTTTTACAAATGCGATGTGTCGAAATATGAACAGGTAGCCAACGTATTAAAGCAGGTAAATGCGGTCAAAAATGGCATCGACATTTTAATCAATAATGCGGGCATAGGTTTTGTCGGCAATGTTGAAAATACCGCTGAAGAAGATTTGGACAGGCTGTATAGTGTGAATATCAAAGGTGTATTCAATTGTGTAAAAGCCGTAATTCCCTATTTTAAAGAAAAAAATAAAGGCATCATTATCAATATGGCATCCATTGCCTCAACGGTGGGCATAGCAGATAGGTTTGCCTATTCCATGACCAAGGGGGCCGTTTTGACCATGACCTATTCCATTGCCAAGGATTATTTAGCCAATAATATTAGATGTAATTGCATTTCACCTGCCAGAATTCATACCCCTTTTGTAGATGGGTTTATCGCAAAAAATTATCCAGGAAAGGAAAAAGAGATGTTTGAAAATTTGTCTAAAACCCAGCCTATAGGCAGAATGGGAGCCCCCCAGGAAGTGGCCAATTTAGCGCTATATTTATGTTCAGACGAGGCATCTTTTATAACCGGAACGGATTTTCCAATTGATGGAGGGTTTATAAAATTAAATGGTTGAGGAGAAGACATTCTTAAATCTTTTAACTGCAAAAATTAATTATGAAATTAATAAGATTTGGTGAATCGGGACAAGAAAAGCCCGGATTAGAATTAGCAGACGGTTCACGCATTGACGTATCCGCTTTTGGTGAAGATTACGATGAAAAATTCTTTGCTACCGATGGTCTTCAACGACTGGAAAACTGGGTCGAAAAAAATAAGAAAAATTGCCCTGTAATTAAAAAGGATGTTCGGCTCGGGCCTCCGATTGCCCGCCCCTCGAAAATCGTTTGCATCGGTTTAAATTATGCAAAACACGCCGCAGAAAGTGGGATGGCCGTACCAAGCGAACCCGTATTGTTTTTTAAAGCAACGTCCTCTATTATCGGCCCAAATGACCCGGTTATGTTGCCAAAAGGTAGCCAAAAATCGGATTGGGAAGTAGAATTAGCATTGGTGATAGGGAAAAAAACGTCTTACGTTACCGAGGAAGAGGCAATGGATTATGTGGCTGGTTATATGTTGCATAATGATATCAGTGAAAGAGCTTTTCAATTGGAAAGGCAAGGACAATGGGTGAAAGGCAAGAGTTGCGATACTTTCGCGCCAATTGGCCCTTATTTAGTGACCAAATCGGAAATAACCGACCCGCATAATTTAGACCTTTGGTTGAATTTAAACGGAGAACAACTACAGCATAGCAATACTTCGGATTTTATTTTTGATATACCGAAGGCTGTAAGTTATATCAGCCAGTTTATGACTTTATTACCTGGAGATATTATTTCGACAGGAACACCATCCGGGGTAGGGCTAGGGTTTAATCCGCCCAGGTTTTTGAAAGCAGGAGATGTGATGGAATTGGGCATTGATGGCCTGGGTGTTTCCCGTCAGGAAGTTATTCCTTTCCAAAGGAATGATTAGTCCTTTGGAACATAAATTTCAAAAACCAAAACATCATGGATCTAAACCTCAAAGATAAAGTCATTATTGTAACCGGCGGCTCGAAGGGAATTGGCTGGGGCATTACCAATTCACTGGCCAATGAAGGAGCCATTCCTTTCATCGTGGGCAGAAATGAGGAGGATGTGCTTGAAGCGGTGAAAACTATTAAAGACAATAGCGGAAAAGTGGGTTATGCCATTGCTGAATTAACCATTCCTGAACAATGTGAAAATGCCATCGAAAAAGTAGTGAAAGAATTTGGTAGAATAGATGGCCTGGTGAACAATGCGGGTGTGAATGATGGGGTAGGCTTAGAACATGGGAATTACGCCGATTTTATGCGATCTCTTCAGCGAAATGTAGCGCATTATTATTTGATGGCACATTTGGCTATACCACATTTAAAAAAGACTAAAGGGGCAATTGTCAACATAGGTTCTAAAACTTCCCTGACTGGACAAGGAGGTACTTCAGGTTATGCCGCTGCCAATGGCGGACGAAACGCTTTAACCCGGGAATGGGCAGTGGAATTACTGCCTTACAGTATTCGGGTAAATGCAGTAATTGTAGCCGAATGTTATACGCCATTATACGACCGATGGATAAAAACTTTTGATAAACCAGCAGAAAAATTAGCAGGAATAACAGCAAAAATTCCATTAGAAAATAGAATGACTACGGCTGAGGAAATTGCCGATACCGTTGCCTTTTTATTGTCTGGTAAATCTAGCCACACCACAGGACAGTTACTGTTTGTGGATGGCGGTTATACGCATCTGGATAGGGCCTTGTAATTTTGGTTCTTAGACAAATCTCGTGATTCAGAGTCAATCGAAAATGTAAATCAACACTTCTTTCAGGCGTTAGTGCTTGTTTGGAGGTCGCTTTTGGAGGCAAAAAGTGTCAATTTTTTGGTGAAACGAGGCGCTTTTTGCGGAGCATATCTGGAAGATACGGTCAAAAAAAGCAACAAAGTATCAGCAAAAAAGAGGCGTTTTGGGCCC
>BQJU01000053.1 GCA_021604865.1 Saprospiraceae bacterium | reverse complement strand
GCGAAGAATAACTTACCCATTTGATACGGCTCTTTTGCCACCAGCCGTTGTTGCTCAAATCCTTGCTTAGTGGTGGCCAAGCGCGGTTTTCGCGCCTAGGCTGGTGACAAAATAGCTCGCCTGAAACAGACAACTTATTCTCTGCTGCCCCCTTAGTATATGTTTTGATCATAATAACAATTTTTTAGAAGCTGTTTTCAAACCAAATTTACGCTTGCGCTGAAGCTTCAGCGTAGGAACATGGTTACAAAACCAATCCCTTTATTTCGTAATCAGGGCCGTTGTTTTCTCCACCCAGTACATCTTTGGCCTGCACACGTTTGATGATATCAGGGAGAGTGGTGGGTGTCGATTTTTTATAAAGCTCATAGGCCGGTGGAAACTGGAGGTTGGTTAGTTCCTCAATCGTGGAGAGGCTGACCTGATAAGTGCCGGCCTTTTCGAATTCAGTAAAAATATCCCTGGAACTTTCCCGTGGAAAAACAATATCATTTTCCAATAATAAATCCTCCTGCCCCATTAAGAATCCCAGTTTATACAATTTGTCGTCGTCGTCTCGTCGGAAGTAGATGACTTTCCAAAAAAGGGTAGGAATTTTGATCCGCTTATCGCCATTCACTTCCGTTTTAAAAACCGGATCATTGTCATCCAGCACCGGGCCGGTAAACATATTGATTTTCATTCCTCGCTTAAGCGTTTCTGTCTTGAGGATATAATCCTCTAGTAATCGCCATATCTTCCGGTTGAGATTGCCCACCTGCGGAACGGCATTTGTATAGAAAAAAGTGAGTTCAGCACCCATCCGGGCCTCCTTGTCGGTTTCCCCCCACTGCACATCTTCCCGCTTGGTCAAATGCCCTTTATCAAAATCACTTTTATCGGCTTTGTACAATTCGGATCCCCATTGATGATCCCGTTCAATCCGGGGATCAAGACGCCAGGAGTCTTTGCGCGCCAGTTCTTTAAACAGGACCCCGTCAATATTAGAAGCCGCAAAAAAAGGCAGCTTACGCTTTTTGTTTTGGATAACGCTATAGTTCTGGTAATGAAGCAGATAGTCCTGTTTGGAGCCTTTCAAATAAGCAATCTCTTGCTTTTGAGTTTCACCCAACCGGGGAAAGGGCACGTTAAATTTCTTACCTGCTTGATCGATAAAATCCATTTGGTAGCCCTTTGCATTTTTTAGTTTTTCCGCGATGGTCATCGTACTCACTTTTTAACATTAAAAATTAACGCTTATTCTTATTACGTGTTTGAGCTTACCAGTGCCTGAATTCTCTTACCAAGTGCATTGGCCAGTTCCGAAGCATTCTTTCCAAGAAGTTGAAAATCGCTTTCCATCGTATTATCCTTATATACTTTCACCCTCACTTCGTATTCCCCTTTTTTGTTATAAAAATACTGCCCTCCCACTTTCCAGGCATTGGAAAAATCAAGCTGGTTGACAAAAATGAAGGGTGCACCATTCTTTTTGGTGGCGACTTCGATAAAATAACCATCAAGGGCTTTGGAAAGCTTCAAGTGATCAAGAAACTGGTCACGGTCCTGGAATAAGGAGCGTAGAACAACGGGTTTTGGTTGTGCCACTTGAATGGCATTTTGCGCGTCTGAATTGGCAATGCCTATTGAAAAACTGCCAAATTTTTCGTCACTATAGGGGAAAGCCAATACTGGTTCCTGTACCTGTGCAATATCATTGGCCAGACTGGGCACCTTTTTTTTAGAATACAGGAATAATTTCATAATATCTACAAGCGGTCGGCTCGTATCTTCTCTATTTAAGGCATCACCTTTCATACCCCACAACAAGCTGTACGTCAACAAGCCTTGTCCGTAACGAGAGGATTCAAAACTGACCTTGTCAGAGGAACTGCCAGCCAATACATACATGCCAGTCTTCCCTTGCATTAAGTCGATTGCCCTTTCCTGTGTCGAATCTAATGATTTTTTTCCAATGGTCAATCCATCCAATACTTTGCCCGAATAACAAGTGTCAAAGATGAGCACCTCTTTTTGAGCGGGAATTTTGGTGAGCCACTGGGTTAATTCACTGGTAGATATTGCGCCTGTGGCCCGAACTTCAGGGTCGTCAATGATGGGACTGCCAATCTCGTGGGTCAGGTAATAAAATTGAGCTTCTCCTGCATTGTTATAATTCGCCCCATGCCCTGAAAAATAGACAAATAGTATGTCCTGCGGCTTTACTTTGTCGACAAGTCTATTAAATGCTGCTTCGATATTTTTTTTACTGGAAAATGCCGCTGCTTCTTTTGTGGTAGATGTTAATAATTGGATGTGCAACCGGTCTGCAAAGAGTTCCTTCCCAACGATACCCAGCGCAGAGGCCAGGCTGGTGGCATCCTGATCCGGATAGGCCAAATCCAGGTCTTTCCCCTTATAGTCAGAAGTACCCACGATAATGGCATACAACCAAGGGTCGGGAAGCTGCTCCATTTCTAATTTTTCCACGTCGACGTCTCCCCACCCTTTGGAGCTAACTACATCAGCAGTATAGCTTAAGTCATGCGCCGGGCTTTTTAGCCAGCCGCCTTTATTATAAAGCCGTAGGGTGATGGTATTTTGGTCTTTACCTGGCAAAAAATAGGGCTTAAACGCCTCGAGATTGACGGTAATTGAGGTTTTCCGGTCGGAGGGATTAACATCTTCCTTCACTTGCTTATTGTTGATAAACAAACTTACTTTTCCAAGCCCTCCACTTCTTTCTTCCAATTCAATCTGTAGGCGGTTATCAACAATTGTGTATTTTTTTAAGCTGGGATAAAGGGGAACCTCCTCCAGGGGCGGAACCTTTCGAATATGTTTTGCTGCACCGCCCATAATCTTGGATAAAATACCTGGTTCATAGTACCTTTCTTTAAGTTGATCCAGGTCGATTACTTCCATCCCGTATACATAATGCATTCTCAACATAGCGCCCGGCGAAGCATCAAACAACCCGGAGGGGGTCAGTACGGCCCAGTCCTGTTCTCCGATACTCACCAACATAGCTATTTCTTTTCCCGTCAAGGCATCCCAGATCCTGGTGGTAGAATCATGACTGGCGGTAATAACATATTTTTCATCCGGCGATAAGGAGACGGAAATTTCAGAGGTATGCCCTTCAAATTTGTGGACTACTGCGGTTTCTCTATCCCAAAGGCTGGCAGTATTGTCGCGACTTCCGCCAAGAATATACCGACCACTTGCACTGATATCTACCGCAATGAGCTCTCCGGAAGCGCTAAAGTCTTCGACCCATCTTGGATCTTCCAAATTTTCCAGATCCCACAATTTAATCCCTCCGGCCCAGGAGCAGGCTGCTGCCAGGTAACGGCCATTCCTGCTCATTCGGATGCCGCGGATACGTTTCCCTTCCTCGTACAAAACGTACCGTTTATTGTTATTCTTTAAATCAACCAGGATCAGGTCCGGTTTATCTTTTCTATCCTGTGGATGATCTCTTCCATCGTGATCCAGCCCCACCACCAGGTAGCCCTTTTCGGAATTGATATCTACATGCATCCCCCACTTGTGCCACTCCTCAACAATCCAGACGGGGTCATTTGTCTCCAGTTCCCAATAACCAGCTAGATTGCCTGCTCCGATAGCCAGATATTTTCCATCTTCACTAAACCGGATGGAGGATACGTAGTGGGGAGCAACAAGGCTTTTTATGGGCTTATTGTTTTCCAAATCCCATAAATTCACGTTTCTGTCCGTGCTGCCCCAGGCCAGCCGTTTGCCATCCGGGCTGATATCCAACGCCCTGATCTTGCCCCTGGGCGCTCGTTTGGCCTGTGCTTTGTTCAAGGAACCCACTAGTTCCCCCCTCGAGAGATCCCAAAGGTTGATGAGGTTGCCTTCGCTGCCTTCCAGGAGGTATTTCCCATCTGGGCTCATCGCTGCTGTATAAACAATGGCCCCATGGCCACTATAAGTCCTGACTTCCGTATGCTGTTTTACGTCCCAAAGTTTCACCACCTTATCCTCACCGCCGCTGGCCAAAAACCGCCCGTCGGGGCTAAAACATACCGTGGTTGCTTTGTGGTTGTGACCTTTATATTGATGCAGAGGCTTATTTTCCTGCTTATTTTGCAAATCCCACAGGTAAACGGCTTTATCCTTGCCGCAAGCTGCCAGGAAGCGACCGTCCGGGCTGATCGACGCGGTATAAATATTACCGCTATGGCCGGTAAACTCACGGGAGGCTTCCGCGTTGTCCAGGTCGTTGATATCCCATAATTTCAGGCTTGGCGGTTCCTGTATTTCGCCACCATCCATGTGCCTTTCTTTGTTGGAGGCTGCAGTGATCAAATATTGGGGGTGGTCGGCCGGGTCAATTACGACGGAATGAACAAGATTGGCATGCTTAAAAGTTTTCAGGCATCTGCCGGTTCCTACTTCCCATAATTTTGTGGTCTTATCCATGCTGGCGGTGGCCAGGTATTTCCCATCCTTGCTAAGGGACGCTGATAAAATAGTATTTTCATGTCCCTCAAAGCGACGGATAGGCTCCCCGGGAGGAGCCTCAACAGGCAAGTAACTGTCCCACAGGCAAACTACTTTCTTGCCGGCAGTAATAAGCCTATTATCAGGAGTGAAACAAACGGCATATTTTGCATGATTTCCTCCATAAGTTTTCAAGCACCTGCCGGTTTCTATTCCCCACAATTTTGCGGTCCCATCCCAGGATCCGGTCAATAAATATTTTCCATCCGGACTAAAGGCCATAGTATATACCCAACTGCCATGTCCCGCGAAATTTCGGATGAGGATGCCGCTTTGCAAATCCCATATTTTCACTGCGCAATCATGATCGCTTCCCGAGGCCAGATACTGGCCATCCGGGCTGATGGCAACGCATAAAACATTTGCTGAATGGCTGGTTTGGACAATGGTTTGCAGCGGTATTTTGGCCTCTTCCATAGTTGTTGGTGTTTTATAAGAATATAGATTCTAATTCCTCCGATAACGCTCAGACATGAATTCATAATACATAAATCCAAACCGATCATACCAGTCTTCCAGTCCAAACTGCGCCTCGCAGATGGCCATTTCCACCATGGAGGAATGCAGGTCCCGCATCAGTTCGGCATATTTTTTATCATAGGCTTTTTCTAATTTCTGGATGGACTCTTCAATATCTTTACGGGCTTCTGTCCAACCCAGTCCGGTGCCAGTAGCACTGGAAAAGCTATCGCCAAAGGCTTTGGCTGAATCCGTCATTTTGATGGTGCAATTGTAAATGGTTTTCAAGCGAATCAGGCTATGGCGAACCTGGTTAAAATCCTGCCTGGCATCAAAAAAGCAATTGTCGCAATCCTGGTCATCTACACAAAAAGAAGGCACCCGTGGTGATTGCATAGCAGGGGCAGAAGCAATACAATCGCCGAGCCCACTATACGCTGAAATAAAACCATCGTAATCAGATTTAATTTTCCTCAATTCATCAATTTTATTCCAGGCATTGGTCACCCTATTAAGACGAGATCGTGCCTCCTGAAGTCGACCGTATTCATCGCGCAGTTCCTGTTTGATTTCGTCAATCATACGGTCTCTGAGTTCCTCTTCGGTTTCGGGTTCTTGCCGTTCATTGTCACCATCATATTCTGTCTGTGCTTGTAATGCCGTGAAAGACAACATGAACAGGATAATGATACTGGCCGATTTGTTTTTCCGAAATAGGAATACTGCCAGCAAGACCACTATCAAAAACAGAAAAAATGCAATGAGGTATAGGACCGTATTACTTCCGCCGGCAGCACTTGTCTCCGTTTTCGTTTCATCAATACTACCTCCACCCGCTTTTTTGGCCATTTTTTCGGCTTCTTCAATATTTTTTTTGTTGGCAGCAAAAAAGGGAGACGGCAATCCTTGGATCACTTCCTCTCCCACCACTGCGAGTATGGTATAGGCTGTGCCTGCTGCTCCGGAAATACTGATTCCAAAATTGCCATAAGTTCGGAATTTCACTGTACAATAGTTTTCCCTGCCACTTGTTTTGCAGGACTTCACTTTGTCATTCCAGGTGGCTTTAGTGATGTCAAGGCTTAGTTTATTATCATCTCGAGAGAAGAGGAATACATCTATCGGCTGGAATTCACTGACTCCTTTGATAAAAAAACGTTGGTCGGCATCTCCCATTATTCCTTCGTATAGGCCTAGTTGAGTGGTTTCATTTTCAGGGTCTTCGAATAGTTGAATTTCCTGTGGTTCTGGTTTGCTTTTATCAATGTGGTAAGGCTGGCCCAGCGCCCATTGACTTGTGAATAATAAAAGCCCGAGGATCATCATTTTTAATAATTTCATAACTATTCGGTTTTTAATACTACGGATAAATTATTTCTAGCAATACTATAGAGCTCCATAAATTGCTGGCTTTCGCCAAAAAAGTAGCGCTTGCCATAGGCCATTTCCGTTTGGATATAAACCTTGAGTTCTTCTTTCACTTTTTGCATCAACACTTTCGGATCTTCCGTATCTCTCAGGTTTTTCATGGCTACGGTTCCCACCTGAATAAAGGCCAGTTTGTTGCCTTCCAGATCCATCCAGGTATCCATTTTCATGCCCATCGTTTTTCGCCATAGGCCAGGATTATCGATCAATGATTTTTCCCGATCAATGGTCAAAGGCAGCTTCTTGCTGGCCATACTTCCATCTTTTTGCATCCATTGTAAATTGCCATTTTGTGTTTTCCATTTAAAAGCCAAATCTCCGCCAAGTGTGTCCTGAATCAGGAGGTTCATGCTGGTATTCACAATATTTTGGTTATTCGCTTCATACCAATCGTTGGTGGCAGATCTATTGGACAGTGTATGAGGAAAGAAAATTTCCTGCCCCGTGTAGTTTATTTTAACCTGTTCAAAAGGAAAGATGTTACCAACCACCGATTGGCCATCCCGATAATTTTTAGCCACCGTCCAGGGTCCCAATAAAGATTGTTTGGCCTGTTCCAGGTAGACCTCTTTTGTCAAAGGAACAGCGGTCAGGTAATCGGACATAGGCAATCTGTCGAGGCGCTGGTATAGTTGCCCGGTATGGTCTGGGTATTCGCTGAAAAGCCAGGCGTTCAAGTTATTTTCAAAGATTTTCCCAGCATCCTTCTTTCGGGCCATAATGGCCGACCATTTGGCAGGGTAATCAGGTACCCAGAGTGTTTCCTGTAGCTGTTTAAAAAATGCCTCGGGGTCCGTTTCAAGCAACAACTCTGTCAACGGGCGTAATTGTAGGTAATGACCACAAATTTGGTCCATTGCTGCTGAAGGGGTTGGGTGATCTCCTTCAAAATGCAAGAGGTATTCACCCAAAAGCGCATTGTTGCATTCATCAATCATGCGCTGTGTGATGGGATAAAGTTTGGGATTGGCTCCCAAGGGTACCCCCGCCAATTTCCGTACGTATTTTTTGTCCAGATATTCCACCTCCAGGTACAATCCAGTGATGGCATTTTTGCCCGCAGGCCTGCGTTTATCCAGGCCGGGAATTTCAATATCTTCAAGCTTGTCAAACAAGTCACCATCCGGTCCCACATCCATCTGGATATCCATTAAGGGCAACTCCTCATTTTCTACATCAATTTCCACCAAATAGCGCTCATTTTTGGTTGCTTTGATGCGTTTTTGGATATCGGCAATCGCTTCATCCATTTGATTTTCAATCAAAAAATGAGCACCTCCGGTTTTGTCAGCCATGGCTTCAAATTCTCCATCTTTAGTCATTCTACTCACCACCCCATAGATCAAGCCTGGCATGCCTTCTTTAAATTTCAACTCGCTGTAATCATCAAATTTTTCAGTCCCATCGGCATCACAAACCAAAATGACCATATCGGCCTCAATACTCATTGCCCCCAATAGGGCCGACCAGTTATTGGATTCGCTGCTACTGGTATTTTTGATGTATGCCTCCATTTTGGGAATGGAATTGCTCCAGGAAGAGAGCTTATAAATTTTATTGAGCTTATCGCCAAATGGAGAGGCCCTAAACTCCGTTTCAGGATTTATTTCCTGACAGGCTTTGGCTATCTTTTTGAAAATATCCAGGGTACCCTCATGTTTTTTATAACTCCAATATTTATCGGGCATACTTTCCGAATCGTCGTATAAAAACAACACCCTGGGCGGCATTGCCTGATTAATCACCATGCGATGGGTCACCTTTTCCCCATTGACCAGAATGCTAAAATCTTCTTCCGTCAGGCCCATTAAAGCATTGCCTTCCTCATCTTTGACTTCTGCTTCCAGCAAAACCGTTGGAAAATCGGCGACTTTGGGAAGTTTTAGGGATATAGAGGCTGCTTTTGACGGGTCAGTGGTTGCGATTTCCTGTTCATGATTCAACAATTGCAGCGCGGCATCTTTGGGTACCACCTTACCTCTTGTTGTCAGCACATCTCCTGTAATATGAAAAGAATCGGCATCCATTGCAGGACCACCAATCAAGTCAATACAAGGTACAAAGGCTTCAAAATCGCTGACTTTCCCGGAAAGAAGAAGCTCCGGAGGGCCGATTAATTTGTACGAAAGCCGGACATCTTTACCAATCAACTGATCAACTGGCCAAATGGCTTCGGCTACCGTAAACGGGCTATAACTGCGATCGTCATAAGAGGCCCGCAATCTGATGGTTATTTTAGGGGTCACCTCGCCAGCTTCAACACGGAAAGGACGTGGCTCACCGACACAATAGTGTACTCCTCGTTCGGCATCCGAAAATGCAGGATTAAAATAAACCCATTGGCTATCAACCATCACACGCACCGGATAGGTGTGATACATCAGCTGACCCCAGTTATAATCCTTGATTCTCAAACCCTGACCAATATGCTGATAGATTGAATCTAGCAATTGCTCAAATTCAGCGTCTGGAACAATTGACGTGATTTCCGAGCCACTGGTAACGCCGTGTTTTGTTTGTAATTGTTGCAAATAGGAGACATCAATATCCGGGGTAAATGATGTTGGCTGGTACTCCTGAGCAAAAATATCAAGGCCTTTGCGGTCGGATTTTCCGCGATAAATTTCTGCGGTGAAACCTGCCCGTTCAAAAAGCTGCTGAAGCAAAATGCTTTTCTCTAATGGGGTTGCCTTGGCCGTACGTAATGCACCTGTTGTGCCCCAACGAATAACTGGCTTTGCTCCTATTGGGTTGGGAATGGTTTGAATACGATCCCGAACAAAGGCAAAAACCTGATCGGCATCTTTTGTGAGGGCTACCTGATTGGCTTGAGCTTCCAGATGATCTGGGCTTTGTTGTACACCCGTTTGAATGGTTTCCCAAAGGCCCCAGGGCATTTCGATAGTTTTAGGATTACAATAACGAAGAAAAAAGAAGGCTCCCAGAGCTAGGAGGACGGCTAATACGAGTAGAAAAATACGTTTTTGGGTCATAAGTTAGGTGTGTTACGCCTGGCAATTGCCTTTTATAGTTTCCTTTGACAAATATTGAATCCGTTAAAAGATCCTGTTTGCCAAAGCGTTGTTTTCATGGTGTTGCCCTTGCAAGATAAGACTTTTTGAGAAACCTTAGAAAGGGCTTTCTAAACCTATACCCCCAATTAGTGCTCCCATCAACTTTTAGCTTGTTCCCCACATTAAGCACCTTCCAGTACAATTGATGCATTTTCTTTTAAAATGAGTTAGAACCAGCTGGGTTAGCACAATAAAAACCTAGCCGGAGGCCATCCAATATAAAGAGATAATGACCTCCGGAAAGGTTTAGAACAGTGACTTATTCATAAATAAACACACTACCCGCCGCAGAAGTGCTACTCACAGGATCAAAACTACCGGGTGATCCGGCGATGATTTCCGATCCATATAGCAAGATACCTTCGCCAAATAAGAGATTTGCCCCACCGGTACTCGGTGTCAGGGTTTCAGTCAGGTTCCAAGAGCCCCCGGATTGCTCAAAAACGTGGACGGCATCAGTTGGATCACCAAAATTGGTAGGCATGGTCACGACGGCTTTACTACCTTGAATATCCACCCAACGGGTTTGAGCAAAGGAAATCGGTAAGGGTTGTGACAAGGTTCCAGTATGGGACCATCCACCTCCGGTATTGGTAAACACAAAAGAGGAATTGCTCGAAGCGAAGAAAGTAAAAGCGGTATTGGCCACCACTGTATTGTTATCGATGGCAATGGCTCTCAACAGTTGATTGTTCGGAGGAAAAGGAATCGTAGTGGAAAAACTCCAGGAACCTCCACTTTTTTCAAAGACATAGACCCCTGGATTAAATATCGGTCCGGAAGGCAAGAATCCTCCATTGCCTACGATGCGGTTGTGGGTTATATCGATATCCCAGAAGTGGGTGTTGCCATCGCCGAGCACGGCTACTTCCTGCCAGGCCCAGCCAAAGCCGGTCAATTCATAGACGGCGATGTATGTCACCGACGAATTTTCGGGTAGATGGCCAGTGATCGCCATTTGGTTGCCAGACATGGCTATATCATTGCCAAAGAGTAAACTGAAAGAAGGAGAAGGAGTAATGATATGTTGCAGGGTCCAGAACGTTCTTTTTCTCTTGTACATATATACTTGTCCGGAACCACCGATAGCCAGCCAGTCTCCACTGGCAGACACGGTACCACCAAAACCTACGGCCCCATTGCTGGGCGTGAGGGTGTGGACCAGGGAGTAGTTACTGCCATTTTTGGCATAGATGTGTACCTGACTCAGACCTGGCACCCCAACGTAGAGATAAATGCCATCCTTGGCTACACTTCTCCCATAACCATCGTTCTGACCGATACCGTGGATAATACTTTCACTGGAATTTCGTAAGCTGATTGGTAAATCCTCCTGAGCAGATTGTGCGGTATAAACTTGCATCATTTCTGCCAATTGCACCTCTTCTTCTGCGGAAAGGCTTTCTAATAAGTTTTGGTACAGTCTTTCACTTTCCGTTTCACTGAGTAGGCCCTTGGGGATGTCGTAAACCGCCTCAAGGGTAATGGCTTTAAGGTCAAAAGTATGGGCCTCTACTTCCAGGTTCCGTTCATTAGTCAGGTCTTTCTGACAACTGGTAAAGCTTAGGGTTACGCCAAGGATCAATAGAAAAATCGGCTGGCATAGTGTTTTGAAAAAGGTGATCATTGTTTTCACTGTTAGTTAATTTTATTGGTTTAAAAAATGAATTCCATCCGTCAGGAAGCCTGAACAGCTTGCGTTGGCCAATACTTCAGCTGGAGAGACATAGCAAAGCCTCATGCTGAGGTGTCATCAGGCATTCCTTTAAGAAAACATGTTAATTTAGGGGGAAGCAACTTCCATGTGCATTACCGGGCGGAACAGAGCCCCGGCCCAATAAACCATCTAGGGTATTGTCGCGAAATACTACAGGAAGAAAATATCAGAGATTGTTTGGAGGTCGGATTTGACGGCTTTCCGGTGGAACCGGGTCAAGCCTTAATGACCTCCAAACAGGCGCTCCCTTGAAAAGGATTAATTTTTGGCGTTATACAGTTTGTTTGGGTTAAAAAATGGGTTTTAGGTATTTATCGATTGCCTGACAAAGATGCAGACCACCGGTAAAACATGTTCCCATTTATGTATCAAAGTGGTGGACTATTGTAACAAAATGGTAAAAAAAGGTAACAATTGTGATGACTATTGTAAACAAATTACACATAAAAACTTAATACCCAACAGGTTACCTACGTGATTGAACCTTCCCTAAATGCACTCGGTGAAACGCCAAATTCTTCTGTAAATACCCGGCTAAAATACTTGGGATCGTTAAATCCTACTTCGTAGGCTACTTCAGAAATGGTGACGTCAAGAGATTGTCGGAGTAGTACTTTGGATTGTTGCAAGCGTATGCCTCGAATAAAATGGCTGGCGGATTGATCGGTCAGCGCTGATAATTTTCGGTGCAGCTGCATCCGGCTCATGGCCATTTTCTGACAAAATTGTTCGATGGAAAATTGGTTATTGCCTAAATTGTCTTCTACAATTTGCCGCGCTTTTAGGAGAAACGCATCTTCTAATGGTGCTTCTTCTGCTAAATGCCCTTCTTTTTCATCTAGTGGTGATGCGTGAGCCAGATTTTTATAACGTGCTTTTAATTTCCTTCGGACCTCTAGCAGATTTTCCAGGCGTATCAACAATTCTTCGCGATCAAATGGTTTTGATAAATAGGCATCCGCACCTGTTTTCAGCCCGGTTAGGCGGGAAGATGCATCAGCTTTGGCAGTCAACAAAATAATGGGAATATGGCTGGTTTTTTCATCATTTTTTAAGGTGTCACATACCTCGTAACCATTTTTTTCGGGCATCATCACATCACTGATAATGAGGTCGGGGATATGTTCCAGGGCTTTTTCGATGCCAATTTTTCCATTATAGGCCACCTCCATTTGGTACAAACCTTTAAGACAGCTTTTGAGATAGATCACCACATCCGTATTGTCTTCGATGATGAGCAGTTGGGGCAGATGGTTGTTTCTGGTAGCTCCATTTTTCCCGATCCCGGAATCCTGTATGGAGGAAGTTGGCTGGTCCAATACAAGTGGTTCCACTTTTTCAGGTCCGACAGCTGCGATGTTTGCATTTGTCTGTATGGGCAAACACACTAGAAAATTGGTGCCTTTTCCCGGTTCGCTCTTTACCGAAATCCGACCACCCATGATTTTCAACAATTCCAGGGTGTGAGCCAGTCCGATACCCGTGCCTTCGCCCTGCCTGGTATGAGAGCTGTCTACCTGATAAAAACGATCAAAGATATGCGGCAAATCTGCGGCAGCAATACCAATGCCTGTATCTATGACTTCCAAATTTAATTGCTGGTGTTCTGTTGTTACCCGCACCTTGACCATTCCCCCCGATGGCGTAAATTTCACGGCATTTGAAATCAGGTTGGTGAGTACCTGCTTGATTTGCTCCGGGTCGTAATCCATCACCAACGCCTCCAGAGTTGCAAAAAACCGCAGAGAAAGATTCTTGCCGTTGGCATAAGTTTGGAAAGACTCTGTCATATACCGAAGATAAGGGATGATGTCACCTTGTTGCACGTGGAGTTTAAAGGATTTGTTTTCTAACCTGGACAGATCGAGCAGTTGATTGATCAGGCGAAGCAGGTTTTGGCCATTCTTTCGAATCAGTTGGATGCCTTCTGTTAGGTGGTTTTTAGGATTGCTTTCGATTTGATCTGCCATACCGAGGATCACCGTTAGCGGCGTGCGAAATTCGTGAGTCAGGTTGGTATACAAGCGACTTTTGAAATGGTCCAACTCTTTAAGCCGAGTGGCTTCTTCCTGTTCCCGCTTCAATTGGTTTTGCAGGAGCAGGCGCCTTTTTAAAACCCTGAAAATAACATAGGCAATGCCCAAAATGAGCAGGGTATACAACAGATAGGCCCACCAGGTAGCCCACCAGGGAGGGTGTACAATAACACTTACTGACAGGATACTCGGATGCCAGAGCCCACGACTATCACGCGCCCTCACCCGAAAGGTATAATGCCCAGCCGGGAGGCTGCTATAGCGGGTAAAATTGAAGCGGGAGGGAGTCGACCAGGTATTTTCGTATCCTTCCATCTGGTAACTGTAGGCAATCTCCTGGGAATTGTTGTAGTCCGTGAGCGCATAATCAAAAATGAAAGACCGGTCCCAATGATACAGCTGGATTTCGGGCTGATCTGAAAATTGGTATTCCCGAATGATCGTATCCTGGCGCTCGTCTACGTGTTCAAATGCCGAAAGGACCATTCGTGCCTCCTTGTTTTTATTGCTATAGGCCTCTACCAGCTCCTCGGGGTAAAAGGCATTCACACCGCGCAGGCCACCAAAAAACATCCGCCCGTCGCGGGCCTTAAAATAAGACATGCGGTTGAATTCATTGTGGGTCAGCCCATCCTCCTCATAAAAATTGATAAAAGTTTTCTGCTCGATTTGAAAACGGCAAAGGCCTTTATTGGTGCTAAGCCACAGACAAGAGTCCCCTTCCGTCAGCAGGCCACAAACGAAGTTATTGGAAAGGCCATCCTGCTCGGTATAGGCAGTAATGGCTTTGGTGGTTGGGGAAAAATGGACCAATCCGGCATCGGTAGCCAACCACAAATCGCCTTTTCCGTCTTCTTCAATACCCATAACCCTGGAAACTGAGGGGCTGAAGTCTTTTAAATTATATTCTGACAGTTCGCGTGATTCCGGTGCATAAGCAAATACCTGGCTTCCGTAACTAATCCAAAGCTTTCCACTTTTTTGACCAAGGCGAAAGGCATCGGCCTTCAAAACACCTTTTACTGGCAGCTGAATTTCTTCGCGCCAATACATACCCTCTTGTGATTGATCCAAACTCAACAAGTAGGATTGGTATCCCCGCCAAATCCCACCTGCTTTATCTCTGGTTAAGACGCCTTCATCCTCCGCACCAAAGAAAGGAATGGCACGTGAATCTGACAGTTCAATTATTTTTTCCAACCCTGTATCCAAATACATTCCATCGTTCAACCATATCCGCTCACCATCTCCCAATATTCCAAAAGGTTGGCGGTAGAAAGAATAAGGTGGATACTCCTGTTTTTTGTATGGGTCAAATTTCGTGATGCCATTGTAAAAAGCACCGTATATCATGCCTTGTGCGTCTTCGGCCATACCCCGGAAGCTACAATACCCATTGCATTCACTTCTGGCCCGATTGAAATAGGTGTCAAAAAGGGAGGATTGCAAAGTCACTTTAAGCAAACCCATCCGAGAGGGCACCCAAATGGTACCTGTCTTGTCCTTAAACAGAAGATGAAAATCATTGCGATAGGGAATAAGCTGATCCATCTCTTTCCGGAAATTGTAAAGTGTATCCTCAATGGCATCGTAATAAACCAGCGTTTTATCCAATCCACTGGCCCAGATGCTGCCATCATCTTCCATGATAAAACGATAAAAATTCATGGGTTTGTCGGGCAAAAAGCGATTAAGTGGATGAGGACTAAATTTTTTCTTGCCCTCGTCAAGTGTAAAAAAGTTTTGATCAGTCAGGACAACCAGCGCATTATTTGGGTCGTAATAGCCTCGGCCAAAAAGGACTAAACCATTAGAGATTTCTTTCAATGAAACTTCTGCTATTGGTTCTCCGGAAGCATCCAGTTGATAAAGGGTTTGAGCAGAATAGACATTGGTATTGCCTTTAGCATCGAAGAAACAACCAATAGTTTCTTCTGAATTAATATGGATCGATGGAGAGATCTTTACTCGCTCTAACTTTTGGTTGCGAAATCGCCAAATACTCCACACCTCATCTAAATCTTGACAATAGAGCAGAATGTCAGCTGGCCCTATTTGAAAACTGTATAAACTTGAATAGGTTTCCCCACTCTCGGCTCCCGGTTGGAAAGATTGCCAGTGCCCCGTTTTGGGATTGAGCAAAAAAGCATAATGCAAGGACACAAAAAAGAGCAAAGAATCCTGATAGGAAGCCATGAGGTTAATGCGTTCACCACTTCCCGGAATTTCTGGTGGCGGTGAAGGATACACCACAAAGTTTCGGCCATCAAAACGGTGAATCTTGTAATCATTGATAAACCAGATAAACCCCTGGTCGTCCTGGGTCACCGTATTGGTATGATTGCCCGCCAGTCCATCGTCTGTGGTATAAAATTCGAACTTTGCCTTTTGTGCATTGGCCAAAAAGGAAAGGGAAAATAACAAACAAATCGTTATCAGGATCGTATTCCTCATCATCTCCAGTAGTACCCTTGAGGGATTAATGTCTATTTGTTGTTACAAAATTTGGGTATAAGAGCATGTTTCGAGGCCAACCATACGCTTGCGCTGAAGCTTTCTCCGGGCGTCTGCACCATGCTCCTTCGCTGAAGCTTCGGCGCAAGCGAAAGGCTTCGACGACGGCGCGCGGCCGTAGCCTTTGGCGAAGGACTCAGCGCCTTGCTTCGCCGTAGCTTCGCGAAGGCAGAGTAGGAGCATTGGCTGCAAAGGATCACTCTTTCGATGATACTTTCCCGACCTAGCGGTTTCCCTTCGGCAGGACAGGCTGTTACTTCTCTCGTCCGTACCTCAGGGTATGAACTTCAAAAAAGCCTTGTAACATCAAAAAAATGATGCTTTTCGCTACAAAAGCCGACCTCTAAAAATGTTGATGAATTTCCGTTCGAAGAAATTCATCAATTTTCTATAAAAGAAAAGGGGAAGGAATTAATATTTGGAACATTAATGGCCAAGATAATAAATTCTGGCAAAAGAAACATCCCCTTATAAAGGCTACCGGAATCACTCCTGCAACTCCTCAAGCAAGATCCTGGCTTTTTCTCCTGGGAAAGCATCTTCCTGTACAATTTCCTGTAGCAAGGTGCGCACCTGTTCCGTGTCCTGTTTTTCCAGATAGGCCAGTGCCTGATACCAACGTGCCGCTTCCCGGTATGGGCTATTTTCTTTGATACGCCTCAAAACCAGTAGGGCATTGTCTGGTTCGTGGATACCCAGGTAGGAAATGCCTCCATAAAGGTGAATGAGATCGGCTTGCGGGTGCTTATTTGGAATTTCTGAAAAAATGGTCAAGGCCGAGTTAAAATCTTTGTGATTGTATGCCGATACTCCTAAGGCCAACAAGGAGTCAGGGGTATTACCCATTGTAGTAATCCGGTCAGGGTATAAATCAAAATTGGCAGCGACCAGATCATCATTTGAAATTTGAGTATCCTTTGGATAAAACCAAATGCCTAGTGAAATGATCAAAGCTATGCTGGCAGCTAGTGGAATGATTCGAATGTTTCTTTGCTTGCGCGCATGCTTAGCCTTAGCATGTAAATCCTCTACCTGCGTTTTTGTCTTTAATTGAGCGTAAATATCTACCACTTTATGGGTCATCTTCTGGCGCTCTACCTCCACTACAAACTCCGGATCACTGGCAAGCCGTTCCTCAAAACTTTGCAATGCTTCGCCCTTCAATTCCCCGCCGAGATATTGTTCAATTAATTCGAATGTATTGTTTGTATCATCCATGATTTTTTTATTTAAAATATAACACGCATGATTGAAAGCCGTAACTACCTACCCCTCCTAAAAATGAATGATAGCCTCTCAAATCTCAGAGCATATTTGCAGGCCAACCTTACGCTTGCGCTGAAGCTTTCTCCGGGCGTCTGCGCCATGCTTCGCCGTAGCTTCGCGAAGGCAGCGTAGGAGCATGGGCTGCAAGAGATCATTTTTCGCTTCAAAAACCAACCTCCAAACGAAGCTCTCATTAAAGCTTTATGTCAGATCGCCATTCTCCTAAACCCTCCTAAACCCCTCCTAAACCCCTCCTAAACCCTTCTAAACCCTTCTAAACCCTAAACCTCCCTAAACCTCCCTAAACCTTTCTAAACCTTCCTAAACCCTAAACCTCCCTAAACCCTTCTAAACCCTCCTAAACCCTCCTAAACCATAAACCTCCCTAAACCTATTTCCTAAATTTACAACGCCTCCACCATCGCCTGCACACTTCCATTCTCCTGCATTAGTTTTTGCAGTTGATTCAAACATTTATTCTTTTTATTCATCACCACCTGCGCACTTCCATACGCCAGTTTGTTGGCAATTTCCTGCATGGCGTAACCATTGGCCCAAAGCAGCAATACCTCACTACATTTTTCCCTCAGTTGGTCAAATAGCGACAGCAGTAGTAATTTTTGTTCTTCATCCATAAGGCTGATTTCCGGAGTCAGGTGGTCCTCTTCAACGACTGTCAGGTTTTTTTTATAATCCGTCTCACGCACCTGTTTCAGGAAACGTTTGTACCAAATGCCTTTGCAAATCCCATGCAAATAAGTGCTCACTGCACTTTCTCCCCGATAAACACCCCGCCGTATATTCAAGATCAAAGCCGTAAGTCCCTCCTGAAAAACGTCCTCTGCGTCTGCTTCAGAGCCATTGCGTTGTATGACCAGATTTTTGATTTTGCCAAAATCCCGATTCAGCAGGTAGGTAATCGCCCTGTCTGCCTCTCGATCTCCATATTTAATGGCTTTAACTAAGGCATCGTCCGTGTATTTTTTAATTCCAAACATTAGTACCTTTTTTCGTGAAAAACCTAACCATTAGTTGCAAGTTATTATACTTTTTCCAAAATATCGCAGATGTACAAGCATGTTTGTGTGTATCAAAACACCACTAGCTCAAAAATTTCAAAAATAAACTTGCCAATTTAACGTTTATCTTATAACTTTGTTTTTCAAAGTACTTTAAATTTTTCAAATATGACCCAACACCAAAAATCGCATCTGGATGCGCTGAGTGAGATTCGATCGCTCATGGAGCGTTCATCACGCTTTATTTCGTTGAGTGGATTATCCGGAGTAGCTGCGGGGACATTTGCGCTCATCGGGGCTGCATTGATTTACGTCTATTTTGGTATTGTGCCTTTTGAGGGAAAGAGTTTGTATTATGCGCTAGCTCCAGCTACGAGCAAATGGGGCATGCATTATTTGACATTCCTGATGGTAAATGGAGGATTGGTACTAATTAGTGCGTTGGCTGCCGGCATCTTTTTTACGACGCGCAAAGCCAGGCATAAGGGGCAGAAAATCTGGGGCCCGCTGACCCAGCGATTACTGATCAATCTGGCCATACCACTGGCAACTGGCGGAATCTTTTGTCTGGCATTATTTAAGCATGGATATGTTGGACTGATGGCACCCGCCACGCTGATTTTCTATGGCCTATCACTGGTTAATGCCAGTAAATATACCTTGAATGATGTGCGCTATTTGGGCATCAGCGAAATTCTTTTGGGCCTATTGGCTATGTTTAACCTGGGTTATGGTTTGGAATTCTGGGCCCTGGGATTTGGTGTTTTGCACATTATTTATGGCTTATTGATGTACTTCAAATATGAACGTGAAGCGCTTGCATGAAAAAGATCATTGTCCAATTAAATAAAACTTTTGACAATCGGGTGCGCCTGGGTATCATGTCTATGCTAATGGTCAATGATTGGGTTGATTTCACGACCCTACGCGACCTGCTGGAGCTATCAGACGGACGCTTGGCCAGCCACATCAAAGCCCTTGAGGAAGAACAGTTTATTGAGGTCCGCAAGCAGTTTGTAGGCCGAAAGCCCAATACTTCTTATCGTGCTACCAAAGCTGGTAAAAAAGCATTTACCGATCATTTGGATGCACTGGAACGGATGATTAAAGGGGTGAAAGAGTAAAAGCATATTTTTTTACAATTAAACTTTGAATTTCAAAGTACTTTTATGGATAAAATATTTGCACTAAAAAGCCGGAACAGATTAATGTTTTTTACCCTGGCCCTGACCACAGTTTTTGATGTGGCTCTGATGGCTTATCGGTTATTTAAAATGGGCGCTTTCCATCACGGCATGCCCAATCTGGAAAATTTATACCTTTTCCGGGGTCATAGCTTTCTATTTCTGGCTTGGAATCTGTTGCTGGCTTGGATCCCCTATCTGCTGGCCATATTATTAGAACGAAAAGCACAGCAAGGTATCCGGCTGTTATGGCTGTTGCCAATACTCTTTGGCTGGCTTTTGTTTTTTCCCAATGCTCCTTATATCGTCACTGATCTGCTTCACCTCCAACACCGGCCCCCTTTACCATTATGGTACGATTTGTTACTCTTGTTTTCTTGTGCCTGGACGGGCCTGATGTTAGGGTTCTTATCCATGCTGAAGGTACATCAGGTATTGGATACACGGCTTGGCCCGGGCCTTAGTTGGGCAGTAGTGGTGGCCAGCATTAGCCTAACTGGTTTTGGGGTTTATCTGGGTCGGTTTTTACGCTGGAACAGCTGGGACCTGTTCACTCAACCATTGGCCATAATCCGGGATATCCTTATGGTCATAAGTCAGCCGCTGGCCCATTTACAAACCTTTGGTCTTGCCATTGTACTTACTGCAATGCTGCTTTTGGGATATTTCACGTTGATTGTCATTAGTCATTCCACTCGCTGGAAGGAGTAGAACACCAAAAAATCATACCATGAAAAAACACTTTTTTCTTACGGCCATCATCCTATTGGGGGGAATCACCTACGCCAATTTTTTCTCCAGTGAAAAAATGGGATTGAATACCTTGCTTTTTGCCGGGGCCTTACTGACTTCTATTTTTGGATTTCAACCCGAGCTTCGAAAGTCATCCGGAGCATTATTAGCTGGCACCGGCGTATTATTGACAGCGCTATTTATCGTTTGGCACAATTCGGGTTTTGCCAAATTCATGCACTGGATTTCTTTACTCTTATTGATCGGATTTGCTCAGCGCCGAGAGTTGCGCTTCATCTTCTATGCTTTATTGCTGGCCATCACCACGCTCCTGAGTATTCCCAGACAATGGTTACGTGAATTACGGGTGGTTATACTTCCTGCAGCCTTCCAAAATCTGCCTTTTTATAAAACGCCCTTGCTGCTTTTGCCCTTATTTTGTGTAGCCGTCTTTGGTACTATTTATTACCAGGCCAATCAAAAATGGGCAGAATTGGTGGATCGCTTTTGGACGAGTGTGCAGCATATCTTCCAATGGGATATTTCAGCAGCAGAAATGACCTGCTTCTTTATAGGGTTCTGGTTGATGGGAGCCGGATTACTTCGCTCCAATTTTGGAGGCTTATTTACCCGTTCCGAAGCTAAACAAGCCGACGACTTAAATCGCCAACGCGTTCCCTTTGCCGAGCGGTGGTGGCCCCAAAGACATTTATTGTCTCTGAAAAATGAATATTGGGTGGCCTTATTGACCATCGGCTTGCTCAATATGCTTTTATTTATCGTAAATCTAACGGACCTGCGTTTTGTTTGGGTGGAGACCGAAATGACAAGTGCTTATGAATTGAGCCAATATGTACATGGAGGTACCTACCTTTTGATCCTCGCCATATTACTATCTGCTGGTATTTTATTGTATTACTTTCGGGGCAACCAGAATTTTTATTCCCGAAATGTATTACTACGCGAGCTGGCCTATGTCTGGATTGCACAAAATGCCGTCCTGGCCCTTTCAGTTGGCATGCGCAACTACCGCTACCTCAGCCAGTATGGAATGGCCTATAAACGCATTGGTGTATTTATCTTCCTAATCCTGGTATTGGCCGGATTATTTTTGCTTTATTTAAAAATAAAGGATAAAAAAACAGCCTTTTTCCTGTTGCGCTATAATGCCTGGATCTTCTATCTGGTGTTGACATTTTTTAGTGCTATTGATTGGGATGTTTTAATCACCCGGCACAACATCCGACAGGCGACCACCGGTACCCTGGATGCCCACTTCTTGATTGATGATGTTGGCGACCGCAACCTACTTATTTTGTTAGAAAATGAAGCTTTGATCAAAACCTTGGCCAGCAAACCAAGTGGTATCGAGCGAAAGATCAAACAAAAAAAGTTAACTTTCCTCAGCCGACAAGATACCTACAGCTGGCGTTCCTGGAATTGGGCGGATGCCAGGATAAAAAAGCAGTTATTAAATTAATAAACCGGTATCGAATTGCTCCGATACCGGTTTATATAAATCAAGATTTTAATTTCAATTAAAAACAGTATTCATTAGCTTCGATCATGCGCCCGGCGATCAATCTCCGATCGGCCTTCACATTTGTCGGTTGGTACTTGGTGAAGCGATTGAGCCCCATAAGCATGGTGCGCAACAGGTCGCCTTCCGCAAAAGAGACCAGTGCATCAGTGCCATTTTTGTTCATACGGGCCGTCATATCTGTCAGGAATACGCGCAGGATGGCGTCGTAAACTTCCTGGGGATGTTTGGCCTCCATTTTCGACAACTTTTGTACCCGTAATAAGGTTGCTTCCGCCTGTAATAGATCGATCATCATATCCGCAACGTTCATTACGATTTCCTGCTCTTCTTTCAGATTCAACTGTCCATCCATCTGCATTTTGGCAGCAGCCCCAGCTACCATCAGGATTGCTTTCTTGAAATCCTTCAAAGCTTTTACTTCCTTGCCATAAGCTCCCGTTGGTTGCTCAAAACCCGGCATGGAAGCCAGTTCCTTTTGCACCGCCCAAGCTGGTCCAACCAGATCAAATTTTCCTTTCATGGCACGACGCAGCAACATATCTACTGTCAACAAACGGTTGATTTCATTCGTGCCTTCGTAAATACGGTTGATCCGAGAGTCCCGGTAGGCGCGGGCAGCTGTACCTTCTTCAGAATATCCCATGCCCCCATGGATTTGCAAGGTTTCATCTACTACATAATCCAACACTTCAGAGCCTACTACTTTCAGGATGGCACACTCAATGGCATATTCTTCGGCAGCTTTCAGTTTGGCATCACCAAAACTTGCACCTTCTTCATCCAGGGCTTTTTTCTTTTCTTCCATCAGATTGGAGACAAAATACAAAGCACTCTCTCCCGCAAAAAGGCGGATGGCCTGCTCGGCCAGCTTGTGTTTGATAGCTCCAAAATTGGCGATAGGTACTTTAAATTGTATGCGCTCATTGGCGTATTGAATGGCCGTGGTTACACTTTCTTTTGCACCACCTAATGAGAGGGCACAAAGTTTGAAGCGGCCGGTATTCAGTGCATTAAAGGCGATCAAGTGACCTTTGCCAACTTCACCAAGTACATTTTCAACAGGAACTTTTACATTCTCAAAAAAGAGCTGACGGGTAGAAGAACCTTTAATACCCAGTTTTTTCTCTTCTGCACCGCGGGTCACACCTTCTGCATGTGCATCAACAATAAATCCGGTAAATTTATCACCCCCAATCTGTGCAAAGACAATCAGCAAATCGGCAAATCCAGCATTGGAAATCCACATTTTCTGACCATTGAGAATATAGTGTTTCCCATCTGCAGACAAATCAGCGCGGGTTTTGGCAGCCAAAGCATCAGAACCCGACGAAGGCTCTGTCAAACAATAAGCTGCTTTCAACTCTCCACTAATCAACTTGGATAAATATTCCGTTTTTTGTTGCTCATTTCCAAAATACAAAATAGGCAACATACCGATACCGGTTTGTACCGCATAGGAAACGGTGAAGGCACCGGATGGCCCCAGAGTGTCACATATAATGGTATTGACATTGGTATCCATTTCCAATCCACCATAAGCTTCCGGCATGTGTGAACCCAAAAGCCCCAATTCCGCCAGTTTCTCCAACAATGTCGCAGCAATATTATCTTCCTGGTTTTCTATCTTATCGGCATTGGGCAATATTTCCCTGGTGAGAAAGTCACGCAGCATATTCCGAACCATGAGTTGTTCCTCATTCATTTCTTCGGGAATAAAAGTATCGGAAATCTGGGCATCTTTGACTAAAAACTCCCCGCCTTTTAGCACAGCTTCTTTTACCATTGTATCTTGCATATTGAGAATGATTTATCTAGTTTAGCGAAAATTCGCTTCAAAAATAACTGCTTTTACGCAGAATTGAAAGGAATTTCATTTATTTTTTGCGAAAATTCGCTAAAACCACCAATTATGGCTGCACTTAAAAAACTCCCTGTTGTTTCTCCCATACGCACGTTGGCACGAATCACCCGTTTTACGACCAATCCTATTTCGGTTCTTGAAGAATATTTAGAGGATTACGGAGAATCATTTATCATGTATATGGGTGGTTCCCAAAGGTCTATCATTACCACCAATCCCGATTTTGCGCAATACGTTTTGCAAAAAAATCATCGCAATTACAAAAAATCCAGCATACAAACCGAGCATTTGGGTCAATTTATAGGCCAGGGGTTACTGACTAGCAACGGCGCTTACTGGCTACAACAACGACGTTTGATTCAACCGGGTTTTCACCGCAACCGGTTGGCAGGTCTGGTCAACCTGATCCAGGAAGTTATTGATGAATATCTTGAAGATTTTGATGTCATTGTTAAAGCAGGAAAACCCATTGATATTTATCCATCGATGATGCGCCTCACGTTTCGAATTGTTGTCCGAGCCTTGTTTAGCGCAAGTTTAAAAGAAGCAGACCTGGAGCGACTTTCGGTCATCATTTCCGAAATACAGGAATTTGTCATCCGGATCATCCGGCAACCCTTTCTACGCCCGATCTTCCGGTTACAGGGTCAATACCGTAAACATATTCGATTAATGCATGAAGCCAATGAAATCATTTTGTCGATTATCCGGGAGCGTCGTGCCTCCGGAAAGGAACAGGACGATTTGTTGCAAATGCTCCTCGATGCCCGCTATGAAGATACGGGCAAAGGGATGACGGATCAACAACTAATAGAAGAAGCCACTATTTTAACCGTTGCAGGCCACGAAACCACTGCCAATGCGATGAGCTGGACCTGGTACCTGATGAGCCAACACCCGGAAGCTGTTAAAAAAATGCGGGCGGAACAAAACCAAATCTTGCAAAACGGCCCGCTAGCATTCGAAAATTTACGTCAGCTTACCTATACTACCCAAGTCATAGAGGAAAGCATGCGCATCTACCCTCCCGCCTGGATTACTGACCGGGAAGCCATTGAAGCCGATGAATTTGAAGGGATACCTATACCCAAGGGCACCGTTGTGGTCCCGTATATTTATGGCCTGCATCACTCTTCTCAATTATGGGATCAGCCAGCAACCTTCCGCCCTGAGCGTTTTGCCCCTGAGGCCAACAAACAACACCATAGCTTTCGTTACCTGCCATTCGGGGCAGGTCCACGCATGTGCATTGGCAATAATTTTGCCATTATGGAAATGCAGCTTATACTCTCCAGTATGCTCCAACGCTATGATTTTAAATTGGCTCCTAATGCCCAGATTGCCGCCCGCCCTCTGGTAACCTTGCGACCCAAAAATGGGGTGCCTATGCTTTTTACAGATCGTAGAACATAAGTGCTTGGTTGGAGGTCGGATCTGCATCGCCGTTCCCCGGGCGTCAGCGCCTTGCTTCGCCGTAGCTTCGCGAAGGCAGAGTAGACGCATGGCGGCCGATGGATGGCGAAAAGTATCATTTTTTTGATGCTACAAGGCTTTCTTTGAAGTTCATACCCATCCATCTGGCATCACATGAGTGACTTTCTCGCTCAGATTCCGTCATAAAATAAAAGTTAGTTTAACACTGAAACTAAGTAAACAATTTTTTATACCTTTACGTTAGTTTGGTATACACATTATTAAAATCAAGCAACATGAGTGCAGTAGCCTTTGCCGAAAAAAAATTAGCTCAAAATGGATTCCTCGATCTTGAAGTGGATCCGACGCTGGATTTATTTGAAGAGATTGAAAAGTTGAAGCGGGAGAAAAACGCCATTATCCTCGCCCACTACTACCAGGAATCCGAAATACAAGACATTGCCGATTACATTGGTGACAGCCTGGGTCTTTCCCAGCGCGCCGCTGAAACGGATGCCGATATCATCGTTTTTGCAGGGGTACATTTCATGGCGGAAACTGCGAAGATGCTCTCTCCCTCTAAAAAGGTATTATTGCCTGATTTGAAAGCCGGTTGTTCTCTCGCCGATTCCTGTCCGCCACATATTTTTAGGAAATTTAAGGAGAAATATCCAGAGCATGTGGTGGTAAGTTACATCAATTGTACGGCCGAATTAAAAACCCTCACAGACATTTGCTGTACCTCAACGAATGCTGTACATGTCATCAACAGTATCCCCAAGGATAAAGAAATCATCTTTGCCCCCGACATTAATCTCGGGCGCTACCTGGTCAAAAAAACCGGTCGGGATATGGTGCTTTGGAATGGATCCTGTATGGTACACGAAATTTTCTCCCACGAGAAAATCACCAAGCTGATGGTTCGCTATCCGGAGGCCAAATTTATCGCCCACCCCGAGTGTGAAACCCACATCCTGGACAAAGCAGACTACATTGGTTCTACCAGTGGATTATTGCGATATACCAAAGAAAACGAAGCGACTGCGTTCATCGTAGCCACTGAGGCGGGCATCATCCACCAGATGCAGAAAGCATCGCCTCACAAAACATTTATCCCGGCACCGCCCAACAATACCTGTGCCTGTAATGAATGTCCACACATGAAGCGCAATACCCTGGAAAAACTCTACCTCTGTATGAAACACGAATTACCGGAAATCATCCTTCCGGAATGGGTCATTGAACAGGGCGTACCTTCCATTGACCGGATGCTTGAAGTATCAGCGAAAGCTGGATTGTAATAACAAGATCTCTTTGATTCACAAAACAACCAACGATGAAGTTTGTTTCAGAACATGTTTGGAGACCAACCTATGGGCTGCAAAGGATCATTTCTCGTTTCTCATCGGCTACCATAAACTTACCGACGGCGATGCAAAGCCGACTTCCAAACATCCGCTCAATAAATTGGTTCATTGCATCTCTTCTGTTATTTGGCAATGCCTGTACCCAGAATTCAGGCACAAAAGCCATAGATGGCAACTCAACTCAGGGTCAGGTCATTGATTTACCCCAAACCAAAGAACAGACCATCACCATTGAAGGATACGAACAACAGATAAAAACAAAATTGTTCCAGTCTCCCGAAGATTATCCTTTGTCTTTTCATACTTATATTCCAGAAGATTTCACGGAGGGAAGGGAAAAATCAGGCGAAGGAGACATCCTCATTTTCTCAAGAGGTAAAGCCCAATTGAAATTGATGGTTTTTAGCAAATTGGTCAACTATAAAATGGCCGAAGGACTAGCACAAAGTATGGTCTCGTCTAAAGGAGAATTGGGTATTGACAGAATCAAGGGCCGCACCATTTATTCCCTACAGGGCGATGCCCCCAATGCCCTACAAGTAGAGGCAGGCCAACGCAATGGACATGCCTATTTGTGGGTCCGGGAATTTCCTTTGGAATATGGAGATGGATTTGGCCCCACAGCTAATCTGATCATGAGCAATGTCGAGTGGGCCTCAAAAAAATAGGCGGTATCTCAAAGAAATTCCCTTTCTGGAAGAGCGAAATTTTGTATATTGTCGTACCGCAATACGTATGACAATTGGATTAGTCATTAGTTGGCATCTAGAATGTTTGTTCAATAACGTTAGCGGTTAAATCGGGTAAAGACACCGTAATCGATGCCATTTTTTAAAAGCTTCTAAGTGCTTGTTTGGAGGTCAAACAAGTGCTAAAGCAAAAAACGCTCATTTTTAAATTTAAAGCTATGAAAAAAAATTACCTCCTGCTATTGATTAGCAGCGCGGGCATACTATTGTGTGCTCCAAATGCGCTCACCGCTCAAACCTGGCAAGTTACCGACATCCAGTTATCCAGTATTCGTTTTGAAGATATTGCTTTTCCTACTCCCCACAAGGGGTTTATGGTTGGTAATGAAACTATTTACCGTACCGAAGATGGAGGCGATCATTGGGAGCCCGTATTTACAACCACAGGCTACCTGCGGTCTCTTGAATTTCTAGATACCCTGATCGGTTTTGCAGGTACGTTGGATGGTCAGCTATACCGAACAGCCGATGGTGGGGATACCTGGGTGGATGTAGCGCCTCAGGTGCCGGGATTTTTATATGGTATATGTGGCATGAGCCATGTCGGTACACAAACGATAATAGGTGTTGGTATTTTTAATGATGAAGCCCAATTTATTCGTAGTGATAATCAGGGCATCGATTGGACTTACAAGGATATGGACACCCTCGCCTCCAGCCTGGTAGAAGTTCATTTTTTTGATGACCAAACCGGTATTATTGGTGGCGTTGCCTTAGACGGCCTAGATGCTGTAATCCTGCGTACAGAAGACGGTGGAGAAACGTGGACCACTGTTTATGAATCCAACCGCCCTTTGGAGTTTGTCTGGAAATTTGATGCACTCAGCAATGATTTGATTTATGGTTCGGTTGAAAACATCTCAGGACTGGCATCCTATGCACTCAAGTCTGAAGATGGTGGCAACAGCTGGCAGGAATTGTTAGTCAGTACGGACCATCACGATTTGCAGGGCATTGGTTTTCGCAATGAACTGGAAGGTTGGGTGGGTCCACGAGACTCGGGCATGTTTCATACCGAGGATGGAGGTCAAACCTGGGTTCAGAATAGTACCATTCCCAATATCAACCGCATTTTGAGAATCAATGAGAACTTGCTATACGCCTCAGGCTCCTTTTTTTATCGTAATGGAGATGTGCCGACCAGTATAAATCTGCCGCTCGCTGCCACTATTAAACCAATCATTACCCACATTTCGCCTAACCCGTTTGCTTCCACGTTCCAGTTTACGGTAAATGTTCCCCCAACTGGGCAGGCATTAATTGAACTAATAGACCAAAATGGGAAAGTGATGCGCCAGATTGACAACCGGTCTTTCCCAGTAGGAGAAAACACCATTACCATTGAGGAGACCGAATCATGGCCCAGTGGTGTTTATTATATATTTGTGCGTTGCAAGGAAGGCCATGCTGGCGCTAAGGTGGTCAAACAATAATTTTTCAAAGGCCTGTTTGGAGGCCAAATCCAGTGCAAGACCGGGTTTGACCTCCAAACACATCCTCTGAAAAAAAACAAAGGATGGAAATAAGAAAATATCTAGATAGAATCAATGATCAAGGAGAGCTAGTGCCCACGCTGGCCGTGTTAGGCCGCCTTCAGTTGAACCACATGCTAAATGTGCCCTTTGAAAATCTGGATATTCACTTCGGCAGGCCCATTGAACTGGAGGTACAAAAGTTATATGAAAAAATTGTAGTGCACACTCGGGGTGGCTTTTGTTATGAACTCAACGGTTTATTCTATGAATTGCTAAAATCAATTGGCTTTGAGGTGAAAATGGTTTCCGCATGTGTGCACAATAGCACTAAAAATGCCTTTGGCCCTGAATTTGATCACATGGCCCTGATTATTCATATTGATGGAACAGACTATCTCGCCGATGTGGGTTTTGGTAAATTTGCCACAGGTCCCCTAAAGCTTCAATTGAACACCAATCAGGAAGATGGCCGGGCACAGTTTAAAATGGAACCTTATGCAGAAAACCATATCCTGGTGAGCAAAAAGGAAAAGCAGGACTGGAACCCGGAATATATTTTCAGCCAGCAAGCACGACAACTAGATGAATACACCGAAATGTGCATTTTCCAACAAACTTCTCCGGATTCCCATTTTACCCAAAACCGGGTTTGTTCCTTGCTTACGCATGACGGTCGCATCACCATTAGTGGCAATAAACTGCTGACCACCTCCGAAACCGCTGTCACAGAAACAATTCTTAAAGACGAACAGGCATTTGAAGCTGTTTTGTTGGAATATTTTGGCATCCGGGTATGAAGGAAATGCTGACTTTACCTTTCACTTTTCATTCCTCACTTTAGTCCCAAACACCCGCCGCCCCCAAAACAATACCTGAAACCCATAAGTTCCCAGCCAAAAGACCAGCGCCGCAAAAGAAAGCGCTCCAAGTGCCGCATAAATTTTCAGGCTTCGCAGATTAATATTGAGGAATTCAAAGCTGACAAAGTCGGTGACCACAAAACAGGTATGAATGCCAAAAAGCACAAATAAAACCACTAGCAAGGTGCGCAAATAAGCAATCTGTTTCGCCTTTTTATGATCCAGTACTTGTTTTTGACGATGCCGGATATATCGGTATGCAAAATACATATAAGCAAAAAAGGAAGACAGGTAAATAAACTGCTCAAAAGCCCCGTAAAAGGGATTGTAAAAATAACGCCCCAACTCCCCCTTGAAACTCACCGGAGTCAGAAAAATGCCTATAAAAAACAGCCATTGCCCAATAGGGAAAATAAAGTGTTTGACGTCCGAAGACCGAAAACGATAATTGGGGTATAAGCTGAGTTTAACATAATAAAACAGCAAAATAGGAAAGGCTAGTGTAAAATAGATAGGTAAAAAATTGAACTTCGGAAAATGCTCATAAATACCAGTCACATATAGGATATTGTGTAGCAAAGTCAGCCCAATAGTGATCAGTAAAATACCATAAAAATAATTGGCCCGCTTCTCACCTGAACGCTTGAAAAAAAATAAGCCCCCTATGGCCAGCGATTGTAATACACCGATGCCCATTATGCCAATAAGTATCCAGAAAAAGATAGAGTGTGCGCCCATTCTAATGGTGAAATTACGGTTTATTCAATAAGAGAACGAAATTTCCAACAACTTACTTTTGTAAAAATAGTCTTAGATAAACTCCTTTCCATTTTCCCAAAGGGGCAGAATTTGAAAAGGGTAAAAAGCCAAGCCAAACTCTAAAACGCCATAAAATGGCTTGATCCCAGTTTCCTAAAAACCCTTATTTTTACAAAAAACGCCTATGCTCAACAAAGGCCGCATTCTGACATCGACCTACCTCTCATGAAAATATATCGCCATACAGAAAAATTAATGGGCTCCGCCTTTGAACTGCTCATCGTCGACCAGGATGAAAGTTGGGCCAGAGCATTGCTACAACAAGGGGTCGCTGAAATCAAACGCATCGAATACCTGCTCACTGAATTTAAACCCGATTCCACAACCTCCCGATTGAATCAAAATGCTGGTATTCAACCAATCCGGGTGGAACCAGAGGTTTATGAACTCCTAGAGCGTTGTCTCCATATTTCCCGCCTCAGTCAAGGCGCTTTCGACATTACCGTGGGGCCCTTAAAAAAACTGTACAACTTCAAAAAGGGATCGGTTTTATTGCCCGAAAGGGAAACCTTGCAAAAAACGCTGAGTAAGGTCGGCTTTCATTATATCCATCTCCTGGAAGACCACCAGGTCATGCTTGAACAGACACAAATGCACCTCAGTTTTGCGGCAATTGGCAAAGGTTATGCCGCCGATCAGGTTCGAAAACTTTGGTTAAAATCAGGTGTTCAACATGCAGTAATCAATGCAAGTGGCGATTTATCTATCATTGGCACCCGGGCCGATGGCAGTCCCTGGAAGGTGGGCATTTCCAATCCGGATCAGCCTGCAGAAATGCTGTTTCACCTACCGCTGCAAATGGGGTCAGTGGCCACCTCCGGCGATTATGAGCAGTATTTTATCAAAGACGGTATCCGTTATTCCCACAACCTTAATCCCTTAACTGGTCGGCCACTCAGCGGGATCAAAAGCGTGACGGTCTTTTGCTCAAGCGCCGAACTTTGTGACGCTCTTGCAACGGCGGTTTATGTCATGGGTGTAGAAGTCGGTTTACATTTTATCAACCAACTACCTCAAACCCATTGCCTGATCATTGATGACCAAAACAAGGTTTTTTATTCGAATAATATTAATTTAGCGTATGCGAATTAAACACTATTTCAAGGCCGTAATCATCACTGCTTTAAGTACTATCTTATTGTCTGCATGCCAATCCGTCCGGCCCTACCAGCGCATTTTTCTGAATGATCACGAAATGCAAATGGGGGCTACATCAGGGCAGCAATTTGAACAATATGTTGAAGGTATCAGGGAGGGTGCTACGCCGCCGGCTAGTGGCAAGGCCAGTGGTGGGTGTGGCTGTAATTGAATAGAAGAAGTGGAAAAATGAATGGTGGCACAAAGCGAGTCTCCCACCATATCCTCCAAACAAGCTCGTATCTTCTAACGCTCCCAAAACCTAGACCCAACAACCTATTCTTATGAAAAAAATATACCTGGCCATCGGACTGCTTACCCTTTTTTTGCGAGGAAAAACCCAGCAGGTGGATAGCAGTTTTCAAAAAAAAGAACTCCCAAAAACCGATATTGAGCTGGTCTTTTCCTATTACAATCAGGATGGCGATCATTCGGCTGTTACTGGAGGTATTGGAACGGAACAGTTGAGTGTATATGGGCCCAATGTGAAGCTCACCCACTCCTTTAAGGGATACCAGAAGTTAACCTTAAAAGGTGGCAGCGACTTCATCACCTCCGCTTCGACCGATAACATTGACTTTGTGCGTTCCTCTGCCTCCTTACATGATGCCCGTAGCTATGCCCATATCAACTACGACCGGCATGCAAAAAAAACGGATCTGACCATCGGTATCGGCACCGGATTTTCCCTCGAATCCGACTATCTTTCCTTCCCGGTTTCTCTTGCGTTGGCATACCAGACACCTGATAAGATGCGCAATTTCCAGTTGTCATTTCAGGCTTTTTTTGATGATTTGCGGTGGGGTCGATTGGATGTAGATTACAAAAGACCGGCATTACTTGTTTATCCCGCAGAGTTGCGTTTCAAAGAATGGGCGGACACCTACTTGCGTAATTCTTACACCCTGCAATTGGGCTTCACCCAGGTCATGAATAAACGCCTGATCGTCGGCCTTTTTCCAGAAATCAACTACCAAAAAGGATTATTATCGACCCCTTTCCACCGGGTTTATTTCAATGACGATGCCGTACAGGTCGAAAATTTGCCGGATGACCGCCTAAAAATACCCATTGGATTGAGGCTGAATTATTTTTTGGGTGGGCGCACCATCCTGAAAGGGACTTATGGGTTTTACTGGGATAATTTTGGCATCATCGGTCATGCCATCGAGCTGGAAAGTGCATTCAAACTTTCACCGATACTAACCCTTGCTCCCTTTGTGCGTTTTTACCGCCAGTCCGCAGCTGATTATTTTGCCCCTTTCAAGGAACACCAGCCAGATGCAGAATATTATACCTCCGATTTCGATTTATCGGATTTTCAGTCCTACAAAGCGGGGCTTTATTTTCGCTATGCTCCGCTCGACTATTGGACCAGGCGTTTTTTATTTAATGAGCTTCGCCTGCGCTACGCATTCTTTCGGCGCAGCGACGGGTTAGTAGCACACATCATCTCCTTCTCCGTGGGTTATAGCCTTTTGCCAAAAACAGAGCATAAAAATGATTGAGCGCATGTTTGGAGATCGTCAAATCCCCAAACACACACAAATCCAGTTATTTACCTTACGAGTCTAATCTTCTGGCTATACCGCTGGCGGCCAGCCTGAATGGAATACACATAAATCCCCGTACTCAGGCGAGCCTCTCTGCTCCGGAAACTATAACGATAAGTACCCGGCAATTGGTTGCCCTGAAAAAGGGTTTCGACCGGTCGGCCCAGGATATCAAAAATTTGTACTGTCACCGGCATGGAATCGGGTAGGGTGTACTCGATGGTCACTTCTCCAGCGCCATAAAGTGCCCGATGTTGCAGTGTAGGTGTATTGACAAAACTACTGGATACCGGACCACAACTCAGTCCTATTTCGGGCATTCTGGTAAAGGATTGCCCCAGTACCGTATCTACCATTCCTGATTCGATACAAAGCCACTGTTCCAGCACCGTTGCGTATATCTGACGAAAGTCAACGCCAAATTGCAGATTGCCCACGTCGTCAAGGTTGTGTAAATCCGGATTGGGGCCGACAAAACCATTGCCATTAAGGCCTTCACCAAACATCATGAGTGGAGAGGCCGCACCGTGATCGGTTCCATTGGACGCATTTTGTTCCAGGCGGCGACCAAATTCCGAAAAGGTCATACTCAGCACCCGTTCGGCTTCACCACCTGCAGCCAAATCCAGATAGAAGGATTGTACGGCTTCAGCTATATTGTTAAGTAGCGGAGGATGATCAACATCCTGAGTGGCGTGTGTATCAAAACCATCCAAACTAACCACATAAAGACGGGTATCCAAGCCCCCTTTAATCAGACGAGCCACCAATGCCAGCTGTTCACCCAAAGAGGTCGTATAATTGACCGCATTAGAGGAAGCAGCATAAGCTTCAGCAATCACCTCTGCGTAACGGAAAGTACTGTTTGATACCGTACGTAAGAAGGTCAGTTGTTCTCCGTAATAACACTCCGGCACATCAATAGGATCGTACAACTCACCAGACTGAGCAATCTCATAAAGCTCTTCAGGATTGGAAACGATGACACCCATATTCGTGTCTTCAGGATTGGTAAACATATTATTGCCACTGCCACCAATCTGGATTGCTGGTGGTGTATCAGGCGGATTGGTCAGAAAGTCGGGATATTGCTGATCCAGTACGCGGCCCAGCCAGCCCGAATTGTCCAGCTGATTGGCATCACTAGCCGAAGTCCAGATATCCGTAGACCGGAAATGAGATAGGTTCTGATTGGTATAACCTACACTATTGACCACCTTCATGGCACCATCCTGCCAAAGATTTTCCAGCGCGCCCATAGAATTGGGAATACCAAACTCCGGATTGAGTGAGATAATATCATTCTGTGGGATGGCAATATCGGGCCGATAAGCCTGATAAGTTCCATAGTCAAATAATGGAATGACCATATTCAGTCCATCATTACCTCCCTTCAGGCGGATGAGCACCAAAATCCGGTCGCTATTGCTATTGGTCAGGGCCATACTTAGTGGCGAGCTGGCCAATGCGGTGAGGGGTGTTTTGCCCAGGATCATTGACATGCTGCCTGCTATACCGACATTGCGCAAAAAAGAACGCCGGCTCCACTGATTGTGGTCGCGTTCGTGGGCTTCGCCATGTTCGATAGCGCTGCCGAGGGGTTGTTTATCTTTATTTGTATTATGCTGATCACACATGATGAATCTTTTTTGAGATGAAGAAATCCTATTGCAACTGAAATTCCGGTTGGCGGCAAATATATTGCATCAACACAGCCACTTGTAGAGGTGCCGTTTCCCAGTATAGGTTCCAGGAACCTTCATCATAGTAATTTTGAGGCACCTCCCATTTTAGGGCTGTGGTGGCCCGGTCATAAATCTCAGGAGAATAGAATCCATTCGGCAAGAAATAATCGGCGATCACCTGTGTAATCAATGCTGGATCGTTGGATTGGTTAGAAAGATTCAAGGCAAATTGTCGAAGCTCTTCAGGAAAATTCTGGTAAAGGTATAAGAGGTAAGCATCCATCGTTTTCCAACGTCCGGTTAAAGCTGTACTATCAATCCAATTACGGTTGCCAGGCCAGCCAGAGACATCAGTCGGGCTGAAGAGTTCCTGTCCAAGGCTATAAATAAAATAGGTGACAGCTTCCATGATCTCATCTGGGTGAGAGAAGTCTCCTTCGCGGATAAAACTCAGGAAAAAGTCAGTCGGACTTTTTACTTGAGTGCCCATAATGTAATCATCAAAAAAATGTTCACTTTTAAATAACTGGCGGAAGACCGGGGCTAATTCCCAATTGTTGTTTTTGAAAGTAGTCGCCATTTCCGCTACAATGTCTTCATTAGCCTCAGGGTGCACAAAGTTTTCATAAATCTTTGTGCATATATGGGTAGCTACCTGATCAGCCCGATGGGTAAAAAGCAGCTCATTGACATCATCATAACCCCAGGTGCCTGTTTGTCCAAAAATCGTTTTGATCCCATTATCGTGAAAAAAGGGAACGTAATTAATGCCGTCGCAGTAGGTGGTATAGCCCACCCATCCGGTAAGGGCGCGGGCTGTTGCTACGATATCATTTTGAGTATAACCATTGTCCTGGCCTAGTGTGAATAGTTCGTAAAGTTCTCTTGCATAATTTTCGTTTGGCTCAATATTGGTGCTTTGCACACCATTGAGGAAGACCAACATCGCCGGGCTTTTACCCATATCGTAAACAAAATCGCGAAAATTCCCCAGGGCGTATTGTTGAAGTAGGGTATGATACTGGTAGGTATGCGATGGACAAAGGTATGTTTCCACTTTAGTCACAAAATGATTGTGCCAAAACAAGGATACCTTTTCCCGGAATCCATTACTTAGCATATCTTTTACCCATTTTACCACCCATTCCACAAATTGTGGCTGCCTTTCGGCAAAAAAATCATCGTATTCATTGATGGTCCAATTGGCCCATTCCGGGGGTTCAGGCAATGGAAGGTTGACAGCTTCGTCAATTAAATTATCTACAAGCTGGGATGGGTTTTGGCTCAGTGCAGCTTCCAGTTCGGCAGGAACAGCTCCATAACCCATTCTTCGAAATAAATGTTGAACCCGCCGTTTATCCCAGGGGGCTGTGGGGTTAGGCGAGTATGGCGCCAAAGTGCCGCTCGCACAATTGGTGGTAATCATAATTCAGAGTTTTAAGCTTAAACTATATAAGAGCTGTTCCCTAGTGGGCAGTCAATTCTACCTTAAGTGCCCGCGAAGAATAGCTCATTTGAAACAGACAACTTATTCTTCGCTGGCCCTTAGTATAGACTGGCAGGAGGACAAAAGGTTTAATAAAAAAGTATCAGAGCATGTCTAATGCCCATTATTAAACTGTTCAAAAACCTGGATTACATCTTCATCTTTTCGGAATTTCAGCCCATTTTCATCCATATAAGCGTCTAGGTCATCACTTTCCTCCCCAAATAATTCCAAGATGCGATTTTTATTGCGCTTGAGTTTCTTCAAGCTGGTAAAATCTTTGGTGTAATAAAAATCCGTACTGATATAATAGACCGTTTCTCCCGTCATAGTAGCTATAGGAGAATTTCCCCCTTCTACCCTCGATCCTACGCTAAACTGCTGGAGCAGGGTTAGTTTTCCGGAAGAAAGCACTTCGAAAAATTTCATGATATTCCCTTCTTCAATCAATTTTGCTGAAAGAGGGACCAATAACCGGTCACCAATTCTGGCGGCTTTTATCTGCCAGGCATTAATCCTGTAGAGTTCTTCGCCAAGATTGGCTTCCAGGGCATTGCGCAAGATGTTGTAACGTCCATCAAAATGCAAATACTCATCAGTGGTTGTAATCACCGTAGTGTGTTGCCAATTCTTACTGAGATATAAGAAATGATCCGTCTTTGATTCACTAATTTTATGGCCGATTTGTTTTATTGCAGCAAGCATTTGTTCCGCATATTCCTGAATTTTTGGAATAGTGGTCGGATCAGTATCCTGTGCATCCACTAAATAGCCATTGAAGACAAAAATTAAGATTAAAAAGCGTCGCATTTGTAAGTTTTAATAATGATCAAAGAATAAAACATTCCTGGTTGAACCAAGAGCCTTTTTCTGATGATACGGCGTATACTAATCCATTTTTTTGAAAAAAAGCGCATTGCCATGTTTCTAAAGGGCATAGCCACCTTGGGGTTTAATCCAAATACTTGGCCCCTACTATCTTTGGTGAAAATACTACTTTCGTCCCATTCATACAAAGATGAGAACACCCTACTGTTAACTGCTGGCCTGAAGGAACGGTAAACTTCACGGCTGTATATTCGGGCAAATCCGGAATAGAAAAAACGGACTGTATGATCACTTCAGTCGCACGATCGGAGTTGCTGGCAAGCATAATCGTTTTCCCACATTCACTGCCTCCACAGCTACCCGTTTCTAAAAGAGATAACTCTCCAACAGCAGATTGATCCATTGCTTCACCGTGCCATTCTATCTGTTCCCCATCCGTATCACTAAATACGGCCTTCCACATTTGTTGATAAGTAAGGGGAGTGGCATCTTTTGTTTGATCACCTGTGTTTTGACAACTGAGCAGGCAAAAACTCAGAAAAAATATAAAACCGATCAATTTTGCATTCATCATATCCCAAATTTTTCGTTTAGCACCTAAAATAAGAAAGGGAGTAAAGATTCTCTTAATTTTGTTGTTAATTAAAAGATATTTAACACCTTATGAACATTTATGGGATCAAGGTCCTGCCTTTTCACTGGCGCTATATTTGGGCTGGGGCTTTGATCCTGGGAGTATTCCAATTAATTCAGCTATATACGGATTACCTCATCAATCAATTCACCTTTGCCTTCAGCTGGTATTTTGTGTGCGTAAAAACCTTTTCAGCTTATTTCAGCTGGGCCATGCTTGCTCCACTTGTTTATACCCTCGCCCTTGAATTTTGGCAATGTTTTCGCAATCCCAGGTGGTCCCGCCTTTTAATGCTGCTGGGGTGGAGCCTGGTAATTGTACTACTTCAGGTGGTTTTACGCACCTTGATCACTGACGTATTTGGATATTTCAAACTGGGTTATATCCAGACCTGGTGGCATGAGGCCCGCCTGGTTAGTTTTTCCGCCAGGCTTTTTTCGGGCTTGAGCCAATACGTCATTTTCACCGGATTTTTTATAGGATTTTTAGTGTATCAACGCTCTCTTCAACAGGAAAAGGAGCTTGCACAGGCACGACTGGATGCCTTATTGATGCAATTGCATCCTCATTTTCTCTTCAACACCTTACATTCCATTGCTGCGCTCATCGATTGGGATGCTCCTGCTGCACAAAAGATGATCGTAAGGCTTGGAGATTTGCTCAGACAGGTTCTTGATAATGAAAATCGATATTATGTAACATTGGGGGAAGAGTTCCGTTTTTTGCAAAACTACCTTGAGCTTGAGGCGCTGCGTTTTGAAGATCGCCTGAAAATTGATTATGACATGGCCGCGGATACCCTGGAGGCACGAGTCCCCAACCTAATTCTGCAACCACTGGTAGAAAATGCAATAAAACATGGCATCGCCAAAAAAAGAGGGAACACCTGTCTGAAAATAAGCAGTTGTCGAAAACAAATAGCCGGAAATGCCGTCTTGGAATTGGTCGTTTCTGACAATGGGGCAGGTTTTGATGCTCAGCAAAAAACAAACGGATTGGGATTGGAGAATGTACACAAGCGGTTAAAGCAACAATATAAAAGTGATTATTATTTTGATATCCGATCAGCCATCGGGCAGGGATGCACGGTTCTGGTAAGGATTCCATTTGAAAAAATAACCTATGATCATCAGAGCAATCATAGTGGATGACGAATGGTTGTCCAGAAAACGCCTACATCAATTACTGGAACCTTATGAAGATATCCGGGTAATCGGCCAGTGTAGAGACGGCAAAGAAGCCATCGAACAGATCCAGCAAATGGAGCCGGATCTGATATTTTTAGATGTGCAAATGCCAGAGCTAGACGGTTTTGGTGTATTGAAGCAACTTTCGCTAAAACAACCGCCAGAGATCATTTTCACGACGGCTTTTGATCAATATGCTATCAAGGCATTTGAGGTTGCAGCCATCGATTATTTACTTAAACCTTTTGATGATGAACGACTGAAAGAATCGCTGAGCAGAGTGAGAAACCGCCTGAATATGGTACAAACTTCGGGTTTTCATCAGCAGTTATTACAACTCGTTCAATCCTATCAACAAAAATCCGGTGATCAACTTTATAGCCTGGAGATTAAAGAAAAAGGCCGTAGTCTGAATTTGCCGATTGAATCCATCTATTATATTAAATCCGACGGTAATTATGTGGCGCTACATACCAAAGACCGTAAATACTTATACCGGATCACCCTGAGCACAATAATGGAACAATTTCCTACCGGAGAGTTTTTGCGCATTCATCGTTCTTATGTCATCAATATGCGATATGTAAAATCCCACCACTACCTCAATAATAATGAGTTTAAATTTAAATTAAAAAATGGCATTACACTTATCTCAGGTAAGTCTTTTAAAACACAAATTGTAGCCTTTCTCAATCAGGAGGACAGGTAGCGTTGCGCTCAGTCGTCCCAAATTTTTCTGTTTATCACAAATCTTTTGTTGAGGAGTGATTATCGTAATAATTTAGAGCGAGAAATCACAAGAGTTGTTGCGCAAGGGCGATCAAAAAGATCCGTTTTAACGGTGTCATGCCCTCTGCGAAACAGCGCTATCACGCTATCACCAAAATAAATTATGATGAAAGGAATCACTCGACTTTATTTTATGCTTGCGTGTCTGCTACTGGCCTCGCTACAAATAAATGGCCAGGGATTGCAGACCCCCAGAGTCAGCCCTCCTGCTGAATTAAAACAAACGATTGGATTGACAAATATTGTGGTCAATTACTCTCGTCCGCAAGTAAAAAGAGATGGAAAGGATCGGACCGATAAAATATGGGGCGGGCCGGCATGGTATGGTTTTATGAAAACCAGAAATGGAGAAATTCCCTGGCGTGCAGGCGCAAATGAGAATACCTTAATTTCCTTTTCTGATGATGTAAAGGTACAAGGTAAAAGTCTTAAAGCAGGAAAATACGGCTTGCACATGGCCTTAAGCGAAGCGGGAAAGACTACCGTCATTTTTTCCAAAAAAACCGACGATTGGGGTAGTTTTGGGTACAATCCTGCAGAAGATGCACTTAGAGTAGAAACTGAAATGCAAGATGCAGCGTTTACGAATAGCCTCACCTATGATTTTGTAGAACTGGGTTCCGACTATGGCGTTTTGGCACTAAGCTGGGAAAAGAAACGCATTCCTATTAAAATCGAAATCGATTTGAAGACCACTGTACTGGCCAATTTGCGTAAGCAGCTGGCTCATGGAGGAGCAGAAAGCTGGCAGGCCACCAATAACGCAGCAGCCTATTGTGCTCAGAATAATTACAACCATGAAGAAGCCCTAAAATGGGTCAATATGTCGATTGGTATCGATGAAAATGTTCAAAATTTGTCCACTAAGGCCCAGTTATTATACCAAACAGGTAAACAAGAGGAATCTATAAAAACCTCTGATATAGTAGCGCAAAAGTCGGATATCAACCAACTCAACAACCTGGGTTATCAGATGATACAAATTGGCTTGCCACAAAAAGCGGTAGCGTATTTTGAGTTAAATGCGGAGCGCAATCCAGAGGATGCCAATTGTTATGACAGCCTGGGTGAAGGATACATGGCGGCAGGTGACAATAAGAAAGCGATCAAAAGTTTTAAAAAGGCCCTATCCCTTAATCCGGTAGATAACGTTAAACAAAACTCCCTGGCCAATTTGGAAAAATTGGGCGTAAAACAGGAGGACAAGAATTAGTGCGTTTTTTAATTATGATCAGCCTAAATTTTGATAAAATCAAAATTCGGGCTGATTCATTTTCTTTTGACTTGGTAACTACGCGCTCTTCCACAGCCATTCATGCTGTGCAGCCCAATCATCCTTTTTGATAAAAGTCAGCGGCACATAATTATCGGTAGGCATGCCGATATGGTAAATCATCCATTCTTCATTGTATTCCTGAACCAAATCGCGGATACAATCCACCCGATTGTCTGTTACGACCTTGCAATCTTCCCACTGAAAGACTTCCACCCGATAGTGGACCTTTTTACGGGTTCCGTTCATGGACATTTCTATTTCGATATCTTGTGGGCCGGGGATATTGGGAATGGGAATGGCTAGATTCAACATAGCTTTAGATTTTTGGTGAACAATCGGTGATTTCAATTTTTCAATTTAAACAAATTCCCGTATAGTTCAAAGTATTAGTGGGGGGCCAATCTTGGGAAAAGGCACTACCAGATTGGATGAAATTGAAAATTTATAAGTTAATTGAGTTAATGATCACAGGTATAACCACCGGTTTATTTATTATTCCCGCTGCGCTCTTTGCACGATCCATCACAACCTTTTTTCACGAATTAGGCCACGCCATTCCAGCTTTGTTATTTACGGAAGAAAAGGTAACTGTTTATGTGGGCCCTTAACTATCGGGGGTATGTTTTTATCCAGATCAAAGAATATAAAGAAGCTGCCTTTGACCTCAACAAAGCGATTTATCTCGATCCACAATTTGCGGAAGCTTATTGCAACAGGGCTTTATTGAATCTGCAAACCAATGACCTGGAGGGTGCTAAAGAGGACCTACAAACTGCTATGTCCCTCAATGAAACGCTCCCATATAATTACCTGCACCTCGGCCTTTATCACCAAAAGTCAGGAGATTTCGCCCTGGCGCTAGAACAGTTCAACAAGGCCAAAGCCATGAATATCGATTACAGGAAGATCGATTTGTTAATCGATGAAATGGAACGGCAAACCAATAATTTCTAATTCAACACTCTCCGAACGGAAGAAATTTTGGGATTCCAATATTTTGATTCCGTAATATTGTCCACCACCACCCCTCTTGAAGTGCTGTGTATCACCTGAATACCATTCCTATCATTGCTGACGATCAACGAAACATGAAATACCCGACTGGCCGGGCTACGTTTGAAAAAAATCAAGTCGCCCGATTGGGCATCTTTAACAGAAATTTTCTCTCCCACGTTTGCCTGGGTTTTGGAACTAGTGGGTAAAGTGACACCAAATTCCTTCAATACATAATAGGTAAATCCGGAACAATCAAACCCCCGTGGATCACGGCCGGCATATTTATACCTTGCTCCAACGTGCTTTTTTGCATAAGCAACAATATCTTTTCGCATGCGGTCCTCCTTGGTGCTAGAGGAATGGTTACTGCTACTGCTACTAGTAGAGCGGCTTGTATTTTTTCCATACTCACCATTAAAAAGGGCACATTGAGAAAAGCTCACTCCTAAAAAAAGAAGAGGAAAAAGGTATTGGATCTTAAATTTGGACATGTGACTATTGGATTTCCCAGAGTTTAGCAATGAGTTTAAACTTGATTGTTTTTGGTTTTCTCATTTTGTTTCCCCTGCGACAGCAGAATCTTGCAAAGCAACCTATAAACGTGCTTAAACTTGAGAATATTATTTGAGCGGCTTTATAAAGAGAATTTTGTTGACGGGTCTCAGCGCTTGTTTGGGGGCCAACCATTTGGCTGCAAAGCATCACTTTTTGCTATAAAACCGATCTCTAAACACGCTCGTTAAGGAGCAATATCAAATTTATCCTGATCCGCGAGGAATGCAAGCTTTTTCCGAAAAGTCTGTTGTTTGGAATAAGATAGATGGGCAGTATAAACACCTTCGTGTTCGGCAAGTTGGACCAGTACATCTCCGGCATAATTTATAACAGTAGAGTCTCCAGCATACTCAAGTCCATTGGCATCCTGACCTACACGATTGAGTCCAATGGTATAGGTTTGGTTTTCGATAGCCCGGGCGGTGAGCAGGGACTTCCAAGCATGTCTACGTACACCGGGCCAGTTGGCAACATAAAGCAATAGGTCATAATGGTTAGTATTACGACTCCAGACAGGGAATCGCAGGTCGTAGCAGATTAGCGGGCATATTTTCCAGCCTTTTAACTGTACGATTAGTCGTTGCTGGCCTGGCCGATAATGCTGCTCTTCTCCGGATAAGGTAAACAAATGCCGCTTGTCGTAGGATTCAAATTTACCGTCAGGCTGCATCCAGATCAGCCGGTTGTAGTAGTGGTCCTTTTCTTTGGCAATATAACTGCCGGTTATTACCGCGCCGGTTTGTTGCGCTTTTTCGGCCATCCAGGAGATCGTCGGTCCATTGGGTAGTTCCGCCAGGGCGGCAGCATTCATACTAAAACCGGTGGTGAACATTTCGGGTAAAATGACCAGGTCTGATTGCCCCTTAAGTGGAGTCAGCCATTGATCAAAGCGCCTGAAGTTGGCCGCTTTATCTTCCCAGTCCAATTCGGATTGTACCAACGTGATTTTCAAATCCTGCATAGCCAGAAATGATGAAAGAGGTGCAGGAACCCCTACACCTCTTCTGTTGATTTTTTATTTCGTCTGTGTTCTTATTTTGCTTCCTCTCCCTCTGCTGCTTCGCCTTCTGCTTCATCTTCGCCTTCTTTCTCGGCTGCCGATGATGCGCTACGCAGTGCACGTGGAATTTCCACAGATGCTACCGGAATAGCTGGAGAACTCATCACTTCAATACCATCAATGACATTGATATCGCGTACTCGTACTGAGTGACCCAATTCCAAGTCAGAGACATCAACGGTTAAGTGATCCACCAAATGTTCTGGTGTGGTCTTGATTTTTACCCGACGTAGGTTTTTTTGTAATTTACCTCCCAATCTAACGCCAGGAGAATTACCTGTAAACTGCACGGGAACTTCTACCTTAACACTTTGGTCCTTTTCCAGACGCAAAAAGTCAAGGTGCAGAATTTCTTCTGTTACTGGATGGAATTGAATATCCTTCAGGATAGCAGAATAAGTCTTTCCTTCTACGTCAATCTCCGCTAGTTTGAACGCTGGAGTGTAGACCAAATGCTTAACCGAGCCACCTGTAACAGAAAAGTGGACCAAACCACTCGTTCCATATAAAACACAGGGGATTTTTCCGCTATTTCTCACGGCTTTGGTAGCTTTTTTACCTAAGTCCGTTCGTATTTGTCCGCTAACTGCAACTTTTTCCATGACACTAAGTCTTTTATCTTTTTCTAAAAAGGCACGCAAAGATAGTTATCTTTCTGAGAATTAAGAAAATAGTTTTAAATTTTTTACTAAAAAAAGCAACCTAGCCTTCCACAAATAAGGCAGAAATAGAGCGATGCTCATGTGTATTGCGAATAGCCCGGGAAAAAAGCTTGCTGGTTGATAGAATCTTTATTTTAGAAGACTTCTTTTTTAATGGAATGGTATCACAAATGATGATCTCTTCCAGTTTGGACTTTTCTAGGTTTTGATAGGCTGATCCAGAAAGAACCGGATGGGTACAAAGCGCCCGCACACTTTTGGCGCCTTTCTCCAGGATAGTCTCTGCAGCACGGCAGAGTGTCCCGGCAGTATCTACCAAATCATCAACCAGGATCACATCGGCATCTTTAACGTCACCAATAACCGTCATGCTGGAAACCTCATTGGCCCGTTTGCGGTATTTATCACAAATAACGAGACTCTTTTCAAAGTATTTGGCATAAATCCGGGCCCTCTTCACCCCTCCCACATCCGGAGAAGCAAAAATGGCATTGGATAAATCCAGGTCCTGGAGGTAAGGTATATAGATGGCCTCACTCTTCAGGTGATCCACCGGAATATCAAAAAAGCCCTGAATCTGATCAGCATGCAGGTCCATAGTCATGATGCGGTCTGCTCCGGCAGCCTCAATCAGATTGGCCACCATTTTTGCAGAAATGGGAACCCGTGGTTTATCCTTCCGGTCCTGCCGTGCATAACCAAAATAGGGAATTACTGCCGTGATATAACCTGCCGACGCTCGCTTGGCAGCATCGATCATCAACAACAATTCCATCAAATTTTCTGCGGGGGCAAAAGTGGACTGGATAAAAAACACATAAGCTCCCCGGACAGATTCATTGATGACGGGTTGCATTTCTCCATCACTAAATCGGTTAACTTGGATATTACCCAAGGGTTGGCCATAAAAATCAGCGATTTTTTCGGCTAGATATTGAGAATTTGTACCTGAAAAAAGTTTTACTTCAATCATTGTTTTTGAATTGCACCAAATAATTGGAATATCAGGGCTAAGTTCATGTTTGGAGGTCGACTTTGGAAACGGCTCGGCTCGACCGAGATTGATGAGACAAGTTTCTTTTGAAGTGCATCCAGGCTCAGCCAAGACGGCAAGAAAAGTAACTAAGTACCATCGAAAAAGTGATCCTATGCAGCCCGAAGACCGACCTTAAAACATGCTCTAACTGTCGCTTTATGGGTTGGCTATTGACTAGCCAGGTACCAAGGAGTTGTTTTATACTATCTGTTTGACCGCAAAAGTAAAAAGTTTTAGACAGCTCTCCTGTTAAAATGCCCTCAATTTCAACACTTATTTTCTTCAGAGGGATGAGAGACGTCCTTTGGCCGATAAAACCTTGCCTTTAGTCGAACGTCTTCCTTTACAAATAACAGATTGGCTATTTTTACTTCGGTAAAGTATAGCTTTTATGAATCATTTATTGCTATATATGGAATGGTGGACCGAATTAGGCACTTTGAGGCAGACCTACTGGAGTTTGGCCATTGTAGCAAGTTTGCTACTTCTGATATTGATTGCAACCAGTATTTTGGGCTGGTTCTATGATGCCGATAATGAAACTCAGAAAAAGGAAAGAGACGTGGTCTGGATCAATGCGCGATGGACCCTTACCTTTTTTGCCGTTTTTGGATGGGCAGGCCTCTTATGCTCTTATGGTCAACTATCTATACAATGGTGTTTGTTTTTATCGACGCTGGCAGGCGTCATAGCGGCCCTGATATCCCGTCGGGTAGCCTCTTTTCTCATTTATTATCCCCGTTTTAATGCTGGATTTGAAGCTACAGACCTACGGGAAACCATTGGAGAGGTGCTGCAACCTATTCCTCCTCACCGCAATGGCTTTGGAAAAGTACATCTTGATAAACGCGGAACGCCTTATGAAATTGAAGCCATTACCGCTGGCCAGGAGTTACCCTCCGGTGTTCCCATAAGGGTTATTGATGTCATTGACGGGCGAGTCCTCCTGGTCGAACCCATTCGCAAAGAACCCCTTCCCCGAAAACAATCGCCTCAAGCACCTCCCGGACATATTGAGTGAGGTATTGGCAATGTTTTAAGTGCAAAAGGTCGGGATGAAAAAAATGGACAAAATGGAAGGATTGGAAGAAATGGACGGAATAGTTAGCCTCATCCACCCCCCTTCGCTATATCACAACATTACTATATCGCCACTAAGTGCTTGTCCTCACCCACTACCGTTCATCACCACCTTACAATATCACAATATAAAACAATCATACCATGAAGCCCTTCCGATTTTTAGTCCTCTTATTTTTTCTAATTCAATGCAATCTCATGGCTCAACCTAAAACCGGTTTTGAACAAAATGATAATACTTCTGCTACCTACGCTGAAACCATCGCTTTTTATGAAGCTTTAGCGGCACAATATCCCAGGCAATTACAATTGACCACCTACGGTACTACAGATAGTGGCTTTCCAATTCATGAGGCTGTTTTGTCGGTCGATGGCGACTTTGACCCAGTTTCTTTAAAGGAAAAGGGGCGTTGCATTATTTTTGTCAATAATGCCATTCACCCTGGAGAACCCTGCGGTGTAGAGGCCAGTATGTTGCTATTAAGGGATTACCTCAGCAAGCCGGAATTACAGGGCAAACTACAACACCTGGTTCTCGTGGTTATTCCATTTTATAATATTAGTGGCGGATTGAACCGCGGAGCAAATAGCCGTGCCAATCAATTCGGTCCGGAACAATATGGCTTCCGTGGCAATGCTAAAAACCTGGATCTCAACCGGGACTTTATCAAGTGTGACAGCCGGAACGCACGCACCTTCAACCAGATCTACAATCGCTGGCTGCCCGACATCTTTATTGACAACCATACTTCTAATGGCGCTGATTATCAGTATACCATGACCTTGATTCCCACTCAGCATAATAAGTTACACCCCGTTTTGGCAAAATATATGCAGGAGCATTTATTGCCTAGGCTATTTCAGGACATGAAAGCCAGAAAATGGGAAATGACACCATATGTATATGCCCGGGAAACTCCTGATGAAGGCATCGCTGGTTTTTTGGACTTGCCACGGTATTCTTCCGGTTATGCAGCCCTGCACCACGCCATTTCATTTATTCCTGAAACCCACATGCTCAAACCCTTTCGAGATCGGGTGATGAGTGTATATGCCTTTATGGATATCATGGTTCAGATAGCCCATGAGGAAGGCGACCGTATGGTATCCCTACGGAAAAAAGCCATTGCACAGTGCCAGCAGCAAAAGACGTTTGACCTCAACTGGGAACTGGATATCTCAAAATCTGATACGATTCAATTTAAGGGTTATGAAGCCGGTTACAAACCAAGCGAGATTTCAGGGTTGGATCGTTTGTATTATGATCGCAATAAACCTTTTACCAAAAAAATACCCCATTACAATTATTACAAAGTCACACAAAGTGTGGAAAAGCCCATTGCTTACATCATTCCCCAAGCCTACCAGGAAGTGATTGAACGACTGCGCTGGAACGGTGTAGCCCTACAACAATTACAGGAGGATTTTACGCCGGAACTGGAAATGTATTATATCCGCAATTATGAAACCTCCAAGACACCTTACGAAGGACACTACCTGCATTCACAAGTAGAGGTAGAAAAAAAGACCTTATCCTGGAATTATCACAAAGGAGATTATGTGGTATATGCCAACCAGCCAGCCAACCGCTATGTAGTAGAAACTCTGGAGCCACAAGCAGCCGATTCTTATTTTGCCTGGAATTTTTTCGACGGCATATTGATGCAAAAAGAGTATTTCTCTGCTTATGTTTTTGAAGACCTGGCCTCAGCTATTCTAAAAGAACAGCCCAAATTGAAAAAAGCCCTGGAAGCCAGAAAGGCCAAAGACCCCGAATTTGCAAAATCTGCCAGGGCACAATTGGATTTTATTTATCAACATTCTGCTTATTATGAACCTACCTACCAACTTTATCCGGTAGGAAGAATGCTTAAAGATCAGGCATTGCCTGTTGGGAAGTGATAAGAGCATGTTTAGTGCATGTTTGGAGGTCACCCTTTGGGCCCAAAACGCCTCTTTTTTGCTGATACTTTGTTGCTTTTTTTGACCGTATCTTCCAGATATGCTCCGCAAAAAGCGCCTCGTTTCACCAAAAAATTGACACTTTTTGCCT